>NZ_JBEGHQ010000005.1:0-132988 GCF_040676285.1 Sphingobium sp. LMC3-1-1.1 | reverse complement strand
CGATCGCCGAGGCGGACGAGACGATGCGTCCGGGCGTGATCTCTATCCCGCACGGCTTTGGTCCGGCCACCGGTGAGATGGACGAGGATGGCGGGGTCTCCATCGGTGCCCTCATCGTCGCCGATGAGTTCTATCAGCGCGTCAACGCCATCCCACGGATGACCGCCATCCCCGTGAATGTCCGGCGCCTGAGCAGCAGGATTGTCGGGCACCAAACCGCAGAAGTGGAGTGAGCAACGTCTGAGAATTGGTAATGATCAGACGCAAAAATGCAGTTGGGGATCTGTCCGTTGACCAGGAACGCCATGCCGTGAAAATTGCGCCCTCCGATAGTTCGGCGCAGGCGGCATCCGGTCGCCTGACAGATCCCAGTGGCCGTAGCTTCGAATATCTGCGGCTATCGCTGACGGATGTCTGCAATTTTCGCTGCACCTATTGCTTGCCCAATGGCTATCGCAAGGCGGCGGGACGGACGCCCGATCTGTCGCCTGACGAGATCGTGCGGGCGGTGACGGCCTTCGCCCGGCTCGGCTTGTGGAAGGTTCGGCTGACGGGTGGGGAACCCACATTGCGCGCCGAATTCACCGAAATTGCCCGGCGCGTAGCGGCGGTGCCGGGCATTCGCCGCGTGGCGATGACCACCAACGGCTATCGCCTGGCCGATCACGCTGCGGAATGGCGAGCAGCTGGCGTAAGCGCGATCAACGTCAGCATCGATTCGCTCGATCCTGCTCGCTTCGCGGCGATCACCGGCCATGACCGGCTCGACGAGGTACTGCGTGGCGTGGAAGCGGCCCGGGTCGCCGGGTTCGATCCGATCAAGCTGAACGCCGTGCTGATGCGGGGCGTCAACGATGACGAGTTGGAGGCGATCATCGCCTTCGTGCGTGACCATGACCTGTCGTTGCGTTTCATCGAAGTGATGCGCACGAATGACAATGCGCCTTTCTTCCAGGCCCATCATCTACCCGGTCAAACCGTGATCGACGCCTTGGCGCGGGCAGGATGGACACGCGTGGCGCGCGCGCCGGGAGCAGGCCCGGCCGTGGAATTCGCCCATTCCGACGCCAGGGGGCGGATCGGCATCATCGCCCCCTATGCGCAGGATTTCTGCGCTACCTGCAACCGGCTCCGCCTGTCGGCCGAGGGCAAGCTGCATTTGTGCCTGTTCGGCGATGGCGGACTCGACCTGCGCCCGCTCCTCCAGGACGATGCACAGATAGACGAACTGGTCGAGCGGATCGTCGCACTCACTGCGCGCAAGGCACCATCGCACCGCCTGCACGACGGCAATAGCGGCGCCACGCCGCATCTCGCCTCGATCGGCGGCTGACCTGTCAGCCATGGCGGAATTGCGCGCACCCGGCTTCGCCATGACCGTCCGGGCCAGCGATGGCGGATGGCTCGGGACAAGGTCAGGCTGATGGGCGCAGCACCGATTGGCTTCGACGAGGCAGTGGCGCGCCTGCCGGGCGTCTAAGCCCTGCTGGGCACGGAAACCGTGGCGTTGGCCAATGCGCCCGGTCGTGTGCTGGCGGAGCCGCTATACGCACGGCAGGATTCACCCAGCCAGCTGACCGCGGCGATGGACGGCTATGCGGTGTGCGACGCGACCACCGCCCCGGATCAATTGCTGTGGGTGACGGGAGAATCTCGTGCCGGGCTCGGCTTTCCCGGCATTGTGAGCGCCGGTGAGGCAGTGCGCATCTTCACCGGCGCGCCGATGCCCGCCGGGGCGGACCGCTGCATCGTGCAGGAGCACGCGATCCGCGAGGGCGGCAACGTCAGGTTCACGGCTGGCTACGGCCCGGCATGGAATGTTCGGGCCATAGCCAGCGACTTTGTCGCCGGCACGCTGCTGCTCGATCGCGGCACCCGTCTCTCCCCTCAGGCCATGATTGCGGCCGCCGCATCAGATGTCGCCAGTGTGACGGTGGCGGTTCGGCCACGCGTGGCGATCGTCGGTACCGGCGACGAACTCGCTTCGCCCGGCACCGCGGCTGACCGGCCCGGCGCGATTCCCGAGAGCGTCAGTTTCGGAGTCACGGCAATGGTGGCGGAAGCCGGCGGCCTGGTGGGCGACGGGTCGCGATGAGCTGGCCGCTCAGGCCGATTGCGGATCCGCCTGGGCCAGGGACCGCACGTTGCGTGGTGACGCGCCATAGCGCTTGCGGAAATTGCGGTCGAAGGTGCTCAGTTCGTTGAAGCCCCAGCGGAATGCAACCTCGGTAATGGTTCGTTTCGAATGGGTCGGCGCCGTGAGTTCGGCATAGCAGCGATCAAGTCTCCGGTCGCGGATCCAGCTCCAGAATGTTTCCCCCGAAGCCTGAAAAACGCGATGCAGCGTGCGGACGGAGACGCCAGCCCTTGCCGCGACCGTTGCGGGGCTCAGCTCCGGATCGTCGAGCGCGGCGGTTGCGATCGACTTGAGGTCGTTCAGCAGGCCCATTCGCGCCGCATCGGCAAGGGATCCGGTCGCCAGGGTTCCAAGCTGGACGATCGCCTCGGCCAGGCCGACCTGGAGAGCGGCGCAGTCGGCTGCGGAAAGATCCGCGCGAGAGTTGAAGATCGCGTCGATGAAGGAGGCGACACAGGCCCCGATTCCGACCTTGCTCGTGAAGACGCGATCCAGGGAGATGTTCCGCCCATAGGCCAGGCTTTGGACCAGAGCCCAGGGAAGTTGCACGCCTATGGTTTTGCTGCCGCACGATGATGTGTGATATTCCAGCAGCTTGCGGGAGCGCAGGAAGACCAGATCGCCGGGGCCGACTTCATGGCAATGATCGTCGCTCACGATCGTGAGATTGCCCTCCACAATATATTGAAGGGAATGACCCAACTGCATCGGGCTCTTGCGCATGGAGTAGCGATGAAGCGGCGAATTGCATTTATGGACGGAGCAGCTCAGCCTGCCCAGATCGAACGCCATGGAGAATGCGTCGAGAGTATCCCGTTCCTGTATCTCGGCAATGACCTCGCGTTCCGATTCAATGGAACTGTAATAAGAACTGAGCACTTCGGAATAACGGGCGGCGCGCCCACTTTCCGGCAGTTTTTTTGTGGTGAAGTCGAGCATGCTGTGCCCCCCACATATATGAAGTGCAGGAGCGTGCCATAGTCTACACCATGTTTCAATCCCGTGACGGAGTGGCGGCGACATTGGCACGGAAAGTCGAAAGCGCTGTCTCGGAACGCTGTGATCTTCAGCGCCGCATGAAGCTAGATATGGTCTTGCAAGGGACCGATGAAATATATGCCTCAGGGGTCGGGCCCGTCCGTTTTCGGGAGAAATGACGATGCGCATCGGATCTAAGGCCAGACGTCGCTGGTCTGCCAGGCTCAGGGGGGCGGCCCTGGCGTCATCATTGGCGATCTGCCTGATGCCGCTGGCGCCGGCGATCGCGCGCGGGCCTGTCGCGGCCGATCTGGTGCTGAAAAATGCCCGCGTCTACACGGTGGACGGGGCGCACCGCATCGTGGAAGCCCTGGCCGTAAAGGACGGCAAGCTGGTATTTGTCGGCAGCAACGCCGCCATAGGCGCCTTTATCGGCAGCAAGACAGTCGTCGAGGATGCAGGTGGTAAGCTTGTCCTGCCGGGCCTTGTTGATGCGCATATCCATCCTCGGGGCATTGTGGACTTTGGCGGCTGCAACCTCGAGGCCAAGGCGCATACGCTTGCGGAAATCGCGACGCTGGTTCGCCAATGCCTCGTGGACGCGAAGCTCGAGCCGGGGAAATGGCTTGCCGTTTCGCAATGGGAATATGCGGCCGGCAATCAGACCGATGCCAAATTCGCCACGCTCCGGGCTGCGCTGGACGATGCCGCACCCGATAATCCGGTCGTCATGACCGGTTGGGACGGCCATCATGGCGCCTATAACAGCCGCGCACTGGCCCTGGCCAAGAATGCGAAGGGGGAGACCGTCGGCTATTCCAAGAAGACGCTGCAGACGGATTTCGCTCATTACAAGCCCGTGGTCGGCGTCGACATTCACGGCGAACCCAGCGGTGACATCCAGGACGAGGGCAAGACCCCCATCGATTCGTCGGAGACATCGCGCGAGGAGTTTGCGAAGCTGCTCGCCGAACCCCAGCGACTCGCCCAGGCGCTCAACAGCCGGGGCATTACGGCGGTATGGGACGCCGCCGCGTCGGCGTCGACCGGCATATTCGGACCGGGCAGCATCTTCGACGTCTATGACAAGCTGCAGAAGAACGGGCAGCAAAGCTTCCGCGTCAATATGGCGCAATATTGGGCGCCCGAAGACTTCCGGGACGCCGACGGCCGCGTGAACTGGGATGCCCTCTTTACCCAGGCGGATGCCATCAAGCGGAAATATGCCGGCAATCCGCTCGCTTCGGCGGATTCCGTGAAAATCTTCGCGGACGGCGACATGGAGGCCAATCCCAACAACGTTCCGCCCACCTTCGGCGCGGCCTTCCGCCCCGTGCCCTATTTGCAGCCGATTTTCGAAAAGGATGCCCAGGGCAATCTGTCCGTCAAGGACTATGTCGACATTTCATCGCCTGAATGCGTCTATGCGCGGGCTGTTCCGGCTGACCTGTCCTCGCCGACCGCCATTGCCGATTTCACCAAGCGCTACGGCTTCCATCCCGGACAATGTGCGATTTCCTACGGCATTCCGCAGCACGCGCCGTGGATCTTTGCCGATTATGTGATGAAGGCGCACCTGAAGGGCTACACGATACACATCCATACGATCAGTGACGCCGCAGTGCATATGGCGCTGGAGGCCATAGAGGCGGCGCGCAAGGCCGATGGCGTCTATACTCGTCCGGACACGCTGGCTCACCTCCAGTGCGCCACCCCGGCCGATATCAAGCGCATTGGCGAAGATCGATTGAATCTCGTCTATACCTTCAGCTGGATGTATGCCGAACCCACCGGATACGACCTCAGCACCGTTCCCTTCTTCGAAAAGGTGCACGGCAACAGCTATGAGGCGCTTCATAAGCCGAACGGCTTTTTCGAACAGTGCAATTATCCCACCAAGACGTCCAAGGATGCAGGCGCGGTTATTGTCGCGGGATCGGATGCGCCAGTCCTGACGCAGGATCCGCAGCCGTTCGTGAACATGGAGATGGGGGTGACCCGGTCGCGCCGCGGCGGGCAGCCGATCAGCCCCTGGCAGCGTCTCAGTGTCGAAGATGTGATCGACGCCTACACGATCAATGGCGCCCGGGCCTTGAATCGCGGTGCGGAGATCGGATCGCTGGAAGTCGGGAAGTCGGCTGACTTCATCATCGTGGATCAGGACATTCTGGAACTTGCCCATTCGGGCCATCCCGAAAAGATCGGCGATACCAAGGTGCTGGCGACATGGTTCATGGGCAAGAAGGTCTATTCGCCGTCGTCCGAATAGAAACGGACCATAAGCAGAAAACGAAATTTATGCCGGTGGGTTCGCCGGCGCGCAGGAGCTTGTCTCAATGATGTCGTTCAAGACTGGTAATGCCGATCGCTTCGTGGCGGATCGAGATCGTGTGGCCCGTATCGATCAGCGTGAAGTTGACCGTTTCAGGCAACGCACCGGCGCGTCCAACGCGCTTCGCGAACGCGCTCTGGCGGTGATGCCGGCAGCCGTCCCCAACTCATGGATGGCGGGCTATTATTCCCATCCCCAGCTTTTTGCCGATCGCGGCGAGGGGGCAAGCTTCTTCGATCCGGACGGCAATTCCTATGTCGACATGAACGTTTCGGACCTCTCGATGACGATCGGCTTCGGCGTGCCGGAGGTCGAGGAAGCACTGGCCCGGCAATATCGCAGGGGCGCCCACTTCCTGCTGCCGACGGAGGATGCCATCGTCTCTGCGGAACTGCTGGCGGCGCAGACCGGCATGCCGGCATGGCAGTTCACCGTCTCGGCTTCCGGATCGAACACCGACATCATGCGGATCGCGCGTCACATGACGGGCCGTCGCAAGCTGGTCGTGTTCGAAGGCAAATATCATGGCCATCTCGAAGAGACGCTGGTCGTTTCCCAAGACGGGCACAATGTCCCCGAATATCAGGGAATGTCGGGAAAGCGCGCGGAGGACACGATCATCCTGCCGTTCAACGATCTGGAAGCGGTTTCGCGCGTGCTGAAACAGGGCGACGTCGCACTGGTGCTGACAGAGCCGACGATGACCAATTGCTCGCTGGTGATGCCGGAACCGGGCTTTCTTGAAGGATTGCGCGAGATTACGCGCGAGACAGGCACGATGCTGTGCATTGACGAGGCCCACACCTATTCCTTCGCTTATGGCGGCCTGACCCGAAAGTGGCAGTTGAAGAGCGATTTCATGACGCTGGGGAAGGGGTTCGGCTCAGGGGTCGCCTTCGCGGCCTACGGCATGACCCGCGAAGTATCGGATCATGTGGAGCGGCACCTCGACATCCTCCACCGCCGGTCCGGGATCGGCCTGGGCGGCACGCTCTATGGCAATGCCCTGTCGATGGCGGTTGCCCGGGCGATGCTGGAGCATGTGCTCACGGAAGCCGCCTACGACCGCATCTCTACCTTGGGCGCGCGCATGGCGGATGGGATCGACGCCATCTGCCGTGACCTTGACCTGCCGTGCCGGGCGTTTCGCCTCGGGCCGCGGTCGGGCATGTGCCTGACGACCGAGTTGCCGCGCAATTATCAGGAGGCACGCGCCTCGATGGATCTCGACATGCTCGACGCCCGGCGGGTGTTCATGGCCAACAGGGGCTATTGGGATTGCATCGTCAGTGCGGGGCCGCAGGCTTCGTTCGCCCACACGGCCGAGGAGATTGACGGTTATGTCGCGCTGGTGGCCGAATTTACCGAGGAACTCGTGCGCGGCTGAAGGAAGATCGATCGGGTTCTTGCTGAGGAAGCACCCCGGTCGAGTAGTTCAAATCCGATAAAGAAAGAGAGATGGAGATGCCTGTCGACGATCGCCCCGATTTGGTCATGAAGGCTCCCTTTGCGGCGCGCTATGACAATTTCATCGATGGCCAGTGGCTTGGGCCGAAATCGGGCCGCTATTTCGACAATGTTTCGCCGATCACCGGCGGCGTTGTCGGGCAGATCGCGCGCTCGCAGGCAGAGGATGTTGAAGCCGCGCTGGACGCGGCGCATCGCGCCAAGGACGCATGGGGACGGACGCCGGTGGCCGAGCGCGCCCTGATCCTCAATCGCATCGCGGACCGGATGGAAGCCAATCTGGACAAGCTCGCGCTGGCCGAAACCTGGGACAATGGCAAGCCGATCCGCGAATCCACCGCCGCGGACGTGCCGCTGGCGATCGATCACTTCCGCTATTTCGCCAGCGTGATCCGCGCGCAGGAAGGATCGATCGGAGAGATCGATCACGATACTGTCGCCTATCATTTCCATGAGCCGCTGGGCGTGGTCGGGCAGATCATTCCGTGGAACTTCCCGCTGCTGATGGCGGCCTGGAAAATGGCGCCGGCGCTGGCGGCGGGCAATTGCGTGGTGCTGAAGCCTGCCGAACAGACGCCGGCCTCCATCATGGTGTGGATCGACATCGTCGGCGATCTGCTGCCGCCCGGCGTGCTCAATATCGTCAACGGCTTCGGCCTGGAGGCGGGCAAGCCGCTTGCCTCCTCCAGCCGGATCGCAAAGATCGCCTTCACCGGCGAGACGACGACCGGCCGTCTCATTATGCAATATGCCAGCGAGAACCTGATTCCGGTCACGCTGGAACTCGGTGGCAAGTCGCCCAACATCTTCTTCGACGATGTCGCACGCGAGGATGATGATTTCCTCGACAAGGCGATCGAGGGTTTCGTCATGTTCGCGTTGAACCAGGGCGAGGTCTGCACCTGCCCCAGCCGCGCGCTGGTCGCCGAGTCCATCTACGACCGTTTCATGGAGCGGGCGCTGGCACGCGTCGCTGCGATCCGGCAGGGCAATCCCCTCGACCCGGCAACCATGATCGGCGCGCAGGCCTCTTCCGAGCAGTGCGAGAAGATCCTCTCCTATATCGATATCGGCCGGCAGGAGGGCGCCGAACTGCTTGCGGGCGGCAAGGCGGCTGCGCATGGCGGGGCGCTCGCGGGCGGCTATTATGTCGAGCCGACGGTGTTTCGCGGACACAACAAGATGCGGATCTTCCAGGAGGAGATCTTCGGGCCGGTCCTGTCGGTGGCGACGTTCAAGGACGATGAAGAAGCGCTCCAGATCGCGAACGATACGCTATATGGCCTTGGCGCCGGCATCTGGAGCCGGGACGTGAACAGATGCTATCGCTTCGGACGCAATATCAAGGCGGGGCGGGTGTGGACGAACTGCTACCATGCCTATCCGGCGCATGCAGCGTTCGGCGGCTACAAGCAGTCCGGCATCGGCCGCGAAAACCACAAGATGATGCTCGATCACTATCAGCAGACGAAGAACATGCTGGTGAGCTACAGTCCGAAGAAGCTCGGCTTCTTCTGATGCGGCGCGGGGGATGCTCCATAGGCCGGCGCCGCGGCGGTCAGGGGGCTCTGCGATGAGCGGCGGCGCGGATACCGATGCGTCGGGGGCAGTCCCGCGCGTCGTCGCGTCGCCGGCCGCGCTTGCCTTCATCGCCGAATTGAAGGCGGAATATGGCGCGCTCCTGTTCCACCAGTCGGGGGGATGTTGCGACGGCTCCTCGCCGATGTGTTATCCGGCGGACGGGTTTCGTATCGGCGGGAGTGACATCCTGCTCGGCATGGTGGATGATGTCCCGGTCTATATCGGGGAGGCGCAGGCAGCCGCCTGGGCGCATACCCAGCTTATCCTTGACGTGGTGCCGGGGCGCGGAGGGATGTTCAGTCTGGATAATGGCCGCGAAAAACGGTTCCTCACGCGGGGACGGGTTTTTACGCCGGCGGAAATGGCGGCTCTGGCCGTACAACTGGTCGCGGCGGAGGCCGACAGCCGGGACGAAACCCGATGAGCACAGACATGCCCCATGACGATAATCATGAGATCGGCGCTATGGAGCCGCGCTACACCGCCGCCTGGCGCAGGAGCCTTGAAGATGCCGAGGCGTTCTGGACGGACGCCGCCGAAGCCGTCGACTGGGCCGTACCGCCGCGCCGCGCCTTCGATCCTGAGGAGGGCTGGTTTCCGGGCGGCGTCCTGAATACATGCCATAACTGCCTCGATCGCCATGTGCTGCAGGGGCGGGGTAGCCAGACGGCCCTCGTCTATGAAAGCGCGGTCACCGGGACTTCGATGCACTGGACCTTCGGGGAGGCGCTTCACGAAGTCCAGCGCGTGGCCGCGATGCTGCTGCGCCTCGGCGTCACGCGCGGCGATCGCGTGGTCATCTACATGCCGATGGTGCCGGAGGCGATTTTCGCGATGCTGGCCTGTGCGCGAATCGGGGCGATCCATTCGGTCGTGTTCGGCGGCTTCGCGGCGCACGAACTGGCAAAACGCATCGACGACGCGTGCCCGACGCTGTTGATAACCGCGAGCTGCGGGATCGAGGGCAGTCGCGTCATTGCCTATAAGCCGATCGTTGACGAAGCCGTGGCTGCCGCCACGCACCAGGTCGATCGAGTCCTGCTGCTCCAGCGCGACCGGCTTGCCGCAGAACTGAAACCGGAACGCGACCGCGACTGGGCGGCGCTGCGAGAAGCAAGCGCCGGCGACCCATTGCCGCCCTGCGCCATGCTCGACTCAGGCGACCCGCTCTATATCCTCTACACCTCAGGCACGACCGGAACGCCCAAGGGCGTGGTGCGCGACAATGGCGGTCATGCGGTCGCGCTCGCCTGGTCGATGGCGAACATCTATGGGATCGGCACGGGCGACGTGTTCTGGGCCGCTTCGGACGTCGGCTGGGTGGTGGGCCACAGCTACATCGTCTATGCGCCGTTCCTCGTCGGGGCGACCACGATCCTTTATGAGGGCAAGCCGGTGGGAACGCCGGACGCCGGGGTCTTCTGGCGAACGATCGTGGCGAACGGGGTGAAGACCTTCTTCACGGCGCCGACGGCGATCCGCGCGATCCGCAAGGAAGATCCGCAGGCGCGGCTGCTCGGCGAGATCGGCACGGGTGAACTGACCGCCATCTTCCTGGCCGGCGAGCGGGCGGATCCCGACACGGTGACCTGGCTGGAGCGGCATAGCGGCCTGCCGGTCGTCGATCACTGGTGGCAGACCGAGCTGGGATGGCCGGCGATCGCGCCATGCCTGTCCCTGGGTGATGACCGGCGTCGACTCGGCAGCGCCGGGCCGCCCGTCCCGGGCTATGCCATCCAGGTGGTGGACGAGGACGGGGTCGAATGCCCGGCCGGCAGCAGCGGCGCGATCGTCGTTCGCCAGCCGCTCCCGCCCGGCGCGTTTCGCGGCCTGTGGAACAATCCCGTGGGCTTTGCGAAGAGTTTCCAGCGTTTCCCCGGCTATTATGAGACCGGAGATTACGGCCATATGGACGAGGACGGCTTTGTCTTCGTCATGGGCCGTACCGACGACATCATCAACGTCGCCGGCCACCGCCTTTCAACCGGGCAGATGGAACAGATCGTGGCGGCGGTCGACGGTGTGGTCGAATGCGCGGTCATCGGCGCGGATGATCCGATCAAGGGAATGGTGCCGCTGGGCTTTGTCGTCGCGCGGAAAGCGTTCGACGCGGACCAGTTGCCCGCGGAGGTCATATCGGCCGTGCGGCGCGAGCTTGGGGCGATCGCCACCTTGCGCGAAGTGCATGTCGTTCCGGAGCTGCCGAAAACGCGATCCGGGAAGATCCTGCGAAACCTCCTTCGCAAAATCGCCAATGGTCAGGATTGGACCGTGCCGCCGACCATTGAAAATGAAGCGACGCCCTATATGATCGCGCAGCTTCTTCAACCTACCGGGCGGGCCGATGGTTGAAGCCATCATATCCTGCCGAAGGAGTAGGCCGGCGCATCGCGTCCATGGCTTCCGCCTGCTGGCGCTGCAAGCCTGATGCGGTGGCACTCAGGGCGTAGCACTGACAGGCGACACATATGAATATGCGTTAGGGATTGGATACCGGGCACCTGCGTCATGAACGCAAGCACAGGGCTAACGGGGAGCACATAAAATGGGGTGTTTTCGAAGCAAATATGGCGCCATGTCGATTGGCGTGGCGTTGACGGCGGTAGCGGCGGCCACGGCGGCCCATGCACAGGAGCCGGAGAAACCGTCCGCGAATGACGCGCGGGATATGGGACAGGCCGAAATCGTGGTGACGGCTACCCGCCGATCCGAGACGCTGTCCAAGGTTCCGATCAGCGTCAGCGCATTTTCGCAGCAGGAGCTGCAGGCCAGGGGCGCGAGGGAGTTTTCGGACGTGGTGCGGCTGACGCCGGGCCTGTCGCTGCAGAAATCCCCGATCGGCGGCAATCAGGTTTCCATACGCGGAATCGCCTCCAGCGCTGGTGCTTCCACCACAGGCATCTATATCGACGATACGCCCATACAGGCGCGCAATCTGGGCTATGCTCCCAGTTCGAGCTTTCCGAGCCTGTTCGACATCGAGCGCGTCGAGGTTCTTCGCGGCCCGCAGGGAACGCTGTTCGGCGCGGGTTCGGAAGGCGGCACCGTCCGCTTCATCCAGACCGAACCCAGCATGAAGGACTTTTCCTATCGCGGCCGCGCCGAAATCGCGACCACGCGAAACGGGGCGCCGACCTATGAAGCGGCTGCGGCCGTCGGCGGCCCGATCGTCGAGGACAAGATAGGTTTCCGCGTCAGCGCCTATTATCGCCGTAATGGCGGCTGGGTCGACGACGTAAATGGAACCTACACGGTCGTGGATCCCACGGCCGCATCCTATGGCGACTCGTTAAACTTCACCAAGACGTCGACGATCCACAAGAACGCCAATTCCGACACGGCGCTTCTGTTGCGCGGCGCGCTGGTCTTCGCGCTCAGCGACGCCATCACGGTGACACCCTCGCTGACCTATCAGAAGCTGCACAACAATGACGGCATCGGCCAATTCTGGCTGGCCGCATCCAACCCCGGCAAGGCGCAATATGCCCGTTACCTCTACCAGGCAGGCGATCCGGCGACCGATCCGACGCTGACGGCCCTGTCCGGCACCGACCGGGAGGCGGGAGGCGATCGCTTCTACCTGCCGGCGTTGCGGATCAACTGGGACCTCGGCTTTGCCTCCATTACCTCCAACACCTCCTATTACGACCGGCTGCAGGGCCAGCGGGCCGATTATACGAGATATTATTATCGCTATCTGACGCAACAGCTTGTCCCGCCGCCGGGAGCGAGGGCCAATTCCGATTTCACCAACAAGCAGAAGAATTTCGTGCAGGAAATCCGGTTGCAGTCGGCGGAATCGGAATCGCCCCTGCAATGGGTGGTCGGCGCCTTCTACTCGCGTAACATCCAAACGGACCGGCAACCCATTTCCGAAAATTTCACCGCCAATCTTCCGGTAATCTCCTTTGGCGGCGTCCCTTACGGCTTCACCGATGGCGAGCCGTTCGGTCCGGGATCGACTGCGTTCCTCAACACTTTTGGTGCGCCCCTCCTTCCCGGATCCGTCAGCTATGACGAGAACAGGCGGCTTGTCGAAACCCAGATCGCCGGTTTCGCCCAGGCCGATCTCCGACTGTCAAGCAAGCTGAAGCTGACGGCAGGCGTCCGGGTCGCGCGCAACAAGTTTGAACAGAATGTCGACCTGCTGGGTCCGGAAAGCAACATCAACGCGCCTTATGGAACGCCATGCGAGGTCTATGTGGGCCCCGGTGGAACCTGTACCGTGGGTCAGGGGCCGCTGACGCCGGTTTACCCCAGTGCGCGATCGAAGAAGCTCGAAACCTCCGTCACGCCCAAGTTCGGGCTGACCTATGAACCGGATTCGCGCAATCTTTTCTACGGTACGGCAGCCAAGGGCTTCCGCCCTGGCGGATCGGGGCCGATCATACCGCCCAATGTGTGCGATGCCGACCTCAATCAGCTCGGCTATACCTCGACGCCAACCACCTATAATTCGGACTCGGTGTGGAGCTACGAGATCGGCAGCAAGAACCGCTTCCTGAACGGCCGTGTCTCGATCGCGGCGAGCGGCTACATTATCAAGTGGAAGAACATCCAGACGGATATCGCGCTGCCGACCTGCGGCTACAGCTTCGTGGACAATGCCGGCAACGCGACCGCCAAGGGCTTCGACCTGTCGCTGGAAGTCTCACCCGTCCGGGGGCTGATCCTCACAGGCGCGGCCGGTTATACCAAGGCGACGTTTGACGATCCGGTGGCACGCGGCGCCAATGTCATATTTCCGCGCGGATCGGGGGTTCCCGGAGCAAGCGCGCCCTGGAACACATCCTTGTCGGGGGTGTACAACATGCCCCCCGTCGGCAACGTGAATTTCTACACGCGCGTCGATTTTACCTACACGTCGCGTGAACGGCGCGCCGGGCAGACCCAGCCAGGGGCGTTCGGCTATAATCCGCTGCTGCGCCAGGTGTCGGCCTATTCGACTCTGAACGCGCGCCTGGGGGCTACCTTTGGCCGGTATGATCTGTCGGTCTTCATGACGAACATCACCGATGCACATCCGCTTCTGCTGCTCGGCCCGGCATCGCGGCCGATCCAGAACGATCCTGCCTGGGTTTCAACGACGCTCAGGCCGCGCACCGTGGGCCTGACCCTGTCGATAAAGGAATGAGGCGCATGCCGGTCTCAGAACAGGGGCGCGACGGCCCAGGCACCTATCTTCCCGCCGTCGCGGCCGGGCGAGAGGGATCTCGGTGAACGATCATCTCAAGGACAATTCCGTCTCCTTCATCGGGTCGATGATGATGGGCGTCGCGGGCAGTGCGCCCGCATCGTCCATAGCAATGGGCACCGCGGCGCTGATCGGCGCCGCCGGGGTCTTCGCACCGGTTTCCCTCCTCATCTTCGCCGTTCCGATGCTCGGCATAGCGAAGGCCTATCAGGCGCTGGGAGAACGCGATGCGAATGCGGGCGCCTCCTATCAATGGACGTCCGCGATCTTCGGTAAATTCCTGGGATTCTTCTCTGGCTGGTCGCTGCTCATAGCGACGCTGCTGTTCGTGGTCAGCGGCACGGTGCCGATCGCAACCGCCACGCTCAACATCATAGCCCCCAGCCAGGTGGGACACGTCGTCACCACGTCGATCGTCGCCAGCCTCTGGTTCGCGGCGGTATCCGCGATAGTCGTCGCCGGTATCACGGTGACCAGCCGGGCGCAGACGATGATCACGTTGGCGCAACTGCTGATCCTCGTCGTCATTCTCGGCGCGGCGCTGATGCATATCCATGAGGTCGGGAGCGTCGAGGCGTTCGGAAAACGATGGTTTGGCAGCGGCCTGACCCTGGATGGCTTTGCGGCTACGGCCCTGATCGCGGTCTATTTCTACTGGGGCTGGGACGTCACCTCCAACCTGGGCGAGGAAACGGTCGGCGGCGGCCGTAAGGCCGGCCTGGGCGGCCTCCTCAGCATTCTGATCACCATCCTGCTCTACACCAGCTTCGCCGCCGTGGCGTTGATGATGTTCCCGGTTCAGGACGCGGCCAATCTCACGGACAATCTGATATTCAATATCGCGTACCGGGCCGGGCTTTCCTATGCAGGCGGATTGCTGGCGTCCGCCGCGGTCATATTGTCGAGCATCGCGGCGATCGAGGCGACCATGCTGATGTTCTCGCGGACGCTGTTCGCGATGGGACGCGATGGATCGATGCCCCGCATCTTCGGAACGGTGGATGATCGTACCTTATCGCCATCGCACGCCATATACGCCATGATCGTCCTGGGCCTGATCCTGATATGGACATCAGCCCTGATGCCGAGCGTACAATTGCTGTTGTTCGCGTCAGTGCGGGCTCTGGGCTTTCAGGTGGATTATTATTTCGGGCTTGCGGGTCTTGGCGCGGCCTGGGTCTTCAGGGATAGCTACAAGGTCTCGATCGGCAAGTGGCTGACCCTGTGCCTGTTCCCGGCCGCAAGCAGCGTGGCGTTGATCGGCCTGGGGCTCTATGCGGTGACGACCTTCGACCTGTGGACCAATGTGATCGGAATAGGCAGCTTCGCACTGGGGCTGGTTTTTGTCTGGCTCTGTTACAGACCGGGCGCCGCCACTATGGAATTGAGCGTTTAGGGGGCAGGCGGGATGGAAGGGGGCGATCCGGGTCGGCCCCTTCCATCCCGCCCGGATCCTGGTTCCACCCCTTGTCCTCATTCGCGCAGCCACGGCTTCCCGCCCGTCGGGCATTCACAGCAGCTTGAAATAATGGATCCGGTTCGCTCCAGGCGTCTTTTCCGCCACACCCACGAAAACATGCCGCGCGAGCCAGTCATGTGGTCCCGCCGGCACATCGAACTTCGGCGTGACGCGCATATAGTATGAATCGGGATCGACAGGCTCATTCCGTGCCATGCGCTCCCCGATCTCCGGGGTCGATGCCCAACGATAGCCGGAATTCTGCATGTAGATCAGCGTGCCATCGTCCAGTTCCAGAAGGTAACGGGCATCGAAATCGATCACGCCGTCCGGACGCACAAGGGGCCAGTCACCGCCGCTCATCGGCACCACGCGACCATTGAGCGCAGGCCCTTCGATGCTGCCCTGCGCCGCATAGACGGCGCCGCGTGTAGCGCCCATGGTTGATGGGCTGACCCAGCGGACCGGCGTCAGCGTCAATGCGATGCTGAACGCATATTCGAAACGCGGCGCGAATCGTTCGATGGTGGCGGGTTCAATCATGGGGCCTCCGTTGAGAGGGTGGGAACGGGGTAACCAAGGCAGCTGTCCGGCGCCCTGCTTTCGTCGAAGATGTCGAGATAATCAGAAGAGCCATGATTACTCGACAAGAATATATGGAGGAGATTCTGTGAGCGAAGGTTTTCTTACGGCTCGATATTGGCCATTTTCAGCGGAAAATCCAGATGATATTATTGACGCGTCAACAAAATGATGATGACTTGCGCCCGTGACCGTGCCCGGGTGGTTCCATAAACCGCTGCAAGCGGCCGGCTTGCCAGCCTTGGGGGTTTGGATGACGTCTTTTCTTCAAATGGGATCGGCGCGCGGTGGGCTGGCTTCTCCAGCAGGCGCCCGGTCGGCCGTCGGCCTTTGGGTCGGCGGGACGATGGCATCGGCGCTGGCGCTGTTTCTTGCCGGGACCGGCCCGGCATCGGCCCAGGCGACCCCATCTCCCCCGGCGACCGCGTGTGACAGGCTGAAGCAAATGGCCGACGGCGATCTGCATGTGCTGGAGGCGCGAGAGGTTGCGGCCGGTCCGGCGGCGGCATTCTACGGTGAGGATCAGGGACGGAAAATGCCGGCGCATTGCCTGATCCGCGCCTCCTTTGGCGATCGCCGGGGCGTCGACGGCCGAACCTATGCGATCCGGTTCGAATTGCGCATGCCGGCGGCGTGGAATGGCCGTTTCCTGTTCGAGGGCGGCGGCAACATGGATGGCGTCGACTGGCCGGCCTATGGATCGCTGTTCAGCCGCCTGTCGCCAACGGCGCTTGAACGCGGCTTTGCCGTGGTGCGGACCAATGGCGGGCATATCAGCCCCGGCAATGAATCGACCGATGGCAGCTGGGCGATCGATCAGCAGGCGCGGATCGACTATGGCTATGTGGCGCTCGACAAGGTCGCGATCGCAGCAAAGCGCATCGTTGCCGCGCATTACGGCAAGCCTGCCGCCAAATCCTATTTCATCGGCTGTTCCAATGGCGGACGGCAGGCGATGCTGGTGACGCAGCGTTTCCCCGACTATTTCGACGGCGTGGTGGCGGGTAATGCCGCGTTCAATCTGACGCGCATCGCGCCGCGCCTGTCATGGACCACCGCTCAGCTCAGCCGCATCTCCAGGCCGGGCGTGGGCGCATTCACCAAGGCGGACTTGAAACTGGTGGCCGATGGTGCGGTGAAGCGCTGCGACGCGCTGGATGGTCTTGCCGACGGGCTGATCCAGGACATTGCGGCCTGCAAGTTCGACCCGGCGGTGCTGCAATGCAAGGGCCCGAAAACCGCCACCTGCCTTTCCAGGGTTCAGGTCGATACGCTGAAGCGGATCGTCACCGGACCAGTAGATGCCCAGGGCAAGCCCTATTACAAGCCGCTGCCCTATGATTCGACGCCCGCCTTCTGGGCGGGTGCCGCGGCGGCCGACACCAGGGCGCCGTCACTGTTCATGGACACGATGCGCTATTTCGCGTTGACCCCGCCCAATCCCGGACTCGATGCACTCGACATACGCTTTCCGGATGTTTTCGCCAGCCTGGTCAGCACGGCCGGGGTCATCGACGCGGAGGGAAGCTTTCTCAACAGCTTCGCGTCGAGATCGAAGCTGATCATCTATCATGGGACCAGCGATTACAGCCTGTCGGCCTTCGAAATCACCTCATGGTACGACCGCCTGGCGCATGATACCGGCGGCAAGACCCAGGATTGGGCGCGCCTGTTCCTGGTGCCGGGGATGATGCACTGCGAAGGCGGGCGGGCGACGGATGATTTCGATCCGTTGACCGCCATCCAGGCATGGGTCGAGCAGGGCATCGCGCCGGACCGGATCGTCGCCACCGGCAAGACACTGCCGGGGGTCAGCCGCCCGCTCTGCCCCTGGCCCAAGGTGGCGCGCTATCGTGGCGGCGACCCTGCGCGGGCGGAGAGCTTCGATTGCGATTGAGCCCGCAGCACCATTCCGGTGGCGCAGGACCCGATAGTCGGGATGACTGTTCAGCGCCTCCGCTGCGCGCTCGTGACGACCGTCAGCAGAGGGCGTCATGGTGCAAACGATCCCTTTGTCATTCTTCCACCACCCGGAAAACCGCTCCGCTCCCAGCATCCCTCACCAGATCAACCCGTTCGCCATCCCAATGATAGTCGAGATGTCTGCCCTGGACAGGGCTGGAGGCACAGTCGGGGTAGAGGAGCCCGACACATTCTCCTCCAGCTTGCCGTACGCTCGGATAGGCTATCCCGTCAGAACCAGCCTTGCGCAGGGCAGCACCTAGCAACTGGGCGGCAGCATAATCATCCGGATCGAGGCAAGCAGCGAACGGATCTTCCTGGCCGCGCAGATCATGAACGTCGGCGCGGACTGTCAGGATGATTTCCCGAAACTGGGAGGTCCAACCGGGCGGTTCAGCCGTGCGCGCCATGAACCGGGCATGATGATGGATCGTCTCGAACAGGGCAGTCTCATAGCGATCGGCGACGTAGAGGACGCCATAGCTCCCGTCGGAAAACCGGCTGGGACGGTCGACACTGACATGGGTGAAGGATGCCATCAGATAGGAAGCGCCGTTGCCACCCACCCGTCGCCCGGGAGGCACAAGGTCGATATTCCCGATCGATGCCCGAATGCGCGGATTGGTCTTCTGCTCGCCCGACAGCAACAGGGGCCAATCCGCCGGATCGGCAATATCCTCGAACAGGTCGATGGGTGGGTAGACGCTACGGATGATCCGTACCGCACCTTCCCATTCCACTCTGCAAATTGGCGGTTCGTCAGCCAGGGTCACCAGCCGCCACGCTCCGCATCAAGATAGCGCCGTACACGCATCAAGTCCGTCAATTCGCCGCCCAGCATGACCGCCAGCGCACTCGATCCCTCGAAGGCCGCATTGGACGCCTTGATCCAGTCATAGCCCCGCTGCGGCTCCTGAAAGATGATCCGGAGCGCCTTATGGATGCCCATGAGGTTGGATAGACGGGCAAGCCCATCGCGCGAAATGCGCCCCGGCCCCTCCGCCTTCCAGCGACGAAAGCTGCGCACGGGCATGTCGGTAAGAACGGCAGCCTGCTCATCGGTGACGCCCCATTTGGCGAACAGGTTGAGGGCGGCGCGAAACATCGCTCGACCTTCTTCCTTAGTGACAGGTTCCTGCCGGAAGGGAGCGGGAGTTGTCTCAACGGGTTGCAATATAGCCATATAGAACAAAATATATGATAAGCTGCCAAATGGCAATTCATGGCTCGCGGGTGGGTTGCGATAAATCCAATCTGCCGCTCGTGGCGACATACAGGAAGCCCGCGAAACGCGGTTCAAATCTCTGCTAGGCCAAGCTCCAATGACCTGAGCCTGACTTCCATGGCGTTCATGATGCTAGTGTGTGTGGCGATAACAAGCCCATCGGGCATCATGGACAACGCCTGCTCGGGGGCATTTTCGGCCATTTGAATGACGTCCCGAAGCACCTTGTCGATGAGGGTAGGCCCCAATCCGGCCTCCTTCGCGGTCTCCACGAAATGCCGTCCGCCAAGGTTCAGAATTTGATATTTGCGGCTGTTGCCCGCCGACATTGCGAGCTTGTACTTGTTGTTCGGGATCTGCCGCGCGTCGAACGCAGGTTGAGCGGTGAGGACATCGTAGAATGGCGTCATCCCGAAACGCCCGCCGGGGCGAAGAAAGATGCTGAAATTCTTGGCGTGACCGTCCGCCGCACCGATAAGCCAGAATATGATCTGGCTTTTCAGGAAGGCGGCCTGATCCTCCAGGGGGTTGTCGCTGCTCCCGAGCAGCTTGAGGATTGCGACGGCGCCAGGGCCGCCGTGGCTCTGATATTTTTGGGCAGAAGGGACGCCCAAGGCCTGACAGAAATCCTCCTGGGGCAATCGAAGCAGTTCGGTCGGGCTCCTCCAGCGACGATCAAATCGCTCGACCGCCAGCACCTTGCGCGCGCCGAATGTCGCGATCTCGGTTTTTGCGACGGGCAGGCCAAAGCCTTCCAGCAGCCTGAGGCAATAATGTTCATTCTCGACGCTGTCGGCCATGTCGATCATCCCGAATGCCGTCGGAATCTCGCCGAGCTGCGGCTTGAGGATGTGGGTCGTGGGGGTGGTTCCAAGCGGTCTCAGCCACTGGCCGTCATGGAAAAGGAGGGCGGTCTTTTCCTGTGCTCCGGCAACCGAAATCCGGAACTCATGATCCATGTCGATGCCGAGTGGCGCCTGGGCCAGATTCGCGAGCATCTGCTCGATCTCGGCGTCGCTGATGGGCTCCCCATCCACCGGCTGGATGCCGTCGAAAGCTGCATCATCCGGCAGGAATTGCATGGCGCCCACGCAATCCCGCCCGATACGCTCCAGCAAACTGTAGGCATCGCTGCCCTGGGCCCCGGTTCGTTCGGCAACCCGGCGACGCACGGCGGCATTATCCGGCAGCAGATTGTCGAAGACGGCGACCACCGGTTCGCCGGTGAATTGCGATTCGCGCAGGGGCAACGAAAGGGAGATTGGAAATGCGTGCTCCCAGGGAAGCCAGCTTTGGTCGTAGCGAAACTCGATGGCGCCGCTGGCCTGCTTGAGAAGGCGCCCGGCCAGACGGTTGTTGATGAATATGTTAAGAGGGGGGTGCGCTCTGCGCCGGCCCATCAGAAGATGTCCTCAATATCAGGCACCGATTTGCCGGACCTCTGATCGATGACCATCTCCAGGCCGAGAGCGGCAAACAACGCATAAATCGAGGATAACCGGGTGCCTTCTTGTCCGGTCTCGATCTTGGAGACCAGTTCCTGCCGCAGGCCTGCCAAGCGGGCCAGTTCCGTCTGGCTCATGCCCTTCTGCTTGCGCACACGCTGGATGGCGGCGCCAAGTTGCTTGGGCGATCGCGCAATATGAGCCATAAGCCAATCTCCTTGGCCAGCGTTATGTCTCAAATCACATAATTTCGCAATATGCTGTTTTGAGCATAAATTCTCTTTATGCCTTAATCTGCATAACTACATGCACACTTGGCGAAGCTTTTGTTTTCAGCACCATAGAAGCTAAATAGCTCAGTCACTCGTCCTTTCAATAAACCGGAACCATCGCTCAGCAAATTGCGCACCTGACAGCGCAAGAAAATGGAATGATCGGCCCTGGCCGGGGCGGGTCGGCAGCGAGAGGCTCGGCAAAGCTGCCAATCCTATCGCCGAGGAAGCTGCCGCGCCGCACTCGACGATTTTGCGAGGTCAGACTGTCACCCTTCCTCCAGCATGACGTCAATCATGGTCTGCCAAACATGTTTTGCCGTCGCACGCGGGTCGGTACTCTCCTCGTAGATAGCTGCCTCTATCATCTGTTGAGAAGGATCTCGCAAGGAGATGACGACGGATCGGACCAACTCTGTAGCGCTCAAATGAAAGTCGCCTTCAGGATCATAGAACGCCAGACGGGCTGCGGATTGCCTTTGAACCTCAGCGACGAGGGCATTGGCGGCTTGTTCAATCGGAGGGGGAGCCATAAAGGCTATAACGCCGCTCAGCGTCCATCGTTCAGATGCCGAGAAGAATCGATGTGACCGTTAAGCAACCGAGTCCATGCGTTGTAGACGCTGCAGTCGCGGCTTCGATCTCACTGCTCACCCGGCAGCGAGAGAGCGCCTAGTGGATTAGCCGGGGTCTCGCCGGCTTATCATTAGCCGCCGACATCAAGCGCCCTTGGATGCAAGCCAGATCGTGTGAATTACATGTTCTTCACCGGCCAGGGCTGGGATGCTCACCTCTTCCACATCGAAACCGGCATGCCCGCACGTTCAACCGCGGTTATGTGCACGAAGGCGTCCCCGCCGCCGCTTTCCGGCGCGATGAAGCCATAGCCTTTGTCGGCATTGAAGAATTTGACTGTTCCGATGATCATATTGGAGCTCCTTGTCCAAGTTTTAGGGGCGCACGCGACAATGCGGGCATCCCGGCTTCAAGAGGCAAATGTGGGACAAGAGAGAGCCGAAGCGGCCCGATATCCGTCGAAGCGCGACGTTCAGCGAGGCGTCAATAGCACAAATTGACAGAAATGGAAAAACCGATCGGGGGCGATCGATCGAATACTTTTCCATCTGCCGGTAACTACGTCTTCAGTTTACCTTAGATTTCGTACGATCGCATCTGTGCCACGACCAAATGCCGCAGCGCGCTGCTCACTTCGAGCGCGCCGCCTCATCGCGCTTGGCTTGAGCAAGCGCATCGTTCAAGGTCGAATATCGCCAGTCACGATAATGGTAGCGATATGCCGGCACCTTGATGATGCCATGGCGAGCCATGACTTCCGCTTCGTCCGCCGGGACAACTGTCATCTTCTGTCCAATCCTGGTGAGCACGGGTTGACGAGCACGATTACTGCCGACCGCCGGCTGCGGGTCGGGCAAGGAGCTGGACCGCATTTTCCACCCTTGAATATCCCGCTGGATCGGCGATCGCCAAATCGAGGGGCCGGGCACCCAACGAGGCATTGTGGGTGTTTAGAAAGCGGATTGCTTCCTCCTGCCCCAGAAGCACGAATGCAAGATGGGTGATCAACCCCTGCCGTCTCGCCTGGTCTGGAGAGATCCGTGGCTCGCGGCTAACAAACGCTCGCCTTCGCGGGCGAGCCGGTGTTGTCGCGTCCGCTGTCATGCCGACCCCACCAAGTCTGCGGCTAGGGGAGACTGATCCATCCAAGGCAGCCAACCCACCGAAGCGCCTGCGTTTTTCGAGGAAAGCACGTCGAAGATCTGACCGCCGATAATGCCCGCTGCGGCCAGATGCTTGCGGCGTGCCGGCTCACTGATCGCGTCGGCGGCGTGTATGAGCAAAATCTGATGCTCGGAATAAAGCTGATTGAGATCCATGTGTAACTCCCTTGGTAAGCGGGAGCGCGATGGTCTCTCAGTCAAGAGCGCCTACGTTGGTATGCACTTGATGACCTCCATATAGGCTTAATCGACAATCATACAACACTGCCGTGTCTCCAAAAATTCGAGAGAAATATCCTTACGTGAAGTGCCCTGATGTTCCACCTGCGACACGACGTTTCTGCTCATGGCTTGTAACAGATTCACCCGTTCTAAGGGATCGCTGAACGGTACCGACATATTGCGTCCAGCTTGTCTTTAGCTGTCGCAGGGCGCATATCAGATTCATCGGCGGTCTATATTTAGGCCTGCCAGTTCGCAATTTGGTAGCGCTGGCTTCCGCTTGTGAAAGCGACATTCCGTCGCGGACCAGCGCCAGGAAAGTCGGACCCAAACCATGACTGCCAAGGACCTGAAATTCGCGCACGAGGCCCGCGAAGGCATTGCGCGTGGCGTCGATATTCTCGCCAACGCCGTGCGCGTGACCTTGGGTCCCAAGGGGCGCAATGTCCTCATTGACAAGAGCTTTGGGGCGCCCCGGATCACAAAAGACGGCGTCACCGTCGCAAAGGAATTGGAATTCAAGGACAAGTTCGAGAATATGGGCGCGCAGATGATCCGCGCCGTGGCGTCCAGAGCGCATGATCATGCCGGAGACGGCACCACTACGGCGACCGTCCTTGCGCAGGCGATCGTTCGGGAAGGGATGAAGTCGGTATCGGCGGGCATCGATCCGATGGACCTCAAACGCGGCATCGACATGGCCGTTGCCGCCGTCGTCGCCGAACTCAAAGCGCGGTCCAAGCCGGTATCGAACAATCAGGAAATCGCCCAGGTCGGCATCGTTTCGTCCAATGGCGACGAGGTGGTGGGCAATCGGATCGCCGAGGCGATGGAGAAGGTCGGCAAGGAAGGCGTCATCACGATCGAGGAGGGAGCGGGCGTCGAATTCGAGCTGGAGGTGGTGGAGGGCATGCAGTTCGATCGCGGCTATCTGTCGCCCTATTTCGTCACTGACAGCGAGAAGATGACGGTGGAACTGGAGGATCCGGTCATCCTCATCCACGAGAAGAAGATGGGCAATGTGCAGGCCATGCTACCCTTATTGGAAGCGGTCGCCAACGCGCACCGTTCGCTGCTCATCATCGCTGAGGATGTTGAAGGGGATGCGCTCTCGACGCTGGTCGTCAACAAGCTGCGCGGCGGGCTGAAGGTCGCCGCGGTCAAGGCGCCGGGCTTTGGCGACCGGCGCAAGGCGATGCTGGAGGATATCGCCATATTGACAGCAAGCGACGTCGTGACGGAGGATCTTGGCATCAAATTGGAGGATGTCACGCTGGACAGGCTGGGCACCGCCAAGCGCGTGACGATCACGAAAGACAACAGCACGATTGTCGACGGTGCGGGCAGCGCGGAAGCCATTAAGGCGCGCGTCGTGTCGCTCCAGGGGCAGATCGAAGCCAGCAGCAGCGACTATGATCGCGAGAAGCTCGAGGAACGTCTTGCCAAGCTATCCGGCGGCGTAGCCGTCATCAAGGTCGGCGGATCTTCGGAACTGGAGGTCAAGGAACGCAAGGATCGGGTGGAGGACGCTCTCCATGCGACCCGGGCGGCGGTGGAGGAAGGCATTCTGCCGGGCGGCGGCACGGCGCTTCTTTATGCGTCGAAGGCGCTGGATAGCCTTGATCCCGTCAAGGACGACCAGCGGCGCGGCATCGACATCGTCCGCCGGGCGCTTCAGGCACCGCTCCGCCAGATTGCGGAGAATGCGGGCTATGATGGTGGCGTGGTTGCCGGTCGTTTGTTGGACGAGAGAGACGAAAATCTGGGGTTCAACGCGCAGAGCGAGCAATATGAAAACCTCTTCCAGTCCGGTGTCATCGATCCGACCAAGGTAGTCCGCACCGCCTTGCAGGATGCGGCCTCCATCGCCGGGTTGCTGATCACGACTGAAGTGGCGGTAGCCGAGTGGGTCCCCGATAGCGACGGCCCGCAGATCAAAGCTTCCGGCGGGGGATTTTGAGGACCTCTCAAGCTCATCGCTCACCGTTCACCATGCCTGACGAATTGATGCATGTGCTCGGGCGTTTCGTGTTACAATTCCTCATCACCCCGATCATGCCGCGGGCATGTTGTGACAGAGAGACCATCGTGCTCCCGCCTGCAACCGGGAGCAGCCTATGCCTGACGATCTGACCCGAAGCCGCTCCGCCGGTGCGAAGCCGTCATGACCATCCGCTCGACACGGAAACCCGTGACATTTTCGGCCCCTTTCCGCCTGACGGGTTTCGAGGAGCTTCTATCTGCGGGCACCTATGTGGTGGAAACGGACGAAGAAGTTCTGGAAGGTCAAGCCCATACAGGCTTCCGTCGGATTGCGACGACCATGCGTATCCGGACAGGCGCGACCATCGAGCATCACCAGATCGATCCTCGGGAATTAGAGGCCGCATTGCAGCGAGATCAGGATGCGGCTCGAGACAAGCCCGTTTCAGCTGATCAGCTATCTCGGCAGTCCCGGCGCTCGGATAATTCCCCGCCAGCAGATTGGCGTTGGGTGCCTTTGTGGGTCCGTAACACACCCTCCCACCGCCGCAGTTAGACCAGCCATGTTCAACAGTTCAGCCATGTGCAGGCAACAGGCAGCTCATCACAAAAAAGCAGAATGTATCCAATACTTCCCAAAAGTCTGGAAAAGTTACTCTGGTCACTTTGAAAAGACGAATGCTTGAATGATCTCAGAAACGAAAACCATCATGATAGCTCGCCTTTTCCATTCTACTCACAATGCGCCGTGGCCCTACCTGGTAGCAGCCCTATAATGAGAGCCTGAGCACCCTTGCTCGCGGAGGGCCCCGCGTTGCCGACACGACGCGGGGCTTTTCTCATGTTCACCGAGGGGCCGACATTCAGCAAACAAACTGTTTCCGCTGGACGCCGGTTGGGTGAACCATAAGGCTACAATCTCGGACTTGTGATCTTCAGTTCTGGAGACGTCACCCAAAATAATATTATCCAAAATGTTGGAATATCATGTCATAAATCAAAATGATTGCGATCCTGATAATCCCCACGATGCGGTCGAAATTTATAGGCGACGCCCAACCAAAATTCAGATATGAGATTCATATTGCGCGGAAACTGATGCAGGCATCCGCCGTGACTGAGAGACCATCGCGCTCCCGCTTGCCAAGTCGAGGAGCAGATCGTGAAAGACCTTAACGCTCGTTTGAAACGTGAGCAGCAAGAGCTGCTGCGTTCGCAAGCCGCTGCGCGCGCTTCAACGCTATTCCCTTCCGGACCGTTGGGACATCGGGCATGAGCCGAGCTGTCCATATCGATCAGACCCCGACCGCCGTCGAGGATCTGTGCAGAAAACATTCGTTCCGGGTTTCTACAGTGGAAGCCCTTTTATCAGGCGGCTCAAGAGTCGTTCTGCTGGACCCTCGCGATGCCGAGTCATTGCGCATCCTCATGAAGCACAAGCTGATCCTTGGTGGGGTAAGACGATCGCCCTCTCATATTGCACGCCAGTTGCCGCCCTCCGGCTCCCGGAGATAAGGGATGGAAAGATCCCGTTTGTTGGAACGCAGCAGAGTGATGGCGCTGAAAGAAGCGCTTTTAGCCAGTTGCCCCCGTCAAAGGAACCTGCATGAGGAGCAAGCCCGCGCCTACGCAAAGATCATCGACGTGTTGATCCGCGAAGGAAGGCAAGCCATCGCAGGCGTCCGCCCCCGGTAACGCTTCCGGCTATTTTCAGCCAACGTCCAGCACTGCGGATTGTCGGAACGGTAGCCAGTTTCCGATGCTGTCTGGATGCCGGGGCCAAGGCTGTGCCAGGCAGATCAGGATATCGAATGCGCCTGCAGGTAGAAGCAAGGCTCGCCTATCACATGCCGCACACGGCCGATGTGCTTCTGGCGGTCGAAGGCGCGCAGATGACGGAACAGCGTTTGGTGAAGGACCTGCTCACAGTCAGCGGCTGCGAACCGTGCCGGGCGATGGCGGGATTGGTCGCAGAACCTGGGCCTGCACACGAGGCGATTTTATGGCGGAATATCGTGGAACGTTCGATGTGGAACGAGGAGCCATGTCCCTGGTAAAGCTGGCCATTTCCCCGCACCCAGATCTTCCCGCGCGTGTCATACTCTCTGGCCTAGCCGCTTCTGCCAATCCAACCATTTCATATCCTTCGTGGCACGTGAGTTCGAGGAACTGGAAGGCGGGGCGAAGATCGAGGCCATGGCGGCATGGATACGCCGCAACATCGACTATCGGCTGGGCTACGTCATCGGGATAGGGCTGGGCTTCCTTACTTTCCACCTGCCCAACGCCGCCAAGCTGTCCCGGACAGGTGACGGGTTCGTCTCCCTGGGTGCCGCGCTCCTTGCATATGGCCTCACCCAACTGGCACATGGGTATGGCTTTCTCGCCGTTTTCGTAGCGGCGCTTTGCCTTCGTCATGCCAGCCGCGACCACAGCTACAGGTCGATTACGACGGCCAGATAAGCGAAGCCTTCCAGGGTGCGAATGTAGGTGATGTCTGTCACCCAGGCCCGGTCTGGTGCACCCACGTCGAACTGGCGATCGAGGGTGTTGTCGATCGCCAGGGACGGCTTGCCGCCATAGCTGCCGGGCCTGCGCTTGTAGCCGATCTGCGCCTTGATGCCCGCCAGCCTGGTCAACCGGGCAACGCGATTGGGGCAGCAGGTCTCGCCGTGATCCAGCAGATCGTCATGCAGCTTGCGGTAGCCATAGACCTTGCCGCTGTCCTTCCAGGCCCGCCGGATCAACGCGGTCTGCCGAGCATCTTCCCGAGCCCGCTGGCTCAGCGGGCTCTTCTGCCAGGCATAAAAACCGCTGGGCTGGATGCGCAGGCACCGACACATCGACCGAACCTTGAACTGGTCACGATGCTCGGCAACAAACGCGTATCTCACTTTGCATCCCTGGCAAAATACGCGGTGGCTTTTTTAGAATGTCGCGCTCCTCGGTCACCCGGGCCAACTCGCGCTTCAACTGGCGGATCTCGACATCCTTGCCCGCATCGCCAGACACTTGCCGGGCCAGCTGCCGCTTCCATGCATACAGCAAGTGCTGACTGACGCCGAGCCGCTGCGAGACCTCGGCTACCGGATACCCCCGCTCGGTGATCTGGGCCATCGCGTCACGCTTGAACTCATCACTGAAATTGGGCTTCCCCATCGTCGCCTCCTGTCCTCAAAATTAGGATCAAAGGCGTCCAGAAATCTAGGGGCTACTCAATCGTTCTACATGGCATCACCGTAACTCTGTCCCTCCAGCTTCTCGATCGATGGCAGGCGCGGCGTCAATCTTCGCAGTGATGGCAGGAGGAAGGGGTGTTCCGATAGCGCTTCAATGCTGAGTAGAAAGTGCTCTTGTCCCCAACCCCAACGTGCTACTGTAGGGCATCCCGGTTCGACTCATCCAGACAGGCCGGGGCTGAGAGACACAGGCGCTCCCGTTTGGCGAGGAGTGCACAATGTCCGCATCTGAAAGCTCTAATCCATCATTATTACTTCGCCAGGCCCGCAGGCAGGCTGATGCCGAGCGACGGTGGCTCGCCCTTGGAGCCGCGCGAGAACGCTCGCGGAGCGCGGCTGCCATTTCGCGTGACCGTAAACGCCAGCTCACGTCGGCGATTGACAGCTGGGAGAATGAGGGTGGAACGGCAATTGGCGTTGCCATGTCATTAAGACCCAAGCCTCTCCGGTTCACTAAGATCCAGTGGTGCGCTGATCTATTTCGTGACGATACCAATACGCGTGCGGCAATTATCAACGGCCTCCTCATGGTGATAGCAGGAACAGTAGCCATCATATTGCTGAATAATTGAGCCCCCCATATTTACAGCGATTGGCAGAAAAATGGATGCTACACCAAAAGGACTGGCGAACGCCGAGTTTCGGCTGACGCCGGGACTGACCTGTGACCTCGACAAGCTACAGGAACTTCAGGATCTCCTCTATGCTGCCCGCGATGCGCTGGCACGTGGAGAAGCGCTGTCTACGGTCGAGAGGCAGCGATTGAACGGTGCGCTCGACAACCTCATGGTCTTGAGAAACAGCAACAATACGCCACCGGGTGCCCCCCAACGCATCTGAACGAGCGAAGCAGCACAGCCCATACATCTGACGTCCAATGCAAAGGAACACACCATGGCCAAAAGCCAGAAAAGATCCAACCGTGAAGTTCGCAAACCCAAGGCGGAGAAATCCAAAAAGCAGAATGCGTCCCACCCGTCGCAGAAGCCCGGCGCGCTCGGCATCGTTACCCTGAAAAGCTGATTGCACTAGGAGGGGCGGCGGGTGTTTCAAAAGCGTCCGCCAACTCGTTCATCAGGTCCGATCAGGCAGGCCGCCCATGCTGTGCGGTCGCCTACATGTCATATTGCTCTACCTCACTGTTCGTCAGAACTTCTTTCCTCGTCATGGCCGGGGGTGAGAAGCTATGCTTCCTCATCGCGAGCGCGGCTCCGAGCGTCCTCCTCCTCTTCCAAGCGGAATTCCAGAGCAATCGCTGCATCTTCGGGGCTGAGTGCTTCAGATGTCCCTGCCTCACGCGCCTCAGCCTCGGCAGCCTGCGCCTCCCAAACATTGGCGGCTCGCAGGGCAGCCCGGCGTACCTGTTCAAGATGAGAAGCGGCGGCAACCTGACGATGGTATGCCGCCTCTCGTCTGCACATTGTTGAACTGTTGGTCATTGCGCCTAACTCTTACCGTCAGGTGGCGCGTTGCGCACCCAAAGCGACACCCATCGCGCCGCAGCGGACGGCGAACCGCTGGCCGGCTTCGCCTGATCTGCGGCCGAGGCGGGCGGCCTCCCCCGTGGTGGCGCAGCCTTTTGATCGCTTTCCAGTGCAGCAGCGAGATCGGCGGGATCGATCGGGTGATACTCTATGGCAGAACCCATTTGGATCCGCAGCCCCGTAGCGGTGCGATGAAAGCCCGTATGGTTATTGCCCTCCAACATCTCTTCGGTGGTTTCCACTTCGTAGGGACCCGCCGGCAAGGGGGCTTCGAATCCGGGTAGCCGGAATGGTTTGGTGAAGGTCACCGTTTTACGCGTCGTGCGGACGGTCATGATCGCTTCCGCTGGAGAAGAGGGGGCGTTTTTGTCGGCGGGCATCGGTATCTCCTGCTTGCAGGCGCGAGCACGATGGTCTCTCTGTCACGATATGCCTGGGAAGGATCAGGGTGATAGCCCGTTGTAGCACAGCCGTTCCCGGCGGGGCGCATCTATTCGTCCGGAGCAGACGAGAATCCTGCTCGGCTATAATTCCAAGCCTGTAGGCACCGCCGCGATCCGTTACATCCTGTTTTACCGGCTTCCTTGAGGATCGCATCGATCATGGCTTGCCAGACATTGATCGCGTTAGCATCTGCGGCGGCACCGTCGCCTCCAGTTGATCATTCCATTCTGTAAGCGGCATCCTGCATCTTATCGCTTCGACTGTGTAGCAGGACTGTGGGGGAGCGAGGGTTAGAAGACCGCCTTTTGGACGATTTTTAAACGATTTCAGTGGGATGACAACAAATGGTGCCCGGGGACGGAGTCGAACCGCCGACACTGCGATTTTCAGTCGCATGCTCTACCAACTGAGCTACCCGGGCATGGCGGCCGGTGAGGATCACCGGGCCTTTGGTGAGGCGTGCCTATAGGCATCAGGCCGGGGTGCTGTCTACCCCATCCTCGTCACTTTTTTTCATCTCGTCATCGACCGGGCGGCCGGGTACGCGATAGCCTTCGCCCAGCCATTGCAGAAGATCGCGGTCGCGGCAGGCCTTTCCGCAGAAAGGGCGGGTTTCGAGAGCCGAAGGCTGGCCGCAGACGGGGCAGGAGGAAGCTTTAGGAGACATGGCCCGCCGATATGGCGAGCGTCGCGTCCGCCTTCAAGCCGATTGCGCCGCCGCGGCGGCGGGCGAGGGTCTCGATCCAGTCGGTCGCCTTGTGCAGCCGGTCGATGATCGCAGGTGCCGCCGTGATCGTCGCGGGGCCGCCATTGCCGTGGCGTTCGGCGCGGCGCAGCAGCGCCAGCGCCGCCGTTTCGACCGGATCGGCGCGGAGCAGTTCCATGAGGTTCATGCGCTCCCGCCGGCGGATGACCTGGACGAAGCCGAAGCCATTGACCGCCGTGCGCTCAAAGGGCAGCGGCAGATATTTGTCGATCTGGGCCGAGGCGACGGCGCGCTCGTCCTTGTTGTTCATCGTAGGCAGGTCGATGCCGATCGAGCCGGTCAGCCCCAGGCGGCGGATCGCCAGCGCGGCCAGTTTCGCGCCCTTCGGGCCCAGCTTGGCAGGCGGCATGGAGCCGTCGACGTCTATCAGGATCATCGCAGGCGTGGGGAAGATGCGCAGGGCGGCTTCCTCCGTGCCGATATCGCCGGAGATCGCCTCTTCCATCAATTCGCTCCAGCCATGGGCCTCCAGCCGGTCCTCTTCATGCGCAGGGCACGGAATGATGGGCAGGCCGGTGGCGCGCAGGCGCTGGAGCAGGCTGGGGGCGGGGTGCGCTTTCGAGCCGGGCTGGGCTATGCGGGCCTTGGCGAGCTTTGCGCGCCCTTCCTCCGGGATCGCCTCGCGCAGGATTTCCAGCAGCACGGTGGCGCCCTCTGCAATCTTGGGCGGAATGGGTTCGACCAGCACTTCCTCGCCGGAGATCAGGCGGGCGATGCCGCGCTTCTTGGGGATGACGGTGCGGACCAGCTTGCCCTGGATCATCGCGCCGGCGCGTGCGGCGTCGCTGTCCCGCTCGATCTGTGCTTCGACGAGCTGGCCCTTTTCGATCAGCGCGGCGCGGGCCTCGCCAATGCCTTCTTCATAGAGCCATTCGGCCATAAGCGGTTAATCCAGTGGATAGCCCGCTGCCTTCAGCAGCGCGCAGGTTTCGTAAAGGGGCAGGCCCATGATGGCGCTGTGGCTGCCTTGTATGGCGCGGATGAGGCCGGCGGCGCGGCCCTGTATCGCATAGCCGCCCGCCTTGCCGCGCCATTCCTGCGCGGCGATATAGGCTTCGATTTCGGCGCGATCGAGATGCTTGAAGGTGACGATGTTGGTCGAGAGGCGGTGGCGCGCCTTCCCCTCCGCATCGATCAGCGTGATCGCGCTGAACACGCGGTGGCGGCGGCCGGACAGGAGTTGGAGGCACGCGCGCGCTTCGGCTTCCGTTTCCGTCTTGGGCAGGATGCGGCGCCCGGCGGCGACCACCGTATCGCCCGAAAGGACCAGCGCACCGGGATGGCGCTGCGCCACGACAGCCCCCTTCTCAGCGGCGACGCGGGTCGCGTAGGCGGCGGGGAGTTCGCCCTTCAGGGGCGTTTCATCAAGGTCAGCCGGGTCCACCGCGTCCGGAGACGCGCCGATCTGACCCAGAAGTTCACACCGTCTAGGAGAAGCCGAAGCAAGGATGAGCCGCATGCGTGGGGCGGCTTATTTGAAGCGGTAGGTGATCCGACCCTTAGTCAGGTCGTAGGGGGTCAGTTCGACCAGCACTTCGTCGCCCACCAGCACGCGGATGCGGTTCTTGCGCATCTTGCCGGCGGTGTGACCGAGGATCTCGTGATCATTTTCAAGCCGCACGCGGAACATGGCGTTGGGGAGAAGCTCCACAACCTGTCCGCGCATTTCAAGCAGTTCTTCTTTTGCCATAATATCCTGGAAAGCCGAAAAATCGCGTCGCCATAGCGTCAAAATGCGGAAAAAGAAAGTCAGGCGGAACGCCCGAACTTTTCACCGGCTTTTTGTAGCACCGCAAAGACGTGATCGAGCTGATCTGCATCAAGGCAATAGGGCGGCATCAGATAGATGGTGTTTCCCAGCGGCCGCAGCAAGAGGCCGTTTTCATGGGCAAAGGCGCGCAGCCGCGGGGCGACGTCGGAAAGATAGCCGGCGTCCGGTGTGATCAGGTCGATGGCGGCGATGGCGCCCAAGCGGCGCGGTCGGGCGAAGGCGGGATGCGCGGCGAGCGTTTCGAGTCGCTGTGCCATGCCCTGGCCGAGTGCTGCAACGCGGCCCAGCACATCCTCCTGCCGCCAGATGGCGAGATTGGCTGCGGCGGCGGCGCAGGCGATGGCATTGGCTGTATAGCTGCTCGAATGATAGAAGAGGCGGGCGCGGTCTGTGGACTTGTGCGCGTCGAAGATGCGCGGTGTGGCGAGGGTAGCGGCGAGCGGGATTGCGCCGCCGGTGATCCCCTTCGCCACCGCCATGATGTCGGGCACCACGCCGGCCTGTTCGCAGGCGAAGAGGGTGCCGGTGCGGCCCCAGCCGGTCATGACCTCGTCGGCGATGAAGAGGACGTCGTGGCGGGCGCAGATCGCCGCCATGTCGCGCAGGACGGCGGCCGGGTAGATCAGCATGCCCCCGGCGCCCAGGACCAGGGGCTCGACGATGAAGGCGGCTGGCCCCTGCGCGCAGGCGGCCTCCAGCGCGTCGAGCGTCGCCTGTTCCTTGCCCTCATGGGGAAAGGGGATGGTGTCGACATCGAACAACAGCGGCGACCAGGCGGCGTTATAGACGCCGCGTTCGCCCACCGACATGGTGCCGATGGTATCGCCATGATAGCTGTGCTGGAGGACGAGGATGCGGTGGCGCGGCTCGGCAAGGCCGTCCAGCGCGCGGTTGTGCCAGTAGCCGAGCGCCATTTTCAGCGCCACCTCGACCGCGGTCGAGCCACTGTCGGAGAAGAAGACATGGGCGAGCGGATCGCGACCGGCAGCCTTGGGCGCCAGTTCGACCAGTCCGCGCGCCACCTCTTCCGCCGGTTCATGGGTGTAGCCGGCGAAGATAAGCTGGTCGAGCCGCCCCGCCTGCTGAGCGATCGCCGCGGCGATGCGGGGATCGCAATGGCCGTGCGTCGTTACCCACCAGCTGGATATGCAGTCGATCAACGTGCGGCCATCGGCCAGATGCAGCAAGGCCCCCTCCGCCCGGTGGACGAGGGGGATCGGCTCTTTCAGGCCATGCTGGAAAAAGGGGTGCCAGACAGGGGAGGTCATGGCCGCTGTCTAGAGCCTTTTCGCGCTGGGCGAAAAGGCTCTGTCTCCCGATGCGGCATTTTGGTTTGGCCAGCCCCGCAGGTCAGCCTGAAAATGCTGCGGGGCCGATGACGTCCATCCCGTGCAATGTCCCGCTTACTGGGCCGGCGGCGCTGCAGGCGAGGCGGGAGCCGCGTCCGTCGCTGGCGCCGCCGGAGCGGCGGGCTGTGCCGGAGCCGCAGCCTGGATCTTCTGCTGAAGCGCGGGGTCAGCCGCGGCTGCCTGGCCGATCTGGTTGAATTTTTCCGGCGGCATGCCCGATGCCTGGAGCGCGGCCAGCATCTTGGGCTGCTTTTCGGCTTCGGCGATGGACGTATCCTGCTGAATCTTCGTCACCTCGACCGCCGCGGCGGCGAACTGCTTGATTTCGGCATCGCTGAAACTGCTTGACCCTGCGGCTGGCGCAGCCGGGGTTGCCGGCGTGGCGGGAGCAGCAGGCGCAGCGGCATCCTGAGCCAGCGCCGGACCCGCAACGGCCAGTGCGATCGAAGCCATGCCGCTCTTCAGAATGATCGATTTCAGATCCGTCAAATTTCTTCTCCTCAAACTTAGCCAGACTTTGAACGCCAAGCTGAGGAAGAGGTTGTCCGGATTAAAGGGCGATCCGACAAACTGTTGCATTTAAGAGACGGTCAACAAATAAAACGCGGTTAATCGTCGATGTGTCACGATTCACCGCCCGGCATATTTGTTACGACAGGAAAACGAAAACGGGGCCGGAATCATCCGCCGGCCCCTGTTCCCGTCCTTACCAGATCTTCACGCGATCTTGCGGCGCAAGATAGATCTTGCCGCCCGGTTGCGGCTTGAAGGCCGTATACCATTGATCGAAATTGCGGACCGTGTCGGCGCGATATTGTGACGGCGAATGCGGATCGGTGACGAGCCGCTGGCGCAGATTGGGTTCGCGATAATTGCGGCGCCAGACCTGCGCCCAGCCCAGGAAGAAGCGTTCGTCGCCGGTCGTGCCGTCGATCACCGGCGCGGGCTTGCCGCCCAGCGAGGCGTGATAGGCATCGAGCGCCACGGCGACCCCGGCCAGGTCGCCAATATTCTCGCCCAGCGTGAAGGCGCCCTTCACATGCGCGCCGGGAAAGGGTTCATAGGCGTCATATTGCTTGACCAGCTTGTCGGTCAGCGCCTTGAAATTGGCGACGTCCTGATCGCTCCACCACTGGTTGAGCTTGCCCGTCTCGTCATATTTCGCGCCCTGATCGTCGAAATGATGGCTGAGTTCATGGCCGATCACCGCGCCGATGCCGCCATAATTGACTGCCGGGTCGGCATGGGGATCGAAGAAGGGCGGTTGCAGGATCGCGGCCGGGAAGACGATCTCCACCATGCCGAAATTGGCATAGGCGTTGATCTCCATCGGGGTCATGCCCCATTCCCAGCGATAGATGGGCTTGCCGAGCTTGCCCATCTGATAGTCGAATTCGAACTGGTTGGAGCGCAGCGCATTGCCGAACAGGTCGTCGCGCCTGATCGTCAGGCCCGCATAATCGCGCCATTTGTCCGGATAGCCGATCTTGGGCGTGAAGGCGGCGAGTTTCTTGTGGGCGCGGGCCTTGGCGGCGTCGCTCATCCAGCTGAGGCCGTCGATGCGGCGGCCCATGGCGGCGATCACGTTCCGGACGAGCTGGTCCATCGCCGCCTTGGTTTCGGGCGGGAAATATTTGGCGACATAGACCTTGCCCACTTCCTCGCCCATGGAGGATTTGAGGAAGTCGACCGCCTGCTTCCACCGGGCCTCGCGTTCCGGCGTGCCCGACAGGGTGGTGCCGTAAAAGGCGAAATTCTCATTGGCGATGGCGTCGGGCAACTGGTCGGCATAGCCATGCAGCGTGCGCAGCAGCAGCGCGTCCCTGAGGACGCCGACCGGCGCCTTGGCGATCAGCGCGGCTTCGCCGGCGACGGCGCTGGGCTGGGACACCAGCAATTCCTTGGGCGCGAGCTTGTTGGCGGCGAAATAGGCGGTGAAGTCGAAGCCCGGCGCGGCCTTTTGCAGCTCCGCCAGGGTCATCTTGTTATAGGTCTTGTCGGCGTCGCGACTGTCGACCTGGGTCCAGTGGACCCTGGCGATTTCGGTTTCGAAGGCCATCAGCGCGGCGGCGCGGGCCTTGGCATCGGCTTCTCCGGCCAGGGTCAGCATCTTTTCCAGATGCGCGACATAGGCGGTGCGGATCGCCGCCATCTTGGCGTCGGGTTCCAGGTAGAAGTCGCGGTCAGGCAGGCCAAGGCCCGACTGGTGCAGGACCAGGATGTAGGTTTCGGGATCCTTGTCGTCCTGGTTGACGTAGAAGCCGAGGGGGCCGTCAATCCCCGCGCGCGCGGCTTCGGCGGCGAGCCTGGCATAGGCTGCCTTGTCCTTGACCGCCCTGATCCTGTCGATCCATGGCCGGACGGGGGACAGGCCCTTCTTTTCGACGGTCGCGGCGTCGAGATAGCTGGCATAGGCATTGCCGATCTTGCTGCCGGGGTCCGCCTGCGCAGCTTCGAGAATGCCTCTGGTCCGCTCGCGCGACAGGTCGTCCAGCGTGTTGAAGGCGCCGTAATTGGACTTGTCCGCCGGGATGGGCGTGTTCTTCGCCCATGTGCCGTTGGCATAGTCGTAGAAATCGTCGCCGGGCTTCACCGACTTGTCCATGCCGGCACTATCGAAGCCATAGCTGCCATAGGTCGGTTTTGCGGCGGGGTCGGTCTGGGCGACGGACGCGCCGCCCACCAGCGCAACTGCCGCCGCGCCGAGGAGAATATATCGCATAAAAGCTTTCCCTTGCTTTCTGGCCGGGACGCTTGTGGGCGCCCCTTGATGGCGGGGAGTTGAACGCCCGGGGGCGGCCATGTCCATGTCGTTGGTCGAAAAATCCGGCTTGCTCGCGGCTTTGGTCGCGGGAAGCAGGATGTGCTTCAGGGCAGATTTATGGACTTGAAGGCGGTCTTCAGCGTTCCCGCATCCAGCGGATCGATATAGGGCAAGCGGCCGAGGCTGCGCACCTTTCCCAATAAAGGAATGATCCGCTCATTCTCTGCATGCGCGTCGCCGATGAATGCGATGCCGGCAATGGGAATCGCCCGCGTGCGCAGGGCCTCTATGCTGAGCAGGCTGTGGTTGATCGTGCCCAGCCCCGTCCGCGCGCACAGGATCACCGGCAGGCCCCAAAGTGCGAACAGGTCGATCATCAGCAGCGATTCGCTGACCGGGACCATCAGGCCGCCTGCCCCCTCGACCACCAGCGTGCCGTCCACCTTCGGCAGGGCGAGCCGCTCAGCCGTGATTGCGATCCCGTCGATCCGCGCCGCCAGATGGGGCGAGGCGGGAGTGGTCAGGCGATAGGCCTCCGGCAGGATATGGGAGGGGGGCAGGCCCGACAGGGCGGCCACCCGCTCCTTGTCCCCCTCAGGATCGACGCCCGCCTGCACCGGCTTCCAATAATGAGCGCCAAGCGCACCCGCCAGCCCTGCGGCGAAGACGGTCTTGCCGATGTCGGTATCGGTGCCGGTGACGATGAAGCCGTTCACGCCGCCACCCGCCTCAGCGTTTCCCCCAGGGCGGCGATGTCGGCGCGTCCCACGTTCAGCGTCAGCGAGATGCGCAGCCGGCTGGTGCCCGGCGGCACGGTGGGTGGACGGATGCCGCGCACGTCGAAGCCGGCCTGCTGCAGGGCGGCGGCGGCGGCCATGGCGCGGCGGTCCTCGCCCAATATGATCGGCACGATCTGGCTGCGCGGGGCTGGCAGGCCGAGCGGCGCGCAGATATTTTCGCTTGCGTCGACCATCAGTGTCTTCAACCTTTCGCGCAGGTCGCCCGCCTGCTTGATCCGGTCCAGCGCGGCGGAGGCCGCCACCGCCATGAGTGGCGAGGGCGCCGTCGAGAAGATGAAGGCGCGCGCCCGGTTGATGAGATAGTCGACCAGAATGCGCGGTCCGCAGATCAGCGCGCCCTCCACGCCCATCGCCTTCCCGCAGGTGTGCAGTGTGACGACATTGTGCAGCCCGTCCAGCCCGGAGGACAGCCCGCGTCCGGATGGGCCGAAGACGCCCGTGCCATGGGCTTCGTCCAGGATCAGCATGGCGTCATGCTTCGCCGCCAGCGCCGCGAGGTCGCTGAGCGGCGCCAAGTCGCCATCCATCGAGTAGAGCGTTTCGACCGCGATCCACACGCGCCCCTTGCCGCCCTCCAGCCGCCAGGCGGCAATCAGGTCGGCAAAGCTCTGTACATCATTGTGGCGGGCGAAGACGGCGACGGCCTTCGACATGCGGAGGCCGTCATGGACGCTGGCATGGATCAGCTCGTCCACGACGATCAGGTCGCCGCGCTGCGGCAGGGTGGAGAACAGCGCGAGATTGGCGGCGAAGCCGTTGGCCATGAACAGCGCCGCCGGGGTACGGAAGAAATCGGCGGCCTCCGCCTCCAGCCCTTCATGTTCGGGCGCATTGCCGCGCAGCAGGCGCGACCCGCCCGATCCCACCGGCACGCCGCGCGCCACCGCATCAGCCACCGCCTGACCGATGATCGGATCGCCCGCAAGGCCCAGATAATCGTTCGAGGCAAAGTCCCGCCCGGCGCGAGGGGTGAGGCTGCGCAGGCGGCCGCGCCTCTCCAGCGCGGCGAGCTGCGAGCGGAAGGGTTCGCTGGTCATGGCGCGGCCTATAGGCCTGCCACGCGGGGGCGGGCAAGCCCGACCGCCGATCCGCCGGTTCGCTCCGGCTGTGGACGGGACGGGGCGAGGGGGGGGCGGCCGACGTTCCGGTTCGGTCCGGGCAAAGCGTGCTCCCGCCTGCGCAGGAGCACATGCCGATCAATGGCAATCAATGGCCAGGACAGGCCCCATGTCGCAGATCAGAAGGAAAAGCCCAGCGAGAAGGAGGCGACATTGTCATTGCTGTCGTCGGCGCCCGGCCGGAAACCGTGCTGGTGAAGATAGCCGATCTCCGCATTCACATTCTTCGCGATCGGGGTGGTGATGGCGATCTGGTTGCGCATCCGCTCCTCCCCCTGGACCCGCTGGAAATTGGTGGTGTTGAAATCGATGAAACTTTCATGGCTGAGCACCAGCGCGGTCTTGCCGCCTTCCCTGAACGGCAGCACATATTTGACATAGGGACGCAGCCGCCAGGCCGTGCCGTCGATCCCTTCGCGCCAGCGTTCCTCCAGCCGCAGGCGGGCGCTGAGCTGGCCGGGTCCGATCTTCACGATATTGTCGAAGGTCACCTGCTGCCGCCCGCGATGCTCCATCACCGCGAAATCGCCGGCATTATAATTGGGGTCGTGGGTATAGCCGGCCCAGACCGTCACCTTCTTGCCGATCTTGTAGCCGATCAGCGAATTCATCTCGACCTCGTACAGCCCGTCGCGATCGTTGCTGAAGCGGGCGACGACCTCCTGCGAGAAACGCCAGTGATCGCTCAGCTTCACCGTCGCGCTGGCGGTGGTCCAGAGTTGTTCGTCCTCGCTGGCGTGGGCCACGGCCGGAGCAGCCAGCAGGGCGAGCGCGGGCAGCAGCTTGCAGGTCAGTCGCATGATCAATTCTCCCCTCCGCCAGGCTGGCGAACGAGGGCCCACTATGACCATTGCGTTACAGTCTTGTGACTATGATATTTCTAATTTGTGACTTTCTGGCCTGCGCGGGATGGCGCGTGCGCCTGGTCAGGCCGGATTATGCTCCTTCAGAAAGGCGTCCATGCGCTGGAGAAAGTCCAGCCGATCCGCCTGGCGGGAAAAGAAATGGTCGGCCAGCGGCTGTTCAACATAGATATAGTCGCGCCCGGCGATTTTACCTGCTGCCTTCAGTTTCTCCGCCATTTCGCGTGACTGACTCACCTGTACCCGCCGATCCTTCCTGCCATGCATCAGCAGGATAGGTGTGGACAATTGCCCCGCGAAGTTAATCGGAGAAACGGAAGCAAAATCGGGCGCCTGTTGCTTCATCCAATCCTTCCGCGTGCCATGATTGAGGAAGCGGCCGTCATAGCGCATCATCGCCGAAAGGTCGGAGACCCCTGCATAAGAAATGGCGCAACGATAGCGACCGCCATCGCGCTGCGCCCCGCGCATCGCCGCATAGCCGCCATAGGACGCGCCGACGATGCAGACCCGTTTCGCATCGGCGATTCCCTCCTTCACCGCCCAGTCGACCGCGTCGTTGAGGTCGTCCTGCATGGCAAGGCCCCATTGCCCCTCCCCTTTTTCCGCAAGGGCGGTACCATAACCGGAGGAGCCCCGATAATTGGGCTGCAGCACCGCATAGCCGCGATAGGCCAGGAACTGCACCCACCAGTCCCATTCTTCGCTGTCGCGCGCAAAGGGGCCGCCATGCGGCATCAGGATCAACGGCAGATTTTTTGGGTCCCTGCCTGCTGGCAGGGTCAGCACCGCAGTGATCTCCAGCCCGTCGCGGGCCTTGTAACGAATCGTCCTGACAGGCGAGAGATGGATGCCGGGACCGAAATTCTGGCTGATCTTCGACAGGCTGCTCATCACGCCGGCGGAGGTGTCGTAATAATAATAGGTTCCCGGCTGGTCCGCGCTGCCGACGTGCACGATCATGCGCTGATGGTCCCGGCTGGCGGACACGATGCGGGCGCGACGCTGGGCGCCGACCGCCTTGTCGATATCGGCCTGAATCTTCGCCAGCCCCTCATCGAACCAGTGGACTTCCGGGCCGTCGGCCGTATAGCGCACCCCGGCAAGGCCCGTACCAGCCGTATCGCGCTCTATCCCGTCGATGTCGAAACCGGGTGCGGCGAAGATCTTCTTCCCCAATTCCAGTCTGGTCAGATCATATTCGTACAGGGCATTGGTGCCTTCATGGTCGTCACTGGCGATCGCCTTGCCGGGATCGGCGGTGAAAAGCATCGGCACGACCATGGATTCGTCGCGTCGGCGGTTGGCCCGGTCGATCACCCGGAAGTTCGAGCGCCCATCGTCACGATAGAGAAGCTTCGCCATCCGCGTCGTATCTTCATAGCCGACCCCCATGCGCACCGCGCCGGTCGCATCGGCATACCATGACATGACATTCCGGCGCGGCTGCACCACCGGGCGCATCCTTCCGTTGGTGACGTCCACCTCGTCAACCTGCGGCCAGAAACCGGCTTCATCGTCGTAGATGGATGACTGATAGGCCAGCAGGATGCGAGGGCTGCCATCGCTGGCAACCCATATGACGTCGTCGCCATTCTGCGCCGCCACATTCTTGGCCAGTATGTTGATCTTCGACCCGTCTCGTTTGATGCTGGCGACGCGGCTGATCGACCAAGGCATGCCCTGCACGCTGGTTTCGCTGCCTATGCCGGCAATCAGCCAGTCGTCATTGACCCAGCGCCACCAGTTCAGGTCGTTTTCTCCCAAGGACAGCGTGCGAACACGGTTGGGCTCGTCTGCGATGGAAGCGATCATCAGCAGCAGCTCGCCGTTGCGTGCCACCCTGGCAGCCAGGTGCATCCCATTGGGCGAGAGTTGCGGTTCCACCATCATCGGCAGTTCGGCAAAGGCCTCGACCGGCCATTCCTTGCGCGGCGCGGGTGCCGTCTCGGCTCTGGCGGACACGCAAAGCTGCGCGAGCAGGACGCCCGCGACGACAGAAAACCCCCTCAATCTTTCCCCCGTAAAATAATGGCCCCGCCTTTCTATAAGGCGGGGCCATTTTCCTGTCTTTCCATTTTTATCGGGTGATTTATGCGCCGTGTGCGAGGGCGGCCAGCAGCAGCAGGGCGACGATGTTGGTGATCTTGATCATCGGATTGACGGCCGGGCCGGCCGTGTCCTTGTAGGGATCGCCCACCGTGTCGCCGGTCACGGCAGCCTTGTGGGCTTCGCTGCCCTTGCCGCCATGATGGCCATCCTCGATATATTTCTTCGCATTGTCCCAGGCGCCGCCGCCCGAGGTCATGGAAAGGGCCACGAACAGGCCGGACACGATGACGCCCAGCAGCAGCGCGCCCAGGGCCGCAAAGCCGTTGGGCGTGCCAGCCACGGCCGAGATCGCGAAATAGACGACGATCGGCGCCAGCACCGGCAGCAGGCTGGGGATGACCATCTCCTTGATCGCGGCGCGGGTGACGAGGTCCACCGTCCGGGCATAATCGGGCCGCGACGTGCCCTCCATGATGCCCTTGTTGGTGGCGAACTGGTCGCGCACGTCCTTGACCACGTCGCCCGCGGCACGGCCCACCGCGGTCATGCCCATGGCGCCAAACAGATAGGGCAGCAGCGCGCCCAGCAGCAGGCCGACGATGACATAGGGGTTGGAGAGGCTGAAATCGACCGGCTCGGTGAGGCCGAGCGCGCTGTTGTAGAATTTCAGATCCTCCGTATAGGCGCCGAACAGCACCAGCGCGGCAAGGCCGGCCGAACCGATGGCATAGCCCTTCGTCACCGCCTTCGTGGTGTTGCCCACCGCGTCGAGGGCGTCGGTCTTGACCCGGACGCTGTCGTCGAGATGCGACATTTCCGCAATGCCGCCCGCATTGTCGGTGACAGGGCCATAGGCGTCGAGCGCGACGACCATGCCTGCCAGCGCCAGCATGGCGGTTGCGGCGAAGGCGATGCCGATCAGGCCCGCAAGCTGGTAGGCGACGATGATGCCGATCACGATCACCAGCGTCGGCAGGGCCGTCGCCTCCAGGCTGATGGCCAGCCCCTGGATGACGTTGGTGCCATGGCCGGTTTCCGACGCGCGGGCGATGCTGCGCACCGGGCGATAGTTGGTGCCGGTATAATATTCGGTGATCCACACGATCAGGCCCGTGACCGCGAGGCCGACCATCATCGACCAGAACAACGCCATACCGCTATAGCCGCCCGCGCCGTCCAGATCGGTCCCGAAACGGGCGTTGAGGTCGCCCAGCGCGAAGTGCGTCACGGCATAGAGCGCCGGGATGGACAGGATCGCGGTGGTCCAGAAGCCCTTGTACAGCGCGCCCATGATCGACTGGCTCGCGCCCAGCCGCACCATGTAGGTGCCGATGATCGAGGTGATGATGCATACCCCGCCGACGATCAGCGGCAGCGACATCAGGCGCATCAGGAATGCGTTGTCGACCCCCGTCACCAGCAGCGCGGTCAGCACCATGGTCGCGCCCACCGTCACCACATAGGTTTCGAACAGATCGGCCGCCATGCCTGCGCAGTCGCCGACATTGTCGCCCACATTGTCCGCGATGACGGCGGGGTTGCGGGGGTCATCCTCCGGAATGCCGGCTTCCACCTTGCCGACCAGGTCCGCGCCGACGTCGGCCGCCTTGGTGAAGATGCCGCCGCCTAGGCGCGCGAAGATGGAGATGAGGCTGGCGCCGAAGGCCAGCGCGATGAGGGAGTCGATCACCATCCGGTCGTCGGGCGCATGGCCTGCGGGTCCGGTCAGATACCAGAAGAAGACACTGATCGCGAGCAAGGCCAGTCCCGCGACCAGCATGCCGGTGATGGCCCCTGCCCGGAAGGCGACGGTCAGCCCGCTTTGCAGCGTGTCGCGTGCGGCCTCCGCCGTGCGGACATTGGCGCGCACGGAGATGTTCATGCCGATGAAGCCGGCCGCGCCGGACAGGATCGCCCCGATCAGGAAGCCGACCGCCGACGTCGCGCCGAGGAAGAAGAAGACCAGCGCCGCGACGACGACGCCGACCATGCCGATGGTGGTATATTGCCGGCCGAGATAGGCCTTCGCCCCCTCCTGAATCGCGCCGGCAATCTGTTGCATGGTTTCATTGCCGGCGGACGCCGCCAGCACCTGTCTACTGGTGATGAGGCCGTAGAGCACGGCCAGCAGGCCGCACCCTATGGCAATCGTGACAATCTGCATGGATGTTCCTCTCCCCCTGTTATGCCTGTCATCGGCCGCTCCGCAGGGAATGACGGGCGGGCGAAGGGCGTAAGGGCGGGCGGCCGGAACATGCGCTTCCGGCATCGGGCACCGCGTCAATCAGCATCGTAGCTCACGCATATCATGCGGTCCTACCGGGCTGAGAAAGGTCGGTCGTGAAGCTACATGGCCGACGGCGTGCGTCAACCCGTTACGATGTTAAGGCAAATCAACGCCGATCAGCCATGTTCCCAGCCCAGACGGTCGGGAAGCGGGATCGTCACGCCGTCTATTGTCAGCGTCAGGCCCTTGCCCTTCGTGAAACGGCCGACGGGTATGGCGCGCACGGGCGGCCTGGCCGCGGCGGGCAGGGCAAAGAGCAGTTCATAATCATCCCCCGCCCGCGCCGCCGCGAGATGGACGGCGTTGCTGGCCCCGCGCGCAGCCTCCAGCGCCGGGGAGAGCGGGACATGGTCGATGGTGACCGCCAGCCCGCTTGCCTGCGCCATGCGGGAAGCGTCGATCAGCAGACCGTCGGATATGTCCATCATGGCGTGGACATGATGGGCGAGCAGCGCCCCTTCGGCGAGGCGCGGGCGTGGGCGGCGATAGGCCTCCACCAGCGGTCCCGACGCGCCGGCCATGGACCGCAGCAGGTCCAGCCCGACCCCTGCATCGCCCACCGGGCCTGTCAGATAGAGCCGGTCGCCCGCCTTCGCGCCGCCACGCATCGGAACCGGGCCCGTGGCCTCGCCCAGCGCGGTCAGGCTGTAGCTGCGCGGCGCGCCCCTGGGCATCTGCACCGTGTCGCCGCCCAGCAAGGGCATGGCATGGCGGCCCAGAGCCTCGCCCAGCCCTTCCAGAAAGGCCGCGTCCCAATCCTCGTCGCCCGAAAGTGCATAGTTGAGCAGGCAGCCAAGCGGCCTTGCGCCCTTGGCGGCGAGGTCGGAAAGGTTCACCGCCGCCAGCTTCCAGCCGATATCGGCGGGCGGGTCGGTGGGGAGATAATGCACGCCCTCCACCATGGTGTCGCTGGTGAGGATCAGGCGCGCGTCGCCGAATTCGAGCACTGCCACATCATCCTGCAGGCCCCGGGCGGCGGGATCGTTCGCCAGCAGGCGGAGCAGGGTGAGGAAACGGGATTCAGCGGACATGACCGGACCTTATCCTCCGAGCTTGCCATGCCCGCCGATCGGCCGAGGATGGAGCGGACCTATTTCCGCACATCCTTCGCCACGGCGTCCAGCAGGCCGTTCACGAAACCCGCCTCTCGCTTGTCGTAGAAGGCGTGCGCGACATCGACATATTCGCTGATAACCGTGCCGGTCGCCACATCCTGGCGGGCGATCAGCTCATAGGTGCCGGCGCGCAGGATCTGCCGCATCGGCTTGTCGAGCCGTTCCAGGCTCCAGCCCTTGGAGAGGCGCGCCACGACCAGCCCGTCAATCTCCTCCCGCCGCCGGTCGACGCCCTGCACGATATCGTCGAAAAAGCTCTCCTCCGCCTGCGCATAGGTGACATCCTCTATGGTGGCGCCCAGGCGATGCTGGTGGAATTCATGCAGCAACAGTTGGAGCGGCGTGCCCTCCATCTCAAGCTGGTAGAGCGCCTGGACCGCGGCGAGGCGCGCAGCGGAGCGAGATCTGGAGCGGTCGTTCATATTCTTTCCATAACGGTTCGGGCCGGACCTGTCGAAGCCCTTTGCCCGACGCGGCGAGGGACAGGCTTCGGCAGGGTGCGGGCGGGGCTATTCCAATCTCAGCGCCACCGATGCCGCATGCGCGGGAAGTCCCTCCGCCTGCGCCAGGGCGACGGCGGCAGGGCCGATGGCGTCGATGGCCTTCCGGTCGAGGCTGAGGAAGCTGGTCCGCTTCATGAAGTCGAGCACCGACAGACCGGAGGAGAAGCGCGCGCGCCGCCCGGTCGGTAGCACATGGTTCGGGCCGGCGATATAATCGCCCACCGCTTCGGGCGTCATTCGGCCGAGGAAGACGGATCCGGCATGGCGCACCTGACCGAACAGGGCGTCGGGATCGTCCACGGCGAGCTCCAGATGCTCGGCGGCGAGGCGGTCGACCAGCGGCATGGCCTCTTCCAGGTCGCGCACGACGATGATCGCGCCATTGGCGTTCCAGCTCGTCCGGGCGACGGCCTCCGTTGCCAGCCGGGGCAGCGCCCGTTCGACCGCCGCCGCGACCGCATCGGCGAAGGCGCCGTCGTCGGTGAACAGGATCGACTGGCTGGTCGGGTCATGTTCCGACTGGCTGAGCAGGTCGGCGGCGATCCAGTCGGCATCATTCTTCCCGTCAGCGACCACGACGATTTCCGACGGGCCGGCCACCATGTCGATGCCGACGACGCCGTATAGCTGGCGCTTCGCCTCCGCCACCCAGGCATTGCCGGGGCCGGTGATGACGTCGACCGGCCGGATCCGGTCCGTGCCATAAGCGAGCGCCGCCACCGCCTGCGCGCCGCCGACGCGCCAGATTTCCTCGATCCCCGCGATGGAGGCTGCTGCGAGCACGAGCGGGTTGATCTCGCCATTGGGGGTCGGCGTTACCATGGCGATGCGCGACACGCCCGCCACCCTGGCCGGGATTACGTTCATCAGCAGCGAACTGGGATAGGCGGCCCGCCCGCCGGGCACATAGAGCCCCGCCGCATCGACGGCGTTCCAGCGCGCGCCCAGGCGGACGCCCGCGGCATCGACGCCGTCGCTGTCCTGCGGCTTCTGCTTCTCATGATAGGCCGCGATGCGCGCCGCCGCGAGTTCCAGGGCATCGCGCAGTCCGGTCGAAAGCCCGTCCAGCGCCGCCCGGCATTCGGCCGGCGTCACCGACCAGCCGCTGATGTCCAAGTCGTGCCGGTCGAAGCGGCTGGTATAATCGGCCAGGGCCGCATCGCCCTCTGCCCGGACCCGCTTCAGGATCGCGGTCACGTCGCGCGACACATCCTCATCGGCTTCCCGCCGGGCGTCGACCAGCGCGGTGAAAGCGGCGGCGAAATCCGCGTTGCGGCTGTCGAGCCTAAGCGGCATCCTGCACCCCCACAGCCTTGCGGAAGGCTTCCACCAGCGGCGTCAGTTCCGCCGAGCGCATCTTGAACGCGGCGCGATTGACGATCAGCCGCGCCGACACCTGCATGATGACATTGGTTTCTACCAGCCCGTTGGCCTTGAGCGTCGCGCCCGAGGATACAAGGTCCACGATCCGGCGCGACAGGCCCAGCGACGGCGCGAGTTCCATCGCCCCGTTCAGCTTCACGCATTCGGCCTGGATGCCCCGCGCCTCATAATATTTGCGCGTCAGATGGGGATATTTGGTCGCGACGCGCACATGGCTCATCGCCGCTTCGTCCTCGTCGGCCAGTCCCATGGGCTCCGCAACCGACAGGCGGCAATGGCCCATGTCCAGGTCCACCGGCGCGTAGATTTCCGAATAGTCGAATTCTTCCAGCACGTCCGACCCGACAATGCCGATCTGCGCCGCGCCATGCGCCACGAAGGTCGCGACATCGAAAGCGCGCACGCGGATGATCGATACGTCCGGCCGGCTGGTGCCGAAACGGAGGGCGCGGCTCTTCTTGTCATGGAATTCCGCCTCCGGCTCGATACCGGCTTTGGCAAGCAGGGGCAGAACCTCATCGAGGATGCGTCCCTTGGGAATGGCGAAGGTGAGCGGACGAGTCATGACAGGCCGCCCTTAGTTGGCGGGGCGAAAAAGGGCAAGGTCGCTGGCAAATCCCGAACCCTGCGCGCGTGCGGGAGGGACCGGGATCACGCCGCCGTTGCGAGCGCCGCTTCGGTCGCCGCGATCCAGCCGCCCCCCAGCACCCGATCGCCCGCATAGAGCACCGCCGCCTGTCCCGGCGCGACGCCATATTCAGGGGCGTCGAAGACCAGCCGATCACCCTCCAGCCGCGCCGGAACCGGCCTGGCCATGGAACGTACCTTGGCGGAGAGCGGCCCGGCGAAGTCCCCGCCCAGCCAGTTGATGTCGGAAAGCCGCGCCGCCGACACCGCCAGCGCCGCCTTCGGCCCGACGATGACGCGCCGCCCTTCGGCATCCAGTCGCACGACATAGAGTGGTTCGGCCTGTCCGCCGATCTCCAGCCCCTTGCGCTGGCCGACGGTGTAATGGATCATCCCCTTGTGTCTGCCAAGCAGGCGGCCGTCGACATGGACAATGTCGCCGCCCTCGTCGGCATCGGGGCGCAGCTTGCGGACGATCTTCGCATAATCGCCGTCGGGCACGAAGCAGATGTCCTGGCTGTCGGGCTTCATCGCCACCGACAGGCCGAGTTCGGCCGCGATCTCCCGCACCTGGGGCTTGGGCAGGCCGCCGAGCGGAAAGCGAAGATAGTCGAGCTGCGCCTGAGTCGTGGCGAAGAGAAAATAGCTCTGGTCCCGCGCGGGATCGGCGGCGCGATGCAGTTCGGCCCCCTGCGCGCCCTCGATCCGGCGGACATAATGGCCGGTGGCGAGGCAGTCGGCGCCCAGGTCGCGCGCGATCTGGAACAGGTCCGTGAACTTCACCCCCATATTGCATTTGACGCAGGGAATGGGGGTGCGCCCGGCCATATATTCGTCGGCAAAGTCCGAAATCACCGAATCACGAAAACGGCTTTCATAATCAAAGACATAATGCGCAATGCCGATTCGGTCGGCGACGGCGCGGGCATCGCGTATGTCCTGCCCGGCGCAGCAGCTTCCGGTACGTCCCACCGCCGCGCCATGATCATAGAGCTGGAGCGTGACGCCGATGGTTTCCGCGCCCGTGCGCGCGGCAAGGGCGGCAACGACGCTGCTGTCCACGCCGCCGGACATGGCGACGACGATACGCCGCGCATCGAGCGGGTCCTGGAGATCGAACCGGGCAGGCGGGAACTGGGAATGCATGGGCGCGCATATAGTCGCCCGCCCTTCGGGGTGCCAGACGGATTCAACGCTTCGTCGCAACCATCCCCATTTTGGGGACAAGTTTACCGGACCTTATCCTTTATTCCGTAAATCACTCACCCATGGATCTGGGATTCCTTCGGACGAGCGGGCTCAAGGCCGGCTTCGTCAAGCCTTCTGGCCGGCGGCGCGTGCCGGTCTGGCCGTCCTTGCGGGCCGCTTCGGCGGCAGCGCAGGCGGCCAGCCCCACCGCGCAGGCGGTCGCAGGCATCCTGCGGGGGCAGGAAATCGAGGGCGACTGGGTGCAGGAACTGGCCGATATCCTCGCGCCACGTTCCAGCGGCAATATCGAGGCCGTGGGGCTCGCGGGCAGCTTTAACCCGTTGATCGCGAACCTTTTAAGGGTGGGGCAAGGAAGATGAAGGGGGCGTTTACCGTGGCGCTTTAGGGCCTGTTCAGGGCTTGCAGCGCAAACAGGGAAGCACTGCTGAAATCGGCAACGCCAGTGCCGCATATTGAGGGTGATAATGATCGAAAACCAGAAAATCAGACCTGCACAGGTCGTCGGGCCGCTAGGAGAACCCCTGACTCTGGAAAGCCTTCCCCCCGTCGACACGACGCGCTGGGTCGTGCGCCGCAAGGCGGAGGTCGTGGCGGCCGTGAATGGCGGACTGCTGACGGTGGATGAAGCCTGCGCGCGCTATTCGCTGACGCTGGAGGAATTCGCCAGCTGGCAGCGGGCCGTCGACCGTTCAGGCATGCACGGCCTGCGCGTGACGCGCATCCAATATTACAAGTCCCTCTACGAACGGCAGCAGAAATACTGATCAAGCCATTACGGCAATAGAGGGTCGCAACAAGGCCGCCGGATCTGGCATCCGGCGGCCTTCTTCTTTGTCAAGGGGTGAAAGGGAACGTAACGCCGACTTCTCCGTTGAACAGATCAGCCCACCCGAAAGGGGCTATGGTCCAAGGAGAGTGAGATATGGGCATCATCTTGTGGCTCGTTGTCGGCGGCGTCATCGGCTGGCTTGCCAGCATGGTCATGCGGACCGACGCACAACAGGGCATCCTGCTGAACATCGTCGTCGGCATTGTCGGCGCGTTCATCGGCGGCCTGATCTTCAGCGGTGGTTCGATCAATGACGGTCTAACGCTTTACAGCTTCCTGGTGTCGCTGGTCGGCGCGATCATCCTGCTCGCGATCGTCAATCTGGTGCGGCGCGGTTCGGTCCGCTAAAACAGCACCATGCATGAACAAAAGGGCCGTGCCCCCGCAAGGGCGCGGCCTTTTTCTGCGGGTCAGCCCCGTCCGGCGAAGAAGGAATAGAGCGCGAGCACGCCGATCGACCCCAGCACCGCGGCGATGAAGCTCGCCTGCTCTCCGGGCGCATAGACGCCCAGCAGCCGCCCGACATAGCCCGCCAGCAGGGCGCCGGCGATGCCCAGCAATATGGTCAGCACGCAGCCGCCCGGATGGCGTCCGGGCATGACCAGTCGCGCGATGGCGCCCGCGAACAGGCCGACCATGATCCATCCGAGCAATTCCATCGCCGCCCTCCAGCCGCTATAGCATGCATTGCGCCACAGTCGGGCTGTTTTGGCAAGGGGCCCATTTGGCAGGGAGTCCAGCGCCGGGACGGGTTTCGCGCAGCCTGGGAGCGCCGTCGCAATGGGGGCTTGAGCCGGGTGATGTATTCATATAATACAGCAACCCGAACGGCGCCTATGGCCGAAAGATGGGTTCAGGATGAATTACGAGACTTCCTTGGTCGGCGATGCCCCGGCACATGTTCTTGGCGAGCAGGAGGAGCGCTCCGGCTGGCGCCGGCGGCTGACGATCGGTGCCATTGTCGCGATCATCCTGATTGCGATCGCCACATGGGTCAGCATGCATAGCAAGGGCGCCGATGCGCCGGCCAGTGCGGCGCAGGCGCCCGTCGTGACGGTGATCAGCCCCGGCCGGTCGACCGTATCGAACAGTGTCAGCGCGACGGGATCGCTCGCGGCGCGGGTGGAAATGCCGGTCGGCGTGGTTGGGGAAGGCGGCGCGGTGACGCGCGTGCTGGTCCAGCCGGGCGACTGGGTGCGCGCCGGCCAGGTGCTGGCGACGGTAGAGCGCTCCGTCCAGACCGAGCAGGTCCGGTCGCTCGCCGCGCAGGTGGAGGTCAACCGCGCCGACGCCAAGCTGGCGCAGGCCCAGCTCGACCGCGCCAAGACTCTGGTCGCGCGGGGCTTCATCAGCCAGGCCGATATCGATCAGCGGACCGCGACCCGTGATGCCGCCAATGCCCGCGTCAACGTCGCGGTCGCGCAACTGGCCGAGCAGCGCGCCCGTACCGGCCGGCTGGACATTCGCGCTCCCGCCGCCGGACTGGTGCTGACCCGCGCGGTGGAACCCGGCCAGATCGTGAGCGCGGGCAGCGCCGTATTGTTCCGCATGGCGAAGGACGGGGAGATGGAAATGCTCGCCCAGCTCAGCGAAGGCGATCTGGCGACCATTCGTCCGGGCAACGGCGCCACGGTGACCCCGGTCGGCGGCACGGCGCAATTTGCCGGGCGTGTGTGGCAGGTGTCGCCCGTCGTCGACAACCAGACGCGGCAGGGCATCGCCCGTATCGCCATCCCCTATAATCCGGCGATCCGTCCGGGCGGCTTTGCCTCCGCCACGATCGTGAGCGGCACCGGCTATGCGCCGATGCTGCCGGAATCGGCGGTGCAGAGCGATGAGAAGGGCAATTATGTCTATGTCGTCAACGGCCGCGACGAAGTGCAGAGGCGCGACGTCAAGATCGGTCAGGTGACCGATGTCGGGGTGGCGATCCTGAACGGCCTCAATGGCGACGAACGCATCGTGGCTTCGGCGGGCGCCTTCCTGACGCCGGGGCAGAAGGTGAAGCCCGAGGTCAGCAGGTCGAAATGAAGCGGCGGGACGCGCCCGCCCGGCGCGTCCACCGGCAGGCGAGGAAGCCGTCATGAGTTTTCGTAATATCTCCGCCTGGGCCATCCGCAACCCGGTGTCGCCGATCGTGCTGTTCGTCGCGCTGCTGCTGGCCGGCCTGGTCAGTTTCAGCCGGATGGACGTCAACCAGAATCCGGACGTCAGCTTCCCCATGGTCAGCGTCGTCGTGCTCCAGCCCGGCGCCGCGCCGACGGAGCTGGAAACGCAGGTCACGCAGCGCGTCGAAGCAGCCGTGCGCGGTATCAGCGGCGTGGACGAAATCACCTCCTGGGTGTCGGAGGGCCAGTCCAACACCAATGTGCAGTTCCAGATCGGAACGCCGGTCGACCGCGCCGTCAATGATGTGAAGAATGCCGTCGACCAGATCCGCAGCGACCTGCCCGAGGGAATCCTGGCGCCGCGGGTCAGCCGCGTCGACATTGACGGCGGGCCGATCGCCTATTTCAGCGCCGAAGCGACGGACATGACGCTGGAAGAACTGTCCTGGTACGTCGACAATACCGTCGCCAAGCGGTTGCTGGGGGTGCCGGGCATGGCAGCGGTCAAGCGCGGCGGCGGCGTTTCCCGCGAAATCCGCGTGATCCTGAACCCCGCCAAGCTGCAATCGCACGGCATCACCGCCGGCCAGGTCAACCAGCAGCTTCAGCAGGTGAACCTCAACGCGGCTGGCGGCCGGACCGAGATCGCCGGTGCCGAACAGGCGATCCGCGTGCTGGGCAACGCCCGTGACGCCTATGCGCTGGGCCAGACCCAGATCGCCATTTCCGGCGGCCGCACCGTCAAGCTGGCCGACCTGGCCGATGTGCGCGACATGTATGCCGAACAGCGTTCGCTGTCGCTGATGAACGGGCGGCAGGTGACCAGCTTCAGCATGGAAAAGGCCAAGGGATCGTCCGACGTCACCGTGTTCGACGATGCGATGAAGGTGCTGGACCAGTTGCGGAAGGAAAATCCGAAGGTCCAGTACAAGCAGCTCTATACCAGCGTCGAATATACCCGTGGCCAATATCACAGCGCCATGCAGGCGATGATCGAGGGGGCGGTGCTGGCCGTCGTCATCGTCTTCCTGTTCCTGCGCGACTGGCGCGCGACGATGATCTCCGCGCTGGCCATTCCGCTGTCCGCGATTCCGGCCTTCTGGTTCATGGACATGATGGGCTTTACCCTGAACGGCATCTCGTTGCTGGCGCTCAGCCTGGTCGCGGGCGTGCTGGTCGACGACGCGATCGTGGAGATCGAGAATATCGTGCGCCACATGCGCATGGGCAAAAGCGCCTATCAGGCGTCCATCGACGCCGCTGACGAAATCGGGCTGGCGGTGCTGGCCACCACCATGGCCATCGTCGCGGTGTTCCTGCCGGTGGCGTTGATGCCGGGCATTTCCGGACAGTTCTTCATCCAGTTCGGCATGACGGTCGTGGTCGCCGTGCTGCTCAGCCTGGCGGTCGCACGCCTGATCACGCCGATGATCGCGGCCTATTTCCTGAAGGCCCATGGCCAGGAAAGCCATGGCGAAGGCCGGATGATGGACGTGTACATGGCCGTGCTGCGCTGGTCGCTGGACGAGCGCAAGGCCGTGGCCCATCGCGCCCGCGGCGGCCGGGCGCGTTTCACCGCCTGGCTGCGCGACCATCGCATCTGGACGATGGGCATGGGCTTTCTGGCTTTCGCCGCCACGATCTTCGCCTTCGCCACGCTGCCCATGTCGTTCCAGCCGACGATCGACACCGATTTCAGCCAGGTGAAGATCGAAACCGTACCCGGCAGCACGTTGCAGCAGACGACGGCGATCACGCGCAAGGTCGCGGACATGCTGGCCGCCGACAAGGACATGGTCGAGGCCGCCTTCGCCGATATCCAGACGACCGGCGCCGACATCTTCCTGACGCTGCGGAAGGACCGGCCGATCTCCTCGGTCGAATGGGAACGCAAGATCGCGCCCCAGTTCCAGCAGGTGGCCGACGCCCGCGTCAATTTCCAGTCGCAGTCGGGCGGCGGCTTTGGCCGCGACATCATCATCATGTTCGGCAGCGACGATCCCGTGAGGCTGGAGCAGACCGCCAACAAGCTGGTGGCGGAAATGGCGGGCATTCGCGAAATTCGCGCGCCGCGCGTGGCGGGCGACATGAACCGGCCCGAGATCGTCATCAAGCCACGCTTCGACCTGGCCGCCAGCCTGGGCGTCACCACCGCCGCGCTCAGCCAGACGATCCGCGTCGCGACGATCGGCGACATCGATCAGAACAGCGCCAAATTCTCCCTGTCCGACCGGCAGATCCCGATTCGCGTGGCGGTCGCGGAAAACAGCCGGCGCGATCTGGCGACCATCCAGAACATGCCGGTGCCCACGGTCAATGGCGGCTCCGTGCCGTTGAAGGTCGTGGCCGATATCGAATTCGGCGCCGGTCCGACGCAGATCCGCCGATACAACCAGATCCGCCGCATCGTCGTGGGTGCGGACCTGGCGCCGGGCGTCGTCACCAGCGAGGCGATGGCGAAGATCGACGCCCTGCCGACGATGAAGGCGATCGCCGCAGGCCAGATCCCGGGCGTGCAGAAGCTGAATACCGGCGACAGCAAGTGGCAGGCGGAGATGATCCAGAATTTCATGATCGCCGTCGTTTCCGGCATCATGCTGGTGCTGGCGGTGCTGACGCTGCTGTACAAGCGGCTGATGCCACCCTTCGTCAACCTGGGGTCGCTGGTGCTGGCGCCGCTGGGTGGGGCGCTCGCCCTGCACCTGACGGGCAATCCGGTGTCCATGCCGGTGCTGATCGGGCTGCTGATGCTGCTGGGCATCGTCGCGAAGAATTCCATCCTCGTCATCGACTTCGCGCTGGAGGAGATGGGCAAGGGCGTTCCGAAGCTGGAGGCGATCATCGATGCCGGGCACAAGCGCGCGCAGCCGATCGTCATGACCACTGTGGCGATGGTGGCCGGAATGGTGCCGACCGCCGCGTCGCTGAGCGGCGACGGCGCCTGGCGCGCGCCCATGGGCATCACCGTGATCGGCGGCCTGATCCTGTCGACCGTGCTGACGCTGGTGATCGTGCCTGCGACCTTCAGCCTGGCGCTGGGGATCGAGGAATGGATCGGTCCGCGCCTGGGCCGCCGCCTGCTGACATACAAGCCCGGCGACGATCGCGCGGGAGCGACGCAGCCGGCGGAGTAGGGATCGCGGGCGGACATTTGCTCACGGCAACGGCTTGATGGCGCGTCCTGTGCCGGTGGAGGCCGGGGCCAGGTTCAGGCGTGACGCTGTTCCATCGGATGCGGAACTGGGTTCCTGCCTTCGCAGGAGCACCGTGCGCCTGACATCCGCGGTCGGCCCGTTGCCGGATTGCATCCGCCTTCCCGCAAAAGAAGCGCTTGCCTGAACGAAACGGCGGCGTAACCGTTAGCCGGTCATGAAGATGCTCGCTCCGCCCCGGCCCGCCGTCGCCAGCCCAGTCCATCCGGCGCGGCGGATGCGGATGGTGGCGACGGGCATGTTGCTGGCGATGGCGGCGCTGTTCCTGGCGGCGCGGGCGACTGCTCATCTTCATCCTGCGATCGGATTCGTCCAGGCCTTTGCCGAGGCGGCGATGGTTGGCGGCCTGGCGGACTGGTTCGCCGTCACGGCGCTTTTCCGCCATCCGCTGGGCCTGCCGATCCCGCATACCGCGATCATCCCGCGCAACAAGGATCGGATCGGTGATACGCTCGCCCTGTTCCTGCGCGACAATTTCCTGACCCCCGCCGTGGTGGCGCGACGAATGCAGCGGCTGGACATGGCGGGGGCAGCCGGGCGCTTCCTGTCGAGCCCCGCCAGCGGCGACGGGCGCCTGCGGGAGGGCGCGTCTCGGCTCGCCGCGGACATATTGGAGGCGCTGGACCAGGAACGGCTGGGCGGCATGGTGAAGGGCGCCATCGCCCAGCGGCTGCGCGCCATGAACCTGGCCCCGCTGATCGGCCAGGCGCTGGAAGCGGCGATGCGCGACGGGCGCCATGCCCCGGTGATGGACGGCATCATCCTGTGGGCGGACCGGACGCTGGCGGCGAACGACCATCTGGTCCGGCAGATGGTGCATGACCGTTCGGGCAAGATCCTGCGCTGGACCGGCCTGGACGAAAATCTGTCCAATGCGATCATCGACGGGCTGCGCAAGCTGCTGACCGACATGGCGCAGGACCCCGGCCACAGCCTGCGCCTGAAGGCGGAGGAAGGACTGACGAAGCTGGCCGCCGACCTGCAGTTCGACCCGGAGATGCAGGCCCGCGTCGCCCGTATCCGCGACGAGATCGTCGACAATCCGGCGATGCAGCGCTGGATCGACGGCCTGTGGGAACAGGCGCGGGGCGGGCTGCTGCGGGCGGTGCGCGATCCCGGCAAGGCGATGGCGGGACGGTTGGGCGAGGCGCTCCACCAGCTTGGCGCGACCCTGCAGCAGGACGACCGGCTGCGCTTCCTCATCAATCGTTTCGTGCGCCGCGCGGCGGTGGGAGCGACGGCGACCTATGGCGATGCCATCGTCAAGCTGGTCAGCGAAACGGTGCGCGGTTGGGACGCGGGGACCGTCACCAGCCGGCTGGAACATGCGGTCGGGCGCGACCTGCAATATATCCGGGTCAACGGCACGCTGGTGGGCGGGCTGGTGGGGCTGGCCATACACAGCGTCGACACGCTGCTCTAGGACGGCAAAGAATCCAGAGCAGCGATCTGATTCGATCAGATCGAAACCCGCTCTAGGATCGGGGAGACCATTCCGGGAGGATAATATACGCGCTGCGCCTTCAAAATTAATGTTGCAACATATCATAGAAGTATGTTGTAACGTCACATATCGATTCCCGAAGAGGAAGCGACGACAGGAGGGTAATATGCAGCGTATCAGCATGGGTGCGGCAGGCAGCGAAACCATTTCCGGCTATAGCGGCGGCAAGCGCTCTCCCATCGGCATAGGAGGCGCGGTCGCCGTCCATGCGCTGGTGGTGGGTGCCTATCTGCTGATGCCCAAGGAGATGATCGATGTCTTCCGCGATCCGCCGCCCCTGATCACCTATCCGGTGGCCGACACGCCGCCCCCTCCGGAACAGGCGCAGCCGGAGACCGACTCCAAACCCTTGCCCCAGCCCAAATCGCATCCGACGATAGTGGAAAAGCCGATCATACCGCCGCCGCCCACGGGCTTCACCATGAAGGGCGAAGATCGCACCGTTACAGGTGGAACTGGCACGGGCACGGGCACGCCGCCCGACATACTGCCGCCCCAGCCCGTGCTGACGGAGGCGAGCATCGATCCCCGCGCGCTGGCCATGTTCCAGCCCGATTATCCCGGCGCGATGATCCGGCAGGGGATGGAGGGCAAGGTGGTGGTCCGCGTCACCATCGGCATCGACGGACGCGTCATCGACATAGAGCGGCTGTCGGCGGCGGACGAGGCGTTCTGGATCGCCACCCAGCGTCAGGCGCTGCGCAAATGGCGCTTCCGCCCGGCGACTCGGGATGGAGTGCCGGTCAGTTCGACCAAGGTGCTGACAGTCCATTTCCGGCTGGCAGACGCCTGAAATCCAACAATAAGGGGCTGGAAATCATGGCAGCCGACAACAGCGCTTTTGCATCCGGCCCCGCCTTACCCTATATCGGCGCCATGGCGATCTTCCCCCGTCCGGTGTCTCCCAAGAGCGCGATGAGCGACATGTGGAGCTATTTTCGCGAGAACCGGCCTCATAAATGGCCGCTGCTCGGCGTGTCCGTCGCAATAACCTGGGTCATCATCTGGGCCTTCATCGTCGACGCGAACACCAACACCATGCCGACGCGCAACCAGATATTCTACGTGCAGAGCTGGGACGCCAATCGGTCGGACGCCGCCATCATCCTCCAGCAGAAGATCGATCTCGCCAAGCGGGAGGCGGCGATCGAGAAGAAGCAGAAGGAGATGCAGGGCGTCGCGGATATTTTCGGCATCGACTGGAAGGCGGACGAAGCCCGCAACACGGCGCGTCGCAAGGAGGCGTTGAAGCAGATCAACGCCCAGCTCGACCAGCGCCTGGCCAAGGCCGAGGGAGCCGAGAAATCCGCACCCGCGCAGGGCGGGGCGGCCCGGCCCTGAGCGCCCGATCCAAAACCGGCCTGCCGCCGGCCGATCCCGCGCAGGACCGGCGCTTCATGGCCGCCGCCATTGCGCTTTCCGAACGCGGCCGCGGCCTGTCCACCCCCAATCCCAATGTCGGTTGCCTGATCGTGCGCGACGGCCATGTCGTGGGCCGGGGCTGGACGCAGAAAGGCGGCCGTCCCCATGCCGAGGCGCAGGCGCTGGAGGAGGCGGTGGACCGCGCGCGCGGCGCCACCGCCTATGTGACGCTGGAGCCCTGCTTTCACCTTTCGCCGCGCGGTCCGCGCTGCGCCGACCTGATGGCGCGTGCCGAGGTGCGGCGCGTCGTCATCGCCCTGCGGGATCCCGATCCGCGCACCGACGGGCAGGGTGCCGCCTGGCTGCGCAAGCGCGGCATTGCCGTTGAAATGGGCCTGATGGCGCGGGAAGCCGCCGCCGCGATGCGCGGTTTCGTGCTGCGCCAGACGCTGGGCCGGCCTGCGGTGACGCTGAAGCTGGGCCTCTCTCTCGATGGTCGGATCGCGCTGCCCGACGGGTCCAGCCGCTGGATCACCGGGCCGGAAGCCCGCGCCCATGCCCATATGGAACGGGCGCGGCATGACGCGATATTGGTGGGGGGCGGCACGCTGCGCGCCGATGCGCCGCGGCTGGACGTGCGTCTGCCGGGGCTGGAGGATCGCTCGCCCCGGCGCATATTGCTGAGCCATGGGCGCGCGCCCGATGGCTGGGAAAGCATCACCGAGCCGGAGGATATCGCCGCCCTGCCGCAGGTCGACCATCTGCTGGTCGAGGGCGGGGCGCAGGCTGCCGCTGCCTTCCTGCGTGCCGATCTGGTCGACCGGCTGCTGCTCTATCGCGCGCCGATCCTGATCGGTGCGGGGCTGGCGGGAATAGGCGATCTGGGGCTTGCCGAGCTGGCGGATGCGCATGGCCGCTGGCGGATCGACGACGAACGGCGGCTGGGCGATGACCGGCTGGAGGTTTACGTGCGGACGCGGAACGCCTAGTGACCCGAATCTGAAGTTCGTCACACCGCTGGGTAGGCGTTGAACGAACTTCAGATTCATCAGGGTCACTAGCAAATATATGATTTCTAGTGTGGTTTTTGGATTTGAAATACGCTCCCTACCTAGCCGCTATAATGAGGCGTATTTCAAATCCACCACACTAGATCACCGCAAACGCCCTCCCCCGGTCCGGGCGCGGGCGAATGGACAACAAGGCAACGGACTTTTCTCATGTTCACCGGCATCATCACCGACATCGGCACCATCCGCACTCATGAGCAACGCGGCGACCTGCGGTTGGTGATCGGTTGCGCCTATGACATGGACTCGGTCGCCATCGGTGCGTCCATTGCTTGTTCGGGCGCCTGCCTGACCGTCGTGGAAAAGGGCGCCGACTGGTTCGCGGTCGACCTGTCGGCCGAAACCGTCGCTCGCACCGCGCCCGGCCTGTGGGTGCAGGGCGGCCCCCTCAACCTGGAACGCGCGCTCAAGGTCGGGGACGAGCTGGGCGGCCATATCGTCACCGGCCATGTCGACGGCATCGGCACGCTGCTGTCGGCGACGCATGAGGGCGATTCGACCCGACTGGTCATCGCCGCGCCCGCCGCGCTGGCGCCCGCGCTGGCGGCGAAGGGTTCGATCACGGTGGACGGCATCTCCCTGACCGTCAACACGGTCGAGGATCAGGCCGATGGATCGGTTCATTTCGGCCTGAACATCATTCCGCATACCGCCGCCGCGACGACGCTCGACAGCCTGCTGCCCGGCCGCGCCTTCAACCTGGAGATCGACGTGCTGGCGCGCTATCTGGACCGGATGCAGAGTCTTCATTCTCGCCCAGTGTGATTATCACTTGCCATTATCACATCTTGGTGTGATATGACGCCTCATCCCATGGGGAAGGAGTCGTCTGCATGTCATCAGCCCTTATCGATACCGTCCGTTCGCTGGTCACTGATGGCGGCATGTCGCGCTCCGGCCTTGCCCGGGCCGCGGGCCTTCACGCCAATTCCCTGCGCAGGCTGGGCGAGGCCGACTGGAACCCGACGGCCGAGACCCTGGGCAAGCTGGAAAGCTATCTTGCCAAGCGCGAGGGCGGCACCGCGCTCGCTTCGCCCGAAGAGATCATCAATGAGGCCCGCAATGGCCGCATGTTCATCCTGGTCGATGACGAGGATCGGGAAAATGAGGGCGACCTGGTCATCCCCGCGCAGATGGCGACGCCCGACGCGATCAATTTCATGGCGACCCATGGCCGTGGCCTCGTCTGCCTGGCGCTGAGCAAGGACCGGGTCGATCATCTGGGCTTGGGCCTGATGAGCCGCAACAACGGCACCCGCCACGAAACTGCCTTCACCGTTTCGATCGAAGCGCGTGAGGGCGTCACCACCGGCATCAGCGCCGCCGACCGCGCCCGCACCATCTCCGTCGCGATCGACGGGTCGAAGGGGCCTGACGACATCGTGACGCCCGGCCACGTCTTCCCGCTGGTGGCCAAGGATGGCGGCGTGCTGGTGCGCACCGGCCATACCGAGGCGGCGGTGGATGTCGCCCGCCTGGCCGGGCTCAATCCATCCGGCGTCATCTGCGAGGTGATGAAGGATGACGGCACCATGGCGCGCCTGGACGACCTGATCCCCTTTGCCCAGAAGCACAAGATGAAGATCGGCACGATCCGCGACCTCATCGCCTATCGCCGCCGGCACGATCATATGGTGGAACGCCGCGCCGAAACCGTCTTCACCAGCCAGTGGGGCGGCGACTGGAAGGCGATCAGCTTCTACAACAAGGCGACGCAGACCGAGCAGCTCGTGCTGCAAAAGGGCCATGTCGTGCCCGACGAGCCGACGCTCGTCCGCATGCATCAGCTTTCCCTGCTGGACGACGTCTATGGTTCGGCCGGGCCGCGCAACGGTCTGCTCGCCAGGTCGATGGAGATCATCGCCCGACAAGGGGCGGGGATCATCGTCGTGCTCACCGCGACGGTGGCGGGCGATTTCCTGAGCCGCAGCCTGCGCCATCATGCCGGGCAGCCGGGATCGGGCATGGACGAATTGCGCGACTATGGCGTTGGCGCGCAGATCCTGGCCGAACTGGGCGTGCATGACATGATCCTGCTCAGCAACACGCATCATAGCCTGATCGCGCTTGACGGTTATGACCTGGCCGTGGTTGGGCAACATCCGATCGAGCTTTAAGGACCACTGTCATGGCAAAATTCCTGATCGTCGAAGCGCGCTTCTACGAACATCTCAATGACCTGCTGATCGAGGGCGCGGTCGCCGCGCTGGAGGATGAGGGCCATAAATATGAGGTGGTGACGGTGCCCGGCGCGCTGGAAATTCCCGGTGCCGTGGCGCTGGCGGCGGAAACCGGCCGATATGACGGCTTCATCGCCATCGGCGTGGTGATCCGGGGTGAAACCTATCATTTCGAAGTCGTGTCGAACGAAAGCGCGCGCGGCCTGATGGCGCTCAGCATGGATGGCATTCCGATCGGCAACGGCATTTTGACGGTCGAGAATGAAGCGCAGGCGCTGACCCGCGCCAAACGGGACGAGAAGGACAAGGGCGGCGAGGCGGCGAAGGCGGCCATGGCCATGCTCTCCCTTCGGGAAAGATTCGGCGCCTGACGGCTGCGAACAGGGGCGGATGGGAAAGGGGCGGCCCTTGACGAGCGGCCGCTTTTTCCCGGAGGCCTCCGGTGTGCAACCCCTGTGCCCGGGCGCGCTTGTACGCATGGCCGGTCGGGCGTAGTAACGGGCCATGACCCCGACGCATCAAGACATGACGCTCGATGAAGTGCGCGCCGCGCTGGCGCCGATCCTGCCGCGCCATGCCGCCTTTGACGGCTGGCGCAGGGAAGCCGTGACGATGGCGGCGGCGCAGTGCGGCATCGATGCCGGCATAGCGGCCCTGGCCTTTCCGGGCGGTGCGATGGAGATGATCGACGCCTGGTTCGAGAGCATCGATTCGCGGATGCGGGAAGCGCTGCCGCAGGAGAAGCTGGCGACCCTTTCCATCCGGATGCGCATAACGACCCTGGTCGAAACGCGCCTGACGCTGCTGGCGCGGGATCGCGAAGCGCTGCGCCGGGCGCAGGCGGTCATGGCCATGCCGCGCAATGCGGCGGCGGCCGCCAGACTGGGTTGGCGGGCAGCGGACGTCATGTGGCGCGCGGCCGGGGACGAATCGACGGACCTCAATCATTATACGAAGCGGCTGACCCTGGCCGGGGTCTATGCCGCGACCCTGCTGGTGTTCGTCGATGATGAAAGCGAAGACTGGGCGGAGACTCGCGCCTTCCTGGCCCGGCGGATCGAGGGCGTGATGCGGTTCGAACGCGCTAAGGCCCAGTGGAAGGGCATAGGTGCCGGTGAAAGGTTGAGCTTTGCCCGCTTCATCGGGCGGTTGCGATACCCTGCCATATAACCCTCGCGTCGCGGCGCGGATTCACGCTGGTCTTTTCCAATCGGTATTGATAGTCACTCGCAGGAATATATGACGAGTGCCTTACCCTTGCGCCTGACCGACCTGCCGCTGCGCCAGCCTGCCTATGTGGACCTGATCGACTGGGACGCCCTTTCCGCGTCCGACGGGCAAAGGCTTCGCGAATTCGGCCTGTGCGAAGGCGCCAGCGTGGAGGCGCTGCATCATGGCGGCCTGATGGGCCGTGGCCCCATTGCCTGCAAGGTCGGCCGCATGACGATCGCCATGCGCCGCAACCATGCCGCGGCGATCACCGTCCGCACCGGGCCGCAGGACGCCGCCGCGGACGAAGAAGCGTGACCGGCCTGCCGCTGGTCGCGCTGGTCGGCAATCCCAATGCCGGCAAGAGCGCGCTGTTCAACGCCCTGACCGGAGCGCGGCAGAAGCTGGGCAATTATCCCGGCGTGACGGTGGAGCGCAAGGCGGGCCGCCTGTCGCTGTCCGACGGCCGGCCGGTCGAACTGGTCGACCTGCCCGGCACCTACAGCCTCAATCCGACCAGCCCCGACGAACAGGTGACGCGCGACGTCATATTGGGCAGGCAGGCGGGCGAACGCCTTCCCGACGCGCTGGTGGTGGTGGTCGATGCCTCCAACCTCGACAATCACCTGCGCTTCGCGCTGGAACTGATCGCGCTCGGTCGTCCGACCATCGTCGCGCTCAACATGGTCGACCTTGCGACCCGCGACGGGCTGGAACTGGACGCGCAGATTCTTTCGCGCGAACTGGGCGTGCCGGTGATCTCCACCGTGGCGGTGCGCAAACGTGGTCTGGATCATCTGCGCGGCGAACTGGAATCCATGCTCGACGGCGGGGTCGGTGACGTCGCTCCTGCGGGCGAACGGCGCGATTTCGAGGTGTTGCGCAGGGAAGCGCGCCGGATCGCCCGCACCGCCATCGTGCGCGAAACCCCCTCCCGCCGCCTGACCGCCGCGGTCGACCGGGTGGCGCTGCATCCCGTGGCGGGGCTGTTCCTGCTGCTCGCCTTGCTCTTCATCATGTTCCAGGCGGTCTATGCCTGGTCAGAGGCGCCGATCGCGATGATCGAGGGCTTTGTCGCCAGTGCCGGGGATGCCGTGACGGCGGCGCTGCCCGATGGGCTGCTGCGGTCCTTCCTGGTCGATGGCGTGCTGAACGGCGTGGGTTCCGTCATCGTGTTCCTGCCGCAGATCCTCATCCTCTTCTTCTTCATCCTGATGCTGGAGGCGACCGGCTACATGGTTCGCGCCGCCTTTCTGATGGACGGGCTGATGGCGCGGGTGGGCCTGTCGGGGCGCGCCTTCATCCCGTTGCTTTCCTCCTTCGCCTGCGCGGTGCCGGGGATCATGGCGACCCGCACCATCGCTGATCCGAAAGACAGGCTGACCACCATATTGATCGCGCCGCTGATGACCTGTTCGGCGCGGCTGCCGGTCTATGCCGTGATCATTGGCGCTTTCATTCCGGCCCGGACCGTGGCGCTGGGCATCGGTCTTCAGGGGCTGGTGCTGTTCTGCCTCTACATTTCGGGCATTGTCGGCGCGATGCTGGCCGCTCTGGTCCTGCGCCGCACCGTCACCAAGGGGGCAAGCGGCGGTTTCCTGATGGAGATGCCCAAATATCAATGGCCGCGCCCGCAGGACATCGTGCTTGGCCTGTGGCAGCGCGCGGTGATCTTCCTCAAGCGGGCGGGCACGATCATCTTCACCTCGACCGTGATCCTCTGGATATTGCTGAGCTTTCCCAAGGCGCCGGAGAATGGCGGGGTCAGCCAGGTCAACTATTCCATCGCAGGACGGGTCGCCAACGGGCTTAACGTCGTGCTGCAGCCGATCGGCTTCAACCGCGATATATCGCTGGCGCTGATCCCGGCCATGGCCGCGCGCGAAGTGGCGGTATCCGCGCTCGCCACCGTCTATTCGCTCGACGCCGACGAGGATGAGGCGAAGCTGGAACGCAGCCTGGGCGACCGGCTGAAGGACAGTTGGCCGCTGCCGACCGCGCTCGCCTTCCTTGCCTGGTTCGTCTTCGCGCCCCAGTGCATCTCTACCATCGCGGTGACCAGGCGGGAGACCAATGGCTGGAAATGGCCGCTGTTCATGATCGGCTATCTGTTCGCGCTCGCCTATGTCGCGGCCGGACTTACTTACTGGACCGCCACCGCAGCAGGGCTATAAGGACCAGCTAAACTATCGGAGGAAACATGGCGGGTTCGGTCAACAAGGTCATTCTGGTGGGCAATCTGGGCGCCGACCCGGAGGTGAAGAGCTTTCAGAATGGCGGGAAGGTGTGCAACCTGCGGATCGCGACCTCCGAAAGCTGGAAGGATCGCATGTCGGGCGAGCGCAAGGAGCGCACCGAATGGCACAGCGTCTCCATCTTCTCCGAAGGGCTGGCGGGCGTAGCGGAACGCTTTCTGCGCAAGGGGTCGAAGGTCTATCTGGAGGGCCAGCTGCGCACCCGCAAATGGCAGGACCAGTCCGGCAATGACCGCTACACCACCGAAGTGGTGCTGCAGGGGCCGGGCGCGGTGTTGACCATGCTGGATGGCGCGCCCGGAGGCGGTGGTCAGGGCGGCGGCGGACGCTCGCAGGGCGGCGGTGACTGGGGCGCCAGTTCGGGCAGCTTTGGCGGCGGCAATGATTATGATGATTTCGGCGGCGGCGGCGGCGGCGGCTTTGCTGGCGGTTCGGGCCGATCTTCAGGCGGCGGACGCGGCAGTGCGGGCGGGCCGAATTTCGACAATGACCTGGACGACGAAGTGCCGTTCTGAGGGATATTCAGCGGTAAATGACAGGAAGCGTTTTGCGATCCCTCACTCAACGGGATCGCAGACGCCTTACATCAGGATGCAGTGAAGCGGACGCATCGGCATCCTGCCAATGCTCAGGCTGCCAGGCGCAGGCAGTTCCTTCCACTATGCTTGGCGTTGTACAGCGCCTTGTCGGCGGCTTCGAGCACGGCCTGACTGTCGCTCTGTCCACTCAGGGCGACCAGTCCCGCGCTGAACGTCACCGGGATCAGGTCGCCCGAATCGATCTGAACGGGATGGGCCGTGACCATTTCACGCAACCGTTCGCAGATCATGCTCGCCCGGACGACATCCGTGCCGCCGAGCAGGATGGCGAATTCCTCGCCGCCAAGGCGACCGATACTGTCGCCGCCGCGCAACCCCGGGCGCAGCCGATCGACAAAGCCCGCCAGCACGCGGTCGCCCGCGCCATGACCGTGGCAGTCGTTGACCGTCTTGAAATGGTCGATGTCGATCAGCAGCAGGCAGGCCCGTCCGCCATGACGGGCACGCAGCATTTCCTCTTCCAGCTTTTCCAGGAAAGCCCGCCGGCTGTCCGCGCCGGTCAGCGAATCCAGCGCCGCCACCTGCTGCAGCGCGCGTTGCCGCGCCTTGTGCCGGGACATGTCGCGAATCGTGCAGACAAGGCCGGTGGGCATGCCGCGCTCGTCAACGACGGCGCGCGCCACCATCTCGCACCATTCGCTGCCCTGCGCCGATATGAAGGGGCGGAATTCGACCGTCTGCACTTCGCCGGGCTGGTGGAGCGCCCGGTCCAGCGTCGCGGTCACCTGTTCCCGGTCCACCGGGTCGACCAGATTGGCGGCGTCCTGCCCGATCAGCAGTTCGGGCGCGCACCCGATCTGTTCTGCCGCCGAGGGGGAGGCATATTCGATCACGCCATCAACGCGGATGTTGAGCACGACATCGCCGCTGTTTTCCGCGATCGCGCGATAGCGCGCCTCGCTTTCCTGCAACATCTGGAACAGGCGCCGGCGGCTGTTGAGTTCCGCCGCGATCGGCATGGAAAGCAGGAAGCTGAAGGCCAGGAAGAGCTGGAAATACTGCATCCTTTCGCCCAGCGTGCCGGGGATCATGTGCAGCGGTCCATGGCCCGTCATGGTCGCCATGCCGCCGATCATCGCCAGGATGATGACCGACGCCGCAGCGCCCAGATTGCCCAGGCGGAAGACGATGGCGACCATCGGCAGCAGCAGCGCGAAGAGCATGGGAAAGCGGGCCACGTAGAAGACGAAGCCGGTCGCCAGGGCGAAGAGCAGGAGCAATCCGAGCGCTTCACACTTCGCCCAGCGCCTGGTCTGGCCGAACCAGCGCCGCAATTCGCCCTTCATCAGCATGATCAGGATCGGCGTGCAGGTCAGCCCGCCCAGCACATGCCCGGTATACCATTGCAGCAGCGACGCACCGAACGGCACTGTCGTCAGTGCCGATGCCACGGAGGCGGCGGCCAGGCCCGCGACCAGATTGGCCGGGCCGCAGAGCGCGAGAATGAAGACGAACAGCGGCTGCATCGATCCCGCGAATTTCCCGCCTGGCGCAAAGCGGCGGCAGATCAGCGCGACGATAAGCGCTTCCAGCAGGTTGATGCCGGCCATCGGTATGGCGGCCGCGGTCCCCATGCCCCACAGGGCGGTCGACAGCGCACTTGCCATGCCGCAGGCGATCAGGGCCCGCGGCCAGACGCTGGCCCGCGATGTCAGCAGATAGGCCATCAGCAGCGCGTTGGCGCCCCAGATGAAGGCGAGGCCCCCTTCAAAGCGCGAACTGGCAAGCGCGATCGACGCCATGAAGAAATAAGCGCCTGCCAGGACGACAGGCTCAATGCGGGACGAAGTATGGCGAAGTGACGTCTGCATGTTCGGTCCCGCATTAGACGCTTATCGTTAAAATATACTCACGATCATGATTTTACAGTGGAGAAAAATCATGTGGACGCCAGCAAGGCGTGCCAGCGGCGCAGCCTTTCGTCCCTGGTATCGTCCGGCAGGGCAGGGGTGAACCGTCGCCGCGCCGCCCCCATCCCGCCGGCCGCGGCGGCAAGGGAAGGAAACAGGCCCGCGCCCACCGCCGCGAGCATCGCCGCGCCCCGGGCCGTCGTCTCCACATCGGCCGGGCGATCCACGGGCACGCCCAGAATATCGGCCAGGTCCTGCGCGATCCAGTCATTGGCGCTCATGCCCCCGTCGATGCACAGGCCTTGCCAGGGCATGCCGTCGGAGCCGAACGCTCCGGCCAGGTCGTGAAGCTGGTGCGAGAGGGATTCGAGCGCCGCGCGCACGATATGCGCCCGACGGGTCCCCAGCGTCAGCCCGTGGATCATGCCCGTGGCGTCCGGGCGCCAATGGGGGGCGCCCAGCCCCGCCAGCGCGGGCAGCATCGCGATGCCGCCGCTGTCCGGCACGGAACGGGCCAGGGTTTCGCTTTCCTCCGCCGTCGCGATCAGGCGCAGTTCGTCGCGCAGCCACTGGATCAGGCTGCCGGCGACGAACACTGACCCTTCCAGCGCATAATTCGTCTCTCCCGGCAGACGGCAGAGCAGCGTGCCGAGCAGACGATGCCGCGAAACGGGCACGGTGCTGCCCATGGGAGCGAGGACGAAGGCGCCCGTGCCCAATGTCGCCTTGGCGCTGCCCGGCGTCAGGCAGCCCTGGCCAATGGTCGCCGCCTGCTGATCCCCCATCAATCCCCGGATCGCGATCGGCTGGCCGAACCATTCGGCCCGGGTTTCGGCAAAGGCGCCCACATTGTCGACGATCTGCGGCAGGGCGTGCGGCGGCACGCCGAACAGGTCGCATAGCCCCTGGTCCCAATCCGTACCGTCCAGCGCCATCAACTGGGTGCGGCTGGCATTGCTGGCGTCGCTGACATGCAGCCCGCCGGTCAGCTTCCACATCAGCCAGCTTTCTATGGTGCCGAAGGCGAGGGCGCTTCCCGCTTCTGCGACGGCGGGGGCATGGTCCAGCAGCCAGCGCATCTTCGTTGCTGAGAAATAGGGATCGAGCACCAGCCCTGTCCGCCGCTGGATCGCTTCCTCCTCGCCCGCGTCGCGCAGGGCGGCGCAATGCCCGGCCGTGCGCCGGTCCTGCCAGACGATTGCGGGAGCCAGAGGCTGGCCGGTCCGCCGGTCCCACGCGACGACGGTTTCGCGCTGGTTGGTGATGCCGATGGCGGCGATGCGATCCGCGCCGCCCGCCCGCATCACCATGTCGCGCGCGCAGGCGAGCGTCTTGTCCCAGATTTCTGCCGCATCATGTTCGACCCAGCCGGGTTGCGGATAATATTGGCTGAGGTCCGCCTGCGCCATGCCCAGCCGTCGTCCGTCCGGCGCGAAGAGCATCGCGCGCGTCGATGTCGTGCCCTCGTCCAGCACCAGTATCAGACGCTCGTTCATCCCCTCTCCCCCAGCCAGTCCCGCACATGCGCCTTCTGTCCCGCATCGAGGCGCAGTCCCAACTTCGTGCGGCGCCACAATATGTCGTCGGCCGTGACCGCCCATTCCCGCGCGACCAGATAGCGTAGCTCCGCCTCGGTCAGGCCATGGCCGAAATGCGTGCCCAGAGCCTCCATGTCCCGCGCACCGTCCAGCCACTCCCATGCACGGGTGCCATAGGCGCAGGCGATCCGCTGCGTCGAGGCATAGTCGAGAAAGGGATAGTCGCAGCCCAGATCGGCGATCAGCCGGTCGCGCTCCTGCATCGGGAAGTCGCCGCCCGGCAGTGCCGCTTTTGCCGTCCAGTCGCCCGCGGGCAGGCTGGGGAAAAAGGGTCTGAGCATCGCCACCGCCTCGGCCGCGAGGTGCCGATAGGTGGTGATCTTGCCGCCGAACAGGCTGAGCAGCGGCGCTTCCTCCCGTGGCGCGTCAAGCTCCAGCCGATAGCCGCGCGTCGCGGCTTCCGGTTTTCCCGAACCATCGTCGACCAGCGGCCGGACGCCGGCATAGGACCACAGCACGTCCTGCGGCGTGATGATCCTTCGGAAATAGCGGTTCGCGCCGTCGCAGAGATAGGCGATCTCGTCGGGCGCAGGTTGGACATCGTCGATCGGCCCCTGATGATCGCGGTCGGTCGTGCCGATCAGGGTGAAGTCGCGCTCATAGGGCAAGGCAAAGAAGATGCGTCCATCGGGCAGCTGGAAGAAATAGGCAAAGCCATGGTCGAACAGGCGCGGCACGACGATATGCGATCCGCGCACCAGCCGCATGTGGCGCGCCGTTTCGCCATGGGCGCGATGGAGAAGGTCGAGCACGAGCGGCCCGGCGGCGTTGACCACGGCGCGGGCGCGGAAGCGCGGCATCGATCCGTCGTTCGCCTGCGCATGGATCGTCCAGCCGCCTTTTTCCCGTTCCAACCGCTGCACGTCCGTCCGGGTGCGCACCTCCGCGCCCCTTTCCGCCGCATCGCGGGCGTTGAGGATGACGAGGCGGGCATCGTCGACCCAGCCATCGGAATAGAGGAAGGCCTTGCCGAAGCCGGGTTGCAGCGGCCGTCCGGCCGGATGGCGGCGCAGGTCGATGCCCTGCGTCGGCGGCAGGGCGTGCCGGCCGCCGATATGGTCGTACAGGAAGAGGCCCAGTCGCAGCATCCAGCGCGGCCGCAGCCCCGGTACCCAGGGCAGCACGAAGCGCAGCGGATGGATGATGTGCGGGGCGATCGCCCAGAGCCGCTCGCGTTCCGCCAGCGATTCGCGCACCAGGCCGAATTCCCGATGCTCCAGATAGCGCAGCCCGCCATGGATCAGCTTGGTGGAGGCGGACGATGTGCCCTGCGCCAGGTCGCCGCGCTCCAGCAGCAGCACCCGCGCACCGCGCCCGGCCGCGTCACGAGCCACGCCGCAGCCGTTGATGCCGCCCCCGATCACGGCAATGTCATAGGGGGTCGGGTCTGTCTCCCTCGTCACCCCGTCATCCTAGAGCATCGGGCGGAAAAGTGGGAACCGGTTTTCCGCTGGCAATGATGCGACGAGAAAACCGTGTTGGCGGCTGGCATCAGATTTGACGCAGCGCGCTCCAGCGCTTGCGGAACGGAACTGCTAGTCGGCATCGGGGTCGCGGAAGTTGAGGCGGCGGGTCACGGTGTAGTCGAGCACGCCGACCAGGAAATAGCTGATCCACTGTTTGACCAGCGTGGGCAGGCTGCGCTGGGTACGGTAGGTTTCAAGCGTGACCTGGCGGCTTTCTCCTGTCCGCCGGTCGATCAGCGCCCGCATCGCCTTGGCAAAGCCGGCATGCTCGATCCGCAGCATGATTTCCAGGTTGAGGAACAGGCTGCGCATGTCGAAATTGGCCGAGCCGATATAGACCGCATCGTCCACCACGATCAGCTTCATGTGCAGCTTGCACGGTTGATATTCCCAGATCTCCACGCCGCGCCGGAGGAGGGGGCCATAGAGCAGCCGCGCCGCCGCGACGGTCGCGCCATTGTCGGACCTGGAGGGCAGGATGAGGCGAGATCCCTTGCGCCGCGCGGCCCTGGCAATGCGCTTGAGCATGCCGCGGCCCGGCGAGAAATAGGCCTCCACCATGTCGAGCCGCCCTGCCTGCTCCAGATCATGCTTCACAAGCTGCGCCCAGGGACTGAGCCGCCGGGTGGGGCCGCCGATCACCCAGCGCATCGGCTCGTCCGCTACGGGATGGATGGGGCTGTGCCAGTTGCGCACCATGCGGCGCAGCGTGCGGAACCGCTGCCTTCGCGTCGAGACCCAGCGCCAGAGCTGGCCGTACCAGCTGGTCATCGCCTGCACCTGCGGCCCTTCCACCAACAGGCCCAGATCGTGCCAGCAATCCTCCGCCGGAATCCCGAAATAGCCGTCCTCGACGTTGAAGCCGCCCATCAGCAGCCGCCGGTCGTCGGCAATCGCCAGCTTCTGGTGATTGCGGATCAGGTAGCGCATCGATCGGCGCGCGCCGAAGCGGCCGAAATGCGCTCCAGCAGCCACCAGCGGATCGAAGAAGGCGAGCGGCGTCGATCCCGATCCGAAAGCGTCGATCATCAGCGTGACCGCTACCCCGCGCCGCTGTGCCGCGATCAGCCGGTCCAGGATCAGCCGTCCGCTGTCGTCGGCCGCGAAGATGTAATAATAGAGCTTTACGCTTTCCCGCGCGCCGTCGATCAGGTCGACCAGCGCCTGCCGCAGCGCCGGCCCCGTCTCGATCACGCGCAGGTGGTTGGCGTGCAGCGACAGGTCGATCTGTTCCCCGCCCTGTTCCCCGCCATGACCCGGCTCTGCCTGCCCGATGCTCGCCATGCTCCGTTCATGCCCGCATTCGCGGCGGCTGACCATGACTTTATGGGCTTTTCATTGACTCTTGGAACAGGCGCTGTTAGGCGCGCATTTCACTATTTTACCTTTGGTTCAGGAGCGCCCGTTTGGCCCGCGTTACCGTCGAAGATTGCGTCGACAAGGTTACCAACCGTTTTGACCTCGTCCTGCTTGCCGCGCAGCGCGCCCGCGAGATTTCCGGCGGCGCGGAGCTGACGCTGGACCGCGATCGCGATAAAAATCCCGTCGTGGCACTGCGTGAAATCGCGGAAGAGACGGTCCTTCCGGTCGATCTGCACGATTCGCTCGTCGCGTCGCTGCAGAAGGTGCAGATTGACGATGACGACACGCCCGATGAAATCGGCTCGATCGCCCAGTCGGCGGAGGCGCTGCGCCTGACCGCCGCTGCCCCGCCGCGCAACCAGAATATCGGCGGCGATTACGACGGCTGATCCGGTCACCAGCTTGGAGAGGGAATGAGGCCCGGCCTGCGCAAGCAGGACCGGGCCTCACCGTTTCAGGGAGTGGGTCGGCCTGGCTCAGGTCGCAGGAACGGCATCGCGCCTTCCCGGCGCTGCATGTAGGCGAATGCCTGTCTTCTTCCCATTCTCGTCCAGATTGAATCTCCGCACTCGTAAGCGTCTTGGGAAAGCCGCGAAAAATCTTGGCCGTTACGGCATGGCGTGGTTATAGCCTGCCAGGCAGGCGGAAGAGCGCGCCGAAGATGCGCCGCGAGTGAGGAGATGCCGTTTTGAGCGCGAAGGAGCGTTTTCCCAATCTGGTGACCCTGTTCTTCACTCGCGCGAAGGCGATGGGTGACGCGCCTTTCCTCTGGCGCAAGACAGCCGGGCAATGGCAGTCGCTGAGCTGGACCGAGGTCGCCCTTGAAGTCGCCTCGTTGGCCAGCGCCTTGCAGGCGCAGGGGCTGAAGCCCGGCGATCCGGTGATGCTGGTCAGCGAGAACCGGCCGGAATTCTGCATCGCCGACCTTGCCATCATGGCGGCCGGATGCGTCACCGTGCCGACCTACACCACGAACACCACGCGCGATCACCAGCATATCCTGACCGACAGCGGCGCCCGCGCGGTCATCGTCTCCACTGCGAAGCTGGCGCAGACCCTGATGCCCGCCGTGCTTCGGTCGCAGGCGAACATCGTCATCGGCATGGAGCCGTTGCGCGGCATGCAGGGGCAGGTCACCTGCCATTTGTGGAGCGACCTGATCGCCCATTATCCCACCGACATCGAAGCCTGCGCCGCCAGCCAGGCGGCGAAGCGCGAGGATCTGGCCTGCATCATCTATACCAGCGGCACCGGCGGCGCGCCGCGCGGGGTGATGCAGCATCATGGCGCGATCCTCTGCAACATCGAGGGCGCGGACAGCTTGCTGGAGGAGGATTTCGGGCGGGGCGAAGAGGTGTTCCTGTCCTTCCTCCCCCTTTCCCACGCCTATGAGCATAGCGGGGGCCAGTTCCTGCCGATCATGGCGGCCGGGCAGATCTATTATGCGGAAGGGCTGGAAAAGCTGGCCAGCAATATCGAGGAGGCAAGGCCGACGATCATGGTCGTCGTCCCCCGCCTGTTCGAGGTGCTGCGCACCCGCATCATCAAGTCGATCGAGAAGCAGGGCAAATTTCCCACCTATCTGCTGGGACAGGCGCTGCGCATCGCAGCGAAGGAACAGCAGGGGAGGACATCCCTGCTAGACCTGCCGATGAAGGCGCTGCTGGCGCGGACGCTGAAGCCCAAGGTGGCGGCGCGCTTCGGCGGGCGGATGAAGGCGCTGGTGTCAGGCGGCGCTCCTCTCAATCCCGATGTCGGCCTGTTCTTCGACGCCATGGGACTGACGCTGCTCCAGGGCTATGGCCAGACCGAGGCCGGGCCGGTGATCAGTTGCAACCGGCCGCGCGCGGGGATCGCGATGGATACGGTGGGGCCGCCGCTCGACGGCGTGGAGGTGCGGATTGCGGAGGATGGCGAAATCCTCGTCCGCGGCGAGCTGGTGATGCACGGCTATTGGCGCAATCCGGCGGAAACGGAAAAGGCGCTGCAGGATGGGTGGCTGCACACCGGCGATATCGGGGAGATCGATGCCAGGGGGCGCATACGCATCACCGACCGCAAGAAGGACCTGATCGTCAACGACAAGGGCGACAATGTCTCGCCCCAGAAAGTCGAAGGCATGCTGACGCTCCAGCCGGAGATCGGGCAGGCGATGGTCCATGGCGACCGTCGTCCGCATCTGGTGGGGCTGCTGGTGCCGGACGCCGAATGGACGCGCGAATGGGCGCAGGCGCGGGGGCGCAAGGTCGAGGGGATCGAGGCGGATGGCGATTATCTGGCTGCGCTGCGCGCCGCCGTCGATCGGGTGAACGACGATCTGTCCGTGATCGAGCGGGTGCGGCGCTTCATCCTGGCCGACGAGCCCTTCACCATCGACAATAGCGAGATGACCCCGTCGATGAAGATCCGACGGCATGTCATCCGCGCCCGCTATCAGGATCGGCTGGACGCGCTGTACAAGGGGTAGGTTGTTCCTGCCCGTGCGGGAAGGCCGCGCCGGGAGGCGATCCTATTTGCCCGGCGAGCGATAGGGCGTGAAGTCGCCAAGCGCGCAGCTTCCCGTCACCATTCCCGTGGTCAGGTCGGCGCTGGTGACCATGTCGCCACGGCAATATTGCGATCCCCAGGTCTTGATGATCATCGTATCGCCACGCGTCAGCCCGGAACAACTGCCGATCAGGTCGTTGCGATAGACCAGTCGCCCGCTGACCCGATAGAGCAGCACATTGCCGCTGATGGCGGTCAGGTTGGTCTGGGGTTCGTGATTGACGCAACTCGTCTTTTCGCCGGCCACCTTGCCGGCGAGGGCTTGTTCCAGCTCACTCGTCTGTTTTTCGGTCAGCTTGGGCGGCTGATAGCTGCCCGAGCATCCCGCCAGCAACAGCGGGACAAGCCACGGGACGGACCGCGATATCCATGGACGCACGACACCTCTCCTCATTCGTCCCCGCTTCCAAGACGCTCAACCGGCGTGGAAACCGTCACGCCGCATCCTTCGCCGCCCGTCGCTCCGCCAGTTGCGCGACATCGCGGGCGCGCATGAAGATGTTGGTCGCGCGCTCCTGCCCGATGCTGGTCGGCACGGTAGCCTCCCCCCGCAAACGCGCCGCGTCTACCTGCGCCATGCGGGCGTGCAAGGCGGCGTTGTCAGGCTCGACCGTCAACGCGAAGCGGCCGTTCGACTGCGTATATTCATGCGCGCAATAGACGATGGTATCGTCGGGCAACTCGGCCAGGCGCTGCATATTGGCGAACATCTGCGCCGCCGTCCCCTCGAACAGTCGGCCACACCCCATGGCGAACAGCGTGTCGCCCACGAAGATCATATGGTCGTCCGCCAGATGATAGGCGACATGGCCTGCGGTATGGGCGGGCACGGCCAGCACGGCCGCCCGGTGGGCGCCGATGCACACGCTGTCGCCCTCCCTGACCATGCGGTCCAGCGTGCCGATCTTCTCGGCCTCCGCCGCGGGGCCGGTGATGGTGCAGCCGGTCGCCGCCCTGATCGCCGCATTGCCGCCGACATGGTCGCCATGCCAGTGGGTGTTCCAGATCTGGCTGATCGTCCAGCCCCTTTGCTGCGCTGCCTCCAGCACTGGCCCGGCGACGGCAGGATCGACGACGACGGTTTCCTTGCTGGCATCATCGTGCAGCAGCCAGACATAATTGTCGTTCAGGACGGGGATGCGGACGACTTCCAGCATGGTTTTACCAGACTCCGACATTGGGCATGGAAACCCAGGGCTCGGCCGGTTCCAGACGCCCGTCCTGCAGCAGTTCGACGGAAATACCGTCCGGCGTCCGCACAAAGGCCATATATCCGTCACGGGGCGGGCGGTTGATCGTCACGCCCGCATCCAACAGCCGCTGGCAGGTCTCATAGATATTCTCGACCCGATAGGCGAGATGCCCGAAATTGCGGCCGCCGCCATAGACCTCCGGCGGGGTGCCGTCCTCGGCAGGCCAGTTGTAGGTAAGCTCGACCTGCGCCTCCTCATCCCCCGGCGCGGCTAGGAAGACCAGGGTGAACCGACCCTCCGAGCTGTCGAAGCGTTTCTGTTCTTCCAGGCCGAGCAGGCGGAAGAAGTCCACGGTGCGGTCAATGTCGGTCACGCGGATCATCGTGTGCAGATATTTGGGCAAGTCTTCACTCCATTCGTCGTCATAAAGCAACGGTTCATCTCTGACGCCTTAGATGACCAGAAGATAAGCCCTGGCGGGCCTGGACGGAAGAGGGGAGGCGGCATGGCTTTAACCTATCATGACAAGCTTTTCGTGGCATGCGCGGGGGTGCTGGCCCTTGGCATGGTCGGCGGCGGTTACCTCCTGGGCGACGGGCTCAAGCGGGCCAAGGCGGCGGATCGTTCCGTGACGGTCCGCGGGCTGGCGGAAAAGGATGTGACGGCCGATCTTGCCACCTGGTCGATCAGCTACTCGGCCACCGGTTTCGACTTGCCCTCCGTCCGGGCGGAGATCGACAATAATACGCGGGAACTGCACGCCTATTTCGCCAGCCTCGGCTTCAGGCCGGATGCGCTGACGGCGACCGGCGCGGGCGTCAATCAATATATCAATAATGGCGTGAACACGATCACCATCACCCAGCGGATGTTGCTGCGCACGACCGACATCACCCGTGCCCAGCGCGCCGTGGCGCAGCAATTCGACCTGGTCCGGCGCGGCGTCACGCTGCAGGAGGGATCGGGCATGCGCTACAGCTTCACCAAACTCAACGACGTGAAGCCGCAGATGGTCGCCGCCGCCACCCGGGATGCCCGCGCCGCCGCCGAACAGTTCGCCCGGGACAGCGGCGCCAATGTGGGCGGCATCAAGAGCGCGACCCAGGGCTATTTTTCGATCGAGGCGCGCGATGGCGAGGCCGACGGGTCCAGCGATACGCCGTACAAGAAGGTCCGGGTCGTCACGACGGTCGACTTCTACCTCGATTAGGACCGGTCGGCATCCAGAAGAGGATCCGCCCGGAGCATCTTCAGTTGGCGGGCTTCGGCGTCAGGCGGGAAAGATTGTCGGCGGCGGCCTTTCCTGCGGGAGCATCCGCGGCCAGCTTCACGGCGCGTTGCCAGGCGGAGCGGGCAACATCCTCATGATCGGTGAGGATGGCGATATTGCCCTCCTCCAGCGCGACAGAGGCATCATCCGGGGAAAGCTGCACCGCGCGCGCAATCTGCGCCTGGGCCAGTTTCATCTCTCCCGATCGTCGCGCCAGGGTGGCCGAAAGCAGCCAGGCCAGCGGATCCTGCGGCACCTGCTCCAGCGCGATGTCCAGGGAGTCTCGCGCGGCCTGGGCATCGTTCAGCGCCACCAGTGCGCGGGCGCGGTCGAGATGCACCTCTCCCTTCTCCATCCCATCGGGCAGGCCGCGCGCCAATGCCGCGTCGAAATCGTCGCGCGCCTTGGCGGCATCGCCGGCCGCCAGCGCGGCATTGCCCGCCTGTGCCCATAAACGGCCGCTCTGCACCATTTCGCCGTTGCGTTCGGCTTCATCCGCCCCCTGTTCGAAGGCGACGATCGCCGGCGCCCAGCGTTCGGCGCGGGCATAGGCAAAGCCCATGCAGTTGCGCGCATAGAAGCTGCCGCCTTCGATACGCCATTGTTGCGCGAAGTCGACGCCCTTGTCGGGCGCCTCCACCGCCTGATCCAGACAGGCCTGGAATTTCGCGGCATATTTGTCCGGCACGGGAATGCGGCCGTCGCTTGCCGTTGTCGCTGCCCGTGCAGGCGCAGCGGGGACGGAAGCCGCGGCCTCCGCCTTTTCCTTCCTCTTGCGGTTCATCACCGCCTCGATCTCCGGATCATAGACCTGCGGCGCGAGCAGAAGCAGCGGGAGGAGAAAGGGCATCAGAGGCTGTCCAACAGGCTGGCGACGGTCCGGATCAGCAGGGCGATGTCGGCGTCGCGGGAAAGGCGATGGTCGCCATCCTTAATCAGCAGCATCTGCACATCGGATGAACGCAGCCGCTCGGCGATGCGCAGCGCCGTCTGCCACGGTACATCTGGATCGGCCTGGCCCTGCAACAGGCGAACCGGGCAATCGATCGCGATTTCCTCCTCCAGCAGGCGGAGCGACTGGCCGGATTTCCAGAAGCCCAGGGTGGTGACATAGGGATCATCGCCATAGGGGGTCGGTTCCAGGAGTCGGCCCTCCGTTGCCAGCAAGGCCTTGTCCGCCTGGGTAAAGCCCCATTCGGTGAAATCCGGCGCCGCCGCGATGCCGACCAGCCCCGCCACTCGCCCCGGTCGCGCCAGCGCGATCAACAGCGCCAGCCAGCCGCCCATGGACGACCCGACCAGCACCAGCGGCCCGTCTGTCAGCGAATCGATCAGCAGCAGCGCATCGTCGCGCCAACTCGCCAGCGTCCCATCCTCGAACCGCCCGTCGCTCACCCCGTTGCCGGCATAGTCGAGACGGAGCATCGCCCGGCCCTGATCCCGCGCCCAATGGTCCAGCGCGACCGCTTTGCCGCCTTCCATGTCGGACATGTAGCCGGGCAGGAAGATGATCGTCGGCCCCGTGCCCGGCCGATGGCGATAGGCGAGCCGCAATCCGTCCCCGCGCGCGAAAAAGGCGGGTGGAGCGGTTTCGGGGCGTTCCATGCTATTTCTCCAGTTCAGCGGCAGGGGCCTGAAAAAGGCTCGTAAAAGGTCTTGGCGGGGAAACCAGAAAAAATAAGAATAATCCACCCGGCGTGATTGACAGCCCTCCGACCAGAGGCTAGTTGCGCGCTCCTACCCCGTGCCCAGATGGCGGAATTGGTAGACGCACCAGCTTCAGGTGCTGGCGATCGCAAGGTCGTGGAGGTTCGAGTCCTCTTCTGGGCACCATTTGTTCTTCCGGCGACGTCCGGGAACGTCCGAAAAACGGCTGATTTCAGCCGTTTTTTGTGCTAAGACCGTCCGGTCAAATCCGGGCTGATCCGGCACCAATCGGGAACAAATATGGTATCCTGCATGGTATCGAAGGCCCCTTATGGACGGGCCGATACCATGGGAAAACTCTTCGCGACCACCGTCACGAGCGCCAGGCCGAGGGAGCGCGAATACAAGCTCACCGACGGCGCCGGCCTCTATCTCCTCGTCAAGCCGAACGGTCGGAAGCTCTGGCGGCTGAACTATGCCTATCTCGGCAAGCAGCGTACGCTTTCCTTCGGCGCCTGGCCCGACGTCGGCCTCGCCGACGCACACGAGCGGCGCGACGAAGCCCGCAAGCTGATCGCCGCCGGGCTCGATCCCTCGCACGAAGCCAAGCTCGCCGAAGCGCGCGCGATGCTGTCCGAGGAAAACAGCTTCAAGCTGGTCGCCGAGGAATGGGTCGCCAAGCAGGAACGCGAGGGCATGTCGGAGGTTACGCTCAGCAAGATCCGCTGGCTGCTCGCCAAGGCCTATCCCAGGATCGGCAGCCGTCCGGTAGCCAAGATCACCCCGCAGGAAGCGCTGGCCGTGCTCCGCGCGATCGAGGCCACCGGTCGCTACGAAAGCGCGCGCCGGATGCGCAGCGTCCTCGGTCGCGTGTTCCGCTACGCCATCGCCACCACGCGCGCCGAAATGGATCCATCCCGCGATTTGCGCGGAGCGCTGACCGTTCCCAAGGCCAAGCATCTCGCCGCCATCACCACGCCCAAGGGCGCGGGCGAACTGATGCGCGCCATCGAGGGGTACACCGGCCACGCCATCACCCTGTTCGGGCTCAGGCTGTCGGCCCATCTGTTCGTGCGACCGGGCGAACTGCGCCAGGCCGAGTGGAGCGAATTCGACTTCGACCGCTCGGTCTGGAACATCCCCGAGCAGAAGATGAAGATGCGTCGGCCGCACCGCGTGCCGCTGTCCACGCAGGTCATCGCGCTCTTCGAACAGCTCTGGGAACTGACGGGCACGGGACGATACTGCTTCCCCTCTTTCCGCTCGCCGCTTCGCCCGATGTCCGAAAACACGGTCAACGCGGCCCTTCGAGCGCTCGGTTTCAGCCAGGAGGAGATGACGGCGCACGGCTTCCGGGCGATGGCGGCGACGCTGCTCAACGAAACGGGCAAGTTCAATCCCGACGCCATCGAGCGCCAGCTCGCCCATATGGAGACCAAAGCCATAAGGCGGGCCTACACGCGCGGCGAATACTGGGACGAGCGCGTGCGCATGATGCAGTACTGGTCGGATCAGCTGGACGAGATGCGCGACGGCGCGAGGGTCTTGAAGCCCAACTTCCGACGCGCCTGAGGCTCCCGGCCTAATGGTCACGATAGGCCCTCTCCGTCACTTCGGCGATCGACCGGAAGACAGCGCACGAACCCTGTGTGAGCGGATCATGGGCCTGCACATGCGCTTGCGCCCATTCCAGCCATTCGGCGGCAGGCGTGCCGCCGATTTCCAATGAAGAATCCGGGATCGCGGCGCGCAGCGCCATGAGGAAATCCCGCGCCAGTTCAGCTTCGCGCCATCTGCCGGCCTGTTCGAGAAAGCACCGGAAGCGGTCGCGGTCGAGCTTGAGCTCCTGCGCCAGGATCTGGCGACGCCGTTCCTCGGTCTCCCTTAGTCGCTGCCGCTCCTCGGCCTCTTGGCGCGCTGCCGCCATCATCGGGAATGCCGCAAGCAGGGTAGCGAGTATGTCGCCCACCCTGTCCTCGATCATGCCCTTGCGGCCGTCCTGCCAGACGCGGGGCAAATCGCCGGGCAACCAGCGCTTGATCTCGAAGACCAGCACATCCGTCTCGACCAGTTCTCGCCGGTATTGCTTGCCGGAGCCATGCCACGGTCTCTCTTCGGCAGTGAGGCGCTGGCGCACTTCCTTGAGCCGGGGCCTCAGTTGAAATGCGATCTCGTCCTGTCCGCACCGCGCAACGGGACCATGCCGGTCTGTCTCGGCGACGACGATCTTCTCTGCTTCCAAGGCTTTGAACAGGGTGTCCAATATCCTGAGGCGACGCCGTTCGAGCGGCGTGAAAGGCGCGGCCCGGACCGGCCGGTTGGGCCAGATATCATAGACCAGCCTTCCCCGGGCGATCGCCTCCCTTCGATTTGCAAGCCAGCCGGCAACGATGGAGTGCGGATCCGAAAGCCGATCGGCCACGCGCACCGCTTTGCGAGTGTGGCGGGCCGCCGCAAGAGGGTCGTGCGCAGTTGACGACGCACTACCATCCGGGTGCGGGGTAATTTCTATCTTCTCGTCCATGCCGGCTTTTGCGGGCGGCAAGGCCGGCACGGCGATCTCCTTTCCGGCCGCGACCTTGTTCCAGTGCCCAGGCCGAGGACGCGGGATATCGAGACGGTCGCACAGTTTGGCGAGACTTTGATCCGATATGCTGAAGCGTCCTGCGAGGTGGCGGAGAGGTTCGGCCCAGACCAGGGCGTGAAGTTCGGTACGGGACAGCAATGCACGGTCCAACAGCGTGGTGGGCATATCCATCGGACAGTCTTTCACTCCAAAGCCACATGCATGAGGACGCCGGAAGCTGCCGATCCGCCGCCCAAAACCGGTTTGCGATCATTCCATGACGCTCGGATTGAGAAATACCCGACAAGAAAAATGCATCGGCAATGACGCCGCTCGATTGGAAGGATATTATGCCTGTTCAGAGCCTTAAATCGCCTTGTTCCGCAGAGCCGGGCTTGCGTCTTGGACGACCTGCGATAAGCTGAAGGCGCGCCATCGATGCATGGCGCCGAGGCGTGAGAACCTCGTGCGAGATGAAATGGATCCGCCATCGTGCGGCCGGGTGGCCGACGCGCATGTCCAAGCCGTTCGCGGCCAAAGGCGTTGGCGCATGTGCTCGTGCATGTTCTCAACACCCGGCTTTCGCCGGCATCGCCTCGCCAGACGCGAGGAGATGCGATCGATGCGATCCACAGCCGGGATCGGCGCACTGCGCCACAAGCCATGCGGCCTGCACTAGGAGCGGCCCGTTTGCCGATCGACGAAGGCGAGCCGCTGCCGCCGACGCATGATCGCGTGACATCGATGGCGCCGACCATCGACGAATTGTACCGAACTGAGAGGCCACGGCTCCTGCGCTTCCTCGATCGTCGCGCTCCTGACGATCGCGCCGAGGAGATCGTCCAGCAGGTCTTCACCCGGCTCGTTGCCCGCGCGCAAACCGATGCCGTCGCGATCCATTCGCCCGGAGCCTATCTGCGCGAGGCCGCGCACAATCTCCTGCGCGATCACGCCCGCACCGTTGCCCGTAATCACCAGTCCCAGCATGTGCCGATAGACGATGTCGAAATTGGAAGCGGGGATCCTGTCGCTGCGTTGGAGGCGCGCGACCGTCTTGCCCGTGTCGAACAGGCCGTCCTGCGCCTCAAGCCGCTGACCCGGCAAATATTTCTCGCTTGCCGCCTTGATGGCTATAGTTACGCCGAAATCGCGGAACAGACGGGATTGAGCGTGCGAGGCGTGGAAAAGCAGATGAGCCGGGCGATCAAGCAACTTGGGCGACACCTCAGCGACCATGGCTGACGAAGTTCGTTCCATTCCGCGCGCTATCCAGGATGCCGCCGGGGATTGGCTGGCACGTCGGCAGGAACCTGCGAGTCCGGACGTCGAGCGAGCCTTTGCCGTCTGGCTGGATGCCGATCCGCGCCATCGGATCGCCTATGCGCAGGCGGAGCGTCACTGGCAGGATAGCTCGTTGCTGGCCGACAGCGACATCGGCCGCACGCGAAAGCTGGTTCGCGCACCCTTCCTGATGCGGCACAGCACCCATGTTGCGGCTGCCAGCCTTGGCGTCGTCGTCCTGCTCGGGATCGGCGGTATCGGCTTGCTGCGCTATGGATCCCCTCTCGAACTGGTTTCTCCGGCGCAAGCCGCGACCTACGAAACCGCGCTGGGCGAAATCAGGACCATATCGCTGGCGGACGGATCGCAGCTCACGCTCGACACCGCCACGCGCGTGCGTGTCACCCTTTCCGCGAGCGAGCGGAAGGTCTCGCTGGAACGAGGCCGCGCGCGCTTTCGCGTTGCGCCGGACGGCAAGCGACCGTTCACCGTTACGATTCCCGGCGGCACTGTCGTTGCACGCAGCACGCTGTTCGACGTCAGCGTGGAAAGCGGAAGTCCCGTGGTGGCGGTGATTGAGGGGCGGGTCGATCTCACCAGCACAAGTGACGCAGCCTCCCATCCAGCCCGAACGCTTGCCGCTGGACAGACCGCAGACCTGGGCAATGCCGACATGCCCCGTCCTACGTTGCCGGCCGAGACCCAATGGGTGTCCGGCATGCTGGCGCTGGACAGCGGCCCGCTTGGCGAGGCCGTCGCAGCCATCAACCGCTACAACCGCATCCAGATACGCCTTGCCGAGCCTGAGCTGGCCCGCCTGTCGGTTACCGGCGCCTTCCAGGTGCGCAATCCGGACGCCTTCGCCCGGGCCGTGGCAGCGACATTCGGGCTCGGTATCGACCGAACCGATCCGGGCGTGATCCTTCTTCGCAGCGCTCCGTAGGATGTTTTGACCCTTCACTGAAAAAAACCTGTCGTGGGTTTTCAGAACCCGGCGTCTCCCCGCCAACCAGCCACGACGTGGCCAGGGGGAGACACAGGATAATGGTTCGATTTGACGCAAGATATCTGTTCAACAGCATCGCTGCCGTGGCGCTGGTGGCGGGCCCTTCGGTCGCGCGAGGCCAGGACGTAAAGCGCCATGCCTTTGAAGTGCCGGCGCAAGATCTGGGCGCGTCGCTCCAGGCGCTGGCACTTCAATCCGGCATCACCGTGCTGGTCGACAGCAAGATCTTGGCGGGCAAGCAGGCCCCGCCGCTTCACGGTTCCTACACCGTCGAGGAAGCGCTGCGCATACTGCTCGACCAATCCGGGCTGGCATACACGCCTGTCGATGGCGGCTTTGCCGTGCGGCAGGCCCGCACAAGCCGTGACGGCAGTTCGACAAATGACCGGCAGGATATCGTCGTCACGGGAAGCCGGCTGCGCGGTGCCGCGATTGCTTCGCCGGTGGTCCGGATCGGTCAGGAAGAGATCCGCGATTCCGGCCAGGCTGGGTTGGGCGACGTTGTCCGCCGTATCCCGCAAAGCTTCGGAGGCGGGCAGAACCCCGGCATCGGCATGAATGTCCCCGACGCCAGCGGCGTCGACGTTGGCGGCGGATCATCCATCAATCTGCGCGGCCTTGGGAGCGATGCGACGCTCACGCTGCTCAACGGCCGGCGTCTCGCCTATACGGCTGTTCGGCAGAGCGTCGATGTATCGGGTATTCCGGTTTCCGCGGTCGATCGCATCGAGGTCGTCCCAGACGGCGCCTCGGCCATCTACGGCTCTGACGCGGTCGCCGGCGTCGCCAACGTCATCCTGCGCCGTGACTATGACGGCCTGGAAACTAGTGCCCGCCTGGCGGGAACCACGGACGGAGGCGATTTCCAGCAGCAATATGGCGTGCTGGCCGGGCGCAAATGGGCATCAGGCGGGCTGCTCGCGGCCTATGAATATGGCAGCAACACTGCGATCCGCGCGAGCCAGCGGTCCTATGCCGCGACACGCTCGCCGGGCCTCGATCTGTACCCGGCACTGCGCCATCACAGCGTCGTTGTCAGCGGACATCAGGACCTGGGCGGCGGCCTGGCCTTCTCAATCGATGGGCTATACAATATCCGCTGGAGTGACCTGACATTTCCGACGGTGGCAGGTGGCGATCTCGACGAAGGCAAGGCGACCTTCTCGTCGGTCGACAAGTCCTTCGGCGTCGCGCCGACACTCATGCTCGATCTGTCTGGCGGTTGGCAGATTGCGCTTGGCGGAACCTACGGCAGGGAACGGGTCGACTATCATCAGGTCGAATGCGCCCTGACGGTCTGCAGCGATTCCGGCCCCAGTTACTATCGCAACACGGCCAAATCGGTCGAGATCAATGCCAATGGCGACCTCTTTCGCCTGCCCGGCGGGACCGCCAAGATCGCCATTGGCGGCGGTTATCGCGATATCGGCTTCGAGCGGTTCGTCGGGACCGGAAGCGCGGTCAATACCGTCGCGTCTCAGGACAATCTGTTCGCTTTCGGGGAATTGAGCCTCCCCATCGTCGGCCCGGACCAGCACCTGCCGCTTGTGACCAAGATCGATGCGAGTGCTGCCCTGCGCTATGAGCGTTACCCCGGCATCGGCGACGTCGCCACGCCCAAGCTCGGTCTGTCATGGGCGATGACGCCTGATATCAGCCTCAAGGGAAGCTGGGGAAAATCCTTCCGCGCGCCAACGCTCTATCAGCAATATCAGCCGCGCGCGGTCTACCTGTTTCCTCCCGCAGCGCTGGGTGCGACGGGGACGCCGGCAAGCGCGGGGGCCATTCTCATCCTCGGCGGCAATCCCGATCTCAAGCCGGAAAAGGCGACGACTTGGTCGACCACGCTTGCCCTGCATCCGCGCGCACTGCCGGGCGCGAGCCTCGAGGTCAGCTATTTCAGCGTACGCTATCGCGACCGGATCGTATCGCCGATCACCTTGCTGGCGCAGGCTTTGAGCAATCCCATCTACCGCGACCAGATCATCTTCAACCCGAGTGCTACTCAACAGGCGGCCGCCATCGCCAGTGCGGGCACCTTCCTCAACATTACCGGCGTGCCCTGTGATCCGGCGAACGTCGTCGCGATTGTCGACAATGCCAATCTGAATGCCGGTCGGCAGCGCGCGAGGGGCGTCGATGTGCTGGCGAGCTACAATGCCGCGATTGCGCCAGACCAGCGACTGCGCCTGTCGCTCGACATCGCCTATCTCGAAAGCGACCAGCAACTCAGCGCTGGTCAGCCCACCTATGACCTTGCCGGCACCATCTTCAATCCGCCCCATTGGCGCGGACAGGCTGGAGTCGCCTGGACTGGCGGCAATCTCACTCTGGCGGCCAACGCCAATTACACCGGCAGTGTCAGCGACACGCGCTCGACGCCAACCGTGCGCATCAAGGCGATGACCACGCTCGATCTCACCGCCCGCTACCGGGTCGAGCCCGGTGCACCGCTCGGCGGTCTCGAATTCAGCCTGTCGGTCCAGAACCTCTTCAACGACAAGCCCGACCCGATCGCGACGTCGATACCCTACGATACGCCTTACGACTCGACCAATTATTCTCCGGTCGGCCGGATGATCGCCTTCGGGATCACCCGGCAATGGTGAGCGCCAAAATAAGGGGCGGCATCGGCATTGTGGCCTTGTGCCTGCTGATTCCCGGCGCAGCGTGGGCAAACTGCGGTGATGTCCTGCCTTCGGATGAGGCTGCCGTCCAGACAGCGACGCGCGATCTGACAGCGGCGGACCTCATCCAGCTTCGCGAGATTGGCGACCCGGATTCCGCCGTCTTCAACGGTCCGAGCCCGTTCGCTGTCGCGCCGGACGGCAGTCGTATCGCCTATATCATCAACCGTGCCGATCTCGCGACCAACAGCTATTGCCGCGCACTGGTCGTCAGTGCACTGACGGGCGTCGGCCCACCCGATATTGTCGATCGGGGCGGCGAACTCATCCAGATCATGGACGTGCAGCGCGGCTTTTACCTGCCGAGCGGCACCACGCGCACCATCGTTCCGTCCTGGTCCCCTGACGGGCGCAGGCTAGCCTATCTGCGGCGCGACCGTGGCGTGACGCAGGCGTGGGTGGCACAGGCGGACGGCGGCGGCGCGCGTGCGGTCACGCGCTCCGACGTCGATGTCGAGGCGGTGGCCTGGAGCAAGGACGGATCACGGCTGCTCTACGGCACGCGAAAAGGCGCGGCAGCCGTGCAGGCGGAACTCGATCGCGAAGGCCAGTCAGGGTGGCTGTACGACCGCCGCGTCTCGCCGGAGATTTCCCCGCGGCCGCTCACCCCGGCCACCGCGGCGCTGGACGTCAGCGCCGTCGATTTGCGTACCGGCGCGGTCGTGCCAGCCGATGCTGCTGAGCAAGCGGCAGTCGAACGCGCCGCACCTGCCGACATGCCGGTGGATCCGCAAGCCATCAGTGCTGACGGCCGCAAGGCGCATCTCGAGCGTTCGAACACTTCGCCGCTGACGTCCGCGAGGCTCTTCGTCACGAACGGCAACAGCAGTTGGCGCTGCGATGCCGAGGCCTGTGCCGGCGGTATCGTCTCGCTTTGGTGGCAAGGCGCATCGGTGCTTATTCTGCGTCGGGAAGGCTGGGCCAAGGAGGCGATGGCGCTCTATCGCTGGCGACCCGGCGCTGGCCGTCCGACCGCCTTGTCGCGCACAACCGACGTGCTGCACGGCTGCGTAATGGCTGGTACCGAACTGGTCTGCACCCGCGAAGACAGCAGCACGCCGCGCAATGTGGTTGCCATCGACACCGCGAACGGCAGGTTGCGCACCATTTTCGATCCCAATCCCGAATTATCCGGCATTCGCCTGGGTTCTGTCACTCGGCTCAGATGGCGCAACGATCTTGGCCTGGAAGCATGGGGCGACCTGGTCCTGCCGCCGGGGCACAAGCCCGGACAGAAACTGCCGATGGTCGTCGTGCAATATCATAGCGACGGCTTCCTGCGCGGTGGCACCGGCGACGATTATCCGATCTTCCTGCTCGCCCAGCGCGGGATCGCCGTGCTCAGTACCGAGCGGCCCAATTTCTTCGCCGCGGCCTTTCCCCAACTCAAGACCTGGTACGAAATCAATGCCGCCAACCAGAAAGATTGGGGTGAACGCCGCAGCCTGCTGTCATCGGTCCTCACCGGCGTCCGCCAGGCAGTTGATCGTAGCGATATCGATCCCGCGCGCGTGGGCATAACGGGCCTGAGTGACGGCGCTTCGACCGTTGCCTTCGCTTTGATCAACTCGAAAGCCTTCGCAGCTGCGGCCGTCAGCACCTGTTGCATGGAACCCAACACCACGGCGACCTATGGTGGCATCGCCTGGGCAGAGTGGCTGCGCGGGATGGGCTATCCGCCTGCAACCCGGGACAATCCAGGCTTCTGGCGCGACATGTCGCTGGCCCGCAATGCTGCCCGGATCGATACGCCGCTGCTCATGCAACTCGCCGACAATGAGTTCCGGCTGGCGCTCGAAGCCTTTGGTGCCCTTCACGAGCAGAACAAGCCAGTGGAGATGTATGTCTATCCCGACGAATTCCACGTCAAATGGCAGCCGATCCACCGGCGCGCCGTCTATGAGCGTAACTTGGACTGGTTCTCCTTCTGGCTACAGGGCCGGGAGGATTCGGATGCCGCCAAGATTGAGCAATATCGTCGTTGGAACGGGATGCGACAGGGAACTCCCCCTGCCTCATTGACGGTTCCAGTCCGCTGATGGGCTGCTCCCGACTAGCAGATTTCGGTTGCAAAAGTCGAATAGCGACGGCCTCTCGGGGGGATGAGAATGCCAACTGTCGATCCCAACCGGTCAATCCGCGAACGATCGCGAGCGACCTTGGGGCAAAAAGGCGCTGCTTGGTCGAGTTGAAGCTCCCGATTACACGATCAAGAGGTAGGCAGAACCCAAGACAGCAGAAGCGAGGAGAACCGGGATCATACCAATTTTTAACCTGAAAACAGCCAGCGCGGCGGCCATTGCCAGGAGAAGCGCGGGCACATTCAGCGATGACAGTACAGGCACGTCGAAGCCGCCGCCAACGCCGCCCACAGTCCGGACCCGCGTGAAGAGCGTGTGGATGGCAAACCAGATGGCGAGGTTCATGATCACGCCGACCACTGCCGCCGTTATCGCCGTCAACGCCGATGAGAGGGCCCGGTTGCCGCGCAGGCGCTCGACAAAAGGTGCGCCGGCAAAAATCCACAGGAAGCAGGGCACGAACGTTACCCAGGTGGTGAGGATCGCGCCCAGCGTTGCAGCGAGCAGCGGAGGGAGTCCTGATGCTTCGCGAAAGGCAGCCAGAAAACCAACAAATTGCGTGACCATGATGAGTGGCCCCGGCGTTGTTTCGGCAAGACCCAGGCCATTGAGCATTTCACCAGGCTTCAGCCAGCCATAGGTGCCGACCGCTTCCTGTGCGACATAAGCGAGCACCGCATAAGCGCCGCCGAAGGTCACGACCGCCATTTGGCTGAAGAATGTGGCAATTTGAGTGAAAACATTGTCTGGCCCGGCAAGGACGAGCAACGCTATCACCGGAGCGAGCCAAAGAACGAGAAAAGCGCCCGAGATTTTGAGTGACCAGGAGAGATTGGGACGGGCATGGTCCGGAAGACCTTCGCCCAGCGCAGTTTCGGCGTCGTGAACGATCTTGCCGCCAGCAGGGCCATGACCGCCGCCGCCCTTGAACGCAGAAAGGCCGGCGCGCCCGCCAACATACCCACCGATGCCCGCAAGAAGGACGATCAGCGGAAACGGCGCGTCGAGGAAAAAGATGGCGACGAACGCCGCTGCCGCTATTCCTCGCATCACGTTGTTCCGGAGCGCTCGCGATCCCACGCGCACGACAGCCTGGATGACGACGGCGAGAACAGCAGCCTTGAGGCCGAAGAACAAACCCTCTATCAGCGGGGTCTGCCCGAGCAGCACATAGATGCAGCTGAGGCCAAGAATGGCGAGAAAGCCGGGCAGGACGAACAGGCATCCGGCTACCAGCCCGCCCTTGGTCTTGTGCAGCAGCCACCCGAGATAGGCGGCAAGCTGCTGCGCTTCGGGCCCAGGCAGCAACATGCAGTAGTTCAGTGCATGCAGAAATCGTTCCTCCCCGATCCACTTCTTCTCTTCGACCAGGATGCGGTGCATGACCGCGATCTGGCCGGCAGGCCCGCCAAAGCTCAGGGCGGCAATGCGCGCCCACACGCCTGCCGCTTCGGCGAACGGAATGCCGTGATCGCCTGTGCCCTGGACCGGCGCGTCAGCAGGAGCAAAGGGAGCAGCAGTCATTGTTCGGTTCCCCTCGCGCTGAAGAATGCATGGAACTGGTTGAGCGTTTCGCCCGCCTGGGCGATGCGCTGAAGGTCGTCGTCGGTGGAAGCGCACACCCCGGAAAGGATCGCTCCCAGTCCCGCTGTTTCCGGTCGGTTGAACTTGCCGTCCGCGATATCGAGGTCATGGATGATTTCGCCGATGGCTGCGAGGGCAGGATCATCGGAAAGACCCGCTCGCAGCATGATCGTCTCGAAGCTGCATCGATCTTCCTCATGGGTGAACTCCGCTTCAGCCATGTCGAAGCGCAGTTCGTCCGGGCCGGGCAGATAGGTGCGGGCATCAACGAATTTGAAGGTGGCCACCGGGTCGACGAACCGGCGAATAAGCCAGGCACAAGCAATCCGATCGACATGAACCCCGCTGCGCGTCACCCAGACCTTCGATTTCAGGTCCGGCGGGTGTTCGGCCGGAGGCTCGGTGCGGCTGATATCAGGATGCTCGTAGCGTTGGCGGACAAGCTCAGCGAGCGCAACCTCGGCATCCTGGCGGCGTTGGGCCCTGAAATAGTCGAGTGCCAAGACCTCGTTCATTCGTTTCTGAAGCCGCGCAATTTCGCTTCCGCTGGCGGGGCCGGTTTCCAGAAGGCGTCGGGCGCTTTGCGTAATTTCGTCATAATCCGCGTCCCGTGCGCCATCGAAAAGCGCCTGAATGTCCGCATCGTTCATGCCGGCGAGCAGTCTGGCTTCGATCAGGATCGCTTCGCCCCCACCGGCGACGATCTCATTCAGCAGTTCCTGAAGAGTTGCTTCGTGCTCCAGTGTCTTCGGCAGCACGTGGACGGCGTTCTTGATTGCCACCGCGCCGATTGCTTGCAGACGACGCCAGATTTTCACGCGCAGATAGGGCGGTTTCGTCGGAAGCTGGTGGAGTAGAGCAATCCACTCGACAGGGGCTGTTGCGCGTTTCATGATATTACTATATCTCATTTTCTATATATATAGAATAGGTATATCATATGTGGCGTGAAAAGCTTGTCATGCGGACGCGATGGGTTTTGGCCGCAGGCGGGGCGTTTGCAGCCAACGCCAGCCCTGCCCAGGCTCAAGAGGCGATAGAGGGGTTTTCGATTTCGGGAGCGATGCGCCTGCGTTATGAGGCGATCGACGGCCAAGCCCGTGCAGGCTTCAACAAGAGCGACGATATGGTGAACCTCCGCACCAATGTGCTGGCTCGGTTTCGCAAGTCCGACATCGAGGTGGCTGTCGAGCTTTATGACAGCCGGGTTTGGGGTGATCGCGTCGGGACGCCTGTATCGACGAATGAGGTCAATGCGTTCGAACCGGTACAGGCCTATATTGCAGGCACGTTGACAGACCCGCTTGGCGACCGGTCGAAGATCTCGATCACGGCGGGACGGATAATGCTCAATCTGGGTTCTCGCCGACTTGTGGCAGCCGACGATTATCGTAACACCACCAACGGCTATACGGGATTGAAAGTTGATCTTTCCGCGAAGGGTGGATGGAAAGGGACTTTCATCTACACATTGCCGCAAATTCGCTTGCCCGACGCTCTCCACGATGTGCGTTCGGCGAAGGTGAAGCTCGATAAAGAGAGCTTCGATCTTGTGCTATGGGGCGGTCAGCTAAGCCGCGCGAAAATGATCGGTCCGGCGACGATCGAACTTACCTACTTCCATCTAGGTGAGCGTGATGCTCCAGGCCGCCCCACTCGCGATCGTTCATTAAATACATTCGGTGGCCGAGTGATGCTCGATCCCAAGCCAGGACAGTTCGATTACGAGATAGAAGGTTTCTACCAGACAGGCTCGGCAAGTATCTCGGCGTCGCCTACGGCCGCGCATCAAAGCGTCGCTGCCAATTTCATTCACGTCGATGCGGGCTATACCTTCGCGGGTGCCTGGACGCCTCGTTTTTCAATTGAATATGACCGGGCAAGTGGTGACAAACCGGGTGGGAAGTTCGGCCGTTTCGACACGCTCTTTGGCATGCGGCGTGCCGATCTTGCTCCGGCGGGCCTCTATAACGCGCTTGCGCGCACCAACATCGAAACTGTCGGGGTAAGGTTCGAAGCCAAACCCAGTCGACGCCTCGACTGGTTCGCGGTCTACAGGCCCATGTGGCTTGCATCGCGCCAGGATAGTTTCTCATCCACCGGCGTTCGCGATGCTACAGGGAGGGCCGGTGATTTTTCTGGCCACCAGTTGGAGGGCCGCATCCGTTACTGGCTCGTACCGCAGCGCCTGCAGTTCGAATTTGATGGCCTGGTGCTGTCCAAGGGGCGGTTCTTGCGGGATGCACCGAATGCCACCGCAGGACGATGGACGCGGTACGCCTCATTCAATCTGAGCGCGATCTTTTGAGAGTTGCACCCGCAGTGCGACGAGTTTCCTGCTCCGGCAAATTCGGGGACCGCCCGCCCCCAAGGGGCCTTCAATATTGATATACGACCTTGAAGAAGATGGTCCGGGGCGCGTTTTGCGCGCCCTGAACAAGCTGCGTTCCCGCAAAGGGGCCGGCTCTGAGTGGCGTGCTGACCGGTGAAAGGGTCGAGAAGTAGAAGGCGTTCCCAATGTTGCGGGCCGTCAGCGTGAAATCCCAGCGCCGGTTCGCGGTGGTGAAGCCGATGAACCCGTTCACGAAATGCTTGTTGCCGATTCGATATTGCGGGCTGTTGAGCAGGTCGGAGAAATAGGATGTCTGCCAGTTCACGCTGCTGCCCAGCTTGATCGTGCCGACGCCGCCGATCGGGATGCCATAATCCGCCGAAGCGAAATATTGCCATTCCGGCTGGCCCGAAAACGCCTTTCCCGTGTAGTTGTAGGCCGGAACCGTTCCCAGGGTCGGCGCAGAATAGTCGTCAAACCGCGTCTTGAGGTACGTTACGTTGAGCGCCAGCGACAGATTGTCGACCGGCTGTAGGGATGTCTCCAGCTCGAAGCCCTGGGTATACGCCGCCGGCGCGTTGCCGCGGGTGCTCACATAGGTGCCAGAAATAGGGCTGAAGGCTGACACGGCCGTCTGGAGATTTTTGTAGTCGTTGTAGAAGCCCGTCAGGTTGACGCGCAGGTGGCGGTTGAACCACTCGCTTTTAACGCCGCCTTCATAGGTGCTGACCGTTTCCGGTGCGTATGGCAGAGCGGTGGCGAGGTTGAGGGCGCGATTGTTGAACCCTCCCGCGTCGAAGCCCTTGGCAAAGCTTGCGAACAGGAAGATGGCGGGCGTGACCTGATAGGAGAGGCCGAGCTTCGGAGTGAAGGCGTTCCACGTCTTGTGGTTGAGCACGTTGGCGTTGGTGAAGTTGATCTGGGATGCGGCGATGTTGACGCCGAGAGCCGGGATCGCACCCCCGGTCCGCACCTGCGGATAGAGCGTCGGATCGATCGGATTGCCGTCGAGGTCGTCATTCACGCCCTGAAAGTCGAAGGCCCGGCGAATGGTGATGTAGCGTCCGCCGGCTGTCAGCGTCAGCCGGTCGGTCAGACGATAATTGGCTTGCAGATAGGCCGAATAGTTGCGGGTGATCGTCCTGCCGATTTGGTCGAATGGCGCGGCCGGTAGCGCGGTGTCCGACGCTGGAAGGCCGGTGACATAACCGATGCGGTTACTCCGGAAATTTTCGAACAGATAATAGAGTCCGCCAGTAAAATCGAGGCGATTCCAGTCACCCTGCACCTGCAACTCTTGGGTGAAGCTTTTCTGCTTGTACACGATATAGTTGTCCGAGATGTCGACCCGGCGCGGCTGGGCGCTGTTGTAGGGAAGGCGGTTCTGGCCGTCATTATTGTAGTTGACCGGGTTCTGGTCGAACGCGCGCAACGCGGTGATCGAGTGGATCGAGAGATGCGGCGAGAGGTCGAAGTCGATCCGGCCCGTAAGCCCCCCGGAGTGCGACCGGTTGATGCCGTAGCGCCCGGCATAGCTCACATTGTCCCCGAACGCCGAAAACTGCGTCGGGCTGAACAGCGTCCCGCCGGTGATGGCGCCCAAGCCGGACAAGGCGGGATTTGTGGCGTTATAGGTGGTCGGGACATATTGCGCGGCCTGCGAATGATCGACCGTGCCGTCTGCGGTGAGGATGAACTTCAGCGTGCTGGACGGCGTGAAGACCAGCTTCACGCGGCCGCCATCTGTATTCTGGTTGTTCACGCGACGCTGGAGTGATGGGTTCCAAGTATAGCCTTCATGCTCGTCATGCGCGAATGCGATGCTTGCAGCCAGCAGGCCCGGCATCAGCGGGCCGGCGACATAGGCGTGGGCATTGAAGGCCTTGTAATTGCCGTAGCCGGCGTCAAACCGCAGATTGAGTCTGTCGCCCGGCGTACGCGTGACGTAACGAACAGCGCCGCCCGCCGAATTCGCGCCGAACAGAGTGCCTTGCGGCCCTCGCAGCACTTCTATCCGTTCGATGTCGGTCAGGTCCGACATGCCGTTGATCGCGCGCGGCAGATAGACATCGTCAATATAGATGCCGACCGTTGGGTCGAAGATCGGATCACTGTTGCCGATGCCGCGAATGAAGAAGGTATTGGTCAGCGGCGTGATTCCGGTTGGCGGCGTGTAGAGGCCCGGTATTTGCCCGGCGAGATCCCGGGTCGTCAGGACATTCTGGTTGCTGCGAAAGGTCTCGTCGATCACGCTGACCGCGACGGGCGTGGACTGGAGCCTGGTTTCCTTTCGGGTGGCTGTGACGACGATATCGCCAAGGCCGTTGCCGGCGTCCGGCGCTTTCACAGGGTTTGTCGGTTCCGTTGCCAACGCTGGCTCGATCGACAGGAGAGCGAACGAAACGACAGGCGGGGCGGCGGCTGCGCGCAGCCACTCCCGATTGATCGACGGCATATGATATCCTTCTTGGCTGAGGCTCGGGCGTCGCGGCGCTCAAGGCGCCTGACGCCGATCGACACATGGGCAAGAGCTGCCGGTTGAGGATTACACCTCCATATCGCCTCATCGGGACAATGCCCCCCCCCAGGGCTTACGCCCTTGGCGGTAAAACTACTAATTTAGTAGAGAATGTATAATGAACTTTGCTGAGCCTGAAAGAAAGCCGGCTCAACCAATGAGTGTTGCTGATCGGAGCGGATTGGCCGCTCATGGGTAGGGGAACGGGGTGGCAGGCGATGGGCGGGGTGCCATCAACCGGCGCTCGACCGGGGCGGTCAGGGGCAGGGGTCGGGAATCTCCCGATGCACCGCTTCGATGGCCGCGACGGCTTCGGGCGACAGGACGATGCTGGTGCTTGCGATATTCACTTCGAGCTGTTCCATGGATGTTGCGCCAATGATGTTGGCCGTCACGAAATCACGACTGTTCACATAGGCGAGCGCCATCTGCGCCGGATCTAGGCCGTGCGCATGAGCGATGGCGACATAGCGGGCGCTGGCCGTCCCCTGCCCCGGAAGGTCATAGCGGCCGAACTGCTTTGCGACATCCCGGCGTGAGCCAGGCGGAATGACGCCGCCTAGATATTTACCGGTGAGGTTGCCGCCGGCCAAGGGGGAATAGGCGAGAAGACCGACCCCTTCCCGCAATGCGAATTCGCTAAGCCCGCCCTCGAACGTGCGATTGAGGAGATTATAGGCGTTCTGGATCGAGGCGATGCGGGGCACCCCCTGATCGCGCGCGAGCCGCAGATATTCGGACACGCCCCAAGGCGTCTCGTTGGAGACACCGACATGCCGCACTTTGCCGGCCCTGACCAGGCCGGCGAGCGCGTCGAGCGTCTCCTCGATCGGCACTATCTCCGGCATGTCGTCGATCTGCGCGAGGCCGCGCGCGCCGAAGGACGGCACAGGGCGGTCGGGCCAATGGACCTGATAGAGATCGACATAGTCGGTCCGCAGGCGCTTGAGGCTATCGTCGATCGCCTGCTCGATATTGCGCCGGTCCAGCCGGTTGTTGCCGCCGCGAAATTCCCGTACGGGATCGCGCGAGGGGCCTGCGACCTTCGTCGCAACGATGATGTCGTCGCGCTTGCCGCGCCTAGCGAGCCAGCTCCCGATAAATTCCTCGGTTTTCCCCTGCGTCTCTCGGCTGACAGGCGTGACCGGGTAACCTTCGGCCGTGTCGATGAAATTGATTCCTTGTCCGATCGCATAGTCGAGCTGGGCGTGCGCCTCCGCCTCGCTATTCTGCGATCCCCAGGTCATGGTGCCGAGGCAGATGAGGCTGACCTTGATATCCGTCCGTCCCAATGTCCGATACTTCATGAAGATGTCTCCTGTCGCCGACGCCGCCTTAGCCGAAAGAGGCCGCTGGCAAATGGTCCGAAACGCGGGTTGAGAATTTTTCACGTTTGTATGAGCGGCGTTAACCGAGGGCGGCCGGATCGAGGAAACGAGCGCAGACAGCGCGTTACCCAGCCGGATATATACGGCATGACGCATTCATCGTTGAGCAGCGCTCAATGCTTTCGCATTCGCAATAGGACGCCGCGCGATGCGCATTGGATGCATCGGGCTGTCCTTCCCTATGCGGTCCCCGATTTATCGAGGGGAAGAACATGCATCGTCGTCCAGCCCATATCATCCTGGCCCTGTTGGGCAGCGCTGCCGCGCTGTCGCTGCCCGCGACCAGTTTCGCCCAGAGCCCCGAGCCGGAGGGCGAAGCCGGCGAGGCGGCGGTGCAGGACATCGTCGTCACCGCCCGTTACCGGAAGGAAGACGCCCAGAAAGTGCCGATCGCCATCAGCGCGATCAGCGGAGATAGGATCGCGGCGCAGGGCGCGTTCAACCTCAAGCAGTCGATCCAGCAACTGCCAAGCCTAAACATCCAGGGCTTCAGCGGCCGCAACCAGACGATCACGATCCGCGGCATCGGCACCAATTCGGGCGGCACCAACGACGGGCTGGAACAGGGCGTCGGCCTCTATGTCGACGGCGTTTATCGGCCGCGCACCGGATCGGTCATCACCGACCTCATCGATGTAGAGAGCATCCAGTTGCTGCGCGGCCCGCAGGGCACGCTGTTGGGCAAGAACACCGTCGCCGGCGCGATCGACGTGAAGACCCGCGCGCCAAGCTTCACCAATGAAGCGAGGGCAGAAGCCAGTTACGGCAATTACGACTATGCTCGCGGATATCTTAGCCTCAACGCAGCGCTCAGCGACACGCTGGCGGTGCGCCTGTCCTATCTGCGGACCTCGCGCAGCGGCCTCATTCGCAACATCGTCTACAATGAAGATTGGGACAATCTGGACAATCATTCGGCGCGCTTCGACCTGCTCTACAAGCCGGCGGACAATGTCCGGCTGCGCTTCATCGCCGATTATTCGATCCAGAAGGGCGATGTGGGCTTCCAAAGCATCGCCCGCGTCCTGCCCACCACCCTGAACAACGGCATGCAGGTGCGCGGCTTCTACCGCCGCGCCGCCGATGTGGGCTATGCGCCGGGCAGCGTGAACGCTTTCGACAGGCAGGTCGATCTCGACAGCAGCCAATATGACAAGATGCCGAGCTACGGCTTCCAAGCGCAGCTCGACGTCGATCTGCCAGGCGTGACGCTCACGTCGATCAGCGCCTATCGCAACTGGAAGTGGATCCCCAATTATGACGGGGACCAGATCGGTGCGGAGATCTCGACGCTGGGCGTCGTAGATACCGACCAGCAGCAGGTGAGCCAGGAATTCCGCCTGGCATCCACCGGCGAACGCACGATCGATTTCAGCGCCGGCCTCTATTTCTTCTGGCAGGAGGCGGACGACAAGCAGCGGACGGTCTATGGCCGCGACGCAGTCGGCTGGCTCCGCACAGCCAACACCCCCACCGCGACTGTCTCTCCGCTGCCCTCGGCGATCCTCGACGGGCTGGAGGCGTTCGCCCATGTCGTGCCCGCGACCCATAGCTATGCCGCCTATGGGCAGGCGACATGGAACGTCTCGCCGCGCTTCCGCGTGACGGGCGGGCTGCGCTACACCTATGAGCACAAGACCGGCCTGTACGACGCCGAGGCAAGGGGTGATGTGACGCCGATCAGCGCGCTGCCCGCAGCGGTCCAAGCGACAGCCATCGCTTTGCGCGCCGCATACGCGCCTGTAGCGAGCTATTATGTCAAGAATAACAGCAACAATCTGTCGGGCACGCTGATCGCGGCCTATGATGTGTCGGACGATGTCCACGCCTATTACAGCTATTCGCGCGGCTATAAGTCGCCCGGCATCAACCTCGTCCGCCAGACTTTGGGCGTCGATGTCTTCGTGAAGCCCGAAAAGGTCGATGCTTTCGAACTGGGTGTCAAATCCCGGCTTGCGGAAGGCGCGGTCGAGCTGAACGGGGCGCTGTTCTGGACAAAAGACCAGAATTATCAGGCCAACTACGCCAATACGCAGGTCAGCCCGGCGGCCTATTATATCGCCAATGTCGGCACGCTGCGGTCGCGCGGTGTTGAGCTCGACGCCCGCTTCGCACCGGTCGAGGGGCTGAGCGCGACCTTCGCCGCGACCTATAATGATGCCAAATATACGCGGTATACGAACGCGGTTCCCGACTATCTGAACAGCTACCGGACCTCGATCGACCTGTCGGGCCGGCAGGCGTCGGGCGCGCCCAAATGGTCGCTCGGCGGTACGGTTGAATATGTCCATCCGGCGGGCGGCGAGAAGGAGTTTTATGTCGGCGCAGACGGCAGCTACCGCTCCAGCTATTTCGCGTCGGTCAATCTCGATCCCTTCTCGCGCGTGCCGGGCTCCGCCCTGTTCGGCGCCCATGCGGGGCTGCGTCGCTCCGACGGCAGGTGGGACGTGTCGGTCTGGGTCCGCAACCTGTTCGACAAGGATTATTACAACACGATCAGCGTCAACGCGACCTATGGCGTGGCGATGGCGGCGATCGGCGAGCCGCGCCTCTATGGGCTGACGCTGCGCGGCAAGATCTGAGGCGGATCGAATATAGTAACGCGGGGCGGTTCGCCCTCGAACCGCCGCGCTTCGATCAGGCAGGTCTGGGCGACGCAGCCCTGCGACAGGCCGGAAGCGCCGCGATCGAGCGTCAGCACATTGGGATTGCCATGGCGTTCGAGGTTCGGGCCGGGATCGAACCAAGCCCCGGTCGCAAGTCGCGCCACCCCCGGCATGATCGCATCACTCAGGATCGCACCCGCCAGGCACCGGCCGCGATCATTGAACAGTTCGACCAGATCACCATCGGCGATGCCGCGCGCCGCCGCATCGCCGCGATTGAGATAGACCGGCTCGCGTCCTGCCACCTTGCCCGCACGGCTATAGGGGCTTGCGTCGAGCTGGCTGTGCAGCCGTCGTTCCGGCTGGTCGGAGAGGAGGTGGAGCGGATAGACTTTGGCCTTCTCATGGCCGAGCCACTCGAACGGCTCGCGCCAGACCGGATGACCGGGGCAGTCGGCAAGATCGAAACGCGCGATCCGCTCGGAAAAAATCTCTATCCTGCCTGATGGCGTCGGCAGCGGGTACGCTCGCAGATCGCGGCGGAAATCTGCGTGCATGACATACGGCGCATCATGTGCGGACAGGTCGATCAGGCCGTTTTCCCAAAACTGGTCGAACTCGGGAAGGTTGATCCCGGTGGTGGCGATCTTCTCCGCGCTTTCGCGATAGAGGCGCCGAAGCCAGCCCATTGTGTCGAGCCGTTCGGTAAAGGCTTGCTCCGTCCCGAGCCGGCGGCTTAGCGCAGCGAAGATGGCGTGATCGTCGCGCGCCTCGCCCTGTGGTGGGACGGCCTGGCGCATGGCGACGAACAGTCCTTCGCGCGTGGCGAAACCGATGTCGTCGCGCTCCAGCGAGAGGGTGGCGGGCAGGACGATGTCGGCCTGCCGCGCAACCGGGGTCCAATATTGTTCCTGCACGATGATCGTGTCGGGCCGCGCCCAGCCCTGTCTCAGCCGATTGAGGTCCTGATGGTGGTGGAACGGGTTACCCCCCGCCCAGTGGACAAGCCTTATGTCGGGATAGCGATGGACCCCGCCATTATAGGTGAAGCGCTCTCCGGCACGCAGCAGCATGTCGGCGATGCGCGCGCAGGGGATGAAGGCCGAAACGCCGTTGCGCCCCTGCGGCAGGAATGGGCCGGGCAGGCGCGGATGCGGGCTGCCCATCACGTTCATCGCGCCATAGCCAAGGCCGTAGCCGCACCCCGGCAGACCGATCTGCCCGACCATCGCGGCGAGCGTCACCAGCGCCCAGAAGGGCTGCTCGCCATGCGCGGCGCGCTGCAACGCCCAGGCGCAGTTGAGCATCGTGCGGTGGCGCAGCAGGTCATGGCCAAGCGCGGCAATCCGGGCGGCGGGAACGCCGGTGATCGCGGCGGCCCATCCGGGCGTCTTGGGCGCCCCGTCCGCTTCCCCCAGCAGATAGGCGCGGAATATGTCGAAGCCGACCGTATGACTGTCGAGGAAGCCGCGGTCGAACAGCGGATCGTGCAGCACCACCCAGGCCAGCGCCAGCATCATCGCCGTGTCCGTATTGGGACGGATGGCGATCCATTCGCTCGCATCATTATCGCCCAGATTGTCGCCGACCGGGCCGATATTGACGATCTGCGCGCCGGCTTCGCGCAGACGTTTCAGACCGGAACGGGCGCGATGCCGGCCGGCGCCGCTGGAGGAGACGCGGGTGTTCTTGAGCGGCACGCCGCCGAAGCTGACGAACAGGGTACAATGCGCCTCCAGCACGTCCCAGCTCGTGTGCGAGGCGTTGCTCTCGTCCATGCTGGTCGCGATGTGCGGCATCAGCACCCGCCCGGCACCCAGGCTGTAGCTGTCGACGCTGCGCACATAGCCGCCCAGCATATTGTAAAAGCGGTGGAGCTGGCTTTGCGCATGATGGAAGCGGCCGGCGCTCGACCAGCCATAGGAGCCGCCGAAGATCGCGTCGTTGCCATGGTTGCGGCGCACCCGCTCGATCTCGGAGGCGGCGATGTCGAGCGCCTCATCCCAAGGGAGGTCGATGAAAGGCTCCTCGCCTCGTCCTTCGCGGTTCCGTCCCACCAGCCAGCCCTTGCGGATCGCCGGACGGGCGACGCGCAACCCGGTGACGCTGTCGTCGAGCTGATCGAGACCGATCGGATTGGGATCGGGGTCCATTCCCAGCGGCGACAGGTGGGGGGCACCGCCGCCCGGATTGGCCTCGACCTCATAGACGCCCCAATGGGCGGCCGAGTAGCGGCTCATGAAAAGCTGGTGTTGAACAGTGGCCGCACGTCCAGCTTGCGATCGATCACCTTGGCGCGGAAATAGCGGTCGGCGGTCGCCTGCTGCTGGGCGATCAGCGCATCGTCGACCTTGGCGGGGAAGCGGTCCGCACGGCGCTGCATAATGCGCAGTATGTCGAGCGCAAGGCCCGTATCCTTGTGCATCAGCGCGACGTAGGCGTCGCGGTTGCGCGCCGCCCACCTCCAGCCGGCATAGAGCCGGTCATGATAATCCTGAAGCAAGGCGCGCTTGTCGGCGATCGCGCCTTCGCGCCCGAACATCAGACCATAGCCGGGCACAAGATGTTGCTTGCCGGGCAGGATGCGCGCGCCGTCCTGCTCAGCCATGGCGGCGTTGGGGTCCCAGATCGCCCAGGCGTCGACCGCACCGCTCTGCAACGCCGCGCGCCCGTCCGAGGGCGAGAGAAAGGCGAAGTTGACCGTGTCGTAGGGCTGGTCATAGGCTTCCAGCACGGCGAGCACATGATTGTGGCTGATCGACCCGCGCGGGGTCGCGACCTTGTGCCCGGCGAGATCCGCAAGCGACCGGATCGGCGAGTCCCGCCGCACCAGCACTACCGGCCCCATGCCGCGCGTCGCCTGCGCGCCGATCGCCTTGATCTTCGCGTCGGTGCCGGCGGCGAAGATGAACGCCGAATCCCCGCCGATGCCACTGTCGATCGCGCCGGCGTTCAGCGCCTCCAGCAGCGGCGCCGCATTGGGAAATTGCGACCAGATAATCTCATATGGCACATCGTCCAGCCGCTTCGCCCCCTGCAACACCACGCGCGATCCGCCGCGCTGGTCGCCGACGAACAGCTTGCCCTTGCGGGCCGCGCCATCGCCCGCGCAGGCGGTGAGAAGCGAGCCGGCCAGAAGGCCGAGAGTGTGGCGACGGGACAGCATCATGGGCATGGACCACCATTTTTCCGAAGATGCGACGTCTATCAGGCGCGGCGTCGCCTGAGGCATGACGATCCCCAATAAGGCTGGAAAACTATCTCAATCGGCGGTGTCCGTTCCGCCCGCGGCCAGGGTGCGGTAGCGTCGTGCGGCAGTCTCCCCACCCTCCTGCAACAGGGGGCCGAGCAGCCGGTATCGGTCCAGATGCCCGGCCTCGTCCGGCCGGTCCCAGCCATGGTCGCGGCGGATGCGGCCGAGGTGCCCCGATGCCCGGATCGCTTGCGGATCGACGCTTTCGGCGACGTGCGCGTCAGGCCCGACATAGAGGGCGTCGGCCTCGCAATAAAGTTCACACATATAGCAGGTCTGGCACTGGTCGAGACGAGCGATCACCGGCGTGCCGTCGCCCACATCCAGCACATGCGTGGGGCAGACGGCCACGCAGCGGTGGCAGCCGTTGCACAGATCCTCGAAAATATGGGCGATCATTCCGCCGCCTCCGCATAGGCGCGGCGTTCGGGGCGGGTCCACACCCGGTCGAGTCCACCGGTGAGCAGCCGCACGCCGCACGCCGGATCTAGCGCGGGGGCATCGACGCGGACGTGGATGCCACGGCTCTCGTTGCGGGCGAGCGCCGCCGCCGTGCACCAGCGCGCCGTGGCGGTCAGCGCCGCCGTCTCGCGCAGCGCGACGAGCCGCGACCCCTGCGCCCAGCCATGATCGCCGATCATGCGCCAGTGGGTATCGAGCAAAGCAAGCGTATCGCCGAGCTGCGTACGGCTCCGCCACAGGGAATGTTGGTAGCTGTTCATATGATGATCGACATCTGCTTCGATCGCCTTGCGGTCGATGCTTCGCTCGTCGGACGCAGGCGCTATCCCTGCCGATCCCACTGCCCGCGCCGCGCCTACCATTTTGTCGCGCAACGCCAGGCTCCGCCGTGCCGCCGCGGCGCCGGCGATCTGGCCCGATGTCAGCGCCCAGGCGCTGTTGACCGCCCCACCGCCGCTGACCGCCCCCGTCGCCAGTTCACGCGTCGCGGCGTCGCCGGCGGCATAAAGCCCAGCGACATTGGTCCCACAATTCTCATCCAGGATGCGCAGCCCGCCATTGCCCCGGATCGTGCCTTCGCCGAACAGCTTGATCGGCCAGCGATCGCGGAACAGGTCCACGCCCTTGCGAACGAAGGGCGGCGGGGTGAAGGGCTGGATATCCTTCAGGATCGGCGGCAATTCCGCAGGCGCGTCGATCAGGTCGGCATATACCGGCCCTTTCAGCAGCGCCGCGCCCAGCGCCTGATAATGTGCATGGCCGCGCGGCGGCGTGACGATCTCGGCGCCTTCCGCATCATAATAGCGGGCAGCACTATAGGGCAGCGTTCGCGTCGATGCCCAGGCGGGCGATACCGTATATTGGATGGAGAATTCCATGCCGGAAAGCTCCGCGCCCGCCTCCGCCGCCATCAGATAGCCGTCGCCGGTATTGCCATGGCTGCCGATGAGGCCGGAGCGGAAGGCGCAGCCGCCCGTCGCCATCACGACGGCGCGTGCGTGTATCTCCCAGTCCGTGCCTGCCAGTCGCGCATGCCCCCGCGCCCCAACTACGGCCCCTTCCGCGTCGGTCAGCAACTGCAGCGCGGGATGATGGTCCAGAATCCGCGCGCCCGCCGCCACCGCATAGGCACGCAGCGCGCGCATATACTCCGGTCCGCGCACGCCGCTATAATAGGTGCCGCCCCTCCCGTCCGACCCGAATCGGTAATAGGGCGACAGGTCGGGCAGGATTCGCCAGGTGGTGTCGATCACCCGCTCCATCCACGCCGGATCGCCCAGCCCAAGTCCGGCGGCGAGTTTCTGCTCGATCGCCTCGCGTCGGCGCGCCGGATCGGGCGGTATCCACCAGTGGTTGGGCCCGGCCGTCGCGGTCACGCCGCTGGTGCCGACATAGCCCTTGTCGACCAGGATGGTGGCCGCGCCCGCCTTTGCGGCGGCGATGGCGGCCCAGGCTGCTGCCATCCCGCCGCCGATGATGAGCACGTCGCACCGCTGTGTCAGGATGTCGCTCACTCCGCGGCGATGGCGACCGGCACCTGGGCGTGCCGATGCTCAGGGACAGGCAGACCCAGATGGCCGCGCAACGTGTCATGGGCGTATTCGGTGCGGAACAGGCCCCGCGTCTGGAGGATAGGCACCACCTTCTCGCGGAACAGTGCGAAGTCGCCTGGCCTCGTCACCCGCAGGATGAAGCCGTCTGCCGCGCGCCCGGTGAACCAGCGCTCGATCTCGTTGGCGATCGTTTCGGGTGATCCCACGAAGTCTGACTTCCACTGGCCGAAGCGATAGGCCGCTTGGCGCAGCGTCAGCTTCTCCTCTGCCGCCACGCGGATGATCCGCTCGGCCTGCCCCTTGTAGCTGTTGAGCGTCACGCCGGTCAGGTCCGGGAACGGCGCATCGAGATCGTAGCCCGAGAAATCATGATAGTTGAACGCCCGTCCGACCTGCGTCAGCAGCTTGTCGATGCTGAGGCTGCCCTGCTGCGCCGTCGCAAGCGCCTGCGCTTCTTCATCCGTCTCGGCGATGGTGGGGACGAGACCCGGCATCACCTTGATGAGGTCCGGGTTTCGCCCGATCGCCGCCGCCCGCGCCTTGAGGTCGGCATAATAAGCGCGCCCGTTCTCGAAATCCTGGGACGCAGCGAAGGTGCCCTCAGCAATGGCCGCGCCCAGCGCGCGTCCTTCGCCGCTGTCGCCGGCCTGGAAGATCACCGGCTGCCCCTGCGGCGAACGGCTGAGCGCCAACGGCCCGGCGACCGAGAAATGCGCGCCCTTGTGGTCAAGGCGGTGCTGCTTGCTCTTGTCGAAAAAGACACCCGCCGCCCGGTCGCGCGGGAAGGCGTCCTCCTCATAACTGTCCCACAGGCCCTGCACCACCTCGACGAACTCACGCGCGCGGGCATAACGCACGCCATGCTCGAAATGCACGTCGCGCCCGTAATTGTGCGCCGCGCCCTCGAGGCCGGTGGTGACGACGTTCCACCCCGCGCGGCCCCTGCTGATGTGGTCGAGCGAGCCGAACTGCCGCGCGACATTATAGGGCTCCCAATAGGATGTAGTGAGCGTCCCCACGAGGCCGATGCTCGACGTGCTCGCCGCCACCGCCGACAGCAAAGTCAGCGGCTCCAGCCGGTTCAGGAAATGCGGCGCGGTGTCCGGGGTGATGTAGGGCGAGTCGATGATGAAGACCAAATCGAACTTCGCCGCCTCCGCCAGCCGCGCATTCTCGATATACCAGCTAATGTCGATGCTGGCGTTGCCGGGTAGCTCCGGGTCGAGCCAGCTATGATGGTCGGCGCCCACGCCTTCCAATATCGCGCCCAGATGCAATTGCCGTTCGGTCCCGTGACCCATGCTTGTTCCTCCTGCCGATTTGGCGCGAAGGCTAGGCCGCTGACGCGAGGGAAGATAATGAGTGCTGCTCAATCACCGCTGAATTTGTTCAATGGAATTGCTGGCTTGGGCCCGTGATTCTCTGAAACTTCTTGATCGTCCGCGAGCGATGCCAATAGGTCGACGCAAAGGGACGTAAAAGCGTTGCTCGGCCCGTTGGTCATCAGGGCCCAAAATTATTCATGGGAAATGCCGGGCTTGGCTGACTTACCCATCGGTGCGTCGCTACCGTCAGGGGAGTCGCACTGGCAGGAAAGGAATGCACCATGGCAACAGCGCCAGCCGAAACCATCGCCGATCGGCACGCTCGCCGACCTCAAGGGCAAGCGGCTGGCGACGATAAAGGGGTCCGCCGGGCAGGATTTGGCCCTCAAACCGCTGGAAAAGGCGGGGCTCGAGCCGACAGACGTGCAATGGATCCATCTCGCCAATGGCGAAGCGAAGTCGGTTCTCGCCAGCGGAGCGATCGACGCCTAGTCGACCCGGGGCAGCTATATTGGCATAGCCGTACTGGAAAATGGCGATCATGTTCTGGCTGATGGCAGCGGCGTTCCGACCAGCCTCGCCTTCCTTGCAGCCAGCGACACCGCGATCGCGGAAACGGCGCTGGTGGCCGATTTCACCGCGCGCCTCGCCCGCGCCTGGGGGCATGCGCATCCTGACCACTACGCCTGGACCTTTTCGGCAAAGACCGGCACCCCGTTCAAGGCCGCCCGCTTCTCCGCCGGTTCTGTGCTCGGACAGTCGTGCCAATCGACGCTCGGCCGATCGATGGGCCGCGCGCCATTTTCCAACGCTATCGTGCGGCCGGTGTCCGGTCGCTGCCCAATATCAAAGGCCGCCATCTAACGGCCCTTTATCGGCCTGCCACCACTTCAACCCCGCTGCTACTGGCGTAACGCGCGAATTTCGCGGGCTTTAGGCAATTTTCTGCAATATCTCTTCCGCTTCGGGTCTTTGCAGCCAGTCGGGGCTGACCTGCAACGACCTCACGGCCCGGTTTGCACCCAGGTGCAGGACCGCTGGCTGGGGCAGTTCCCAAGTGCCCGTCCCCGTAACCTCGCCAATCCAGCCGGCGGGTGGCGGCGAAGGTCTGTCATCAGGCTCAAACGCGATACCGATATGTCGGGCGAGGCTATTATCCGCATCCGTGGCCACTAGGAAGGGCAGCTGATGCCGATCCTTGATTTCCCGCAGCCGGTCGGGCTGCTGCGGGCTGAGGGCGACCAGCAGGATATCACGCTGACGCAGTTCGGGGTAGAGCGCCTCGGCATAATAAGGGAGCGCGATGTTGCACGCCGGGCAACCGGCGAAGCGGAAGAAGATGAAGAGCGCCGATCCGCCTTTCGTCAGGCCGCTCAGCGTCAGTTCCCCGCCGTCCACTTCCGCGAAGACGAAGTCGGGCAGCAGGTCGCCGGGCTGGGCGATGGCGGCGGGATCGAAACGCTCGATCAACAGACGGCGCTGGCGAGCATTGGCTTCAAGCTGCGCGGCGGACCAGTTGCGTTCGCGCTCGGCCTGAAGGGCGGCATAGCGGGTCTTGAGGGGCTGAGTAAGGATAGTCGCCATCATCGTCTCCTTGCATTGACGTGATGATGGCCGCCGACGCGCTGCGCCGCCAATGAGAGTTGATGGCGCTGCGGCGATGATTTGTCATAGGTTCAGGCCGCGTCCCGCCGCGCGGGAGCGCGCTGGTGGCGGCTCGGCAGGATGGGGAGGCCGAGATTGGCGCGCAGCGTGTCGCCTTCATAGTCGGTGCGGAACAGGCCACGCGATTGGAGGATCGGCACCACCTCCTCGGTGAAACGGGTGAGCTGTTCAGGGTGGCCGAGATGGACGTTGAGTCCGTCGAGCGCGCGCTCCTCAAACCAGCGCTGGATTTCGTTCGCTACCGTTTCGGGTGAACCGACGAAGGGACTGCCGCGACTGGCGCGCGCTTTCTCTACCGCCTGCCGCAGCGTCCAGCCCTGCGCCATCGCTTCGTCGGTGATGCGCTTGGCCTGGGTGTAGAAGCTGCTCCTGGCATGATCGAGCGCTGCGACCGGGAAGGGCGCCTCGGGATCATAGCGGCGGAAATCATGCCAGCCGAACGGGCGACCGAATTCGGCCAGCGCCTGGTCGAAGCTCTGGTCTTGCTCGCGGTAGCGGCGCTGAATCTCCTGCGCCTCTGCGTCGGTATCGCCGACATAGATGAAGAAGCCCGGGAGGATCACAATCTCGTCCGGATTACGGCCAAGGCGGGCGGCGCGGCCCTTGAGGTCGGCGTAGAAAGCCTGGCCCTGTTCGATCGTGGCGGCATGGGTGAAGATGGCGTCGGCTATGTTCGCGCCCAGATCGCGGCCCTGATCGCTGTCGCCTGCCTGGAAGATGACCGGTTCCCCTTGTGGCGAGCGCTGGATGTTGAGCGGCCCCGCGACCTGGAAGAACTCGCCGTGATGGTCAAGGCGGTGGAGCCGGGCGGGATCGAGGAACTGACCGGTCGTGCGGTCGCGGACCAGTGCGCCTTCCTCCCAGCTCGACCAGAGGCCGCGTGCGACATCCAGGAACTCGACCGCGCGGCGGTAACGGGTGTCATAGTCGAAATGTTCGGGCAGGCTGAAGTTGCTCGCCGTTCCCGCGTCCCCGCTGGTGACGACATTCCAGCCGGCCCGCCCCTTGCTGATGAGGTCGAGCGAGGCGAGGCGACGGGCGAGACCGAAGGGGTCGTTGTAGGAGGTGGTGAAGGTGCCGACGAGGCCGATCTGTTTCGTCGCCACCGCCAGCGCCGACAGGAGGGTGAGCGGTTCCAGCCGGTTGAGATAATGGGGTGGCGAGTGGGGCGTGATGAACTGGCTGTCGACGATGAAGACGAGGTCGAACTTCGCTGCCTCGGCCTGGCGCACTATGTCGATGGTCCAGGCGATATTGACGCTGGCGTCCTCCGGAATGTCGGGATCGAGCCAGCGGTTGCTGTCGCCGGGACCGCCGACGCCGGTGGGGACAAGGCCGAGTTTGAGTTGTCTTTTGGTCATGGCGTGATCCCTCAGGCGTCGAAGCCGGGCGACCGGCGCTGCGCTTTGCGAAGCGCGGCTTCCCAGACGAGATCGTAATGGGACTTGGCGCCCTCCACGGGCAGGCGCTCCCGGCTCATCTGGCGGCGCACTTCCTCCTGCGCGGCTTCGGGGGCGATAAGGATGTTGTCGCGGCCGACAGCGAGGGTGCGGACCTGCGCCTTGCAGGCCTCCTCCAGATGATAGATGCCGCTGAACGCTTCGCCCGGCGATGATCCCAGTGCCAGCGTGCCATGGTTGCGGAGCAGCATGACCTTGGTATCGCCAAGGTCCGCGACCAGCCGTTCGCGCTCGTCAAGGTTGAGCGCGACGCCTTCATAGTCATGGTAAGACAGGCGGGGAATCAACGCGAGCGCGCGCTGGTTCAAGGGCAGCAATCCGTCGGCGTGGGCGGAGACCGCCATGCCATCGGCGCTATGGAAATGCGCGATATAATGGGCGTCCTCGCGCGCGCCATGGATCGCCGAGTGGATCACATAGCCGGCATAGTTGATGCCATAGTCGCTGTTCCCGATGACGTTGCCGTCGAGATCGACCTTGACCAGGCTGGATGCCGTGATCTCGTCGAACATCAGGCCGAAGGGGTTGATGAGGAAATGATGGTCGGGCCCCGGCACGCGGGCGGAGATGTGGGTGTAGATGAAATCGTCCCAGCCGTAGAGAGCCGAGAGACGATAGAAGGCGGCGAGATCGACGCGGACCTTCCATTCGGCTTCGCTGATGCCGCTGTGGCGGAATCGGTCGTCCTTCAACACTGTAGCCATGGCGATGCTCCTTTGGGCGCGATAGTAAGAGGACGGCAGGCGGCCGCCCAATGAGGATTTATGAAGGGTCGCGAAGCGCCGCTCATGCTGGGAAGATGCCTGGGTCGACGATCGCGGCGACATCGACATGGGCGGGCAGTTCGCCGTCGGCATGGAAGCGATCGACCACGCGCTGGAGCGGCGTGATGACGGCGTCGTCGGGGGCAACGAGTATCCCGCGCTGCCGGTTGGCCATGATGTCGGCGACCCTCGGGTCCACCTTCGTCTGCTCGACCAAGATAGCGGCATAAGCGGCCGGATGGTCCGCCGACCAGAGCGCAGCCTTCTGAAGACGGCCAAGAACGTCACGCAGCGCGGCGCGCTTGGCCGGATCGTCCAGCGCCGCCTGCGACGCGGCGATCAGGGCGAAGGGACTATTGATTCCCTCGCCGTCGCGTATCAGCCGCGCGCCGGCCAGTTCCGCCGCGATCTGATAGGTGCCGAAGGTCGCCCATATGTCGATCCTTCCCGCGTTGAAGGCAGCGGCTGCGTCATTGGGCAGCATGAAGCCGATATCCACCGCCTTGCGGTCGACATGTGCCTCCTTGAGCGCTTCGAGCAGGAGATAGTGGGAAATGCTGCCCCGCGCGCTGGAGACGATGACGCGGCGGCCGGCGAGATCGGTAACGCGACGGACGGGGGAACCTTGGGGCACGATGATGCCGATGTCGCGGGTCGAGAAACCTGTTCCGGCGACGATCTTGAGCGGCGCCTTGGCCGCTGCCGCCAGCACCACCGGCAGGTCGCCCGCCGGCGCGGTATCGACCGCCCCTGCGTTGAGCGCTTCGAGCAGGGGCGCGGCGCCGGCGAAATTGGCCCATTCTATGTCATAGGGCAGGTTGCCGAGCGCGTGCGCCGCTTCTGCCTTCGACTGGAGCAGATGGACCTGATCGCCCAGCACCAGCCTGGTACGGCCGCCCTTCGCGCCTTCACCGCAACCGGCGAGGGCGAGAGCGGCTGCACCGGCGAGGAAGGTGCGCCGATCAGAAGGCAAGAGCGATCCTTCCATAATAATAGCCGCCTGCGGGATTGAAGGGCGACGGGCCATAATAGCCCTGCCCTGTCTGGGGATTGCCCGGCCCGTTGGTTTCGGGCCGCACGTCGAAGAGATTGGTCGCGCCGACCGAGAGAGTCGCGAAGTCGGTGACTTTCGCACTGAGGCTGGCGTCGGTGATGATCTTCGCGCCAAAATAGCGATCGTCGCCCGCTGCCGTGCGCTGCGTATATTTGCCGTAGCGGGTGGCGGTGACGCTGAGACCGAAAATGCCCTTCTGCCAGTTGACGGTGCTGACCAGCTTGGTGCGGGGCTGAAGCACTTCCAGCTCGCCGATCTTGTCGCCGCCGAAGAAGACCGAGCCCGCGCCGAGCAGCGACGCGCCGCTGGCGGCGAACAGTTGCGACGGGGTGGCGACGACATCGGTGACCTTCGTCTTGGAATAGTTGAAGGCCAGCGTCACGCCGATCTTGCCGAGGTCGCCGAGAGTGCGGCTATAGTCGGCGACGAGGTCGAAGCCCTTGGTCTCGGTGTCGGCGGCGTTGATGAAATATTCCGCCTGTTCGATGTCCGACAGGCCGTTGGCGGCGAGGATCGCCGAGATGCCGGGGCCGAACAGGCGGCCGGTCCGCTCCACCCGGTTCTTGATGCGGATATAATAGCCATCGAGCGTGATCGACAGCGACGGCGCGGGGGTGAAGACGAGGCCGAGGCCCGCGTTCCACGTCTTTTCCGCCTTGAGCGGCTTGGCGCCCAGCAGCTGGCCCACGGTGGAATCCGCCGTCACCAGCTTGGCGACGGTGGGGCGCAATTCGGTCTGGCCGGTCGCGGCGTTGAAGAAGGAGGAGGTCCGCCCGTCGGTCTGGGCGTAGCCGATCTGGGTCAGCGAGGGCGCGCGGAAGCCGGTGCCGACCGTGCCGCGGATCGCCAGCGTCGGCGTGACCTCATAGCGGCTGTTGAGCTTGAGGCCCACCGGGCTGCCCGATCCGTCGTCATAATGTTCCGCCCGGATCGCCGCGCCGATATACCAGGCGTCGGTGGGATAGAGGCCAAGGTCGATATAGCCGGCATAGACTTTGCGGCTGATGTCGGCCTCGTCATCGGGCGACAGCACAATCCCGCCCTGCACCACCGGGGAGGCAATGCGGCCGACATTCCAGTCATATTGCTGGTCGCCGGGTTTGAAGGTGTAGGTCGCGGGCTGGTAAGCGAGCGGGTCGCCGGCGAAGGTGCGGAAGCGGTCGAGCCGATATTCGCCGCCGATCGAGATTTCGAGCGGCTTGGCGAAGCCGATATCGATGCTGCGGTGCAGATCGACATTGTGGGTCCATTGGCGGAACTCGAAATTGGCGAGGTTCGGCCACTCCGTGGGGCCCGTCGGCCCGAGTGACGGGCGGACCGAGAGCTTCGAGAATTGATGGCTGTAGTTGCGGCCGAAGGAGGAGGAGACGTCATAGTCCCAGCCGACAAGCGTGCCCTTCAGCCCCGCGACGACCTGAAAGTCGTTCTCCTCGATATTGTTGAGGGGGTAATAGCCGTCCGGGAAGAGGGCGGTGAAATTGGCGGTGCTGTTGGGGCGGCGAAAATTGTTGCCGATCTGGGCGTCGCGCTCGCCATAGGTGCCGAAGCTGTAGAGGCTGACATTCTCCGTGACCGGCAACTCGGCATTGTAGCTCAGGTTGAACGCCTCGATCTGCGGGTCGCCATTATGCGCGCCGTCGCGGTTCCACTGGGCGTTGCGGGCGTTGGCGTCGGCGACGTTCGCCTCTACCTGGGCGCGGGTGAGGCCGCTCGATGCCACCACCTGGTCGATCGTGCGGCCGGCGGGCAGGCCGTAGATGTTGATGTCGGTCGCGGGCAGGTTCCACCAGGCGCCGCCGCGCTTGCGGATGTCGCCTGACAGGGTCAGGAAGCCGCCATCGGGTCCGATCTTCGTGCCGTAACGGATGGTGCCCTTCCAGCTGTCGGGCTTGCCATTGGCGTCGTAGAGCGTGCCGTAGGTGAAGTCGCCGGAGAGCCCCTCCTTTTGCGCAAGCTGGATGTTGATGACGCCCGCGATCGCGTCGGTGCCATATTGGGCGGCGGCGCTGTCCTTCAGCACCTCGATCCGGTCGATCGCGCTGGTCGGGATGAGGTCGATGTCGACCGGGTTCGCGCCGGATGTATCAGCGGTCGAATTGTTGAGGAAAGCGCCGTTATGCCGCCTTTTGCCGTTCACCAGCACGAGCGTATAGGCAGGCGCCAGGCCGCGATTAGTGACGGGGCGACCGATCGAAAAGACCCCGGCATGGGTCGCGCCGAAGTTGAGCGACGGGAGCAGCTTGGACAGCGCCTCCCCGAACTCGGCCGATCCGGTCGCTTGCAGCTTTTCCGCGCCCACTACGTCGATTGGAGCGGGGCTTTCCGCGACGGTGCGGGGCGCGCCGCGAACGCCGGTGACGATGATCGTGCCTGCGTCAGCAGCGGCGTCCTCGGCGGGCTGCTCCGGCGCGACGACGCCCTGCGCGCCGGCTGGCGAGACAGTGAAAGAAACAGCCGAAAGCGCTGTCGAGACAAGGAGAAGACGGCATTTGTTCATTGTAATGGGTCCCCCACGAGATGTTGAGGGCGGTCTATTCTCTACGAATTTAATTGATAAATGAGTTCGATCATCCACCGATGACTTCAGCTAAACTGAAGATTGTTTTGTTCGCGAAAAACTTATTCTTTGCGGCCGTCGAAGCTGCCGTCGAAAGCCAGCCGCACATCGCGCGGGCTATTGATAAGACCGGCTTTCTGAAAACGGGCGGTGATCGCCTGTTCATGCGCGACGATGCCGTCGTCGATCGGGCGCGCCACGCGGTTGCTCCGTTCGAAGCTGGCGCGCGCGATATCGAGCGGCAGCCCGGTTTCTTTCGAGAGCACCTGCGCGAACTGGTCAGGATGCAGCCGCGCCCAGGCAACGGCCTTGGCTTCCCTTTTCAGGAAATCCGCGAGCAGCGCGCGCTTGGGTTCGATCGAGTCTTCGTTGGCGATGTCGATATAGAGCGGCAGGCCATAATCTTTGGCGTCCACCACGGCGCGCGCGCCTTCCTTGATCGCGACATTGGTATAGGGCGTCCAGGTCGCCCAGGCGTCGATCGCGCCGCTGTCGAATGCGGCCTTTGCGTCGCCTGGAGGCAGGAAGGTGACGCGCACCTTGTCCGCCGGGATGTTGGCCCGCTCGAGCGCCTGAAGCAGAAGATGGTGGCCAATCGAGCCGCGCGTCGTGGCGACCGATTTGCCGGCCAAGTCCTGTGCGCCCCGAACCGGGGAGCCCGCCTTCACTAGGATAGCGAGCGCTTCGCGCGCCTGATTGGCCGGGGCCTGCACCGCGATCGCCTTGACCGGGCTGCCGCTTTGATAGGCAAAGATGAAGGGCGCGTCCGCCGCCAGGCCCAGATCCGCCGCGCCGCCGCCGACCGCTTCGAGTAGAGGCTGGGCTGCGGGAAATTCCGACCATTCGACCGTGTAGGGCGCGCCTTCAAGGGCGTCCGAGGCGAGCATCATCGCCTTCACCTGCCCCTTCTGGTTGGCGACGCGCAGGACATTGTCGTCATTTCGCGAAAAGGTCGCGGCGGCGAGCCCGAGGCCCGCCACCGCGACGAGGGCCGTCGACAGGAGGACGACAGTCTTCTTTTTCGGCATGGATCAGCCCGCCAGCGCGAGACCGGCCGCTTCGCGCTCCGCCACCTTGGCGCGGACCAGCGGCAGCAGCTCGCGGCCGTAGAGGATGGAGTCTCCCAGCGGATCGAAGCCCCGGATCAGGAAATGGTCGATGCCGATGTCGTAATAGTCCAGCATAGCGTCGGCGACCTGCTCGGGCGCGCCGACCAGACCCGTGCTGTTGCCCGCCGCGCCGGTCAGCGCCGCGACTCCGGTCCACAGGCGCTTGTCCTGCCGGTTGCTGCTTGCGGTATCGAGCAGGCGCAGCGAACCGGCATTGGGCGGGCGATGGCCGGTCAGCGGAAGGCCTGCGGCGACGCGGTTCTCGCGCACCTGCTCCTCGATCTCGGCAGCACGCTTCCACGCCGCTTCCTCGGTGTCGGCGATCACCGGGCGGAGCGAGAGCGAGAAGCCGGGGCTGCGGCCGTAGCGGGCGGCGGACTTGCGGACAGCACGAACGGTGTCCTGCACGGCGGCAAGGGTTTCGCCCCAGAGCGCATAGACATCGGCATGCCGGCCGGCGACCTCGATCGCCTCGTCCGACGATCCGCCGAAGAAGACTGGGAGATTGTCAGGCTTGATCGCGCTATATGCCTGGCGGATGTCGTAATATTTGCCTTGATGGTCGAAGGGTTTGGCGGCGGTCCATTCCTGCCGCAGGATGGTTAGATATTCGTCGGTGCGGGCGTAGCGTTCCGCCTTGACCGTCTTCGTGTCGCCGTCGCGCGCCATTTCATCGTCCGCGCCGCCGGTGATGATGTGGACGGCGACACGCCCGCCCGACAGTTGGTCCAGCGTCGCCAACTGGCGCGCCGCCACGGTGGGCTGGGTGAAGCCGGGGCGATGCGCGACGAGGAAGCCGAGGCGTGTGGTGCGCGCGGCGGCATGGGCCGCGACGATCTGGCTTTCCGGGCTGTTGGAACCGAAGGGAATGAGCACGCGATCGAAGCCGCCTTCCTCCTGCGCCTTCGCCGCGGCATCGACATAGTCGGTGTCGAGCGCACGGCTGCGCACCGCGGATTGTGTTTCGGAGCCGTTGTTGAAGCCGATATAGCCGATGAACTTGACGCTCATGATGCGTCCTCCTGCAAAAAATTAGATGACGTAGAAGCCGTGGGTGCCGTCGCGCTCCAGCTGGGCGACGAGGCCATATTCCCAGTCGAGATAGGCCTGCATCGCGGCGGCCTTGTTGTCGGTGCCTTCATAGGGGCGCTTGTAGCGACCCTCCGGGCCACGCGGCGGTGGCGCGCTGTCGGGGCCGCGCTCCAGCGTGGCGGCGGACCAGTCGATGTCGAGGACATAGACCTCCCACCCAAGCTGGGCGAGCCAGGAGGCGGTCATGTCGGCGCGGACGCCGGTGGGGTCGGTGACAACGATGCGTGCGCCGCGCACCGGGGCGTTATGGTCGGTTTCCTGCACCAGCTGACCACCCTGCGCGTTGCGGAAGCCGGGGAGGTGTCCGCTTTCATATTCGCGGGGCTGGCGCACGTCGTAGAGATAAAGGGTCCGGCCCGTCTCCGCCTGGAGCGCCTCCAGTTCCTGCCAGCCGATCCGCTTGACGCCGGCGCGATAGGCGACATCGCGGGCGTGGGCGCGCGCTTCGTCCGTTGCCGCGTCGTCCACTTCGGGCGCGGCGCGGGTTTGCCCGGTTTCCAGCTCTTGCCCCGCGAGCGTCCAGCCGATCGTACCGTTGCGAAGGGCATAGACCTTGTTCGGGATGCCGGCATTGACCAGCGACTGGGCTCCGATGATCGATCGCGTGCGGCCGGCGCAGTTGACGATGATCGTGGTGTCGGGATCAGGCGCGACCGTCTGCACGCGCAGCACCAGTTCCGCGCCGGGCACGCTGGTGCCGGTCGGAATGCTCATCGTGTTATATTCGTCGTAACGGCGGGCATCGAGGATGCGGATGTCGGCCTTTTCGCGGATCAGCGCCTGCACTTCTTCGGCGGGAAGGCTGGGGGTGTGGCGGCGATGCTCGACCAGTTCGCCGAACGCCTTGCTGTAGCTGTTCACGTCCTCGAACAGTTCATAGCCGGCGTCGCGCCAGGCGGTGAGGCCGCCTTCCAGTTCGCGCACATCGGTATAGCCGAGCGCTTCGAGACGCACGGCCGCCTTGCGGCTTAGCCCTTCGCCATTGTCATAGACCACGATGGGCGTATCGAGCCGGGGGATGCGCCAGCGCGCTTCCTCGTCGATGCGGCGGAGCGGGATCTGGGCGGCGAAGAGCGGATGGCCCTGCGCGAACTCATGCTCCTCGCGCACGTCGATCAGCGCGATTTCGCTGCCGATCAGCAGTGCGCGGCGGATATCCTGCGGGGTGGAGGTCTGGAGGCGGTAAAGCGTGTCGGTGGTCATTAATTTCTCGATCTGTCCCAGAGGTTGGGGATGACGCGATTGGCGTATCCCGAGATGAAGCTCTTGGCCGTGCCGTCGGGGGTGTAGGTGGCGCGCTCGACCGCGCCGATGTTCGCGCCATAGACGTGGATGCTGACCGAGGGCCGGTCGGCGAGGCCGTTGGTGACGCGGTGGATGTCGCCGATGCGGGGGGAGACGGCATCGACCTCACCGGCGTGGAGCAGTTCCTCGCCTTCCTCCACCAGCGCGCCTGAAGGCAGGCGGCCGAAGCGCTCCACCCTCTCGACGCCGCGCAGGACGCCGACGAGGCCCCAGACGCTGTGGTCGTGGATCGGGGTGGACTGGCCCGGCCCCCAGACGAAGCTGACGACGCTGAAGCGTTCGCGGCTGTCGCAATGGAGGAGATATTGCTGGTAGCGGTCGGGATTGGGTTGGGCGAACTCTTCCGGCAGCCAGTCGTCGGTAGCGATCAGCCGGGAGAGCAAGGCGCTCCCGCTGTCGAGGATTGCCTGTTCGTCGCGGGTCGCGGCGAGCAGGTCCGCGAATGCGGTGACGAAGCCGCGCAGGCGGGTCGTGTCGATCGGCCGGTCGAGGATGGCGGCTGCCGTCATTCGGCGGCTTCCAGCGTCGGCGCGAACGGGACGACGCCATGATCGTCGCCCCCCAGGGTGGAAAGCAGCTTTTCGCGCAGGCGGGCGGAGAAGCTGGCGCGCTCGCCGCGCGGGGCGGTGATGCGTTCTTCGGCGACGATGCGGCCCTTGTCGAGCACCAGCACCCGGTCGGCGAGCGCGATCGCTTCTTCGACATCATGGGTGACGATCAGCACGGCCGGGCGATGCGCGCGCCACAGCGACAGGACGAGGTCGTGCATCCGGTAGCGGGTCAGCGCGTCCAGCGCGGCGAAGGGTTCGTCGAGCAGCAGCAGTTGCGGCTCGCGCACCAGCGCACGGGCGAGCGCGGCGCGCTGTGCTTCGCCGCCCGAGAGGGTGAGCGGCCAGGCGTCGATGCGATGGCCCAGGCCCATTTCCTTGAGCGCGGCTTCAGCGCGGGGGCGGATATCGCCCTTGAGGCCCAGGCCGACATTCTTCCAGACAGGTTTCCAGGGGAGGAGGCGCGCGTCCTGAAAGACGACGGCGCGGCTGTCGGGGACTTCCACGTCCTGCCCCCGCACTTCGTCCAGGCCGGCAAGAGTGCGCAGCAATGTGGTCTTGCCCGAGCCCGAGCGGCCAAGCAGCGCGATGAACTCGCCCGGCGCGATGTCGAGGTCCAGCCCGTCGATGATGGTGTTGGGCCCAAAGCGGCGGGTGAAGCCGCGCAAGCGCACGACGGGTTCGGGATGGGGAAGATGCTGCGCGCTGTTGAGCACGTTAAAGCCGAGGCGAGCGTCCATGCTTATTGCTCCACTATGCTGGGGCGCCAGATGAGGGCGCGGGCTTCGATGGTGCGGACCAGCCAGTCGGCGCCGAGGCCGAGGATGGCATAGACCATCAGGCAGACGACGATGATGTCGGTCCGCATGAAATCACGGGCGTTGTTGATGAGATAGCCAAGGCCCGCCGAGGCATTGATCTGTTCCGCGACGACCAGGACCAGGATCGAGACCGAAAGGGCGTAGCGCAGGCCGACCAGCAGCGAGGGTAGCGCCGAGGGCAGGACGACATGCCAAATCTGCTCCGCCCGGCTGAGACCGAAGCTCTTGGCCGCATCGAGCAGGCGCAGGTCGACGCCGCGGATACCGCTGTAGAGGTTCAAATAGACCGGGAAGATGGTGGCGAACGCGATCAGCGCGACCTTGGGCGTTTCGCCGATGCCGAACCAGACGATGAAGAGCGGGGTCAGCGCGAGCGCGGGAATGGTGCGCTTGATCTGCATGAGCGGGTCGACCGCCAGTTCGCCGGCGCGGGAAAGACCGGCGACGAGGCCGAGCGCAAGGCCGAGGCCGACCCCGATCAGCAGCCCGGCGGCGACTCGGGCGAAGGAGACAAGGAGATTGGAGGGCAGCTCGCCCGAGATCACCATCTCGATCAGCGTGCCGATGACCGCCGAGGGCGCGGCGAGCGTGCGTTCGGGGATCAGGCCGCTGCGCGAGCCCAGCTCCCAGAGCAAGAGCAGCAGCACCGGCGAAAGCCAGCGCCCGCCGAAGCGCGACAGCGAAAAGGGCTGCCGTGTGCGCTCTGCGCCAAATGAACGTCCGATCGCCAGGCCTGCCATATCCGGTCCTTGTTTAGGTCACGGGAAGCCCAACATGTATTCTCTACCAATTCAATTAAGTTTTTCTGCTGTCATCTATGAGTAGCGATCATAAGCGGGGGCTGGCCGCTCGATTGGCTCGCCATGGCGCAGAAAACCGCCGGTTGCCGGTCGGGACTGGCATCCCGCAAGATTTAGTTGGGCCCTTTCAATCTCTACTATTTTGATTGATATATAAGCGTCGGCGATAAGGAACGCCCGTTCCCTGCGATGGGTCGGCCCTTCCCCGCATTTCCAGCTGAAAGGCCCACCGTGCCGGTCAACCTGCCCACCAATTTGCTGCGCAGCTTCGTCGCGATCGTCGATACCGGTTCGATGCTGAATGCGTCGGAGCAGGTGTTCGTCACGCAGTCGGCGCTCAGCCTCCAGATCAAGCGGCTGGAGGAGCTGGTGCAGCAGACCCTGTTCCTGCGCGAAGGGCGGAGGCTCAACCTGACGCCGGCGGGCGAGGTGATGCTCGATTATGCGCGGCGCGTGTTGCTGCTGCATGACGAGGCTGTCGCGGCGGTGAGCGCCGGGCGCTTTGCCGGGCCGGCGCGGATCGGGATGGTGCAGGATTTCGCCGATACGTTGCTGTCGGGGCTGCTCTCGCGCTTTTCGGAGCTGCACCCCGACGCGCAAATCTATGCACGGGTGGCCGGGACGGCGGAGTTGCAGGCGCTGCTCGACCGGCGCGAGCTGGACATATTGCTGGGTTTCGCCGCGCCCAATGACGCCCATGCGGTGACGGTCGCGCCGATGGCCTGGTATGGAGAGCCGGCGCTGGCCGATCGCAGCATCATTCCCCTCGCCGTACTGGAGGAGCCCTGCCGCTTCCGCGAGGCGGCGATACGGGGGCTGGAGGATGCGGGCCTGCAATGGCGGATCGCGGTGGAGACGCCCAATCTCGCGACGCTCAAGGCCGCAGTCGGCGCGGGGCTCGGCATCACCTGCCGCACGCACCTCTTCATTGGCGAGGAATCGACGCTGACGCATGAGCGCTTGCCCGAATTGCCGCGCGTCGCCGCGATCCTGCGCGCGGGCGACAAGCTGGACAGCGCGGCGCAGCGGCTCGCGGAACTGGCGCGGGAGACGGTGCAGGCGCTGTGATGCGCCTGCCGCATCAATAGCCGCGCGCGGGATCGACCACGTCGGACGGCGTCTCGCCGCGCACGAAGCGGCTGATGTCGTCGCGGACCTTTTCCAGCAGCCGGTGCCGCACTAGCGTATAGTTGCTGGAGATATGCGGCGTCAGGCGAACCTTGGGATGGGTGTAGAGCGGATGGCCTTCGGGCAAAGGCTCGGGATCGGTGACATCGAGCGTGGCGAAACCCGGCCCGTCCGCCCGGTCGAGCGCGCGGATCAGCGCATCCTGATCCAGCACCGAGCCGCGCGCGACGTTGATGATGTGCGCGCCGGGCTTAACCTGCGAGAGCAGACGGTCGTCGAAGAGATGGCGGGTCTGGGGCGTGCCGGGCACGGCGATGACGACATGGTCGGCGCGGGCGACCAGGGCGGGCAGGTCGTTGAGCAGCTCGACCCCGTTGATCCCGGCCTGCGCGCCCGATCGGCGCAGCGCCACTACCTGGGCGCCGAGCGCCAGAACCCGCCGCGCCACCGCCTGCCCGATCGCGCCCAGCCCGACAATGCCGACGGTCGTGCCAGAGACGCGCCCCAACGGCGCCTGCTTCCAGTCGGCGCGAGACCGCACCGTCACCGCCTCCAGATTCTTGGCATGGCCGTAGAGGGCGGCGATAACATAGTCGGCGATCTCGTCCGACGCGACGCCGCGCCCGCAGGTGACGAGCGGCGTGTCCAGCAGCCATTCGGGATAGAAATCGACGCCGGCGGACGCGCTGTAGACCCATTTCAAGCGGCCCGGCCAGAGCGAGGGGCGCGCCGCCGGGGGCTGCCGCCATGCGGGCGTCGGGCGGACCAGCAGCAGGTCGGCTTCCGCAGCGGCGGTCCAGGGCTCATCCTCCGCTACGTCGATCACGACCGGGGCGATGGGATGTTGGCCGAGCCCCTTGTTGAAATCGGCGTCGAGCTGGCTGGCGATGACGAGCGACATGGCTATTGTCCCAAAGCCGCGCGGCCGGCCGCGACAAGGATCGTGTCGGTCTGAGGCGAATGGATGCGGCTGCACAGCACGTCGCGATAATGGCGTTCGAGCGGGTTGTGGCGGCTGAGGCCGGGATTGCCAGTAAGTTCCAGGCCGATCTCGACCGCGCGGATCGCGTTGGCGGTCGCGACATATTTGATGCTGTTGACCGCGGCCGCGCCCGGCTGATCGCCAGCGTCGTAGCGCGCGGCGGCGTCGCGGATCAGCGTCGCGTTGACCTGAAGCAGCGCTTCGATCTTGCCGAATTTCTCCTGCACGCGCGGCAGGGTGGCGAGCGACGCGCCGAGATTGGACGGTACGCGATCGTTGAGATAGGTCGCCAGCCAATCGCGGGCCGCGCGCGCCACGCCATCATAGATGGTCGAGATGGCGAGCGCATTCCAGATGGCGAGGCTGGGGTCGCCCGCAGCTGCCGCCCATTGTTCCGGCAGGCGCACGTCCACCGCATGGTCGAGCGGGGTCGGCGTGTCGGCGAAATGGACGGCGTGACTGACGGTCGCGCGCATCCCCAGATGATCCCAGGCGGGTTCGATCGTCACGCCGGGGCTGCCGGCCTTCACCAGGAAATTGCCGACACGCGGATTTTCCTCGTCGGTCTTAGCCCAGACCGAATACCAGTCCAGCCCGGTCGATCCGGTCGAATAGATTTTGGTGCCGCTGATCGCCCAGCCGTCAGCCGTGCGCCGCGCGATCGTTGCCGGCAGGCCGCCTCGAACAGGGGTGCCGAGTTCGGGTTCGACGCGCAGCCCGCCGATGAGGCCCCGGCCCGCGACCGCATCGGCCGCCAGCCGCTCGTAGATCGCGGCGGGCCAGCCCTGCGCGCGGAGCGGGTTGGCGTGATAATGATAGGTCATGAAGAGGATGAGCGCGGTAGAGGGCTCGCCCTTCGCCACGGCGGCGAGCACGCGCAGGGCTTCCGAAAGGTTCGCGCCGCGCCCGCCCAGTTCCGGCCGGACGGTGAGGCCGATCAGTCCCTCGTGCGCCAGCAGGTCGAAGGGCGCGCGGGGAAATTCGCCGCTGCGGTCATAGGCTTCGGCGTGCGACGCGAGTTCGCGCGTCAGCCAGTCGAGATAGTCGGCGGTGATCGTAGACGGGGCGCTGTCGGGCGTGGCGAGACGGGTTGCCATGATGGTCAGCCTCTTTTCGGAATAGCGGAATTGAAGCGGTCGTCCCAGAGCGGGCGGACATCGACCGGCTTGGGCAGCAGCTTCTGGGCGTAGAAGAGGTCGGCGACTTTCTGATGCGACGCGATGGCCTCAGGCGTGACCGGGCGCAGTTCGTACACGTCGCTCTTGCGCTTGAACTGATCCTGCACATAGGCGAGCGGCACGCCGATATCCCTGGACACGATGACCGCCCACTCATCCTGATGCGCCGCGGCCCAGGCATAAGCTTTCTGGGCAAGGCCGAGATAGTCGGCGATCAGTTTCGCCTTGTCGGGATCGGCGAGCGCGTCGACATGCGCGGCCACCAGATAATTGCCCGAAAGGATGCCGTAGGCGGTGCGCAGAATGCGCGCGCCTTCGGTCGCGATCGCGCGCTGGATCGGAAAGCCGTAGATCGCCCAGGCGTCGAGGGCGCCCTGGGAAAAGGCCGCCGCGCCGTCGGTCACGCCCATCGCCACCGGCTTGATATCGTCCCAGCCCAGGCCAACCTCCTCCAGCATCCGGATGAGGAAATATTGCGAGGTGGTGGCGCGGACATAGCCGACGCGCTTGCCCTTGAGGTCGGCGATGCTCCTGGCGGTCGAACCCTGCGGCACCAGCACGACCTGATTGTTGACGTCGCCATGCGCGACCGCGATCTGGCGGAAGCTCTGGATGGTCGAAGCGGCGGCGAAGATCGGCGGGATCTCGCTCATCCCGCCATAGTCGAGCGAGCCGCCATTCAGCGCCTCGACCACGAGATGGCCCGACTGGAACTCGTTATAGGCGATGTCGAAGCCTTCGGGCTTTATGCTGGCGGATTTGAAGAGCAGCCGCGAATCGCCATCGCCCTTGCCGGTGATGGACACGCGCAGCGTGGGGCGGCCCGCCTTGCCCGATCCGCAGGCGGCGAGCAGCAGGCAGGAGGCTGCGCCGCCGCCCAGCATCAACCGGCGGGAAAGACCCTCAGCCGCCACGGGCGCTTGTCGCGGCCGGCGCGGATTCGGGCGCGCGGTCGAACAGGATGACGTTGGGATCGCGCAGAAACTCGCGCGCCGCCGCCGCCTTCCAGCGCCGCCATCCGGCGATCAGGGGTTGTAGAGGGGTCATGACAACGCAGCTCCAGAAAATCGAATTGAGGCTATTTATCTATTGAGTAAGTAGAGATATGTCCCACAAGCAATGCTGCCCAAACCATTAGAAATGCTTGATCCATGCTGAGCGCCAATCATGTCGCCATCGTTGGCGGCGGCTTTTCCGGCACGCTGCTGGCGATCAATCTGCTGCGCCATGGCGCAGTGCGCGTCACGTTGATCGAACGGCGAGGCGACCGCTTCGGGCGCGGGCTCGCTTATGGCGCCGCGCAGCACGACCATATTCTCAACGTCCGCGCCGCCAATATGAGCGCGCTGCCTGACGAACCTGGCCACTTCGCCGACTGGCTGAGGACGCGGGCCGCAGGACAGGATGCGAGCTTCGCCACGCGGCAAACTTACGGCCTCTACCTTCGCGACCTGCTGGAGGCCGCCAAGGCTGCTGCCGGGGCACGGCTGCGGCTGGTGGAGGCGGAAGCCGTCGATCTCAGGGTGTCGGACGGGGCAGCGACAGTGCGCCTCGCCACCGGTGCGCAAGTGAAGGCGGACATCGCAGTGTTAGCACCGGGCAACCTGCCGCCGCACGCCCTGCCCGCCTTTGCCGGCATTGCCCATCCCGCCTATGCCGATGATCCCTGGGCGCTGGGGCTGGCCGATGGATTGGGGCCGGAGGATCAGGTGCTGCTGTTGGGCACCGGCCTGACAGCGGTGGATTGCGCGCTCAGCTTCGACACGGCTGGCTTTGCGGGGCCGATCGTGGCGGTGTCACGGCGCGGGCTGCTGCCCCGCGCCCATGCACCGGCGCAGGCGGCGCCCGGCCTGTCGGAGCGGCCGAACGGCTCCGCCTCGGCGCTGGTGCTGCGTGTGCGTGCGCGCGCGGACGCGGTTGGCTGGCGCGCGGCGGTGGACGAATTGCGGCCCTTTACTCAGGATATGTGGCGTGCCGCCGATGCCTCCGACCGTGCGCGCTTCCTGCGCCATCTGCGTCCCTATTGGGATGTGCACCGACATCGCATCGCGCCTGCGGTAGCGGACAGGCTGGCGGGGATGCGGGCCGCCGGGCGTCTGGAGATCGCCGCCGCAAAGGTCATGGAAGCAAGACCGGACGGGGCGCGAATCGCGGTTGCGTTGCGCTCTCGGGGCAGCGATGCGGTGGCTTGGCGGCATTTCGCGCGTGTGGTCAATTGCACAGGTCCGCTCGGCGACCTCGGCCGCACGCGTGACCAACTGCTTCGCGCGCTGGCGAGCCAGAGCGCGATCCGGCCTGATTCCTTGGCGATCGGCATTGACGTGGATCGCCAGTGCCGGGCGATCGGCGCGGGTGGCGAGGCACGGGATCGCCTCCGTGTCGTCGGCCCAATGACGCGCGGCGCGCATTGGGAAATCGTCGCCGTGCCAGACATCAGGCGGCAGGTCTGGACGCTCGCCCGGGACATCAGCAACGCCCATTGGGTTGAAGCCGCCGGTCTGTAGGCCAGCCGCGCCCTCGCCCGGCGGCGCGGGACGGGTCAGCCCGGGAACGCGCCAGCGAACGTGAACGCCTCGATCGGCTTGCGACCGCTGGGGACTTCCCGCTCTCGCAGGGCCTCGGGTAGGCTGGCCTTGTCGCCTTGTCGTCCGATCGCCACTGCCGCCTCGATCCGAAACCGCTCCGGCGCATTCAGCGCGATCCGCGCCGCGTCGAAATCGACGCCGGTCATGCCATGAGCATGATAGCCCAATCTCGTCGCCTGCAACGCGATCAGAGCCCAGGCCGCGCCGACATCGAAGCTGTGGCTGTATGACGCCTTGGGATCCGACCCCGGACCCTGTTCCATCAGCGTATCGGACAGAAGATACAGCAGCACGGCGGCATTCTTAGCCCAGCTCTGGTTGAAAGGAAGCAGCGGGTCCATAAAGCGCTGCCAATCGGGTCTGCCCCGATGGGCGTAGACGAACCGCCAAGGCTGATAATTGAAGGCGGACGGCGCCCAGCGTGCTGCCTCGAATATGCTGTCCAGGGCAGCTTGGGGAATCGACGAGCCGTCATAGGCGCGCGGCGACCAGCGCTTGGTGAACAAGGGCTCAATCGGATGCGCCGGGGTGCGAGCGGACGTTGTCATTCTGTCTCCTCATGCGGGATGCCGCAGGCCAACATCAGCGCGGCAGAAACAACATCAAGGGGTATTTGCTCAATTCATATGCGCATGAGGACATTGCGTTGGTTGCCGACCAAGCGCTGGCCTAGATGGGGTCGGCTCATCCTCCTCTTTTCCTGCATCAAGGACCGGCCATGGCCAAATCCCCGCACATCAAACTCGGCTTCATCCTGCACGGCGTCGGCCGCACCTGGAACGATTGGCGGCACCCCGACCGCGAAGTGAACGCCAGCACCAGCTTGTCCTATTATCAAAAGCAGGCCGCGACGGCGGAACGCGGCAAGTTCGATTTCCTCTTCGTCGCCGACAGCCTGTCGATCACCGAGAAATCCAGCCCCCATTATCTCAATCGGTTCGAGCCGATCACCATATTGTCGGCGCTTGCCGCCACGACATCGCGCATCGGCCTCGTCGCGACGCTGACAGTCAGCTATTCCGAGCCGTTCAACGTCGCCCGCCAGTTCGCCTCGCTCGATCATCTGAGTGGCGGACGCGCCGGCTGGAATGTCGTCACGTCCTGGCTTGGGGATACGGCGGCCAATTTCAGCAGGACCGAGCATCCCGCCCATGCAACCCGCTACAAGATCGCCGCTGAATATCTCGACGTGGTGAAGGGGCTATGGGACAGCTGGGAGAAGGGTGCGCATGTCGCCGATAAGGAGAGCGGCCAGTTCGTCGATCCTAACAAGCTGCATCGGCTGGAACACAAGGGCGAGTATTTTCAGGTGCGCGGGCCGCTCAACATCAAGCGCACGCCGCAGGGTCAGCCTGTCATCTTCCAGGCCGGCGCGTCCGACGACGGACGCAGCTTCGCCGCGCGCCATGCCGAAGTGATCTTCACCCATGCGCCGACCAAAGAGGACGGCCAGGCCTATCTCGCCGATGTGAAGGCGCGGGCCAAGGGCTTCGGCCGCGATCCCGACCTGTTGTTCGTGCTGCCGGGCATCGCGCCGATCATCGGCGATACGGAAGAGGAAGCGGAGGCCCGCTATCGCGAATTGGCGGCGCTGGAATCGATCGACACGGGCCTTGGCTTCCTGTCGCGCACCTTCAACGACCATGACTTCCGTCAATATGATCTCGACGCGCCCTTCCCGGACGTGGCGCATATCGGGTTTGACAGCCAGCAGAGCGCCACGCTGCGTATCCTCGCCGAGGTGCGGGCAGAGAACCTAACGCTGCGGCAGGTGGTCGAACGGCTGGCGACACCGCGCGGGGCGTTCGTCGGATCACCTGAGACGGTCGCCGATCGCCTCGAGCGTTGGTTCGAGGAAGGCGCGGCGGACGGCTTCGTCATTTTCGAGCCGCTGCCGGGGCAACTCGACCTGTTCGTCGACAAGGTAGTTCCCATTCTGCAGGCGCGCGGCTTGTTCCGAACCGATTATGAGGGCGCAACCTTTCGCGCGCATCTGGGCCTGCCCGAGCCGGAGAATCGCCATACGGCAAGCCGTTCGAAACGCAGCGCTGCCTGAACCGGTCGATCACATGCTGCCCAATCGCCAACGCCTTCCAACCACGGCCCGCAGTTCGGAATGTGACTTCACGCTGGCACATGGTAGCTCCCATCCTTTGTCCCCTCTCGGCATTGCTGGATGGACGTACCGTCTGAGATTGCCGCCTCTAGCTTTGGGATGCAGCCCACGCTTCAGCATCGACCAGTTCCATGATGCGCACGAAGCGCAGGTCTCGAACCGGACCAAGCATAAAGAGTAGCTGTGAAATCTTTCTTTCGTCGATGAGACGAAGGTCAGCCAGCTTGCCGCCAAGCAGCATGTCGCGAATGGTCTGCCGATGCCGGTCGAAGATGGTCGCGACGAACCCGGTGGGCGTGCCCTTCGATCGACGCGACACGATGGCCTTGGGAAGATCGGGCGCGAAGGCGCTGCGTGCGATCGCCCGGTCCCGATCGGGTGCAAGCCAGTTCCAGCTCGGGACACGCAGGCAGGCCTCAACGACGGGCTGGGAAACCAGTGGCGATACCGCGCGCTGTTGGGCCTGGGCATTGATGGCCTCGACCATATTCTGTGCCGGGGCGAGCAGGGCCACATGGCTGGCCCGACCGGGCAGGACGCCGTCGGGTGGCGTGAACCAGGGATGGGCAGGAGCGTCCTCGACGATCGCCCTTGCTGCGTCAGACAGGAAGTCGATCGCTGGCGGCTGGCGCGGGGCTGGCGAGCGCAGCCAGGCGCGATGCACCGCGCGCCAGGTCAGGGCCCATGTCCCGGTCTGGCCCAGGTCGCCGAGTGCCCGTGCGGCGCTCCAAAAGCGCTTGTCCAGACCGCCGGTGGCGAGGCAGTCGGCGAGGATCGACACGGTGCGCGAAGCGAAGAAGACATTGTCGCCACCGCCGCCATCGATGAGGATATCGGCTCCGCATAGCTCGGCGGTTTCGGCCGCGACCGCGTCCTGCGCCTGCGTGAAGCAGCGATGCACTGGATAGGGCATATGGGCCGCACCCGAGCGGCGGACATCGACGCGGTCAAGGTCGAATGTCCGCGTCAGCAGTTCGATGCCGGCAGACCGGGCGACCATCCCGGCATAGCGCCTTTCGTCGCTTGCCGCGTCGTCGCCGACGAGGTTGAGGCCGATCACATCGGTGCCGGTCGCCTTCAGGCTGGCGGCCACGATCGCCGAATCGAGCCCGCCGGAAAGGAGCAAGAGGGCGCGATCATGGCTGGCGGTGCGGGCACGCGCGGTAAGATGCACGGCGTTGCGCACGGCGCGAGCCGCTTCCCCGGAATCGTCGATCATCCGATCCCGAGCGACGAAGGCCCAGGGCGACCATAATGTCTCGTATTCTACCCCATTCGCCGAGACGAGCAGGCGATCGCCGCCGCGCAGTTCCTCCACGCCGTCGAGGCAGGTCTCGCTGCGCCGCCATTCGGGATAGGCGATGTGACGCGCCAGGGCATCGGGATCGACGCTGAAGCGGCATCCGAGGTCCCGCAGCAGGGCGAGATCGGACGCGACCAGGAGCACGCCGCCTACCCGGGCGTGGTAACATCCCTGATCGCCCATGGGCGCCCGTATGATGGCGGCGGCGGTATCGCTGGTCGTGAAGGCGACATAGCTGCCCCAGTAGCGTTCGATCAGTCTCTCGCCTCGCGACCGGGCGATCGCCGTCCATGCCGCATCGTCAAGCGTGGTTTCCGGCCGCGTGCTGCCACGATGGAACAGCTCGCCGACTATCGCATGGCCGCCAACCTGTGCAATTCCGTACAGGTGGTCACTCCACAGCATGAAGCGGTCGGTTTCGATCAGCGGCACGAGCGATGCCGCAGCCTTGCGCGCGCTGTCGATCCGCCCCGGAGGAAGCGGCTCGGCGCTGGTCGCGATCAGCGCGAGAAAGCGGCGCCCCGTCATAGGACCAGGATCGGCGTGAAGGTCCGCACCATGTCGACGCGGTCGTTGACGAGCCGGTCCCCGTGCTGGACCCAGCAGTGGGCGGAAAATGGCCCGAGTTGCACCCCCAGCACGACATCGGGCCGTATTCCCTTCGCGATCATGCGCGATGCCACCGCGATGGAGTTTGCAAGACACAGGTCGATCTGGCTGGCAAGGTGCGCCGCAGAAACGAACCCGGCCATGATCCGTTCTACCTGCCCTTCCGGCAGGGCACGGGATGTCGGCAAGCGCGACTTTCGGGTCGATAGCCAGGAAAGGGTCCGGCCGAGACCAGCCATCTTCAATCGTACGCGCGTGGCGGCAAGACAGCACAGGGCGCTGGTCGTCCCGGCGAAGGCAGGCCGCGGAAGATCCAGATCAAGAATACTCGTCCGCGGCATGACGATCGGGGGGCAGGCGGCCGGTGCCTCTGGGGCCACCGAGGCCGTTAGCAGGCCGCGCGCCAGCAGTCCCTGGACGTGCGCATCGTCTGGCGGCGGGGTCGCGCCATCCGCCAGCGCCCGGAAGCTGTACTCGGCGTCTGGCGACAGGCAGAAATACCGGTCTGCCTCGATATCGAGAAAGATGATCCGATCGCCGACGTGGCAGAAAGAGATGCCATTGCGAAGGGTGAAGCCCATGATCGAACGCCCAGGATCGAAGCCCGGATCGGCGCGCGATCCCGTGGGACCGCGCGCCGACGCCGTCAGTCGTCGGCAATGCCGAAGAGCTGCTGGCCATTCTTGGCATCGATGACCAGGCCGGCGCCGCCCTTGGTTTCGATGCTGGCGGTGCCGAGGTCGATCACTTCGTCTTCACGTTCCATGATGCACTCCTTCGTCCTGCTGCGAAATGCAGCCATGGCAGACTATGGAGGGCGACCGGCTATCCGAACTTTATACGGATTCTATATCGATTTTGTTTGGCAGGGCGGCGGGCGTCAGTCCGCGCGGTAGACGGCCCGCACGATGTCGGCGGCAGCGCGGCGGCGGCGGCGATGATAGCTGCGGCACAGGATTTTCAGGTGCTTGCGTTCGGCGGTCCTGACGGCTTGCCACAGCGCCTGCAGTTCAGCGTGTGTGCCTTCAAGCACATGCTCTTCGACGGTCCTGACGGCATGAAGGCGGGCGTTGAGCCGGTCGAGCGCGAGCGCATGCTCGCGATTGGCGGAATGGCGGGCGACGGCCAGAAATGTCGCCGCAGTCCGGTCGGCCAGGGCCGCGTCGTCCGCGAGGTCGCCAAGGGGCGGAAGTACGGCCGGGCGTCGCCATGCGTTGATGGCAAGCAGGACGAGTTCGGCCGACCAGTCATAGAGATCCTCGAGGCCCGGTTCATCGAGCGCAGGGACATGGAAGCCGCCGGCGGTGCGCGTCTCCACAAGACCCTCGCCGGTCAGCCTGTGGAGCGCGTCGCGCACGGGCGTGACGCTCGCGGCGAGCGGCGCGGCCAGCACCGCCGGGTCGAGCCTGTCGCCTGGCCGGAATTCGCGGCTCATGATCCGGAGGCGCAGCGCCTCATGGACCCGTTCGGCGGTCGCTCCGGCGTTCACCGCGCGTCTCGCTGTTCCTGCACAAAGGCATCGACCGGCACCTGCTGGTCGGGCCGCAGCGCATCGACGGCGCCGAGTGGCCGGTCCGCGCGTCCGCCCAGCAGCACCGAAGGGCATTGCCCCTCGAAATTGCCGAGATTGGGCCGATGCTGGCGATAGCCGACCAGCGCCGCCAGATCGGGCGGGAACGCGCGCGCGACCTCGGGCGGATAGGCGAGCCATTGGTTTTCATAGGGCTTGAGCCAGCCCAGTGCATAGCCGATCACGATCCCGCGTCGCACCTCCCGCGTGCGGTTTGCACCCGCGCCGTGGAGCGTCGAGCCGAGGAACAGAAGCGCCGCGCCGGGAGCCATCTCGGCGGCGAAAGGCGCGCCGTCCGGCTCGGCCAGTGCGTTCGCGCCATGGCTTTCCGGCCAGACCCGCGTGGCGCCGTTTTCATCCGTAAAATCGTTCAGCGGCCACATCACATTGACGAGATATTCGATCTCGCCGACAGGGCCGCGCCACATGTCCTGGTCGCGGTGCGGCAATTGCGCCGGGGCGCCGGGATGAACCGCGATCGCCTGGGTCGTATTGAGCTGGATGCATTCGCACCAGGGCGCGAGCACGGCCTCGACGATGCCGAGAATGCGCGGGTGCTGGACCAGCGCCGCGGCGCCGGCCGCGCGCGTGAGCAGGCGGCCGAACCGCTTGGTGGTGCTGCCGTAGAAACCACCCTGGCCGAACGGCGTCGCCGCGAAATCACCCATCAATTCATCATCGAGCGCGTGGACCTGCGCGGGCGGCAGCGCATCGGGAAGGATACACCAGCCATGGTCGAGGAGGTCGCGCGCGCTGCGGGCGATCTCGTCGTCGATCCTGCCGATCATCGTCGTTCTCCTTTTTTCAGGCCGCGATGCGCCGGCTGTCCCGGATGGCCGGTGCCGCCTGGATGCCCGCCGCCGCGAGCAGGCCGGGCGTGTCGGGGGCGATGTCGATGCGCAGTGCCGCCAGCATCGCGCCATCGACGACTTGCGGCAGTCCGAGCGGACGGCAGCGCCAGCCGAACGCGAGGATCTGCTGGAACCAGCCCATTTCGGCGATCGCGCTGTAGCCGGTGATGCCGTGGTCCAGCGCATGATCGACGAGCGCGGTCACCAGCGTATCGCGCACCGTATGGCGCTCGATCGCGCGCAGCCGGCGGTCGAGGCAGAAGCGGGTGATCTCGTAGATGTCAGGCGCGCGCGGCGGCGCGTCCTCGCACAGGCCCGGATAGAGGCTGTCGAGGATATGCGGGCGCATGGTCGGCAGCAGACGCACCGAGCCCAGATGCGCCCCGTCGGGTTCGGCGAGAATCAGATAGATGGCGTTGAGATCGTCGAACTGGTCGACTTCATAGCGACCTTCGAGGACCGGGACGTCCCATTTGAGCAGGTCGACGAAGACCGACTTGCGCGCGGCGAACATCGCGCGCAGCGCCGCGTCCGACGCGGACGGCGGGGCGGATTGCAGGATATGCAGCATGGCTCTTGCTCCCTTGGCCGTGATCGGTCGAGGGTCGGCGAGATGCCGGTCGCAGCGCTATGCCCGAAAAGGGGCATAGCGACGGCGGAAGATATCCGAGAAGGTGAGGGTTCCGTCGAACAGCGTCCGGATCACCAGCAATGTCCGCTTGTTCACGCCGTAGCGTTCGCAGGCCTGCTTGATATGCCGGGCCACCGTCTCTTCGCTGATCCCCAGGATGCGGCTGATCTCCCAGTCGCCCTTGCCGCGCGCGACCCACAGGACGCAGTCGCGCTGCCGGTCGGTCAGTGCAGGCCCCGGACGCGGCAAGAGCCCGCCGCGTCCCGTCCACAATCGGCGCGCCGCTTCGAACGCGAAATTGCCGGCGAGTTGCGCCAGCGGCAGCATGGCCTGCGGGAGCGGCCGGCCCGCTTCGCTCGCAAAGGAGCAGGAGCCGCGCGCCTCGCCTGGAACATGCACCGGGACGGTGAAGCCGTCGCCGATGCCCTGTGCGCGGCCGAGCGCCAGGATCCGAAGATCGCCCGGCGTCAGCGGGATCATCGCCGCCATTTGCGACCAGGGGAAGCCGATGCTGGTGACATGGCTGGCGCGGTGCACCGGGTCGCTCACGCCCAGAGCGTTCTGGTCATAATAGTCCGCCCAGCGCCGCGGATAATTATGCAGCCGGATCGCCGCGTCACCGGCCGTGGCCACATCGACATGATGGCTGAGCGCGAAATACTGGAAACCCAGTTGCACGCTGATGGCAGCCATGGCCGCCGCAAGCTCGTCCGCGTTGCCGACCGTTTCGACGATGCGCGCAAGCTGCATCGCCATGCCCGAATAAGGCATCTGATCCTGTCGCGACCGTCGGCGGCGTCTCGTGCTGCCCGGATCCCGGCGGTCGCCCTTCCTTGGTCCTGTGGGCCAGGCGGCGGGGCCTCAAGCCGTCGCCGGGCGACTCCTGTCATGGAAGCGTCATATCATGTTGTGCAGGCGCGCAGAAGTTGTCTTGTGCGATGCAGCATATATGCCCCCGCGCTGTTCGCGGGTTTCGGCCCGTGACGCTGCTGCAGGCGTGGCGTGAGAGCACCGCTTACGCACGGCTGCGCGGTATCGATCGCGCCGGGATCATGTGGGAGTGGCTGCGTCGCAATCCTGATTATATCGCCTGGCATGCCCGGGCGAGCAGCGTTACCCGCGGCCGCGTCGATCCGCGCGCGTGGGGGCTGCACTTTCGCTGAAGATCCGGCCCGGTCGGCACCCGAGGCACGGATCATCTGGCATGCCGATCTCGATCCCGCAACCCTGTCCGTTATAGCGATTTCCACCGATCGCGCCGATCCCGATGGTCTTGATCTGGAGCGTGTCGCCGCTTGGCTGACCGTCGTCACCGATCCGGACGGCTATGACCATGCCGTTCTCTCGGACGGTCGCCACCATATCCGGCTCGATGTGGCGCAAGGCCGGCTTGCCGGCGAGACCTTGGTCCACCTCCACTATCGGCTGCATGGGCTTGGCAGCGCCGAGGCGGGCATCCTGCCGCTGCGCCGCCTCCTCCATCTCCAGCACCATCGCCGCTTTGCCCGCTCGCTGTACCCGCGCGACCCCTGGATCGAACGCGGCATCCAGTTGCTGCGCGTCCATGACGCGCTGGCCGACGGCGCGACCCAGCGCGAAATCGGGGCCGTTCTGTTCGGCGAGGCGCGCGTGGCCGAAGACTGGAACGACCGATCCGACTCGCTGCGTTCGCGTGTCCGGCGGCTGGCGCGCGAAGCGAAGACCCTGGCGTTGGGCGGGTATCGCGACCTGATGCGGCGGCGGTACCGATGAGGTGGGGCGGTGGTTGTACGTCGGCGAGGACGTCCAGACGGGGCGCCTCGCGCCGGGCGCTGCGCCAACCGGCACGACCGCGCTCTATGGCTCGGCGTTTGTTGCGCCAGCGCACCGACGCCTGCACCACCGAGCCCCGGCCAAGCCGGGTCTCAGCCTTGCGGTGACGATCGCTGGCGCGGCCACAGCGACCGACAGTCCGTGCAGATCGTCAGGGCCTGCCGCGCGGTTGACGGAAGCAGGCCATCGGCGGATTTGACCCGGAAACGACCGGATTCTCCGCCTGCCACCTTTGCAACATGGCTGCGAGATTCGCCATGATGCCAACCTCGCGTTGCGCGATGTCGACGCTTGACCATGCAATTCTGAAAAGAAACGGTTCGACCGAACGTGGGACAATTCTGCCATTCCCGGGCGCAACCTTGAATGACGGGTTTCGCCGAAACATGTCATTGGCAGAGACACGATCAGAAAATGCCGTGCCGTGACGCGACAATTTACTATCATCGCCCTAATGTGCCCTATCCCCGCTCTACGTAATGCGGGTCATACAGGGCTCTTCGGGTTCGCTCAATTGTGATAAGGTGAAACATCACCCGGTTCTAGTCGCAAGCATCCCGTGACTGAGAGACTCGAGCGCTCCCGCTTGCTGACGCGGAGTTCATCATGATTACTGATACTAAAAACAAGGCCGGACCTGCCGAATGGGCAGATTATGTCATCCGTGCTGCTGCTGGAATAGCCAGCGCCGGATCGATCTTCGGCTATGAGAAAATCGTCGCTGCCCGGATTTGGCTGGCAGAACGCCACGGGCGTTCGCTTGCAGAGGCTGCTGACAATGAGTTGCACGGTC
>NZ_JBEGHQ010000004.1:89343-156069 GCF_040676285.1 Sphingobium sp. LMC3-1-1.1 | reverse complement strand
TATTGCCGGTATGAGCGCCATTATATCTACTGGCGTGTTTTGTCAGATGGTGCCGTTGGTATCGTGACGATTTTGCATGAACGCATGCATCAGATCGATCGTTTTCGACAGGATTCTCCACACTGAGGTGCTGAACCAGGATCGATTTAGAGCGATCCGCCGAAGCTCTACATGGCTCCCTATCTCCTTCTAAAGTCGCCATTTGGTGGCGATCTCGACTTGCACTGCTGCTGTATGACAGTACAATGACAGGGTGCTGCAAATGGCAGCGCCGAGGCGTGAGACCCTCGCTCGATGGATTTTCTGACTCGTCGCATCTGCGGCCGGGTGATCGGTGCGTATGTCCAAGCCATTCGTGGCCAAAGGCATCGATGCATGTTCTCGAGCATGGTTCTCAACTCCCGGCTTTTTGCCGGCACTGCCTTGCCAACTGCGTGGGAGTGTCAGGTGCAAGCGGTTGATGCGATCCAGTCGGGAGGTCAGTGCTCATGGGACCGATCATGAGCACCCAAGGCGTGGCACTTGCCGAAAGCGATCCGCTTCCACCCGATTTCGACAGGCTTGCTGCGGGAAGCGAGAGCCTGGCGCAGATTTATCGCCAGGAACGACCGGGTCTCCTTCGTTTCCTGTCGCGTTGGGCCACGAAAGATCGGGCAGAGGATATCGTCCAACAAATTTTCAGCCGGATGGCGGCGAAACCGCATGAACATGGTGCGATTCAGGCTCCGGGCGCCTATCTGCGGCGTGCCGCATCGAACCTGCTTCATGACGAGGCCAAATCGGCATGCCGCGCAAGTGCGGCTGACGATATTGTCATCGATGATCTCTCATTGGCGGGGGGCGATCCCGTGGCGGTGCTTGAGGCCCGCGACCGGCTCGCCCGCATCGAACAGGCAGTTTTGCGGCTCAAGCCCTTGACCCGAGAGATATTTCTGGCTTGCCGTCTCGACGGCTACAGCTATGCCGAAATCGCGGCCAGGACCGGGCTGAGCGTGAAAGGGGTGGAAAGGCAGATGAGCAGGGCGATCAAGCAACTGGGCCGGCATTTGCGGGCGCATGACTGAAAACGACGGCTCATCCATTCCCAATTCGATTGGTGAGGCGGCAGACGAGTGGCTGAACCGGCTGCAAGGCGGGGCGGATTTAAGCACCGATCCCCGGTTCAAAAAGTGGATCGATGTCGATCCCCGGCATGGTACGGCATTCGAAGAGGCGAAGAAGAACTGGCAGCTCAGTTATCTGCTTGGCGACCGGGAAATCGGTCGTAACCGGCGCCTCCCTTTCGCGCCTTTCTGGATGCGCCGGAACACCCATCTTGCAGCGGCTGGCCTGGGTGTCGCGGTGGTCGTTGGAGTCTCGGTGTTCAGCCTGATGCGTGTCGGCGGCCCGCTTGAATTGACGGCGTCAGCGCAGGCGGCCGTCTATGAGACCGGAATTGGCGAAATCCGAACCGTTCGGCTTCCCGATGGCTCGACCGTGATCCTCGATACCGCAAGCCGGATCGAGATTCAGTTCACGTCGAGCGCACGAAAGATCCAGATCGCGCGGGGTAGAGTACGCTTCGATGTGGCACCCGATGGGCGGCGCCCGTTTCGCGTTGTCGCGCCGATCGGTGAACTTGTCACTGGCGGTAGAGAGTTCGATGTCAGCGTGATCAGCACCCCGGCCTTGGTGACCGCGCTGAAGGGCATTGTCGAGCTGGGCGCCGCCTTCGCCTCGCATGAACCGAAGCAGCTGCCGGCCGGTTCCAGCTTGGCCCAAGGCGAGGCTTCCATCCGTCCGGCACCGAAATCTGAAGGTTTGTGGGTGAATGCCATGCTCGCGGCGGACGCAACGCCGCTTGAAGAGGCCGTCGCTTCCATGAACCGCTATAATGTGGTCCAGATCCGGCTGTCCGATCCGTTGCTGGCGCATCTTCGGATAAGCGGAGCCTTTCGTTTTCACGATCCCAAAGGGTTCGTGGAAGTCGTGTCGAAGAGTTTGGGGCTTGCCGCGCATCAATCCGGTGAGATCATCACGCTATCCGAGGCGCATTGATCGCTTTCCGGTCCTTTCAAAAAAAATTTGTAGGGTGATTCTTCCAGCGGTCGTCTCCCCACTGTCCCGCCCATTGGCGGTACGGGGGAGAAGGCCATATGCACCGACTATCGCTCTCAACGCTTTATCTTTCCGGCAGCATTGCCGTTGTCGCCATCGCCGTCACGGCCCCGGCCGTGTTGGCGCAGCAATCGGAACCCATCGCCGTCGATTTGCCGGCGCAGCCGCTTGGCGCGTCCATCCGCGATCTTGCATTGCGCTCGGGCAGGACGGTGCTTGTCGATGCCGATCTGGTGGAAGGATTGCGGGCCAAGGCGCTGCGAGGAAGTTTCACGCTCGAAGATGCGCTTGACCGCCTGCTGGCCCATTCCGGGCTGACCTATGAACAGGTGGGGGAAAGCGTCGCCATTCGAAAAATGCCCGGAGCAGAAAGGGGATCGGGGGCCGATGCAGGCAGCGGCATCATCGTCACCGGCAGCCGTATTCGCGGTGTACCGGTATCGTCGCCGGTCCTGATCCTGGACAATCAGAGCATCAGGGATAGTGGGCTGGCGGATCTGGGCGACGTGGCGCGATCCCTTCCACAAAGCTTCGGTGGCGGGCAAAATCCGGGTGTCGGGTTCAACGTGCCGTCCAGCACCGGCGGCAACGTAGGCGGCGGATCCACCGTCAACCTGCGCGGCCTGGGCAGCGACGCAACGCTGACGGTTCTCAATGGCCGCCGCGTGCCTTATGACTCCGCGCGGCAGGGCGTTGATATTTCCGCCATCCCGCTTTCGGCAGTCGACCGGATCGAGGTCGTGGCCGATGGCGCTTCCGCGATCTACGGGTCCGATGCGGTGGGCGGCGTCGTCAACGTGATCCTGCGCCGCGACTATGATGGCGCCGAAACCCGGGCGCGGATCGGAGGGTCGCCCAATGGCGGCAATTTCCAGCAGCAATATAGCATACTTGCGGGAAAGCGCTGGGCAGGCGGCGGCGGCTTTCTGACCTATGAATATGGCCGTAACAGCGCGTTATGGACCAACCAGCGGGAGAAGTTCGGCCGGATAAGGCCGAACATCACCGTCCTGCCTGCCAGCCAAAGGCATGCGGTCGCTGGCAGCGTCCATCAGGGCCTGACCGATACGCTCTCGGTCGAGATGGACGGGCTCTATAATAGCCGGACCGGCACATTCTCCTATCCGATGAGTGTTGCCGCCAATCTGGCCGTGAACCGTATCACCCAGAGTTACGACAGCTATACGCTGGCCCTCGCTGGCGCGGCTCGCCTGTCCCTTGGTCCCTGGCAACTCAGTTTCACCGGCACCTTCGGCAAAGGTCGGACCTATTTCCAGGGCGACACCTTCATCAACAATATTTTCACCAGCCGCGCCTGGGGGCGCTACAACAACCAGACGGTCACCGGCGAAATTGCCGGCGACGGACCGCTTTTCAGGCTGCCGGGCGGCGATGCGAAGCTGGCGATCGGCGCGGGCATCCGTGCCAATGACTTCGAGATTTATCGCGGCGTCGGCAATATCACCAACGCCAAGCCGTCGCAGGACAGTGTCTATGCCTTTGGCGAAGCCAGCTTCCCGCTGGTGGACGCCGCACAGCATGTTCCGCTCATCCGCAAATTGAGCCTGAGCGGTGCGCTGCGCTATGAACGGTATCGCGACATCGCCGAGGTGGTGACGCCAAAATTCGGGTTGATCTATGCGCCGGCCGATTCCATCGACATCAAGGCGAGCTGGGGCAAATCCTTCAAGGCGCCGAGCTTCATCCAGCTCTATTCGATCGAGCAGGCGCTGCTCTATCCGGTCGCGACGCTGGGCGGCAGCGGTTATCCGGCCGGGACCACGGCGCTGCTGGTGAGCGGCGGTAACACCGGCCTCAAACCCGAAAAGGCGCGCAGCTGGTCGGCCAGCATCGCCCTCCATCCGCCCGCTCTGCCCGGCGCCTCGCTGGAACTCAGCTATTTTCACACCCGCTATGTTGACCGGATCGTCAACCCGATTCCGACAGCGGGCAGGGCGCTCAGCGATCCCATGTACCGGAACTGGATCGTCTATGCGCCGACGGCCGCACAGCTCGCCGATGCGATCGCGCGCTCGGACCAGTTCATCAACGCCACCAGTGGGACCTATGATCCGGCGAAGGTCGCGGCCATTGTTAACGCTGCCAACGTCAATGCCGGTCGCCAGACCATCCAGGGTATCGATGCGCAGGCGAGCTATCAAAGCGACCTCGGCACCGGCAAGCTCAATGTCTCGGCGAACGTCACCTATCTCGACAGCGAACAGCAGATTTCCGCCTATAGCCCGATCACGCAGCTCGCAGGACAGCTGTTCAATCCGCCCCATTGGCGCGGTCGAGGAACGGTAAGCTGGAGCGACGATGCCTTCAGCGTCGCCGCGACGGTCAGCCGGATCGGTGGCGTCGACGACGCCCGAACAGCCGCCGTCAGGCGGATTGACGGAACCATGACCGTCGATTTGAGCGCGCGCTATAAATGGTCGGACGGTGTGGGTTGGCTCAGCGGCATGCAGATCGGCCTATCGGTTCAGAACCTCCTCAACGATCTGCCATCGGTGGTGGCGACCTCGCTCTATGCCTATGCGCCCTATGATTCGACCAACTATTCGCCGGTCGGCCGTTTCATCGCTCTCGAATGGGTCAAGAAATGGTGAGGGCGCGCCGCATCATAGATTTTGCCCTGCTGGGTGGAAGCGTGGCGCTGCTCGCTTTCTGCCGCGAAGCGCGGGCCGATTGCGCCGATCTCCTCGCGCAAGCGCCGCCGCATAGTAAAGCGCGGGCGATCACAGCCAGGGATCTGGTGGAATTACGCGACATCGGGCGACCTGACGGTGCCCTGGTGGGAAACGCGCGCCCGCTGAGCCCCTCGCCGGACGGAAGGCGGATCGCCTTCATGATGATGCGCGCCGATCCCGCGACCAACGGCTATTGCATCGGCCTCGCCACCATGGATGCAAAGCCTGGTTCTTCGCCGCGTCTCATCCATCAGGGCGGAGACATCATCCTGGGTGCCGGAGATTATCGGGGCGTGATCCTCTCGACCGGCTATCCGGTCCTGCTCGCGCCGGCCTGGTCGCCGGATGGGAAGTGGATAGCCTTTCTCCGCCGCGACCATGGTTTGACCCAATTATGGCTTGTGGCGCCGGATGGACAGGCGGCGCACCCACTTACGCGATCGCCGGTCGATATCGAGCAATTTGCCTGGAATGCCGATGGTACGGCGCTCATCTATTCCAGCCGTCAGGGACAGGTCGCCGAACGAGAATCTGCGGCGCAGGAGGCGCTGGCGGGCTTCCGCTATGATGATCGCTATGTGCCGATGATGAGCGACAAGCCGATGCCCATCGCCGCCATCCCCCTGTCGGTCACGCGATTGACACTGGCGGACGGGCAGGTGCAGCCGGGAAATGCGGCGGACCGCGCGCTGCTCCCGCCCGATCCGATCCATTATGACGTCGAACCCATCATCGCGAAGGCCGATGACGGCCGCCGCGCCATCGCCCAAAACAGCACGCCCAATCCTGTCAGCCCGATGGAGATCTCGGTAACGACCGCGGTTGGCGGCACAATCGCGTGCAGCAGCCCGACCTGCCAGGGGCGGTTCACCGGCCTTTGGTGGATGCCGCACGGCGGGCCCTTGCTGTTCCTGCGCCGCGAGGGCTGGAATTTCGGCACCATGGTTCTCTATCGATGGCAGCCGGGCGCGGGCGCGCCGCAACGAGTCTTCGGGACGAACGATGTCATCAGCGGTTGTGTGGCTGCGGTGGCGCGATTGACCTGCCTGCGCGAGAGTGCGACGGTTCCGGCGCGCATCGTGCGGATCGATCCCGGTTCGGGCCGTTCGGATCTGCTTTACGATCCCAATCCGGGCTTTGCGTCGATCCGCTTCGGGAAAGTCGAGCGGCTCGAATGGCGCAACGATCGTGGCTTGGAGGTCAAGGGCGATCTGGTCTTGCCGCCCGGTTATGGCGGAGGCAAGCGCCTGCCGCTGATCATCACCACCTATAGAAGCAACGGCTTTCTGCGCGGGGCGACTGGCAATGAATATCCGATCCATCTGTTTGCCGAGCACGGCTTTGCAGTGCTCGCGCTGGACCGGCCATTGCCGGTTTTCGCGGCGAAGCGAACGGAAGGCGATCCGGTCAAATTGCGGGAAGCCAATGACCGCGACTGGGCCGAGCGCTGGAGCATGCAATCCTCGGTGATGGTCGGCGTGCAGCATGTGATCGACATGGGCGTAGCCGATCCCGATCGGATCGGTATCACGGGTCTCAGCGACGGGTCCAGCACTGTGGGCTTCGCCCTCATCAACAGCAAGCGCTTCGCCGCGGCTGCCATGAGCACCTGCTGTCTTGAGCCATGGTCGGTCAACTCCACCATCGGTCCGGCATTCGCCGCTATGATGCGAAAGCAAGGCTATCCTCCCGCCACGTCTGATGACCGGGCTTTCTGGAAGGTGGGCTCGATGATCCGCAACGCCGCCGCGATCGACACGCCGCTGCTCATGCAACTGGCCGATCGTGAATATCTGACCGCGATCGATGTGTTCGCGGCGCTGCGCGAGCAAGGCCAGCCTGTCGACATGTATGTCTTCCCCGACGAATATCATAATAAATGGCAGCCGCTGCACCGGCTGGCCGTCTATGAACGCAATCTCGACTGGTTCCGCTTCTGGTTGCAGGACAAGGAAGATCCCGATCCGCGCAAGGCCGATCAATATAGTATCTGGCGAAAACTGCGCGACCAGCGGAAATCCGATGCGAACCATTAAGACTGTCCCGCAATCCAGGCCTCGACGTCAACGAGTTGCATGATGCGGAGATAGTCCGTGCCCTGGACGATTCCCTCCGCGTCCAGGGCACGTTCAAGGCGTGGGACATCGATAAGTCCGGCGCGGCGCAGCGCTCCATCGAGAAGCATGGCCCGGATCAGCAACCGGTTGCCTTCATAGATTTGCGCCACATAGCTGTCCGGCGTTCCCTTGACCCTGCGGTCCAATATTTCGGCGGGGAGCCGATCGCGAAATGCGTCTCGCGCCACGATCCGGTTCTGCCCATCCCGATACCACCACCAGCTCGGAATCTTGAGGCAGGCCTCGACGACGGGTTGGGAGGCGAGGGGCGTCATATGGCGGACGGGACTGAGGAGATCGCAACTCTCCGCCCACCCCTGGGCAGCGACGATCATCGCGATATGCGCGGCCGTCCCGGCTTCCGCGTCGCGCGGGGGCTCAAGCCAGGGATGGTTCGGCACAAGCGCGCTGTCGCCCATTATTTCAGGGGCAAGAAAGGAGGTTTCCACCGGCCAGCGGAAAACGGGCGAGCGCCTGAAGATGCGCGCTGCCGCGCGGCGCAGCACGGTGCCGACCCCAACCTCCGCCAGTCTCGCGATCGAGAGGGCCGTAGCGACTGCTTCCGTCAGGCTCCCGCCGCGCCGTAGCGCATCCGCCACCGGCGCGACCGAACGCAGCGCAAAGAAGACATTATCCCCGCCACCGCCGTCCAGGGTCAGATCGGCGCCGGTCCGGCAAACCGCCTCTTGAAGCAGTTTCGTGGTTCCCTGCATGAAGGATCGGGTGATCGGATTGGGCTGGCCATGGGCGTCCGACCGTGTGAGATCGACCATATCCACCTCCCACCGTGCCTCGATCTGGGGAATGCGCAGCCGAGACGCGACCATGCGGGCGAAGGCCCGTTCGTCGCCGACGCCGCCCTGGCTGGAGAGATTGAGGCTATCATAAGGACAGCCATGGGTGCTGAGCGAGGCCGCCAGCACGGAAGAATCGAGCCCGCCGGACAGAAGCACTATCGCCCGCTGAGAACCCAGCGTGCTCCCGCGCGTCGCGGTCGAAACAGCCTGTCTTACGAGGCCCGCCGCCTTCTCGCGATTGTCGATCCAGTGCCGGCGGCCGGCCTGTGCCCAGGGGCTCCAGATTCTGTTGAGCCGAATGGAATCGGGCGAAACATGGAGGCAGGAGCCGCCCCGCAGTTCCTGTATGCCTTCAAGGCAGGTGCGGTCGGCGGGAATGTCGCGCAAGGCGAGGCGCCGCGCTATATCGGTCCATGCGACACCCCGGCGGGTCCAACCCGCCATCGCCATCGCCTCCATGTCGGACGCGACGAACAGCCGGTCATGCTGACGGGAATGGAAGCAGGGGAGGCGACCGAAGGGCGATCGCAAGATGTGGTAACCGTGCCGGTCGGCATCTGGCATGATGGCAATGAAATTCCCCCAATAATCCCGGAATATTCGGCGCAATGCCGGCTCATCGACAGCTTGGGCGAAATCGGGCGGAAGATGGGCGGGATCGCTCTTGTCGGTGGCGAAGATCGACCCCAGGACAAGGGCGTCGCCGCAGCGCATCAGCGGGAGATTCTCGCTGGTGGCGAGAAAGAAGGGTCTATCCTGACGGATGGTCATGCCGCAGGCATCGGCCTTCCCACGGCGCTTTTGCACGACGGACGGACCTTGCTCCGGGCTGAGCGGGATGATGGCGATGAAGCTTTCCATCAGATGGTCCTGATCGGACAGAAGGGCCGGGCATTTTCAGGATCGTCACCGATGATCCTGCCGTCGATCTCGACCCAGCTATGCGCCTGGAAGGGATCGCATTTCACGCCCAGCACCAGGTCCGGGCGGAAATCGGCGGTGAGCAGCCATGAGGCGAGCGAAAGGGACGTCGCCAGGCATTGGTCGCGAGCCGAGGAAAGAAGCGCGGCGCGCTGATAGGCAAGGCCGATCCGGGCGAGCATCTTGTGGGAAGGCGGTTTTGCGGTGGAAGCCGACTTTCGGCGCGCGATCGCCGCAAGGTTGGAGGCGAGCGGCTTTTTCCGCAGACGCCGGCGCCAGATCGCGCGGAGAAGCAGCGCGCGGCCAATGTCGATGGGCGATGCACGACCATTGCGCAACTCTATCCCGCGATCGGGCGGCCCGACCCGAGCGCAAGGCTGCGGACGCACGGCCGACGGCGACGGGGTGATGATCCCGGTGCGGATCAGTGCGACGCCTGCGTCATCATCGAACGTGCCATGATCGGCGAGAGCCGCAAAGGCCCGATCGAGTTCGGGACTGAGCCCGAAATAGCGGTCCGCTTCGATATCGAGGAAGACAATCCGGCCGTCCGGCCGGCAGAAGCTCAATCCATCTCGCAGGGCAAAGCCGCTCATCGGGCACCTTTCACGCTGGTCGGCGCGCGGCCATCGACCGCGCGCCGCTTGACGTCAATCGTCGGCAAGACCGGTAAAGGGTTCACCGATCGCAAGATCCTCGCGCAGGCCGCCCATGCCCTTTGTTTCGATGCTGGCGGCGCCGAGATCAATCACATCTTCCTTGCGTTCCATGACAATACTCCTTGTCTCCGCTACAAATTGCAGCAATTTTGAGATTAGGAAGGAGAGGGCCGTATCTGAAATCTATACGGATCCGATATCGCGAATATATTTCGTACCGATCCTATATCCTGGAGCTGGCCTGGCCATGATCCAGACCGCTTTTATTGATGGAGGAGAAAGGATTGAGATTGAATCGAATCCCAAGCATAAGGACGCGGCTCTTGGAATGCCGACTTCAAGACTGCGTCGTCTGGATCGGTGGCCTGGCCCACCTTGTTGAGAGGCCGCACAGGAGGAGAGCTGAATGGCAAGGGAAATGGCGCGCAACTTGACGCTGCGCGCCACATCTTCACTCGTCGGACAGGCCGGCCGGCTGTTCACCGATACCGACATCGCCGGTCGGTCCGCCCAGACCCTTGGTCTCGACGCTGACGGCGCCGAGTTCGATCACGTCATATTCGCGTTCCATGACAGTCACTCCTTGGCTTGCGCTGCGGAAAGGTGCAGCACCGACAAGCTTAAGGGGAGGCCGCCATGATCCGAACTCTATACGGATCTGATATCGCGAATATTTCAACGCTCTGTGCATCATGGTCGCTCCGCGAAACCTTAGTCGCCGCGATAAATGTCATGCAATAATCGGGCGGCCGTGCGATGCCGGCGCAGATGATAGGCCGAGACAGCCCGGCGCAGCGAGCGGACGTCCCCCATGCCCGTCCATCGGATGAGGCCGTCCAATTCCGCTTCGACATCGTCCAGGACGTCCGGTTCGCCCAGCCGCGCCGGATGGAGCCGGCTGTTGATCCGCGCCATGGCGTCGGTATGCTCGCGGTTGCGCGACGTGGCCGCGATGCGGTGGAACAGATCGGCCGTCCGATCCGCATGGGAAACCATGTCGGGATCGACTTCGATCGCCTGGAGCAAAACAGGGCGGCTGCTTCGAAGCGCGAGCGCAAGGATGTCGCCGGACCAGCCATAGAGATCCTTGAGGCCCGGTTCGTCGATCAGCGGAACGAGGAAGCCGCTGCCGCTCCGGCTTTCCACCAGGCCAACACCCACCAGATGGTTGAGCGCCTCGCGGATGGGCGTCGTGCTCGATGCGAGCGCGGACGCGAGTTCGGCAGGCTCCAGCCGGGTGCCGGGCCGATAATGGCGTTCCATGATCAGGCGCTTCAGCCTCTGCTGGACCCGTTCGGATGTGGGGCCGGCGCTCATCCTCTTCAGCCCTGCTCAGCCGCGAACTGCGCGACCATCCTTTCCTGGTCCGGTCGCAGCGCATCGATCGCGCCGAGCGGCCGATCATGGTCGTCTCCCAGCAATATGGAGGGACATTGCCCTTCGAAATTGCCAAGATTGGGCCGGTGCTGCCGATACCCCGCCAGGGCTGCGAGATCGGGCGCGAAAGCGCGGGCGACATCGGGCGGATAAGCGAGCCAGGGATTCTCATAGGGTTTGAGCCAGCCGAGGGAATAGCCGACCACCAGCCCGCGCCGCTCGGCTCCGCTGCGGTTCGCGCCCGCGCCGTGCAAGGTCGAGCCGAGGAAGACCAGCGCAGCCCCCGGCTGCAATTCGATGGCGATGCCGTCGCCACTGGGTTGCTCCTGGGCGTTGGCGCCATGGCTGCCCGGCCATAGGCGCGTGGCGCCATTTTCGGTGGTGAAGGGTGTAAGCGGCCAGATCACGTTGATGAGATATTCGATTTCGCCGATCGGGCCACGCCACATGTCCTGGTCGCGGTGCGGCGGTTGGGCCGGGGCGCCGGGATGCACGGCGATCGCCTGCGTGACATTAAGCTGGATGCAGTCGCACCATGGGCTCAATATCGTCTGCGCGAGATCGAGGATCAGCGGATGGCGCACAAGCGCGTGCGCATGCAGCGACCGGATGAGAAGGCGCCCGAAACGCTTGGTCGTCTCCCCATAGAAGACGCCGGTGCCGAACGGGGTCTGGGTAAAGGGCTTTTCCAGGTCCGCGTTCAATGCGGCGAGGGTGGCGGCGGGCAGCGCATCGGATATGGTGCACCAGCCCCGGCGGAGCAGGGTTGCGGCGAGATCGGTCGATCGGGTCATGATGTGTCCCTCCTCAAGCCGCGAAGGGAACGGGCTCATAGACGCCCGCTTGCGCAAGGCGGTCGAGCGTGTCGGCCTTGATCTCGATTTCCAGCGCAGCCAGCAGCGAGCCGTCGCACAGCTGCGGCATTCCAAGCGGCCGGCATGTCCAGCCGAAGGCGAGGATCTGCTGGAACCAGCTCATCTCGGCGATGGCCACATAGCGCGTTATGCCGTTTGCCAGAGCATGTTCGGCCAGAGCCGTCACGAGGCGGTTGCGGGCTTCCCGTCGTTCCGGCGCGCGAAGATTACGGTCGAGGCAGAAGCGCGTGATCTCGAAGATGGTCTCGCCCTGGGGCGGGGATCCCGCGCACAGGCTGGCATAGAAGCTGTCCAGGATATGTGGCCGCACGGTCGGCAGCAGCCGGGTCGAGGCGAGGTGGGTACCATCGGGTTCGGACAGGATCACATAACGGGCATGTTCATCGTCGAACTGGTCAACTTCGAAACGGCCGTCGAGCACGGGAACCTGCCATTTGAGGAGGTCGACGAAGACGGATTTGCGGGCCGCGAACATGGCGCGCAGGACATGATCGGGCACCGGACGGAACGGTTCTTTGACGATGTGCAACATGGGGCAGGTCTCCCTTGATCGTGGTCGGCCAAGGGTCGGCCCAGGGGCTGATTCGCCGCTATTCCCAGAAATGGGAATGGCGCCAGCCGCCTATGTCGCTGATCGTAAGGGTTCCGTCCGCCAGAGCCAGGCCGATGAGCATGACCCGCTTGTTGACCTCGTAGCGCGAGCAGGAGTCCTTGATATGCTTTGTCACGGTTCCCTTGCGAATGCCCAGGATTTCGCCTGCCTCGTCGTCGCTCTTGCCCAGCGCCATCCACTGCACGCATTCGCGCTGGCGATCGGTGAGGGGAGCGTTTCTTGTCCCTCGGCGGACTGCGCCCAGCCACAGGCGGCGGGCGACATGGAAGGCGCAACTGCCGACCAGTTGCGCCAGCCAGAGCTTGTCGTCCGGGATCGGCACACCTTCCGCATTGGCGAAAGAGCAGGAGCCGGGCGGAAAGCCGCCGAGATTGGACGGCACGGTGAAACCGTCGCCAATCCCTTCCTTGCGCCCGCAATCCAGATGATCCTTGTCGTTGCGGGTCAGCGGGATAAGGCTTGGGATGCTTGTCCAGCGGAAGCCCCAGTCCGTCACATGACATGCGCGATGAACCGGGTCGGAAAGCCCCAATGCGTTGGCGGCATAGAAGTCGGCCCAATGGGCTGGATAATTGTGGATGTGGATCGCCATGCCGTTCGCCGCGAGCACATCGACATGCTGCGTGATGGCGAAATATTGAAATCCCATAGTTCCCGCGATGTCACTGAGCGCCATCGCCATATCGTCCTGATTTTGGACGCGTTCGATATCGTTCAAAAATTCCTGCACATTATAATGCACGCTCATTTGCGCATGTCACGACGGCGAGCGGTGTCTCGAGCCGCCGGTCGTCCCGCAGCCGTCCTTTCCCCGGATTTGTGGCCGATGGGCGGTTTCTCACGCCGCTCGCCGACTGGCTATGTCATGAAATTGCCATATCATGATTCGTTTTCAAAAAGAACGGGTTGGCGTCGACGGGGCTGTTCGGTTCGGCGCATCGGCCGGGCGTTTATGGCGTGGATCGGGTGGATCCCGGCTTTTGGCGCAACGGCGTATCAAGGCTGATCGTGGCGGCGGAGCAAGACCGCCAGGCTTCGGTCGACTGGCGAAATCCCGCCGTCTATGACGCGCTTCGACAAGCCGATCGTGCGGCCATCATGTGGGAATGGCTGCGTCGCGACCCGGACTATACCGCATGGCACGCGACCGCCAGCCATGCGACGCGCGGCTCGGGGCTCGCCCGGCAATGGGGGGTTCACTTTCGCTGAAGACCCCGGCCTTCCGGTTTCGGAGGCGCGGGTCATCTGGCATGCCGATTTCGATCCTGCAATCCTGCCGGTGTCGATCGAAGCCGGGGCTGCGGTAGGTGAGGAGGCGATCGACGTCGCGGCGCTCGCGCCCTGGCTGCGCGCGGCGAGCGATCCGGCGGGCAGGGAGTATGTAGCTTTGACCGATGGCCGCCGGCACATCAGGCTCGACATCATGGCGGGCAGTCTCCTGCGCGCGCGCGGGCCGGTGCTGCTCCGCTATGATATGTGGGGAGCACGAACAGCTTCGCTTCGCATGAGGACGCTGGAGCGTTTCCTCGATCTGGTGCGCACCGGCCGCTTCCGCGCGCCGCTCTATCCCGGTGATCCCGCGGTTGCGCGGGGCGTCGAATTGCTGCGCGTTCATGATGCCCGTGCATCGGGCGCAACCCAGCGCGATATCGGCAAAGTCTTTTTCGGCGCGGAGGCGGTGGAGCGGGGCTGGGACGGGGGGACCGACCATATAAGGCAACGGGTCAGGCGGTTGGTGAAGTCGGCACGCGACATGGCGGAAGGAGGCTATCGACTGCTCATGCAATCGCGCTGATGGTGGGCTGTGATTTCGGTGGAGGAGGTTACGCCCGACCGATAGTCCTGCCTATGGGCGCGAAAGTGGATCGGTCATTATCGACGATCCGATCGAGAGTCGGTCCCGGCGGGTTCGGTCGACAGAGCGACTGGGCGACAAAGCGGCTTCAAAGCTGTGCATCGCCTTTGATCTTTTCGTTTGCTTGGCAACCCGGCCGGTTGGGTGGCTTGAGCATTCGGTTGCCTTGTTTTCCCTGTTATCGGGCGCCCAGCGCCACCTGCGGCGGCGCTGCTGCGCTCTCACGGCTCCGCCGCCGAACCCCGCCTTGCGGGTTTCGTCCATCCGGTTTCGATCGCTGGCGCGGGGGCCGGCCTTGCCGCCCCGATATGGGCGCGGCGCGGGCGCCGCGGCGTTGGTGGTTTTGGTCCTCCCTTCAAGCGGGGATGGGCTCTGTCGCCCTGCTAGGCCCGCGCGCCCCTTACGCAAATGGCGGCATGCCGCCATTCCTCCACTTGCGTTCCGGCCCTTGCGGGTGCGTTCGGCGCTTTGCCGCGGGCCTTGCCGCCCACCCCCGCTCACATGGGAGAGGTGTGGTCAAGGCCTATTGTACGACGTTCGACTGTGATCGGTTCTGACCGACTTTGGACGGACCGGTATCGGGCAAGCGGGTGGCAATAACTGCCGTGGCAGACACCATCAGCTTTCCCGATTGGGATGGTGTTTTAGGAAAGTACCCACCCTTATCAATCAGGTGACGGAGGCAGAACCGGTCGGCTTCATCACCTTTTCGAACTGAAAGGCGTCACCATCCGGAAGATCGCTGCCCCCCGGCGGATCGTTGGGATCACGATGATGGGCGTTGAAGAACTCGATGATTTGAAAACCACATTTGTTTACGTAGAAATGGATGTTCCGCCGTTCGAAATAAGGAGTATGCGTTCGCCAGACGACGGTATCAGGATAGCGTTGCTCTATGGCGTGCCACGCCTTCAGCCCGATCCCGTGCCCTTCTTCGCCGACCCTTACGAAAAACAGTGCCAACTCGTTGTGACGGGTCGTCCGATCGATGTTCAACACGGCCCCGCCGACAGTTCGCCCCGCGCACAGAATATGCAGTGCTACCGCCCCCGGCCCGGTGAGCGCTCCGTTCAGCACCGCATCCGATGGGATTGGCTCTTCTATCGGCTGCCCAAATTCCTTAACGACAGCCACGGCAAAAGCCTTTTGCCGTTGGAAAGACGATCTCAGGGCCTCGATCCGGATCGAATAACGGAAAGCCGGCATTTTCAGAGCTCCCCGCTCATAAAAGGTATCAAGCCACGGTTGACGCGTGCTTGCGCTGTTCAAGTCGTAAGGAGATGGTTTCCTTCACTGAGGGCCATTCATCGTCCGCTACACTGAACACTACGACATCTCCAAAAGCCCCGTCCTTCATCGGAATGACACGCCTGAGCATGCCATCTCTGTGCGCGCCCATGCCCCCGACAGCACGCTGCGATGGTTCATTCTCGCTATGCACGAGGAACTCGACGAGGATGCAACCAAGTGTCTCGAATGCAAAAGTCATCAACAGCAGCTTGGTCTGAAGGTTCGCGATCCCCTTTCGATAAGGCGTTGCATACCAGGTGAATCCGATCTCCAGCTTCTTCCGCCAGGTATCGAACACACGGAACCAGCTTGTTCCGATCGGCTCACCGCTCGCCAGACAGACCGCAAACGGGAAGCTGCGACCAGCCCGCTTCTCTACGAGAGCGCGATGGACATATGTGACGACATCCTCCGGCCGTGGCACAAAGCCCATGTCATGCTCGTATGCCGTCGCAGTCTCGGCCGCCCCTACAAGGCCTGGGATATGGTCGATTGAAAGCGGCTCTAGGCGAATACCGCCACCTGCAAGTTCGTTGATTCTTTCTGGCCATTCCCATGACATAAACCACCTCGCTACACACGAGACAGATTGTTTACATTTGGATTCAAAATGCAATATTAATATATTATTGTTGCCAAAAATAATCTGTTTCATGCTGCTTCACGAGCTAACCCGAGGATAAGCGATGCCAGCTAGAAGTATCAACATATCGGTGGCTGATGGCGTCATCGACGCACAAATCATAACGCCGTCATCCTCAATAAGTCCGTCTAAAAACCCGCCTGTGGTAATGTTCTCCGACATAGGTGGAATGAGGCCCGCAACAGAGACGAAAGCGCAAGCCGTAGCCGATCTTGGCTACTCTGTTCTTCTCCCAAACATACTCTATCGCTCCGGTAGAGGGCAAATTGTGCCGGTGGATAGACGCTTTGATGATCAGGATATGCTTACGGAATTGGTGGAGTGCGGCCGGCTTTTGACGCCTGAGGCTTTGAGCCGAGACTTTGTGGGCTTGGTGAGCGCCGTGGAACGTGAGCCGGAATTTCGTGAGGGTAGGATCGGAACAGTGGGATATTGTAGAGGCGGCGGTATCGCCATTCGTCTTGCCGCACTTTATCCCGACAAGGTTGCAGCAGCAGCGGGATTCCATTCATCGAACCTAGCGGACCCGAACGATCCCAACAGCCCCATGCTCGTCGTGAACCAAGTCACCGCGCTAATCTATCTCGGCCACGCGGATAAGGACGATTACCTGCCACCCGAACAAATCTCATTATTCGACCGAGTTCTTTCCGAGAACAGCGCACACTTTATGACGGAGCTATACCGGGGCTATCGCCATGGCTTCACAACATTGGATACCGACGCTTACTCGCAGAAGGCTGACATTCTCCACCTTAACCGGCTTCGCATGGTGCTCGGCGAGGCGTTGACAGACTGATCCCGAGCCTTCTCAAAAACGAACCCGCAGCGGGAAAGCGCGCCGGGCGAAGGTGGGCAGCACCCTTCGGATCAGCCCACTTTCCCAGAATCTGTTCCCGAAAGTCTTTTCCCGAAACTATTCATTGGAGATGGAGAAACGGGAAATCTCGGGCAGTTCGAGCGGCGAAATTCGGGATCATGCACCAAACAATGGATTAGCCTGGGATAGGGCGCAAGCGACCAAAACGCATCGTCGGTTCGATGCGCTGGAACGATGTCCGCCACTTGGTAACAGTGCGCTACTGTCTCCTTCTCCTTAGACTGTAATCCAGGTCTGAGCCGCGTCGATGGCCAGGCGAGCATGCTCACCAGTCCAACCTCACATACGGTCGCCGCTCATGGCAGCTGCACCAACTCCCCGAATCCGTCGGGCAGGCTCAGGAGAACGAGACCATTCTTCGCGGGCGGCATTTTAAGCCAGCGGGGGTGTCGGTTCGTTCACCGGGATCCGCCGGCGACGTCGCCGACGAAACTGAAAACGAAAAAGCGGTTATGCGGACTTGAAGACGGCGCCCTCGATGACGACGCCGTGACGCGCGAACTTCCAGAGGGCGATGAGCAGCTTTCTCGCCAGCGCCACGATTGTCAGCTTTTTGCGCCGGCCGCCGTCCAGTTTCACGCGATCATGAAACCAGCGCGACAGCGCCGAGTCCGGCTGATGCAGTAGCCAGAACCATGAGAGCTGCACCATGATCGATCTGAGCCGCGGGTTACCGGCCTTTGAGATGCCTTGCTCGGAGTTGATCGAACCGCTCTGCCAGGGCGACGGCGATAGCCCCGCATAGGATGCGAGCTGCCGGCGATTGTCGAAATGACGATAGAGGCCTTCCGACCAAAGCACCTCGGCAAAGTCTGGTCCGACGCCGCGCAACGTCATGAGTTGCGCGGGACATGCCGGTGATTGGTCAGCTGCCGGCTGCTGCGCAACGAGGCTGTCTCGCACTCTCTCGATGGTCTTCAGCTGGGCGAGAATGAGCTCGATCCGATCAAGGATGCGCTCGGCCGCGGCGCGAAGATGCTCGCCGATCGGCCGACCATCGCCAGTCACCAGCTCGGCAAACCGCTCCCTCCGGTCGCTCTTGAGCGGTTCATAGCCGGTCACGCCTTGGCTAAAGAGCAGGCCCTTCAGGCGATTGACCAGCGATACGCGCTCATGGACGAGGGCCTTGCGTTCCCGGCTGTTGCGGCGTCGATCCTCCTCCTCGGGCGTCGGCACGACGACCATCGAACAGACGCGGGGATCGCCCCGCTTGAAGGCCAATAGGGTTCGCAGAAGCGTCTCGCTGTCGAGACGATCAGTCTTCGCCCGTCGCCGCCGCCGAGATGTCGCGATCGATGCGGGATCGACGACATGGCTCTCGATCCCTTCCCGATCGAGGACACGGTGAATCCAGAACCCGTCGAGCCCAGCCTCCTGGATCGACACGAACGGGAATACCCGTCCAGTTTTCGCTTCCGCTTTCGATCTGATCGCATCGAGTTGCTCGAGGAGACCGCCGACATCGCCGGCGGGCATGACGTGCTTGGACATGCGCTCGCCGCCGCCCGGCGACAGGGACGTAATCAGCCATTGCGACCGACTGAGTTCCATCGAGAAGAAGATCGCCGAAATCGTCGTCTGAATTGGTGCGTTGCTGACTGCATCGATCATGTCCATCTCGGCCTCCAATATAGTCGCCGACGTCCAAGACGGACGTCGGCTCGAAATCATCATAGTCAAGCATCTGCGGTCATCGCGTGCCGCGATGGCGTTGTTTGAGTCCTGGCCTCTGGTCGGGGGTGGGCGGTGCTTCCTGCTAGGCCCTCTTCGGCGTGCCGCAACATTCGCTTCGCTCATGTCCTCCACTCCGTTTCGGCCCTTCGGGTGCGGCCCGCCGTGCGCAGCGGGCCTTTTCGGTCGCACCTGCCGCCCACCCCCGACCGGGGCCAGGAACGCGCGATTTGGTGTCGTGTGTGGCCCGGTCTGGACCTCTCCCATGGGGTCTTATGCGGGGGACCAATGTGGGTTTTAGGGTGGCGCTTGGAGGCTAGGCATGACGTCTCATTCTTCATCCCGCGCCCTTGTCCGGCGTCGGAACCATGACCGCTCAGGCGAGCAAAAGCGCAAGAGCGCGCAAAGCCCGCGCGAGGGGCAGGCGACCAATCTCTATGAGCAGGTGACGGCTCGTATCATTTCTGAACTGGAGGGCGGGCGGCTGCCGTGGGTGCAGCCTTGGGGCAAGCCGGGCGAAGGGACGGGCTGCGCGCCTGCGCTCCCCCGCAATGCCCTGTCAGGCCGACATTATTCGGGCATCAACATATTGCTGCTCTGGGCCGAGGTGATCGCCAAGGGCTATCCCAGCCAGCGCTGGTTGACCTTTCGCCAAGCCTTGGAGGCGGGCGGGACTGTCCGCAAAGGCGAACATGGCTGCATGGTCGTCTATGCTGATCGTTTCATTCCCCAAGCCGAAAAGGCCCGCGCACAGGACAGCAGCGAGGGCGAGACGGATAAAGCATCGGTCCGGAGGACCGATGCCCGCCGAGCGCGTGCGGTTCCCTTCCTGAAGCGCTTTACAGTGTTCAATGTCGCGCAGTGTGAGGGGCTGGATGAACAGATTGTTGTCGATCCCGATCCTGTGCCTGAATGGGAAATTGTGCCGATAGCCGAAGAAGTCATCGCGGCAAGCGGCGTGGATTTTCGTGTTGGCGGCGACAAAGCCTATTATATGCCATCGCTTGACGTCGTGCAGGTTCCGCCGCAACCGGCCTTTTTCGAGCAGATCAACTATTATCGCACATGTCTGCATGAACTGACCCACGCGACGGGTCATGCTTCGCGATTGGCGCGTGATCTTGCCAACGGCTTTGGATCGCCCGGCTATGCCCGCGAGGAACTGATTGCTGAAATGGGATCGGCTTTCCTCTGCGCATCGCTTGGCATCGTGCCGACCGTGCGTCATGCCGATTATTTGGGGAGATGGCTCGCCGTGTTGCGGGAGGATAGTCGGGCGATCTTCCGTGCCGCCCGCGCCGCCAGCCTTGCCGCCGACTGGCTGCTCGAACGGCATCGCGCTTCGCGGGACTGCGATGGCGGCACCAAGCGCGACGCTCCGGCGAGTGACACCGGCGCAGAACAGGGGAGGGCGGCATGATCCTTCTTCCCGACGAACTGCGTGCGAAGCTGCGCGCCGAGGCACGGCGCAGTGCGGAGCAACCGGGCCATGATCCCTGCCCGCTCGCCAAATTCTTCAATCCGCTTGGCCCGGCGACTTGGTTGGTCACTGAATTGGCGCAGGATGGCGATAGCTTGTTCGGCCTTGCCGATCTGGGGTTTGGATGCCCGGAACTCGGATATTTCTCCCTCCGCGAGATCGAGGGCATCCGTTTGCCTTATGGCCTGCGCATCGAGCGCGATTGTGCCTTTGTCACGATGCACCCGCTCTCGGTCTGGGCGGAGATGGCCCGCCGCGCGGGATCGATCCTGCAAGCCCAGACCCTACTCGCCCGCAGCCTGACGGCGCGGCGGACTGACGAGCTTCCGCCGCCCTGATCGGCGGCAAGGCGCGGGCGGCCGCCTGCCGCCCATCCCGAACCGGCTCCGCAGCGCATCGACGCTGACCGTCTTTCGCGGCGGGATCGGCTTATCGTATAAATGAAAGTGAAACCCATGAAACTCGAATTTATCGCGCTCGACAAGCTGTGCATCAGCAAGACCAATATGCGTTATGCGAAGAAAGCGCCGGATATCAGCGATATGTTGCCGACCGTGCGCAAGCGCGGTGTCATCCAGCCCATCATCGTGCGGCCCTGCACGCAAGCGGCAACGGCAACGAACGCCAACACGCCCGGCTCTGCGCCCGAATATGAGATCATCGCGGGAAGCCGCCGCTTCCATGCCGCGCGCACCGTCCGGGAAGAACAGCGCGCGGACGGCGAGGCCGATGCCGAATGCACGGCTTTGCCCTGCGCCATATTGGACGAGGGCGACGATGCCGATGCCATCGAAGCCTCGCTTATTGAAAATGCGGCCCGGCTCGACCCCGACGAGGTGGTGCAATGGGACGCCTTCACCCGGTTGGTCAAGCAGGGCCGCACGGTGGATGATATATCCGCGACCTTCGGTCTCCCTGAAATCGCGGTGCGGCGGGTGCTTGCGCTCGGCAACCTCCTGCCGCGAATCCGGCAGCTTTACGCCCGCGAGGAGATCGACCGTGCGACCGTGCGCCACCTGACCCTTGCATCCAAAAGCCAGCAGCGCGCGTGGCTGGCCCTGTTTGACGATGAGGATGGATATGCACCGACCGGCCATCAGTTGAAGGCATGGCTGTTTGGCGGCCAGTCGATCCCGCTGCGCCATGCCCTGTTCGATGTCGAGGCCAGCGGGCTGGTCGTGATCGCTGATCTGTTCGGAGACGATGCCTATTTTTCCGATGCGACGGCCTTCTGGGACACGCAACAGGCGGAGATAGAGCGCCGCCGCGACCTGTGGCTGGACGCCGGGTGGAGCGATGTCGTCATTGTCCCGCCGAACGAGCATTTCTCGGCCTGGGAATATGAAAAGGCACCCAAGCGCAAGGGCGGGCGGGTCTATGTCGATCTGCGCGCCAATGGCGAGGCGATCATCCATGAAGGTTATCTCAGCCGCAAGGAAGCGCAGCGGCGGGCGTCCGGGCAGGGCGAAGTCGACAGGCCCAAGATCGCTCGCGCCGAACTGACCTCGACGCTCAACTGCTATGTCGACCTCCATCGCCACGCCGCTGTACGCGCGGCCTTGCTCGACCGGCCCGGCGTGGCGCTCCGGCTGATGCTGGCCCATGCCATCGCCGGGTCGTCGCTCTGGCGGGTGCAGCCCGACCCGCAGACCGCGCGCAACGAGGATGTGGCGCAGAGCCTTGGCCAGTGCCGGGGCGAAGCGGTTTTTGACGAGCGGCGGCGCGCGGTGCTGGCGCTTCTGGGGGTTGACGCCGACGAGCCGCATCTTGTCGGGGGGCATGATGCACCGGAACTTGTGACGCTGTTCCACCGGATGCTCGACCTCCCCGATGCCGCGCTCATGGATATCGTCGCGGTCGCCATGGGGGAATGTCTCGCCAGCGGCAGCATGGCCGTCGAGGCGGTCGGTCTCGTTCTCGGCGTCGACATGGGCCAATGGTGGACGGGTGACGATGCCTTTCTCGACCTTCTGCGGGACCGGGAACTGCTGAGCGCTTTGCTGGCCGATGTGGCGGGTGATGCTGTCGCCGCCGCCAATGCCAAGGAAAAGGCCAAGACCCAGCGCCGGATATTGGGCGATCATCTGCGCGGGGCAAGCGGGCGGCAGGTCCGCGCCGGATGGGTGCCACGCTGGATGGCCTTCCCGCCCTCGGCCTATACCGCGCGCGGCGGCGTCGGGACGGTGAGGGCGCATGAGGCGGCCTGCGCCGCCGCGAGCGCGGCGGAGGAGAGGGAGGATGATCCGGTGCCGCCGCAGGGCGGCGCGGCGCTGCCCCATCCCGAAGGACGGGAAGCGGACAGGCCCGAACAAAGCGCGGGGGATGGAGAGGAGAGGCTGGCTGCATGATGGAAAGGGTGGGGCCGTAGACCGGTCCCGCCCTCCGTTCCCTTGGACGGTTTTCCGAAAAATCCGCCGCGCGCCCGCGCCGTTCCGGCTTGGGCGCGCGGATTTGTGCATCTTTTCTTGCCTTGAGCCATGGTCATCCCGCATGGGTCCGCTCGACAAGAACAGGGGCAGATAATGAAGATTCTGGACGATGTGGCGCGCTTCGTCGCGCGGCTCGCGCCCGAGCCGGTGTGCGATCTATGCATCGCGCAGAAGCTGGCACTGGAGGAAGCCGGGCTTGCGGCACAGGCGAGCCATGAACTGGCGGGGAGCCAGGGCTATGAACGGATGAAGGGCGTGTGCAGCCTCTGCGGAGAACATGGCATGGTGATCCATCGGCGCTGATCGGCGGCCGAATCACTGCGCTTTCAGGAGTTCGAAACTCGCCGATCGCGCAGCGCCTTCTTGCCCATTTCATTTCTTCGAGGGGTGACACCGCCCGGTGGGCCGACTATCCGGCGCTCTCATAGCATCGAAACATAGGGCCGCCTGAATGACCGAGATTTCCGCCGATACCGACCTCCTGATCACATTGACCGCCGATATCGTCGCCGCGCATGTCAGCCACAACAGTGTCGCGCTCGGCGATGTGTCAGCCCTGATTGGCAGCGTGCATGGCGCGCTCAAAGGTCTGGCCGCGCCGGCGGCACCGGCAACTGAGCCCCTCCAGCCCGCGGTTTCGATCCGCGCCTCGGTGAAGCCTGATTATATTGTCTGCCTGGAGGACGGCAAAAAATTGAAGATGTTGAAGCGCCATTTGATGACGCGCTACGGCATGACGCCCGATGATTATCGCGCCAAATGGAGCCTGCCCGCCGACTATCCGATGACCGCGCCCAATTATGCCGAGGAACGCAAGGCGCTTGCGGTCAAGATCGGCCTTGGCCGCAAGCCCAAGGGGGAGGCGGCGCCCGCGCCGTCGAAGGCACGCGGCCGGAAGAAAGTGGAATCCGCGCCCGCCGAGTAACGGGGATCGGCATGGCTGGTCTGGTGAGACCGGCCAGCTTCATCAAAAATGTGGCGCCGGCCCTGACGGGCTGGCGCTGCTTTGTTTGAGAGAGGCAGGAAGTCTAGCGGATCGCTCCAGCGTTGCGGGCAAGTGCGCGCTCGATCTTCCGGTCGGTCTTATATTGGCTGAGCGCATAGACGGCCCAGATGGTGGCGGGCAGCCATCCGATCAGCGTGATCTGGAGCAGAAAGCAGACGATGCCCGCGAGCGGCCTGCCGATCGTGAAGAAGGTCAGCCAGGGAAAGATAAGGGCAATCAAAAGGCGCATAGTCTATAGCTCCACGTCGCGGCCATCCGGCCGCTCAGAACTGGCCGGACAGGATGGATTTTGCCCCTTTCGCCTCGCAGGATAGCTGCGAAACCGGGGGCTGGAAACCCCTTGTCCGCCACTATTTCCTATCCAAACAGGGGCTTATCCACTCGTCCGGCGGCGCGCGGAAGATCAGCGCTTCGAAGGCAGAAGGCCGAAGGATCAGAGGCTCTTGGCCGCGCCAGAAGGAGCCAGCTGCCTTGGCGGTTCCGGCTTCCCTCCGCCCAACGCCAGACAATTTGCGGCCAGGCCCTGTATCGGGCGTGGAAGCTCCGTCATGGGGATGATCGTCGCTGGCCGGGCATCGCCCTCCTCGCGGTTCTAGCTATCCTCACTCAACAGAGCCTCGAAATCGCGGCCACCGTAGAAAATCCCGACGACGATTACCGCGGTTTCATCGACCGCGAACGCGATCGTCACCCGACGACGCCAAGCGGTTGTCCGCAGACCAAGCCGCAGATCGTCCCGCATCGTTCCGCGACGAGGATAGTCGGTCAGCGTGCCGATATGATCGAGGATGCCATTGGCGAAGCGCTGTGCGATGTCCGGGGATGCGGCGGCCGCGATAGTGTCGTAAATGGCATCGAGATGGTCACGCGCTTCCGGCGTGAAGACAATCGAATATCCCACCTTCAGCCGCGCTTGGCGGCTTGCTCGTGACGCTTGGCGAGACCGGCGCGCACATCGTCGAGCGATATGCCCCGAGAGGGATCGGCCCGATAGGCATCATAGGCCGGAACAACCTCATTGCGTAGCCATTGCTCGACGGCCCGGTCGCGCGCCTGGAGCGCGCGCAATCCGTCGCGGATCACTTCGCTTTCGCTCGCATATTCGCCCGACGCTACCTTGGCGCGGACCTGCGCTGCCATGTCGTTCGGCAGGGTTACGCTGAACTGTTGGGTCGTGCGCATGGATAGGTTGCTCCTTACGGATATGATTTAATCCTACTCGCTCGAGACTTCAAGGCACGCGTGAGCGGTATCGCCGCCACCCGGCCTCTCGAAAAGACTTGTGCACCCGCTGGTCGGAAGAACGCGCTGATCATCGCCATTTTTGCGGTTCTTGGGAGAAGCGCCATGCGGGAGGAGCGTGGCGTGGTCCGCCCTAAGACAATGGTTTTGGGGCGCATGAGGATCGCATGGCTGCCCTTCCGCCATGCTCGCCCGCGTATCATTCCGGCGCCTTGGAAAGCAGGCATTTAGGCCGGTCCTGTCCTCCCGCAACCGGGTGGCTGCGCCTTATTTCCCCGCCCTGACGGGCTCCTCGCGGTTCAAATAAGGCTTGCCGCCCGGTCCTTCGCTGATCGCTCCGGCCTGCGGTGCGGGAGGCCTGCTCGTCCCGGCCTTTGCGGCCTGCTGTCGCCCGGAAATGGTTCGCGGGCGCGCAAGTGGAGTAAAGCAAATGGCTGCAATCGGTTATGCCGCCCGCAACGGCAATGGCTATAAGGGCGAGCTGCGCACCCTCTCGATCCGCGTCGGCATCGAGATCATCCCCAACAACCGCAAAAATGGCGACAGCCAGCCCGACTATCGGGTCGTCGCATCGGGTGGCGTCGAGATCGGCGCGGGCTGGATCCGGCGCGGCGAAATGTCCGGCAAGGATTATGTGTCCTTGAGCCTCGCGGCACCGGAATTCGGGCCTCGCCGGCTCTACGCCAATCTCGGCCGGGCTGCCGGGCAGGATGATGACGACGCCTATGCCATCATCTGGAACCCGGTCGACTGAGCGGCTGGGAACGCACCGGCGGCCATGGCCGCCGGTGCGCGGACGCCGGCTAAGGGGGGTCGAAATAAGCGCCCCCCATTTTCCGACCCTGCCGGGATGGTGCGGATCGACCCAGAAGGAGCCGATCTGACCCCCTATGTCCCGGCGACAAGGCCGGATCTGCGAAGGAACCGGCTATGGATGATGACGCGACAGACCGGCAGGACAACGCCTCCAAGGCGCTTGCGGCGCGCGTGAAGATCGCGCGCGAAACCTGCCCCTATCTCACCGCCAAGCAGGCGGCCTTTCATCTCGGTATCGGTGCCGCCACGCTCAAGCGCCTGCGGCTGCAAGGGCGCGGTCCGCTTGGCCGTCTGCATGGCGGGAGCTGGCGCTATCATATCGATGATCTCGATGCCTGGTCCGTTGCCCGCAAGTCGGGAGGGGGCGCATGAACCGGTCGCGCGATATGCCCCTGTTCGCCTGGGGCGACGCGCTGCGCGCTGCGCGCTTGCGCCGTCGTCGCCTGCGTCGTCATGCGCTCTGGCTGGGGCTGGGTGGCCTTGCGCTCGGCCTGACCATCGTCTTCCCGCCGCCGCCGCGTCTGCTCTGGAATGCCACCGCCAGCGCGCCGGTCGGCTTCTATCTGCTCTCGCCCGGCGCGGGGCTTCACCGGGGCGACATGGTGGTGGCGAGGGCGCCTTATCCGGCCCGGCTGCTCGCCGCGCGGCGGCATTATCTTCCCTTGAACGTGCCGCTGGTGAAGCGGGTCGTGGGCGTTCCGGGCGACATCGTCTGCGCGCGCGGCGACCGGGTGACGATCGGCGGTAAAGAGATCGCGCGGCGCCTGGCACATGATAGTCTGGGGCGAACGATGCCCTGGTGGGAGGGCTGCGAAGGGCTGCGGCCGGGCCGCTATTTTCTGCTCATGAGCCATGTCCCATCGTCATTCGACGGCCGCTATTTCGGGCCGGTCGGTGAAGCTGAGATCATTGGAAAGGCGACGTCACTATGGGTGCGCTGAGTCGTGCCCGACTGGCGTTCGCGCTGGGCCTGCTGGCCTGTTCGACGCCGTCGCGTGCCGATCCCGTCGCGCGCTGGGCGGAGGATATTGTCGAGGCGTCGGCGCGGTTTGGTATCGATCGGCGCTGGATCGAAGCGGTTATGCGCGCCGAGAGCGGAGGCCGCACGATATGGCGTGGCAGGCCGACCACCAGTTCCGCCGGGGCCATGGGGCTGATGCAGCTGATGCCCGGCACCTGGGCAGACATGCGACGCCAATATGGACTGGGGCCTGATCCCCACGACCCCCATGATAATATCATCGCCGGCACCGCCTATCTCGCTGCCATGCACATGCGCTTCGGTTATCCGGGATTGTTCGGTGCCTATCATGCCGGTCCCGCGCGCTATGCGGATTATCTGTCGGTCGGGCGCCCGTTGCCGCCTGAAACCCGCGCCTATATGGCGACGATTACGGCGGCACTGGGAACTCGGTGGGCTCAGGCAACGCCGCCGCCAAAGAGGAATGATCCACCCTCGTCCAGTTCACCTGCACTCTTCGTCTATCATGCCAATGGCGTGACCGGTGGGACAGCGAAGGACCGACCGGAAGGTGACGGATTATCGCTGGATCCGCTCTTCGCGCTGCGCAAGCGCTTTTGACGCAATTGCCACTGGTGCGTCCCGGAGATGAGCGGGCGGCTCCATCGACCGGTTCGCGCCAACCCATTCTCACCTGGGCGCTGGCACTTCATTCGCAGAGTTTTCAGGCCTGCTGACGCTCAATTCTCCCATGCCGGATGCCGCGATGTCGGTGCAGGATTTTTGTTCTGGAGGAGAAAGAGGACGCTGCCCTCTTTCCCCCGCAACGGCAATCGGCCGGGCCGTGGCTCGGCTGTGCCTGCGCCCGCACCACCCCGGCAGATTCCCGCTGCCCCCGTCACTCCCGCTGCTCACCGCGAGGCAGGGGTCAGGCGCCGATAGCGGTGCCGACCCCGCATCAGGAGTGAAAAGCATGTCAACGAAGCCAGATGAAGGCGACCGTTCGGCCAATTATCGGCAACATTCGCTGCCTGTTCCGCGCAACCGCATTGCCCATGGCGATTGCAGCCAGCGGTTGAAATCGCTGCCCGATGGGGCGGTCGATCTGGTGCTGACCGACCCGCCCTATATCTGTCATTATCGGTCCCGTGACGGGCGCAGGGTCGTCAATGACGATAATGAAGATTGGCTGGTTCCGGCCTTTGCCGAGGTCGCCCGCGTGCTCAAATCGGGCCGCTTTGCCATCAGTTTCTATGGTTGGAGCGCGGTGGAGAAGTTCGTCGAAGCATGGCGCTCCGTCGGGTTGCGTCCGGTCGGCCATATCGTTTTCCGCAAACATTATGCCTCATCGACCCGCTTTCTGCGCTACGAGCATGAGCAGGCTTTCCTGCTCGCGAAGGGGCGTCCGAACCTTCCGGCCCAAACCATAGCCGATATGATCGACTGGCCGCGCTATACGGGCAACCGGAGGCATCCGACCGAGAAGCCGATCGAGATATTGTCGCCCTTGATCGAGGCATTCAGCAATCCTGGCGATATCGTGCTCGATCCCTTCTGCGGTTCGGGATCGACACTGGAAGCGGCGCACCTGTGCGGTCGCGCTTTTCTTGGCGTCGAACTGGATCCGGATCATTTTCGCACCGCGAGCGGTCGGATGGGGCTTGCCGCCTGGTAGCAAAGAGGGTCGCGTCCGGCATGGACGCGCCCCTGGACGGGCGTTGGGGAAAGGGTAATCCGCTCAGGTCGTCCGATGATACCGGGACGGAACGGGCCGCCTCAAGGACGACGGGGCCCCACCATTTTTCGCGGCGTCCGCCTGCGCTCCCGCCGCGAAAAATCGTGACCCCCATCGCCGCTGGCGCGGCTGCTTCGCGGTCCTTGACCCGGCCCGCTCCACCCCGGGCGAGCTTTCCATATTTCGCAGAAATGATGGAGGTTGGTATGTTGGTTGAACAGCAGATCGAGGAACTGCGCGCTGAACTCAGCGCCTGCTGGAGCCGCCGTGAGGCGAAGCAGATCGAAGCGGAATTGCAGGCTGCGATGGCCGAAAGCGACCGGCTCGCGAGGGCATTTTCGGAGACGATCGGGTGATACAGGCCATGCTCGAAACGGCGTCGATGCAGCGCTGTTTCGGGCGCTTTTTTGTTCGCGGCAGGAAGTTCTGGGAGCGGCCTCAGGCTGTCATGGTGACAGAGGGCACCATCGCGCTGGCTGACATGTGGGGTTGGTGGGGGTGGCGGAAATGAGGGGGATGGTGCGTAAGGCAAGATAAAGGTGACGGCACCATGGGCCGCTTAACCTCTTGTCTGCACATCCTTTTTCTTGGTGCCAGTTGGGCATGGAGTCGCCAGGGCAGTGCCATTATCCGTGGGAATGGCGGATTTCTGCGCTTTTTGGTGGCACCGCTTCCCTTCGGCGGAGTGATGCAGCAAAGTGGCGTGCGAGTGGGGCCAGCGCAGGATGAATGCGATGGCCGATGATGATGAATTCACCCCGAGGCTCGGCCGCCAGCATGCATCGCGCGGGCCGAAGATGCGCCGCTATGCCGGGCGCGTCATTGCCGCCGCCAATCTGGCGCGTGGCGCTGGCTTAGGCGGCAAAGGCAAAGTCGGCTTTTCCGGGCACCGCAACGGGCGCGGCGCCGGGGTCGGCCGGCTGCTGGCCAGCCGCGACCAGCATGGCGCTTTTCGGCAGCGCCGCGTGGTGGTCAAAGCGCGCATCGTCCGGCTTGCCGGAAAGGGGGCAGGGCGGGCCGCCGCGCACCTGCGTTATCTCCAGCGCGACGGCACTGACCGGGCGGGTGAACGGAGCACGCTTTACGGGCCGGAGCACGACCGGGCGGACGGGAAGGAATTTCTCAGCCGTGGCAGCGAGGATCGCCACCAATTCCGCTTCATCGTCGCGCCCGAAGATGGCGAGCATTATGAGGAGTTGAAGCCGCTGGTTCGCCGTCTGATGACACAGATGGAAGAGGATCTGAACACGCGGCTCGACTGGGTGGCGGTCGATCATTTCAACACGGGGCGTCCGCACAGCCATATCCTGTTGCGCGGCGTCGACGAGCGCGGAGATAATCTCATCATTGCCCGCGACTATATCGGGCAGGGTCTGCGCGAACGCGCGGCCGAGCTGGTCGAACTGGACTTGGGACCAAGGACTGACCGTGAGATCATCCTCTCCCGCCGGAGCGAAATCACGCAGGAACGGCTGACATCCATCGACCGTGCGCTGCTGCACGGCGCTGAAAATTCCATAGTGAAGCCGGCAACTGCCGACCCGCTCGACCATGATCTTCAGGCTGGCCGGCTGGCGCATCTCGCCCGCATGGGATTGGCACAGCCGCTGCCGACCGGCCGATACCGGCTCGATCCCGATCTGGAAACTGTACTCCGCACCATGGGAGAGCGGGGCGATATCATCCGCACCATGCAGCGCGAATTTACGCGGTTGAATCTCGATCGCGCGGGCGCCGATCGTGTCATTTATGATCCGGCTGCGCCGGGCGCTCAGCCGATCGTTGGACGCGTGCTGACGCGCGGTCTCGCCGACGAGATGGATGACCGCCATTATCTGCTGATCGATGGGATCGACGGGCGCACCCATTATGTGCCGATCGGCACGGCGAATGGAACGGGGCTGGAGGTCAGAGGTGAGGATGCCGGTCTTGCCTCCGGCGCTGTGGTCGAAATCAGGCCATCGGTACCTGTCGTTCGCGAGGTTGATCGCACCATTGCGACGGTGGCTGGGACCAATGGCGGACGCTATGATGCCGACGCTCATTTCCGGCATGACCCGGCCGCCAGCGAAGCGTTCGTCGAGGCGCATGTCCGCCGGCTGGAAGCCATGCGCAGAAAGGGTGGAGTGGTCGAACGTGATGCCGACGGCAGCTGGACGATCGCACCCGATCATCTGGAGCGGGTAGAAGCCTTCGAACGGCGGCAGCTGATGGTCAAGCCGGTCGAGATTAGTCTGCTCTCGCCGGTGCATGCCAGGGAACTGGCGACCGCCGATGCCGCGACCTGGCTCGATCGGACGCTGGTCGCAAGCGAACCATTGCTCCTGCGGGAGGCGGGATTTGGTCGGGAAACTTCTACCGCGCTGGTGCAACGTCGGCAGTGGCTGATGGATGAGGGCTTGGCCGAGCAGACGGACAGGGAAATCCGCTATCGCAAGGATATGCTCGCCATACTGCGGCGCCGGGAATTGCTGCGGGTCGCGGGACAGCTATCGCGCGAACTTGACCTTCCCTTTGGCGAGGTGGCAGAAGGGGAGAGGCTGGAGGGTGTCTATCGTCGGCGGGTGGATCTGATCTCGGGACGGTTCGCCGTCCTCGAACGCTCGCGGGATTTCACGCTCGTACCCTGGCGACCGGTGCTCGAACGCCGTATCGGCCAGGGTGTGTCGGGGCAGATGCGGGAGGATGGTGTGAACTGGTCGGTAGGGCGGGGGCGGAGCGGCCCGAGCATCAGTTGAAACTGGTGATGGGTATTTTCTCGGTTGCCCCATCGGCCTTTCCGTTCAGTGCTCCGCTTCGAAGCTTCGGTTCTCCCGGCAATGCCAGAGGCGCAGGATGAAGAGGGTGCCGTTCGCGATCTCATATCGCATCTCATAATGGCCTACGATGATCCGCCGGACCTCGCGTGGTTCAAAGGCCTCCAGCTTCTCGCCAAGTCGCGGATAGTCGATCAAACGGTTGGGAGCATGCGCAAGCTGTTGCACGACACGCGCGGCTGCCTCGGGTGCAACAGGGCGCAGATGTTCATGCAGGCGCAAAAGATCCGACGATGCTTTGCTGGTCCACTGGATCTTCATGCGGACGGCGGCGGTAGCGGGCTGTCCGTCGAAAGGCTGTCCGCCCATGCCTGAATGCTCTGATGGTCGATCACCCGGCTAGCGTCGACATCGGCCAGGGCTTCGAGCGTCATCTTATGCCGCTCTTCCTCCTGGTCGATCCATGCCGCCAGGGCCTGCTTCATGATCCATCCCCGCGAACGCTCGATGCGTGCGGCCAGGGCATCGACCTTGTCGGCCAGGCCCTCTGGCACATGGGCCGTCAAAACCCTGGTCCCTGCTGCCATGTGAATAACTCCCAATCCAGATGATTAAAAATTAATCGAAAATGGTCGATTGGGCAAGAAGAATGCGGTACCTGCTATCCGGGGCGGCTCTGTCTTACCGCTTCGCTCCTGGCTGATTGGGTTTACCGGTGGGGATTCGAAAAGCGGCCAATACGCGCATGCTGGTCCATATGGGCTTGCCATGAAAGGAAAATCCCGCGAGAATCGGTCCATGAAAACGGACCTTGATCACCTGCCGGATATCCAGCGGACCGAACTGGATCGGGTCCAGAAAATCCTGCACGCAGAATTTGCCGAGGCAACGTCGCGGGCCAGCCAATCGTGGAAGCGCAATGGCAAGATCCAGAAGATCATCCTGTTCGGCAGCTATTCCCGCTCCGATTGGGTGGATGAGCCTGAAAATGGATACCAGTCCGATTTCGATCTGCTGATCATCGTCAGCCATTCTGATCTCACCGATATTGCCGACTATTGGTATGTCGCCGAGGACAAGATCCTGCGCGACGAAGAAGTTCGTCGTCCAGTCAACATCATCGTTCACACGCTGGACGAGGTGAACCAGGGTCTTCGCAGGGGCGAATATTTCTGGGTGGATATCGCGCGGGACGGTATTATTCTGTACGATCTTCCCGGCAACGCGCTTGCTCTTCCGCAACCTCTCACGCCAATTGATGCTTGGGAAATGGCGTCTGCATACTTTACCGATTGGATGGGGAAGACGGATAGTGCGTTAAAGCTTGCAGCTTTCGCAGTCGATGAAGACGAATATAAAGATGCAGCATTTCTATATCATCAAGCGGCTGAGAGAGCGTACATAACTCTCCTTCTGACCCGAAGACTATATTTCCCTAGATCGCATAATGTGAAATTCCTTCGATCGCTTTCTGAAGACATCGATCAGCGGCTGATCCCAGCATGGCCGCGTCAAACGAAAACTGAACGGCGTTACTTCGAACTGCTTAAACGCGCATACGTTGAAGCGCGGTATTCAACACGTTATGAAATTACCATTGAAGACCTTAAAATGATCGCTGCATCCGTCCATGCCTTGCGGGATGCCGTCAATCTGTCGGCAGGCGAACGGATCGAGCAGCTGCGCGTTAATGCCGAGGGTTGATTGCGCGCGCGATAGTCCATTGAACAAAGCAATAGGGTCCGAATTGCCCCGATCTGCCCCGATTTGCACCCTGTCCTTCTGACGAGCTTTCACGGAGTCTGATCCCGCTCGAGCCGGTCCTGTCCGGCGAGCGGGAGCTTTTCGTGACACCGACCAAATTGCTGATCGGCCAGGTTCTGGTCGTGTTCGCCATTGTCATCGCCGGCGTCTGGGCCGCCACGCAATGGGCCGCATCCATGCTGGCCTATCAGCCGCAGCTCGGGTCTCCCTGGTTCATGATCGGCACTATCCCGGTCTATCGCCCATGGGCGCTGTTTGCCTGGTGGTATCATTTCGACGCCTATGCGCCGATCGTCTTCGACAAGGCGGGGGCGCTGGCCGCGGTCAGCGGCTTTGCGGGCTGCGGCGCTGCGATCTTCGGGTCGCTGTGGCGCGCACGCCAATCGCGCCATGTCACCACCTATGGTTCGGCACGCTGGGCTACCTATGCAGATATGCAATGTGCCGGGCTGTACAGCGAAACGGGCTTCATGCTTGGCCTGCATGGAAAGCGCTACGTGCGCCATGACGGCCCGGAACATGTCATGGCCTTTGCACCGACCCGGTCCGGAAAGGGCGTCGGCCTGGTTGTCCCGACCCTGCTTTCATGGACCGGGTCCGCGGTCATCCATGACATCAAGGGGGAAAACTGGACCCTGACAGCTGGCTGGCGGTCGCGCTTCTCGCATTGCCTGCTGTTCAATCCGACCGATATGCGCTCGGCCGCCTATAATCCCCTGCTTGAAGTGCGCCGCGGCGCTGATGAAGTTCGCGACGTCCAGAATATCGCCGATATCCTGGTTGACCCGGAAGGGGCGCTCACGACCCGCAACCATTGGGAGAAGACGAGCCATTCGCTCCTGGTCGGCGCGATCCTCCATATCCTCTATGCCGAGGAGGAAAAGACCCTCGCGCATGTCGCGACCTTCCTGTCCGATCCGAGGCGCAGCTTCGCCGCGACCCTGCACCGCATGATGACCGCGAACCATCTGGGGACCGACAAAGCGCCCCAGGTCCATCCCGTCGTCGCATCCGCCGCGCGCGAACTGCTCAACAAGAGCGAGAATGAACGATCGGGCGTCCTCTCGACCGCCATGTCGTTCCTCGGCCTTTACCGCGATCCCACCGTGGGCAAGGTCACGTCTCGCTGCGACTGGCGGATAGCCGACCTGATGGACGGCGCGCGCCCCTGTTCGCTCTATCTGGTCGTGCCGCCATCGGATATCAGCCGCGCCAAGCCGTTGATCCGCCTTATCCTTAACCAGATCGGCCGCAGACTGACCGAGCGTCTCGATCAGTCGTCGGCTAGCGGCAAGCAGCACCAGCTCCTGATGATGCTCGACGAGTTTCCGGCACTGGGGCGGCTCGATTTCTTCGAAACCAGCCTCGCTTTCATGGCAGGCTACGGCATCCGCGCCTTCCTGATCGCCCAGAGCCTCAACCAGATCGAGAAGGCCTATGGCGAGCATAATGCGATCCTGGACAATTGCCATGTCCGCATCGCCTTCGCCACCAATGACGAACGGACCGCCAAGCGGATTTCCGATGCGCTGGGCACCGCCACCGAGCAGCGTGCCATGCGCAACTATGCCGGCCACCGGCTCGCGCCCTGGCTTGCCCATGTCATGGTCAGCCGCCAGGAAACGGCGCGCCAGCTCCTGACGCCCGGCGAGGTCATGCAGCTTTCCGCCGATGAGGAACTGGTGCTGGCCGCCGGTCTTCCCCCGATCCGTGCGCGCAAATTGCGTTATTATGCCGACAGCAATTTTACCGCGCGCGTCGCGCCGCCGCCTGCGCTCAGCGACAAAGGCTATGTCGACCGCCCGGAACCAAGGACGGACGACTGGGCGGAGCAACGCTACGCCCAAGGCGGCCAGGTTGCGAGCGAAGCCACTGACGTGCCCGCAGACGAGGGCGGCAGGGAACAACAGCGCCACCCTGCTATCGAGATGGATGGCCGGTCGGAAAAGGAAATTTCAGAGGCTGAGCCTGACCGGTCGATCGTGGAAGACGAGGACGTGGTTTCCGACAAGCGCGCGATGGAACAGGCGCAACGATTGGCACCTGTCATTCGCGGTCATGCCATCGACGTGGCGTCCGATCAGGAGAGGGTGCTGGGGTTATGAACCGCGCACCCAAAATCCGCCAGAATCTCTACATCGACCGGGAGATCGGCGATGCGCTGGAGGCGCTCGCCAAGGGCCGCGCCGGCAACAAGAGCCGGCTCGTCAACGATGCGCTCAGCGCCTGGATCCGCAATCGCGGTATCAGCGAAGCCGACGCAGCCCTTCGCATGCGGCTCAACGAGCTGACGAAGGAACTGGCCGGTGCGCGACGGGACATCGACATCCTCCTCGAAAGCTTGGCGCTGTTCATCCGCTATCAGTTGATGGTGACGCCACCGCTCGCGGACAATGATGCCGCGGGCCGCGCCCAGGGACGGGAACGGTTCGAGGTCTTCATCGCGCAGGTCGGCCGCCAGATCGCGACCGGCAAGCGGACAATCGCGCCGACAGGCGTGGATGGAGGTGCCGCATGACCGACACGGCCATCGAGCGGCGCAAGATCATGCTCCGTACCGCCATGGGGCCGGCGATTGCCGCCGCGCTGGGCGATCCGCGCGTGATCGAGATCATGGTCAATCCCGATGGCGCCCTGCGCCTCGATATATTGGGTGAAGGCAGGGTCGATACAGATATCTATCTGCCACCCGCGGAAATCGAGCGGATCATCCGCTTGGTCGCTTCGCATGTCCGGGCCGAAGTCCATGCTGGCGCGCCGATCCTCTCCGCCGAGCTGCCCGCGCATGCCGAAAGACGGGCAGGGGAGCGGTTCGAAGCGATCCTCCCGCCGGTCGCGCCGGGTCCCTGCTTTTCGATCCGCAAGCCCGCATCGCGGCCCTATAGCCTCGCCGACTATATCAGCGACCGCATCATCAGCGTAGAGGCCGCCGGCCTGCTGCGCCAGGCCGTGCGCAACCGGTGCAATATATTGGTGGCCGGTGGCACAAGCTCAGGGAAAACGACGCTCGCCAACGCGCTGCTTGGGGAAATCGGGGCGACCGAGGAACGGCTGATCCTGATCGAGGATACGCGCGAACTGCAAAGTCCGGCCGCCGACACCGTGGCGCTGCGCACGCGCGCCGGCTCGGTGACAATGACGGATCTCGTCCGCTCGACTCTGCGCCTGCGACCGGACCGGATCATTGTCGGCGAGGTCCGGGGACCGGAAGCCCTTGATATGCTGAAGGCCTGGAACACCGGGCATCCGGGCGGGATCGCGACAGTCCATGCCAATAGCGCGGTGTCCGCGCTCAGCCGGATCGAAAGCCTGGTGCAGGAGGCCGTTGCCACCGTTCCGCGCGCGCTGATCGCCGAGGGCATTGACCTCATCGCATTTCTGTCCGGTCGCGGTGCCGCCCGGCGGCTCACCAGCCTCACGTGCGTCGAGGGGCTCGATCCTCAGGGCGCCTACCGGCTGACCGAACTGCTTACTGCCACAACTTTAATAGGAGAATGTCCATGATTATCAGCGCCAAATTCCGTCGCTCCTATGCTGCAACTGCCGCTATCGCATTCGGTCTGACCGTCGCTGCCGCCACCGCGCAGGCGGCCGGATCGGGCATGCCCTGGGAACAGCCTTTGGAACAGGTGCTGGAGTCCGTCCAGGGGCCGGTCGCCAAGATCGTCGCGGTGATCATCATCATTACCACCGGCCTGACCCTTGCCTTTGGCGAGACCTCGGGCGGATTCCGCCGGCTCATCCAGATCGTCTTCGGCCTGTCGATCGCCTTTGCGGCCTCGTCCTTCTTCCTCTCCTTCTTCAGTTTCGGCGGCGGGGCGTTGGTCGCATGAGCGCGATCGAAGGCTTCGAGGTGCCGATCCACGCGAGCCTGGCCTCGCCCATATTATTGGGCGGCGCGCCACGGGGCCTTGCGATCGTCAACGGGACCTTGGCGGCGGCCATTGGTCTTGGTCTCCAGCAATGGCTGATCGGGATCGCCGCCTGGGCGATCGGTCACAGCATCGCGGTCATCGCCGCCCGGCGCGATCCTGATTTCGCGCCCGTCCTCATCCGTCACCTCCGGCAGAAAGGATATTGGGCATGCTGAATCTCGCCGAATATCGATCCCGGGCCGATCGATTGGCCGATCATCTCCCTTGGGCGGCGCTCGTCGCGCCCGGCATCATTCTCAACAAGGATGGGAGCTTCCAGCGCACATTCCGGTTCCGCGGTCCCGATCTGGAAAGCGCGACGGACGCTGAACTGGTTTCCGCCTGCGCCCGTGCCAATAATGTGCTGAGGCGCCTGGGATCGGGATGGGCGCTCTTTTTCGAAGCTGAGCGGCGCGAGGCCATCGGCTATCCGACCGGCGCTTTCGATGATGCCGCATCCTGGCTCGTCGACGAAGAACGGCGCGCGCAATTCGAACGCCGGGGGCGGCATTTCGAAAGCCACTATCACGCCACATTGCTCTGGCTCCCGCCCGCCGACAGCAGCGATGCGGCGGGCCGACACCTGATCGACCGGCCCGATGCGGAAAAGCGGCGGGATTGGCGGCAGGCGCTCACAAGTTTCGCGGCGGAGACCGGACGCATCATCGACCTCTTCGCCGGCTTCATGCCGCAAGTGGCTCCGCTCGATGACGCCCGAACACTGAGCTTCCTCCACAGCGCCATATCGGATCGGCGTCATCCGATCGTGGTGCCCGAGACGCCGATCTATCTCGATGCCCTGTTGGCGGATACGTCGCTGGTCGGCGGATTCGAACCGCGCCTCGGCAAAGAGCATCTGCGCACCATCACGGTCTTGGGCTTTCCCAATGTGAGTCACCCAGGCCTGCTCGATGCGCTCAACCACCAGGATTTCGGCTATCGCTGGGTCACCCGCTTCATCGCGCTAGACAAGAGCGATGCGACCCGGGTGCTCACCAAGATCCGCCGCCAATGGTTCAACAAGCGCAAGTCCATCACGGCCCTGTTGCGCGAGGTCATGTATAACCAACCCACGCAGCTGCTCGACAGCGATGCCGATAACAAGGTGGTGGACGCGGATCTCGCCTTGCAGGCGCTGGGCGGCGATCATGTCGCCTTCGGTTATCTGACGACGACGATCACCGTGTCGGATGTCGACGCGGCGGCGGTCGAGGTCAAGGTGCGGGCGGTCGAACGGGTCGTCAACGGCTTGGGATTCAGCTGCATCCGGGAAACGGTCAACGCCATCGAGGCCTGGCTGTCGAGCCTGCCCGGGCAGGTCTATGCTAATGTCCGTCAGCCGCTGGTTCATAGCCTCAATCTCGCGCATTTGATGCCGCTGTCCGCCGTCTGGGCCGGGCCGGTGGATAATCGCCATCTTGCAGGGCCAGTGTTGCTCCAGGCCAGGACAAGCGGATCGACGCCGTTTCGGCTCTCCACCCATGTCGGCGATGTCGGGCATATGATGGTCGTTGGCCCGACCGGGTCGGGCAAGTCGGTGCTGCTTTCCTTCATCGCGCTGCAATTTCGTCGCTATGGCGGGTCGCGTATCGTCTATTTCGACATGGGCCGATCCGCCCGCGCAGCCATCCTGGCGATGGGCGGTAGCCATCATGCGCTCGGCACCGGAGAGGAAGAGGGCGATCCGCTTTCCTTCCAGCCCCTGCGTGTCATCGACGATGAGCGCGAGCGCAGCTGGGCCGCTGAATGGTTGAGCGGGTTGCTGGTGCAGGAACGGGTGCTGGTGACGCCCGAGATCAAGGACGCGCTCTGGTCGGCGCTTTCGAATCTGGCATCCGCGCCCATTGAGCAGCGAACCCTGACCGGACTTTCACTTCTCTTCCAGTCCAATGCCCTGCGTCTGGCGCTCGCGCCCTATTTGCTGGACGGCAGCCATGGCGCCTATCTCGATGCGGCGATCGAAAAACTGGCCTTTGCCGATGTCCAGTGTTTCGAGACCGAAGCGCTGATGGGCCGCAAAGGGCTGGTTGCCCCGGTGCTGACCTATTTGTTCCACCGGATCGAGCAGCGCTTCGACGGGCGTCCGACCCTCATGATCCTCGACGAGGCCTGGAGCCTGTTCGATGATCCGCTCTTTGCCGCGCGCATCCGGGAATGGCTAAAGACGCTGCGTAAGAAAAATGTGTCGGTGCTGTTAGCCACCCAGAGCTTGGCCGATATCAGCGAGAGCAGCATCGCGCCCGCCATCATCGAAAGCTGCCCGCAACGTATCCTCCTCCCCAACGATCGGGCGATCGAACCGCAATCCCGCACCGCCTATGAGCGTTTCGGCCTCAATGCGCGGCAGATCGAGCTTGTCAGCCGGGCGACGCCCAAGCGGCATTATTATCTGCAATCCCAACGCGGCAATCGCCTGTTTGAACTCGGGCTGGGCCCGATAGCCCTCGCGCTATGCGGGGCATCGGACCCGGACAGCCAGAACCGGATCGATGCGATTCTTGCCGAGCATGGCCCCGGCCAGTTTGCGCAACATTGGCTGGAGGGCTGCGGCCTCGGCCCTGCCGCCGATGACCTCGCCCGCTTTCCCATGGCTTCCTTTCGTCAGCCCAAGGAGAATTAAGATGAAATCCCGTTTGCTCGTCCGCAAATATCTGATCGCGTCCACCTTGGCGCTCGGCGCCGCCGGTGCGGCGGGCGCGGGCTTCCTGGTCCAGAGCCGCCCGGCGCACGCCATCCCCGTGTTCGACAGCGCCAATTATGCGCAGAACCTGCTCACTGCTGCGCGCACGCTCCAGCAGATCAATCAGCAGATCCAGTCGCTCCAGAACGAAGCGTCCATGCTGACCAACATGGCGAAAAATCTGAGCCGCATCAGCTTCCCCGAACTTCAGCAGCTGACCGACAAGCTGCGCGCGGTCGACCAGCTTATGGGGCAGGCGCAGGGCATCGATTTCAGGATCGGCAATCTCGACGCGCAGTTCCACCGCCTGTTCCCGTCCGATTATAATGCCGCGCTGCGGACGGACGTGCGCTTGGGAAATGCGCGCGACCGCTTCGACACCGCCATGGCGGCCTTCCAGCAGAGCATGGCCGTTCAGTCCCAGGTGGTCGGCAATGTGACACAGGACGCGCAGACGCTGGAAGCGCTGTCCGCCAGGAGCCAGGATGCGGAAGGCGCGTTGCAGGCGACCCAGGCGACCAACCAGCTGCTCGCGCTCGCCACCAAGCAGCAGCTTCAGATTCAGAATATGATGGCCGCGCATTACCGCGCCGAAGCGGTGGAACAGGCGCGGCGGGTTCAGGCCGATGCCGATGCGCGTGCCGCGACCCGGCAGTTCCTGGGCACGGGTTCGGCTTACACGCCTCATTGAGATGAGGCAGCGCCGGTCCCACCGCTCCCCCACGGCCGGACGCTGCCTCGTCGCGGAGCCTCGCTGCCTGTCAGCCCCTCTCGATGGCGGGACTCCGCGACACCTATTGCCAGGGATCACAGACCATGTCTGACCTCAACGTCATCGACCGGTTCATGGCGACCTTCATCGCCTATATCGACAGCGGCTTCGGCCTGCTCGGCGGCGATGTTCGGTTTCTCACCGCGACGCTGATCGGGATCGACGTCACGCTCGCGGCGCTTTTCTGGGCGATGGGTGGCGAGCAGGATGTGATCGGCCGGTTTTTGAAGAAGATCCTGTTTGTCGGTGCCTTCGCCTATATCATCAACAGCTTCTCGACCCTGTCGGAGATCATCTTCCGCTCCTTTGCCGTGGCGGGCCTGACCGCGGGCGGGGGCAGCATCACGGCGGATGATCTGCTCAAACCCGGACGGCTCGCCGGAACGGGATTCGAAGCGGCGTGGCCGCTGCTCAACCAGGCTTCCGAGCTGATGGGTTTCACCAGCTTTTTCGACAATTTCCTGATGATCGCTGTCCTGCTCTTCGCCTGGGCGATCGTCATCATCGCCTTTTTCATTCTTGCCGTGCAGATGTTCGTCACCGTGATCGAGTTCAAGCTCGTGTCGCTGGCGGGCTTCATTCTCATTCCCTTTGCGCTCTGGAACCGCACCAGCTTTCTGGCCGAGCGCGTGCTGGGTCATGTCGTCAGTTCCGGGATCAAGGTCATGGTGCTGGGCGTCATCGTCGGCATCGGTTCCAGCTTCTTTGCCGAGATGGTGGGCGCATTGAACGGGCAGGAGCCCGATATCGGCGCGGCGATGAGCCTGGTTCTCGCAGCGCTCGCTTTGTTTGGCTTGGGCATCTTCGCGCCGGCCATGGCGTCGGGACTGGCCTCCGGCGCACCGCAACTGGGGGCGGGCGCTGCCGTGGGGGGGGTAGCCGGTGCGGCCGGTGTCGCGATGCTGGGCGGCGCAGCAATGATGGGTGCGGGACGCGCGCTGTCCGGTGGCGCGCTGGCCGCGATCCGGGCTGGCACGAGTCTGGGTACTACCGCGCAGGCCGCCTATCAATTGGGGCAGGAAACATCCGGTTCCAACAGTATGTCCGCCGGCCTCGGTGGCGTGGCCAAGGCTGCCGCGCACGGGCTGCGCAACAAGGCCGAACAGGCTCTCGGACTTGGCGAAGCCGCTGAGCATGGCCGGGAAGCAGTCTGGTCGGCGCTGGGAACCGGCGCAGCCGATGCATCCGACTCATCGTCGCCCGGTAGTGTGCCGAACTGGGCGCAGGCCATGCAGCGGCGGCAGGACGGCAGGCATCACCGGCATCTCGCCGTGCAGACCCTGAAAGAAGGTGATCGCGGCGGCGCGGCAGCCACCCCCGACATCCATGAAAAGGACGACTGATCATGATCTTTCGACGAGCGATCCAGCGATATGGCAAGACACCGCAGCCCGAGACGCCCTACAGCCGAGCCGGCCAGGTCTGGGATGAACGGATCGGCAGCGCGCGCGTGCAGGCCCGTAATTGGCGGCTGATGGCCTTTGGAACCCTGACCCTGTCGAGCGCCATGGCGATTGGGCTTATCTGGCAGTCGTTGCAGAGCCGGGTCGTGCCTTATGTCGTGGAGGTCGACCGATTCGGCGAGGCAAGGGCGGTGACAGAGGCGGAAGGCAATTATCAGCCCACCGATCCCCAGATCGCCTGGCAGCTTGCCCGCTTCATCGAGAATGTCCGCGGGGTATCGCTCGATCCGGTACTGATGCGCCGCAACTGGCTCCAGGCCTATGATTTCGTGTCGGAGCGGGGCGGGCTGTTCCTCGGCGAATATGCGCGTGTCCGACAGCCCTTCGCGCGGATCGGGGAGCGCACGGTTTCCGTGCAGGTGACCAGCGTGCTGCGCGCGTCGGGCCGGTCCTTCCAGCTCAAATGGATCGAAAGCGAATATGAGCGGGGGAGCCTCGCGGGCACCTCACGCTGGACCGCGATCCTTACCGTCAGCACCCGAATACAGCGGACGGCCGACGGCCTGCGCCGCAATCCGCTCGGCATCTATGTGGATGGCATCGATTGGAGCCGGGAGGTGGATGGCGATGCCCCCGGTGCCGGGCAGGCGGCCGCACCTGCGGCGCCGAAACCGTTCGTCGTTTCTCGTCCATCCACCGATATGCCGGAGGTAGCCCGATGAAACCCTATCATGTCCTTCCGCTTGCTCTGCTGCCACTCATCGCGTGTCCGGCAAGGGCAGCAGATGCCACCGGGGCGAGATCATCCACCATCGTCAATGCGGCCAATCAGGCGGCGACGTCGAGTCCAAAAGCGGACAGGTTCCTCAACGCGGTGCAGGTCTATCCCTATGCCATCGGCACCATCTACAAGCTGATTGCCGCGCCCGAACATGTCACCGACATTTCGCTCGAACCAGGTGAGGTACTGGTCGCGGTGGCGAGCGGTGACACCGTGCGCTGGATCATCGGCGACACAAGCAGCGGCGAGGGGGCTACGAAGCAGATCCATGTGCTGGTCAAGCCGAGCATGGCCGGGCTTTCGACCAATCTCCTCATCACGACCGATCGGCGCGCCTATCACCTGTCACTGGTGAGCACGGCCCGGTCGGCGCTCACCGGCATTTCCTGGTCTTATCCCCAGGATGCGTTGCTTGCGCTGCGCCGCGCGACGGACGAGGCGAAGGCCCGGGAGCCGGTGTCGGCCGGGATTGCTGTCGAGCAACTGCATTTCGATTATGAGATTTCCGGTGACAGGCCTGCCTGGCGGCCCCTGCGTGTGTTCGACGATGGCCGCCAGACCTTTGTCGAGTTTCTCGCATCCATTGTCGTGGGTGATGCGCCGCCACTTTTTCTGGTCGACCAGAAGGGGGAGGTGCAACTGGTCAACTATAGGGTCAAGGGCCGCTTTTACGTAGTGGACCGGATTTTCGATCAGGCGGAACTCCGGTTCGGGTCGAAGAAACAGCAGATCGTTCGGATCAGCCGCGTGGCCCCCGGCAAGTCTGTGAGGCGCTCATGACGGAGATCGGACATGAGGAGCCAGCCTTGGCGGCGGGGCCGGGCGAGGAAGCGGCAATGGCGACCACCACGGCAAACGCCTCCCGAAAGGAAAATCCTGCTTCCTTGCAATTGCGTGGTCAGCCGGTTCGTGCCTTGCGGTTCAAGCGAGAGGTCTTGATCGGTGCGGTTGCGGTCGTCTCCTGCGCACTGGCAGGGACGGCGTGGTGGGCGCTTTCTGCAGATCGGCATGGCGGTCAGGCAATGTTTGCCGATGGTGCGGAAAAGACGGGATCGCCTGCCGATGCCCTTTCTGGTCTGCCGAAAAGCTATGACGCGGTGCCACAATTAGGGCCACCGTTGCCGGGTGATTTGGGACGGCCTATCCTCAATCGGCGGCGCGAGCTCGCGAACCAGCCGCCAGCCGGGGATAACACAGCCGCTCTAGCCGCAAGGGACGCAGCCGCAGCGCGGGAGCGAGCGATCGCTGAATTGCGGTCAGCCCGGCAATCGGCCTTGCTGGCAACGACTTCAGCGCAAAGATCGAAACCGACAAGCGATGGAATTGGCATGCCCGCATCCATGGATCAGTCTGCTCCGGCATCGGTGACTGAGACTCCCGTCGATCCGGATAGCGATCCAAACGCCCAGGAGCACAAGCTGCGTTTCATGGCAGCGGCAGACAGGGGAGGCACCACAAATCCTTACACTCTCGAGCAGCCAATTTCGGCGAGCATGGTCTTGGCGGGCAGCGTAATTGCCGGGAGCCTTATAACCGGTCTTCGCTCCGATTTGCCGGGTCTGGTTACCGCACAAGTGTCGGAGCGGGTCTATGACAGTGCGACTGGCCGCATCTTGCTCATTCCACAGGGCGCGAGGCTCATCGGGAAATATGACAGCGTCGTTGCCTACGGCCAGAGCCGTGCATTGATTGCGTGGCAGCGGATCATCATGCCGGACGGCAGTTCCATCCGCTTGGATAATGCACCTGCCACCGATCCGGCCGGCTATGTCGGGCTCAGCGACCGGGTGGACCAGCACAGCAGACGGTTGTTGAAAGGCGTTGCCATGGCGACGTGGCTTGGGATTGGAGCCAATCTCAGCTTTTCGGGGGAAAGCGATCTTGTTCAGGCGATCCGCGAGGCGACGCAGCAAAATGTCGCGCGAGCGGGCGATCAGATCACGCAGCGCAATCTTCAGGTCCAGCCTACAATCACGATCCGGCCAGGAACGCCGGTGAGACTGTTGGTGCAGCGTGACCTGATCCTGCCAACGTGGAGAGAATAGGAGTATATCATGACGGAACTAAAGTTGCCGCGAATTCCAGATCGTACTCCGGTGAAGTTGACGATATTGGTTCTGCCGGATCTTCATCAAGCGTTGGTTGATTATGCGACGCTGTATAGACAGGTCTATGGAAAGGAGGAGCCGCTGGTCGAGTTGGTCCCCGCAATGCTGGTTACCTTTTTGGAGAGCGATAAAGTCTTTTTGAAGGGAAGGGCAGCGCTGGAGCGCGGAGCATGATCGAATTCCAACGGCCTGACGTGCAACGTCCTTCTCGTCTCGCCCCGATAGAGAGGGCCAGGAGCGGCGGACCCGTGTCGGGTGGAAGGGTACGTTCTTGGTTGCCAGCATGCGCATCATGTTGAGCATTCGACCTTCAAGAAGATCGTCGGAAGGGAATGCGCCCCGGAAAGATGGTTGCCGCCAAAATGGACCAAATTCTCCTGTCCCGGTCCTGCCTTGGCAGGCCGCCCTATGCGGTTTGAAAGCGGGGGCTATCCGCAGGCTTGCCCCCATGCCCGCTTGACTTCCCGAACGGCACCATCCAACAGCTCAATTGACCTTGGGGAAGGTCGAAACGGGGGAAAATCAATGAGATCGATCTATGTTGCACTGGCATGCGCGATGGCCGTGCCGACCTTGGCCCATGCGCAGCCCACGACGCCTGCTCCCGGGACCCTCGCGGTCGGCGCAGCCGCTGGCAACATGCTGCGCACCGGCACGGAAATTCAGTTGAAGCTCGAGGAGCCGCTGACAACGGAAGGCAAGAATCTGCGCGTCGGCCAGCATTTCCGGCTTTCCGTGATCGAGCCGGTAGTCGTCGACGGGCAGGTCGTCATTCCGGTGGGCTCGCCTGCCATGGGCGAGATAACCGAGGTGCGCAACAAGGGGATGTGGGGCAAGTCGGGACACCTGACCGCGTCGCTGCTCAATGTCAGCGTCAATGGCCGCCAGATCAGGCTGAGCGGGACGTTTGACGACAAGGGCGTCACCGGAACCGCGGGTGTCGTCGCTGCCGTCGCCTTCGTGCCGGTCGTCGGCTTCTTCACCACCGGCACCAGCGCGAAAATCGCGGCCGGGTCGCAGGTCAAGGGATTTATCGGTGAAGATGTGCCCCTGGTCTTTGCCGAAGCGGTTGCCGCGCCGGCGATGTCCGTTCCTGTCGCAACGGCAGCCTTCGCTCCGGTCGCCGGACAAACGGCATCGGCTGCGACCGCGCCAATGGGTGCGAAGTAAGACAATTCCATCAGTAAGGATGAAGATCATGCGTTCAATATGGTTCGCGGCGCTGGCCGTTGCTGTCGCCCCCCCGGTCCTTGCCCAGCCGGCTCCGGTCGCGCCGCTGGTGAACGAGGATGTCGGTGTGCCGGTATTTCCCTATGATATCACCGATCGTCCCTATGAGGTCCTGGGTGAAGTGAAGGCCGGTGTCCGCAAGGCCACGGTCTTCAGCAAATCGCCCTCGCAGGAAAAGATCTACAAGGAGCTCTGGGAGCGCGCGCGGAAGCTTGGCGCGGACGCAGTGGTCAAGGCACAATATGGCGACGCCCATGTGTCGGCTTTCAGCTGGGGCAAGGCCAATGCGACCGGTGTCGCCGTGAGGTTTTTATCCGCCGGTGCCACCCCCGCGCCTGCTGGCGTGTCCGGCAGCAATTGATTTTCATGCTGCGGGCCGCGCTTGTTTCGGGTCTCCTGCTGACCAGCCGATTGGCGCTCGCGCAGGAGATCCCGGCAACGGCCGGTTCTGGTTCGGTTTCCTCCGACCAGCCTCCACGCTGGATTCGCGGGACGGACGTTGAACTCATGGTCATCAAGGAGGTAAACAGCCGGTCTGCCAAAATTGGGGACCGGTTCAAGCTGCGCGTCAATTCTCCGATCATGTCGGACGGAGCGGTGATCATCCCCATCGGAACCATGGCCTGGGGCGAGGTAATTTCGGCGCAGGGGACAAGTGCCGCCGGGGGCAGGGGACAGATCAGCTTGCGCCTGCTTCATCTCGATACGCGCTGGGGCCCGGTCGCGCTGAGCGGAACGAAGGGCGCGGAAGGCGACGCCAATACCGGGGGTGTCATCCTGGGGGTGCTTGGTTTTGGACTTCTGGGGCTGCTCAACAAGGGTGGCAATGCCACGTTCAAGGCCGGCGATATCATTCATGGCTATATCGCCGAAGGCGAGGCTCCCGTGGCCGCGCCGCTTTCGATCGCCTACTGACCATGATTTGGGGTGCGCATTTCCGATCGGAGCGTTACCTATTTCGCTGTCGGGCGTGGCCGCGTTATCCAGACAGGCACTGCTAGCCCGTTGCAAGCCTGACTTCCAATAGCTTTTTGCTACGCCGGCGACAGATTGCTGGAGACGCCGTTAATCTGAATGACATCAACTTGCGGGCACAGACCGTCAAATGGATGCTGTGCGAGCAAAATTGGAGCACCTCATTGCGGCTCGGCGTGATAGCTATGCTCGCATTTCCGCGCTCATAGGACGGAATTCGTCTTATATTCAGCAATTTATTCGACGGGGAACGCCGCGCAAGCTGGACGAGCAGGATCGCCGTATTCTCGCCCATTATTTCAGCGTCTCCGAGGAAGAGCTTGGAGGCAATGAAGGGCCACCGCTCGCACCGGCACCAGCGGGGCATCCGATCGCTGTTCCGATCCTTTCCGTCGGTGGATCGGCCGGTCACGGGTCCTTGGAGGGACAGGAGCAGTCGAGCGCCAGCATGTGTTTCGACTCCCGATGGTTGCGCGCCCTGGGGGTGAAACCAGATCGCATTTCGATCATTCACGTCCAGGGCGAGTCGATGGCGCCTACCTTGTGCGACGGTGACGAGATCATGATCGATCATGACGATGGCGCGTCGCGGATACGGGATGGCATCTATGTCCTGCGTCTGGATGACGGACTGATGGTCAAGCGTGTCGTTATCGGGCCGCTCCGGGGGCAGCTCTCGGTCGGCAGCGACAATCCTGCTTATCCCCAATGGAAAGACGTCGATTCTAACGCGATCGCGATGATTGGCCGCGTGGTCTGGTATGGTCGTCGACTGCACCGATGCGCGTGACCTCGTTGGATCCCAGCCCCAGTTTTTCCAGATCCTGTAAATTTCCCATATGGATTGCCAGAATCTCGTAGGAAAATCCTACGGGTTAACCATATATCATTCTGGGGAAACGGACATGGGGTGGGGCCGTGGGATCATTGGGTATGAGGGACCGGGAGGACGCGATGGAGTCCTTCCGGATCGCACAGCGCTTTACTGACGCGGCGAGGGGGGTTGTGACCCTTCGCGACCTGGAACTGCTGATGGAGCAGGTCGCAACGGAGATGGGCTTTGATCATTATGCCCTGATCCACCATGTGGACCATCGCCTGGGTTCCAAGTCGGCCTCGATCAGGCTGGAAAATTACCCCGAACCCTGGGTCGAGCGCTTTCTCGAGAAGCAATTATATTCCTGGGATCCGATCCACATGGCCAGCTATGCCACGAATATCGCCTTTGCCTGGTCGGATGTCCCGAACATGATCCAGCTGACAAAGAAGCATAAGGAAGTGCTGGAAACGGCGGCGATGGAAGGTCTTGGCGATGGAGTTACCGTTCCCGCCAATCTGCCAGGCGAAGCGAACGGATCCTGTAGTTTTGCGGTTCGTACCGGGAAAACCCTTCGACGTGAGCATATGGGCGCGGTCCAACTGATCGGCTCCTTTGCGTTTCAGACCGCCCGGAATCTGGCGCTCGAGGCTGCTGCCGCCGCCAATAATTTGCAAAAGGTGGCTTTGAGTCCCAGGCAACTCGATTGTGTCCTGCTGGCGGGACGCGGCAAGTCCGACTGGGAAATCGCGACGATTCTGGGCATCAAGGAGGACACCGTCACCCAGCATCTGGATACAGCCCGCGAGCGCTATGGCGTGGCGAGGCGAGTGCAACTTGTCCTGCGCGCAGTGCATGACGGGCAGTTAGCTCTGTGCGATCTGCTCTGACCATCCCCCTTTAGAGGGAATTCTCGATCGGTCCATTATGAACGAGATGAACTCTCCATAGCGGAGGGTTTCATGCTTCATCTGGTCAATTCACAAAATATAAATGTTAATAGGAAACCTCTCGAATCCATGTTCATGGACAGAAAGAGGGTGTTCATCGATATTCTCAAATGGGATATCCATTCGGACGGAACCTATGAGCGCGATCAGTTCGATGACGAATATTCAGAATATCTGATTATATCGGATAAGGCTACCGACGCTCATATGGGGTCTGTCCGGTTGCTGCGAACGGATCGGCCGCACATTCTGGGGGACCTGTTTCCTCATCTTTGCGATGTTCCGGTCCCGAGAGGATCTTCGATCCGAGAGATAACCCGGCTATGCCTGTCTCCGCGACTGCGGGCGGCGGAAAGACTTGAGGTTCGCAACAGGCTCGCCACCGCGCTGGTCGAATATGCGCTACTGACCGGCATCAGCAGCTACACCGGCGTGGCGGAAGTGGGATGGCTGACGCAAATCCTGGCCCTTGGGTGGCGTTGCGATCCGCTGGGCATTCCCAAACCCGTCGGCAAATCATTATTGGGTTCGCTCCAGATCCATGTCGGCACCGAGACGATCAACCTTCTGCGGCAGGCGGGTACCTATACCAGCTCCGGATTAACATTCGGGTCTCAGCCCAAAGCGGCCTAACTTTTTACAAAAGGATTCTCCATGTACTCGCCAAACAACATTGGCGCGAGCGACGGCGCGCGCCTGCAGGATATCGCGTCGGTTTACGCAGCGCAGCTCGGCGCAAACGGCTATGTCATCATTCCCGACCTCGTGGATGCCAGGATCGTCGAAGAATTGGACGGAGAGCTTGTCGATCGCTTTTCGTCAACTCCCTTCTGCGAGGGTCCCTTCTACGGGTCGCGCACGAAACGCTTCGGGCGGCTGCTCGCCCGCTCGCGTCACGCCGCTTCGCTCGTTCAGCATGAACTCATTCTCGGGATCGTGCGTGAAATTCTGCAGCCATATTGCGATGTCATCCAGCTCAATCTGACCCAGGCGGTGGAGGTCCATCCCGGTTCCCCTGCCCAGGTGCCGCATCGCGATCAGGATATGTGGCAGGGCCCCAAGGGGGAGGTGGAGTATCTCGTCAACATCATGTGGCCGACCACGCACTATAGCCGAGAAACCGGAGCGACCATTTTTTGGCCGGAGAGTCATCGGCAGCAGGATGAAATGATCCTGCCGGATCAAGATGCGATGGATGCCGAAATGCGACCGGGATCGGCGCTTCTCTATCTGGGTTCGACATTGCACGGCGCGGGCCATAATCGGAGCGAACTGATCAGACGCGGCGTTATTGTCAGCTATTGCCTGGGATGGCTCAAGCCCTATGAAAATCAGTGGCTGGCCTATCCGCCCGAGATTGCCAGGCATTTTTCGCCCGAACTGGCCGCCCTCGTCGGCTATCAGCAGCATCGCCCGAATCTGGGCAATTATGAAGGGCGCTGTCCGTCCATCCTCCTCCAGGATGAAGTCCCCGACAATCTGCATGCTGTCGATAGCTTGCGACCCGATCAGATAGATCTGATCACCGACTATGTGTCGAGGCGGGGAAAGGGGCATCCTGAATTGCTGGCCGGAGGCGCATAGATGGGCAGAGAAAGCCCCTCCTCCGGAAAACCGGACGGGATGATCGAAGAGCTGGCCGACGAGGTAATCGCTCGGATCAAGACGAGGGCGAGGGACGCTATTGTTCCACCCGCCACGACCTCGGCGCCGTTCGGTTCGAATGCCGAACTGGCCCGAGCCTTGATCCGCCTGCGTAGGCATCGCGACCGGCAGCTTGGTTCCGATCTGTTCGCCGATCCGGCCTGGGACATGCTTCTCGACCTCTTCGTCAACGCAGATGCACAGCGCGATATCAGTGCGTCAAGTCTCTGCATCGCGGCCGCGGTTCCGTCCACGACTGCTTTGCGGTACATCACCATGATGGAAAAAAGAGGCATGGTCGCAAGGCGGAAAGATCCGCTCGATAATAGACGGGTCTTCATCTTCCTGACGCCGGAATGGCATGCGAAGGTTGACCGGTTGCTGACGTCTTGGACGGTTGAAGGCGTTCAGGCTGCCTGACCGGGAGGAGCCGCAATCGTCAAGGGATGCCGTGGCACAGTCCATAGTACTCGATATATGGAGGTGTCGATTGCGGCTCGCGGACACAGGCGACACCCAAGACGGGTTATCGCCGCCCGAACAGTGCCTTCCCCAGCATCGCGAAGGCGCCGATAAAGACCCAGGCGACCATGAAATGCCCGGCCACGAAAAGCCAGCCATAACCATGGTCGCCACTGATTGTCGCAATGATTGCCGCTGCCAGCGTAACCAGGACGACAAGACGCCATGTGGGCCGATTGTGCCGTTTCATTCGCACGCTACCCCGTCGCCATCCCGGTCCAGGCGGCGTGAATAGCCCGCCTCGTCTGCCATGATTGGCGCGGCGCCTGCGGCACGTGCGTGGGAGCAATTGGCATAATATTCGCCGCCACTACCATAAGATCGATAGGAACGGTTGGATCCCGAAGAGACATGGCGCCGGGTACCTGTCCGTCTCGATCCTCGCCGCCGCGCTTCAGCTTCACTTTCGCTGCCGACACTCATTGCCGCCAGGAGCGACAGGAAAATAATCGCCTATTCATCGCCTTCCCCCGATTCGGATTGAGCTTATGCCGTGAGTATTTGGGCGGTGTCGATGCCCCCGGCCACATCTTCAGGAGGCTTCGCATTGTCGTGGCGGCTAAATTTGCGGCAATGAATGGCTAGATGGGTTTGATCTCGGGAAAATCCGCTACTCCCCCACACTATGCTGTTGACGTGCTCCAGGCGCGGCATCCCAGCCATAAGCGGCGATATCTGCAAACTGATCCGGACGCAGGCAGGCGATCGCGTTCGCCCCTGCCGCCGGCGCGCTCAACAGATGCTTTCGCACGATACGCCATCCCCATTGCTCTTCGCCGCCGATGAAATCGTCCGGCCATACTCCTTCAGGGATCGCCGCCCGGATTCGGGATGGTTGAACTGCAGCAGCGGTTGTGTGCGTAGTTAGGCTCTGAGCAATAGGTGCCACCGTGTTCGTCCGCCCGGGTTAGCGACGGCAATTTCTTCAGCTTCTCTGACCGGTGACGGGATCAATTTCGGGAAGCGCACAGATGTCTCGTCGGCCAAGACGCGTTCCGCGCGGCCGCATGGTTCACCTTCGACACATCCGCAAATGGCGCCGTCATCGATGATCTTGCCGGTGAGATCGACCTGTGTGCGATAATTTTCCCATGCCGACCGCGACCTCGAATTTCAGCTGACAATGTTTCAGCGGGTGCTTGCGAAAGGTTGATTGTGCCGCCCAGATCGCCCGGGCCAAGGAAACGGCCCGATGCGCCCCGCAGCACCTCAATATGGAGCTTATAGGATCTAGCGCTGCAGAAGGAGCCAGCCACTCTGCTGCTGTTGATGGACGAGAAACGGCTCTTCCTCATGCGTCTGCTCCTTACAGTGACAGACTCTACATCAGAATGAGGGAACTTTCGGGGGGCAGGTCAGACGCTATAAACATCACCAGTGGGCCCAAGCACTCGCGGCGCTGCTGTCTCTGCGGCGATAAATCCTCAATGAACTCGTTGCGTTACAGAAATATCGAGTTCTGCGGCAACTACATCGCAGTGATCGTTATAAGTTGTAGAGCGCTTTGCCCGAAATTGTACTCGACGTGAATCCGAAAGCTTCCTTCGAAAAAGCTATCCCAAGCAGGCTTCTTCCCAAGGAACAGCACCTCACCTTCCTCACCGCTCCGATCCGGCTCGCCAAGCAATTTTCGAACCTCCTCCCGATTCATGCTAAACGACAAACCCGCTGGCAGCGCATTCGCGTAACCGGAAAATCCTTCATGGCCGTGAGAGTGAAGCTGCACGGCCCCTATTGTTTTGTTGTCAGGAAGAACGAAAGACACCCCCCGATCATAAATGCTCAAGTAGCTTTGGTCTTCGATCTTCTCAAGCTCGGGAATAGGCGTACCAATAAACTCCTTCGAAGAAGCGAGTTTATCGTAGCTCAATCCCAGGAGGTCTTCCAAGCGGTTCATGGATAATATCCTTTCGCACGATTGGCCTCGTGCAATTTTGCGAATGCATCATTTATCTGTCGTTGTGAATAGCCTCGATCCCGCAACGCCTGCTGATAGGCCGCTTCGTCAAGGCGCGCTGCCCTTCCTAGATCGGAAGCATCAGCGCCTATCTGGGTACTGGAATTTCGCCCGCCATATGTTCGGGAAATTTGCTGATGGATATCTGTGTCGATTATAATGGTGCTAGTTTCGCTCCTTAATTGCCGTGCTTCCGCAGCGGTGAGAGGGCGACCAATTTGCGATTCAACATGCGTTCTAACCGCTGCAAATGAAGGAATGTGATCGTCGCCGACTATCTGGACGCCCGGGCAGGGCAGGGGGCTCTGCCGGCATCGCTGGGTCGTTACAAGGCGTCGATCGCCAAGATTCATCAACTGCTCGACCTCAAGGATCCGACGCAGGCTGAGCTGGTCAAGCTGCGGCTGCGCGCGATCCGCCGGGCGAAGGGCACCGCGCAGGCCCAGGCGCGCCCGCTGCGGTTCAAGGGGCCGGTCAAGGATGTCGAGCGTGACAAGCCGCGCGGGATCAACGTGAGGGCACTGCTGGAAGCTTGCGGCGACGATCTGACGGGCCTGAGCGACCGCGCGCTGCTGTCGGTTGCCTATGACACCGGTCTGCGGGCTTCCGAACTGGTGTCGATCGAGGTCGAGCATATCCTCGAAGCACTCGATCCCGAAGCACGGCTGCTGTCCATTCCGCGCAGCAAGGGTGACCAGGAAGGGGAGGGGACTACCGCCTTCCTGTCACCGCGGTCGATGCGGGCGATCGCGGCCTGGACCGAAGCGGCCGGCATAGAGGCGGGGCCGCTGTTCCGGCGGGTGCAGGTGCGGCGCTACGAGGCGCGGCCTGCGGTGAAAGGGCGACCGATCGACAGCATATCGAGCCGCGAGACATGGGACCTACGCAAGACGCTGCCGAAACGGGCCGTGCCGGCTCGGGTGGAGTATGATGTAGGGGAGGGGGCACTGCATCCCGGCTCGATCGGACCGATCTGGCGGGCGATCATTCAGCGGGCTTTTGATCGCGGCGCGTTGGGCGATCTGACGGTCGACGATCTGGCGCGGTTGCTCAAGGGGGTCAGTGCGCATTCGACGCGGGTGGGGCTCAACCAGGACTTGTTCGCCAGCGGCGAGGATCTCGCCGGCATCATGGACGCGCTGCGCTGGAAAAGCCCGCGCATGCCTCTCGCCTATAACCGCAACCTGGCTGCCGAAGCTGGTGCGGTAGGCCGGCTCATCTCAAAACTGCGCTGACGCAATGGGAGTGTTTGCGGAAGGGAGCGAAATACTACGCTAAGCCCAATCGGACCGCCCCGCCACTATGGAGAGATCGCGCAGCATTACGGATGAAATCCCGAAAACGAATCGGCGTCCGCGATCCAATGGTTAAATCGCCGGCAAGGAAGAGATTTGGCCGCTGCAAGAGTTCCGTAACATATTTCGGTAAATTCATACCAAATCGGATGACTCGGCTACTTGACTGAAATGTTGCAAGATGTTTCTAATCACAGCCGTCTGTCGGGGCTAAAATCCATGGGAAGAATTGGGATCGCGGTATGCGCGATGCTGGCATATTGCTGCGCCTCTGCTGTTGCTGCGCATGAAGAGCGTTTCCAAAGCGCGGGGTGGACGCTCAGCGTCAATCGGGATGCGTTCACGCAAGAGGTTAGATGCGCCCTTGGGGCGGTCGATCACCGCCTCACTTTCCAGCCGGGCGCGATAGGATTTCGCTTCGGTCACCGGCGCGACACGCTTGAGGCTTGGTACAGGATCGACGATGGTCAGCCGGTGCGCTGGCAGGACCGGATTACCGTTCTGACGGCGGCAGGTGTCGAGATCGATGGACCGGCCATGAATAATCCGACCGGCGGCTGGGTCTGGATTCCTGCTGGCGAGCTTCAACATGCCGATCGCGTCGCAATTCGCCTGCATGATAAGGCGAAGGTCAGACTGTTCCGCCTCCGGGGTTTCGAGGCGATGTTCGATGCTGCCCGTCGGCTAGGTTGTGTTTCCGATGCCAGTTTCCGGAGCTGATCGGTGTACCGCAGCTATGCCGCAATCGGCGTGTGGATGCTTGCCGTTGGTGCAACGGCGCCAGCCCGTGGGGAGACGCTCGCAGAGGCTATTGCGCTGGCCTATCGCACCAATCCCACCCTCGCGAGCAGCCGCTATGATCTGCGCGCAGCGGATGAGAGTCTGGTACAGGCCCGATCGCAACTTCGCCCAACCGCGGAGGTCGATGTGACGGCAACCTATGCCCGCACGATTGAGGGGCGGGCAACGCGAAGCACCAACCCGTTAGCGCCGGAGGTGTTTAACCGGGATACGGCCCGGGCAGAATTCATTGTTGCCCAACCCATCTATACAGGAGGAAGGGCAACGGCGGCGCGAGACGGTGCGATCGCTGCGATCCGTTCGAGCCAGGCGGTTCTGCGGGGCGTGGAGGGAGACCTGCTTCTCGCGGTCATCACAGCCTATGTCGATGTTCGACGTTATCGCGCTGCGTTGGAGGTCTGGCAGGCCAGCGTTGAAGAACTGGAAAAGATCGCGAAGGAGATCGAGGCTCGCCGCACTGCCGGCGAACTTACCTTGACCGACTTTGCCCAGGCTCAGGCCCAACTGTCGATCGCACGGCAACAGGTTGTCGCTACCGATCAGGCGCTGGAGGCGGCGAGAGCCGATTATGCGGCGTTGGTCGGCCATGATCCCGGCGACCTGGTGGAGGAAGCATCGCTTCCGCAATTGCCTCTCCGCGCGGAGGATGCGTTCTCGCTGGCGGAACGGCAAAGTCCGGAATTGGCCCGGGCCCTATTCACCGAACAGGCCTCGCGTGCCGACATTGTGGGCGCCAAGGCGGAAGGACGGCCGACGCTCGGATTGCGCGGAAGCGCGGCACTTAATGGCGAGGCTGATCCTTATCGTCTCCGCGATCAGGATCAGAGCTATAGCGGGAGTGTCGTGCTGACGGTGCCCCTGATTTCAGGAGGGCTTGTAGCATCCCGTGTGAGGCAAGCCGAGGACCGGAATGGGAGCGATCGCTTCAAGATTGAGGCCGTCCGGCGCGAGGTCATCCGCAGCGTTTCCATTGCGTGGAACCAGATGGCGACAGCCGAGCAGCAGACCCAATTGCAGACCGACCAGCGCCATTTCGCCGAGATCCAGCTAGACGGCATGATCAATGAATATCGGGTCGGTTTGCGCTCCACCTTCGACATACTCTATGCGCAGCAATCGCTCCGCGATGCCGAAGTGGCACTGCTGGGTTCGCAGCGGGACCGTTATGTTTCCCAGGCCGCTCTCCTGCGCCAGATCGGCCTTCTGGAAGTCCGCGCCATCATGACGGGCGTCCAACTGCACGATCCAGCAAAGCATCTGCGAGACACCGAGCACAAAAATGCCGTTCCCTGGGATTCGCTCCTTGCCATCCTGGACAAAGCAGGTGCGCCGAAAGCCCGGCAAAAGACATTGCAGCGCCCCGGAAGCAGCGGTGAGGCGCCCGCCTTGGCGCCAGCGCAATCCGGGCCAGTGCAGCGCAACCTTTCCCGGTCCCGTCCTAATGTTCCAATAGCCGGAACCGTCGGCCGCTCCGTTTCGCGCTTCCATCGAAAGCTGCATTGATGAGCGAGGCCGATCCCATTTCCGCGCTCGAGCCTGCTGTCGAAAGCGGTCTGTTCGCCTTTGCGTCTCTGCTGGCCATGCATCGCATTGCGGTTGATCCGGCTCAGCTTCGTCATGGGCTGGGTCATCACGGGGCCGTGACATCGCGTGACCTGGTTCGGATAGCGCAAGGTCTGGATGGGGTGCGCGCTCGCGCGCGCGACGCGCGCTGGAAGGATTTGGAACGTTTGCCCTTGCCTCTGCTCGCCAATGGCAAACTGGGCTGGTTCATGATCGGCCGTGTTGCAGGTGATGAGGTGTTGATCCAGCGCCCCGACGGAGCAGTCGGAACGCTGAAGCGCGATGAACTGGAGGCCATTTGGACCGGTGAACTGGTGCTTGTCACCACGCGCGAGAATGTGGGTCTTACCAACCGGTCCTTCGACATCAGCTGGTTCATTCCGCAGATTATCCGCTATCGTCGCCTGATCGGCGAGGTGCTGCTGATCACCTTGGCGCTCAATCTGCTGGGGCTGGCCGCCCCACTCTTCTTCCAGAACGTCGTCGATAAGGTGTTGGTCCATGACACCATGTCGACACTGACCGTGCTGGCGATCGGTTTCGTCGGCGTATCGACCTGGGAAACGGTCTTTGGTTGGCTGCGTACCAAGCTTTATTCCGAAACCAGCCAGAAGCTCGATGTCGAGCTTGGGGCGAAGCTGTTCAGGCATTTGCTGCGATTGCCGCTCGGCTATTTCGAGGCACGGCGCGTCGGCGACACCGCGATGCGTGTCCGCCAATTGGAGACGATCCGCGAATTCCTCACCAACGCGTCGCTCTCGGTGCTGGTCGATCCCGCCTTCACCATCGTCTTCCTTGTTGCGATGTGGATTTATTCGCCCAAGCTCTTCCTGATTTCGGTGCTGACGATCCCGGCCTATGTGGTTGTCGCGGCGCTGATCACCCGGCCGTTGCGCACGCGGATCAACGAGAAATTCGAACGGGGCGCAGCCAATAACGCGCTGTTGGTCGAGAGCATCGGTGGCATTCAGACGATCAAGGCATCGGCCGTCGAGCCGCAATGGCAGGATCGCTGGGAGCGTCAGTTGGCAGGCTATAGCGAGGCGAGCCAGCAGGTCATCGATCTTGGCAACACCGGTAGCCAGGCGATCCAATATATCTCCAAGCTCAACATGGCCGCGATCCTCTATTTTGGCGCGCAGGCAGTGATTGCGCATAAGATGACGGTTGGTGGCCTCATTGCTTTCAACATGTTCGCCCAGCGTGTGTCGGGCCCGGTCATCCGCATGGCGCAACTCTGGCAGGATTTTCAGCAGGTCAAGATCGCCATCGAACGGCTGGGGGATGTCCTCAACCAGCCAACCGAACCGGGCTCGGGGAGCCGAACGGCTCTCCCTTCGATCACCGGTTCGGTCAATTTCGAGGCCGTGAAATTTCGCTACGGTCTCGATGGTCCATGGACAGTCGAGGATATCGATCTCGATATTCCGGCGGGATCGACGCTCGGTATTGTCGGCTCGTCGGGTTCGGGCAAGTCGACGCTGACCAAATTGCTTCAACGTCTCTATACGCCCGCCAGCGGCCGTGTGCTTGTCGATGGGATTGATGTCGGGCAGATCGATCCGGCTTGGTTGCGCCGGCAGATCGGCGTGGTGTTGCAGGAAAATCAACTGTTCAACCGTTCGGTTCGCGACAATATCGCGCTGGCCAACCCTGCCATGCCGCTGGAAGCGGTGACAGGTGCGGCGACGCTGGCAGGCGCCCACGAATTCATCGTTCGCATGCCGCAGGGCTATGACACGATCATCGAGGAACGCGGCGCCAATCTGTCCGGCGGTCAGCGCCAACGTCTCGCGATTGCGCGAGCCCTTGTGACCCAGCCACGTATTTTGATTTTCGATGAAGCGACCTCGGCGCTCGATGCCGAAAGCGAGGAAATCATCCAGACCAACCTCAAGGCGATGGCCCAGGGCAGGACCGTGTTGATCATCGCGCATCGCTTGTCAGCGATCCGGCAGTGCGACCGGATCATTGCGCTGGAAAAAGGGCGAATCGTCGAGACGGGCAGTCATGAGGAGTTGCTGCACCTTGATGGCCGCTATGCCGATCTCCACCGTCGCCAGATGGGTGTTACCCAAGGGGTGGCCGCATGAACGCCATATCCCGCCATTGGCAGGTCGCGCGGGAAGCGCTTGTGCAGGACAAAGCGCGCGCGAAGGAGCACAAGCGTAGCGCCGATCCCCGTTTCCTGCCGGCCGCCCTTGAGGTGATCGAACGTCCTGTATCGCCCACGGGCCGTGCGACGGCCTGGGTGTTACTGATTGGCTTTGTTGCAACCATCGCCTGGCTGGTCCTGGGCAAGGTCGATGTCGTTGCTTCTGCTCAGGGGCGTATCATGCCAACGGATGACGTAAAGCTCGTCCAGGCGGCCAATACCGGTATGGTGCGCCGAATCTATGTGCGTGACGGCGATGTCGTGAAAAAGGGGCAGCCGCTGATCGATCTCGATCCGACCGTTTCGACGGCCGAACAGACGCAGGCGGAAAAGGCTTTGCTCGCGGCCCGGCTCGACGTGGCCCGCAACCAGGCAATCGCAGATGCTCTGAGCGGGAAGGGGGTTCATTTCGTGCCTCCCCCCGGCACGCCCGCAAATGTTGCTGATACACAGCGCCGACTGATCGCAGCGCAAGTCGCCGAAAATGACGCCGCTGTCGCCGGTATGGCGGCCGCCCGCGCTTCTTCCCTGTCGGATGCGCAAGCGGCCGCCGATCAGGTTCGCACCCTAGACAGGACGGTGCCGGTGCTCGATCGCGAGTTGGAAGCTATGCATGGGCTGGAGGCCAAGGGCTATGCGCCCGGCCTCAAGCTCCTTGAGATGGAGCGGCAACGGCATTCGGAGGTCGGACAGCGTAACATCGCGGTCTCCCAACAGGCCCGCGGGCTTTCGGACGCGCGAAAGTTCGGGCAGCAACTGGTCCAGACGCGTGAACAGGCGCGACAGACTGCCTTGGCCGATCTCGCCAAGGCGCAGAGCGAAGCGATGCTGCGTCAGGAAGAACTCACCAAGGCCCAGCGGAGGAGCCACCTCCAGCGCCTTGTTGCGCCGGTGGATGGGACAGTGCAGCAACTAGCCGTGCATACCATTGGCGGGGTGGTTGAAGCGGTGCGCCCTTTGATGGTTATAGTGCCCTATGGCGCCCTGACCGTAGAAGCGAAGGTGCTCAACAAGGATGCGGGGTTCGTCCACCGTGGGCAGGAAGTGGCGGTGAAGCTCGAAGCCTTTCCCTTCACGCGTTACGGCACCATAGCGGGGCGGATTGAAAGCATCAGCACCGATGCCGTGGACGACAAGAAAATGGGGCCGGTTTACCTGGCGCGCGTCGCCCTGCTTCGTTCGACTATCGACCGTGGCGATCGGGTGGTTCCTCTTGGTCCTGGTATGACGGCAACGGCGGACATTCGCACGGGGCGGCGGTCCATTATCAGCTACCTTATGAGTCCGATTGATAAGGCTCGGCTTGAAGCAGCAAGGGAGCGATGATGACTGCGGCAATCGACAATGCGATGTCAACACCTTGTAGCATCGAATCCGTATATTCGCGTGAACAGTAAACGAGCCTAATTTTGTTTTAAGATTCAATTTTATATTTGGCCCATAATTTTAAAAATACTCGATTGTTTTTTGCAGTACATATGAAAGTCTGAGTGGGGCTGATCCACCAACGATCATTCCTGCTCAACTGCATCTCGATGGAGATAAACAGTGACTGTCACCGATGCGCCGAAGATACCGCCGATGACTGTGAGCCATGTCTTTGGCGAGATCACTTGGCTGTTGAGTGAATCCGTACAGCATCGTGACCTCCGGATAGCTGATCTCAGATGGCTCGTAATGCCCCTGATATTGAACCGCCAATTCACGGTCTTCCGTGACGGAGAACGTCCGCTCGGCGTAGCTCTTTGGGCTTATCTGGATGAAGAGCGAGAGAAGAAACTGATCGAAGGAATGTCCGAATCCAGCAATGAGTTGAGGTTGGACAATTGCAATTGCGGCGACCGGTTGTGGCTGATTGAACTGGTGGCGCCATTTTCGACAAATGAAAACCGCCAGGCTGAATTGATGGTCGCTGACCTTATCGCAGGTCCCTTCGCTGGACGCAGTTTCACGATGATTCACACTGACCCAGCTAGTGACCATAAGAATCTAATCAAGGTAGATGCCGATGCGCGCGATCGTTTGATTGAAAACACAAAGCTCCGCCTTAACGAACTGGGATTGTTGAAATGATCCTCTTTGCCGCTCTTTTGCTCTCGCTGGGCCAAGCCCCGGTGACTCAGTCTGTGACCCAAGGCACTGATTTGAGATTGCAGCCAATTGACGCTTTAAAGAAAGCCGCGAAGCGCAGAGACAAGCGTGCCCAATACGAATTGGGCCGGCGATACGAAACAGGCGACGGTATCAAGCCCAATCTGACCAAAGCAATTCAATGGTACAAGAGAGCATCGAGTTTCGACGTAATTCCTAAATATGTCTATTCGGGACCTGTCGGTAATGAGGAGCACGGGCGAGCAATAGAGATAGGGCCACCTACGGTCATTCCAGGATTCGCGTTAGCTCAAGAGCGGTTGAAATCATTGTTACAGGACGGACGGACGAAAGAGAAATTCGGCATATCTGATACAGAAAATGTACACGTTTCTCATAGAATTAATCAATTCACTCCGTCTGTTAAAAATTTACTTGAAGTCGCTGAGATCGATATAGATCGCGCCATGGAATTAAAGGCATATGAAAAGCCAATCCATCTTAAAATCGGAGGCTTGGATGGCTATTTGAAACTTCAATTAGAACATTGTGATACTGGGAAAGAAAATTGTTCCGTTCAGGAAGTGTCTTTCCAAGCTGACATACCTGTAGGTCGCTGTGTGAGTATGGAACGGGCGGAGACATATCTTCTGCAATATGGATGGAAAAGACATGAAGTCTCTTCATCGATTGTGATCGGGAGAAAAAATATGTCTCTACCTCCCATTTCGCAGGTGTTCAACGATCCAAAAGGGGCGACTCTGAGTTTGGGGCCTTACATTAAACAAGGCTGCATCACGCAAGCTATTTTATCAAATCTTGATGGGCAGGAGAAAAAATAATGCCATTCAACACACAAGTTGAATCAATGTTCTTGTCTTTCAAGAACGCCTATATCGCCTCTGGTGGTACGCTGTCGAATTATAATTCGTTTTATAGCGCTATAAGTAGCATTCCCTCCTTGGTTGATCGGTTTAATGACGCGCAAAGCCAAGGCACGTTGAAATCTATCATCTACAATTCTACATCTACTAACTCATATTATTCCTCCAAAGGAGTTGTCTGGGATCCACGCAGCCGGAAATATGTGGGAACTCCGGTTTCAGGGACAGGGTCAGTCACTTTCGATGCTACAGCATTGAATGGCAACGGAACCCTTCCGACTGGACAACGCGATCTTACTGGCACGTTTATCGCGGCGCATGAAATTGCTCATGCGATTAACGCGCAAGCATCATCTCAAAATTATGTTAACCAATTAAATGCAGCAGCTACTTATATAGCGTCTCGGCCCCAGTCTCGACCTGTTGATGTTACTGCCCAAGTCAGCGCTATTCTCGCTGCGGAATTTAATGAGGAAGCTAGAGCAAGCTTTAGTGCTTATAATGACTTAATAACTTCCTTTGCTGGCTCCGGACAACCCGTTACGGCATCAGATTTACAAAAACTAGCTTCTTCTACCGGTTATGCCAGTTATTTCATTGATAGTGCGACTGGTGCGCTGAACCCCAATATTCCGGTGCAATCGAATGGTCTCATCAGCCTGAGTGATGCGAGTGTGGCTGCTGGCGCTGGACTTATGCGCAGCCGAGAACCCGACGCCATTAACAACCACGCGGTACAATACGGCGTTGCAGCTCTTGCCTTCATGTGTGCCCAGCCCAGCAATGCGGTGCTGACCGTAGATGCCCAAGCAATCGGTATCTCGAACTCGAACGTTTCCTTTAGCGCTGCGCTCGCCGCATATATCGGTGACTTCCAAAGCAATCAGGCAACTCAATGCATTATCCGTGATACTTCCAGCGGAAAGCAAGCCACGATTAACACTTCTGCGAGGGGCACTCCGCGGGTCGTTGTACACGATCCTTTAGATCCCACAGGAGCCACCACCTCGGTAATCTGGGGAGAAACGGCCTCAGATGGTGTAAGCACCGATTCAGTTACCGCGACTGTAGATGCCGATGGTAATGTAATTGGTATCACTATTGTTAAAGATGGAGTATCAATCCATCTTTCTGGTGACGATCTTGGTAGTGCAGCGACACAGATTGCTGCCATGATCGCGAAGTCTACAAATGCAGCACCTCTTCTGGCATATGATGACATATCTTCTCTTATAGGTATGGATACAAATGTTACGGGCGGTGGCATAACGTCTGAAATTGATGACGCGATCCTTTCTGCACATTTTGATGAACAGGGAAATCTTGTAATATCGGGACATTCCAGCGTCCTTATATCCTTTGATCCACGCAGTAAGGTAGGAAGGTTTGGAATAAGCGCCGGACAAGATGCATATGGCCGCGATATTTCTCAGGAATGGGACATTAATTTTGCGGACGGCTCTCATAACTATACAGGCATTACACAGACAAGAGATGGTGATCTAACGATCACGCGGGATTCCCATGGCCCAACGACCATCCGACTGACCGATTCCCCAATCAATATCGACTTTGTCGATGCCGCCGAAATTCTTGCGAATACGTTTGGCCGCTATATCGCCGGCGACAACGTTCTGACGCAGACGGTGACGTCTGCTGCACTGAAAACGATTGCCGACAATTTCGGCGACGTTCTCAACACACTCGCATTTGATGGCGGGACGGCAACAGCCGACAACCTATCCCATGCTTTCGATGGCTTGGGTCAGGAGTTTCTCAACAATCTGAAATCGGCAGGGGCTGGAGCGGTGAGTTCTTATCTCACCGCCCAGCTCGTCGATGCGATCGGCATCAATGGTTTGCCTGGAGAACTTCTCAATACCGAGGCCGGGCAGGTCGTCGATACAATCCTCAAAAATGCCATTGACGGAAACTATGCATTTGAGGGTCTGAATGCAGCTAGCTTGGCCAACACTGCGGGAAGTTTCGTTGGCAACAAGCTGGCCGAGGAGATTGCAAATTGGGATGAGGTCGGTGAGCAGATCGGTGCTCAGATCGGCAGCGCCATAGGCGCTGCGGTTGGAAGCGCGATCCCAATCCCCTTCATTGGGTCGGCTATAGGTGCCTTCTTCGGCGATCTGATTGGCGGTCTGATTGGCGGTCTTTTCACCGGCAAGCCGGAATCTGGTGCAATCGTCGGCTATAATGCCTCCACGGGGCAATTCGCCGTACAAAACGTCTGGAAGAAGGACGGAGGTAAGAAGGCTGTGGCCCGGCAGCTTGGCAACAGTGCCGCGACTTCTCTTAACGGCATCGTCGATGCCATTGGCGGCGAGCTTATCAACGGCGGGGCGGTCGAGGCCGGTTCCTATGGCATGCGCGCCAAATCCTTTATCTACTGGGAAGACGGCACCGAGAGCGATAATCGCCTCAAATTCGCTTCCGCGTCAGACCTAGTCGAATATGGGGTCATGCGCGCGGCCAGGGAGATGCAATTCCTTGGCGGCGACATTTATGAAAAACGCGCATTCTATAACACGATTGCGCTGGGCATTCAGACAAGTACCGTTGACGGAGATGCCACAAAAGTTGATTTTGGTCTTGATACCTTGGTTGGCAACTTGTCGGTTGCGCAACGATTGAGAACTTATCTCAATAACTCTGCTTCCATCAATGCCCTCATCGCGGCGCAGCCTGATTCGGTATTCAGCGCAGAATGGTTGCTCACCCTGTCACAAGCGAGCGATATCGGCCTTCTCAAGCGTAGTACGCATGATTGGGATGGAGGCTTCTCTTACCTCCTCAATCAAGGCGAGATCGACGCACGAACGGTAGGTTTCCAGTTTGAAGCTTTATCCCGCGAGGGCAACGGCGAGCGCGTCATGACGTTCAACGGCGCTGTGTTGCAGGATACAGTGGATAGCGGGTCCAAGACGGTCATTACGGGATCGGCTGGCGATGAGGTAATCACGGCTTCATCTGGAGGGGTGCGGGACGGTGCCGCTCAGGATTCTTCCTATCACATCTCGAACGTTTTCCATGGTGGATCTGGTGATGATCTCATCGTGGCGGGAGATTCAGGTGACGATCTGTTCGGGGACGATGGTAACGACATTCTTGTTGGCGGAGCCTTGGACGATTGGCTGTTCGGTGGGGCAGGGGACGATGTGCTCGATGCAGGAGGCGGGAGCGGTAATGTTCTCGTTGGGGGTTCGGGCAATGACCATCTGCTCGGGGCAGACGGGGTTTCCGCTAATCCTATGAACAGTGGCTCCGATTGGCTGGAGGGAGGGTCAGGTGATGACGTGCTCACGGCTCGCGGTGGGGATGACTATCTCGAAGGCGGCGAGGGCAACGATGTCATCGACGGCGGTGCAGGCAATGACACCATTATCTTCCGTGCAGGCGATGGCCGTGACCAGCTGAGCGATTCCGGTACATCCACCACAGAACATGACGTTCTCGATTTTGGCGAGGGAATCGCACCCTCCGATGTGACCGTTGTGGCGCATTCGGCCGGTATCGACCTTTCCTTGCTCGTGGACGGCGCGGCTTCAGGCGATCGCATCGATCTGCATGGCGCGGTCACGAATGTCGCTGAAGGGATCGAGGAAGTCAGCTTTACCGGCGGCAGCTGGAGCAAGAGCGATCTTGCGGCGCACGCCATCTATGCGAAGAACGCTGGCAGCAATGTGCAAGGGACATCGGCGGACGAGACCCTCGCAGGCACGGTATATGACGACACGCTCAGCGGTGGCGGTGGTCACGATATCCTTTCCGGCGGCGATGGTTCGGATACCTATATATTCAACCCCGGCGATGGCGACGTCGCAATCGATGACGTTGGTTCGGCGGTCGATATCGATGCCGTTCAGTTCGGCGCAGGCATCACGCTGGCGGACATTTCCATCAGCTATGACCCTGCCAATCCCCACGACATCATCCTCACCATCGGTTCCAACGGCGACAAGCTGACCCTGAAGCATCAGGACGTGAGCGACGGTTCCCGGTCGATCGAGGAACTGCGCTTTGCGGACGGGACGAGCCTGACGCTTCGCGATCTTTATCGCCTGGGTACAGGTCCGAGCTTCAACGGCACGGTCAAGGATGCCGCAACCGTCGTCTGGGATCAGACGTTGGGCGGCGGCGACGGCCCGGACAGTTTCAGCTATAATGCGGGCGACGGTAACGTCCGCATCAACGAAAGCTATTGGAGCGGTAACGACACGCTGGTTCTAGGGGTGGGTATCCGGCCGGAGGACCTGATCGTCACACGGGATTCCCAGGATAGCCGGGACGTCTGGATCCGGTTCAAAGGACAACCGGGCTCCATTCTGCTCAATGATCAGGATTCGGGAGGTGGAACCGGGATCGAGCATATCCAGTTTGCCGACGGTACGACCTGGGACAGGACGGTGCTCAGCCAGAAGATCGTAGACCGGGAAGGCACCGCCGGTGCCGAGGTGATTTACGATGGCCAGTCGGGCACGGTGATTTCGGCCGGAGCGGGTGACGATATCGTCTATGCGGGCGGCGGTGCCGATACGATCATCGGCGGCCAGGGCGATGACGATCTTTATGGCGGCGACGGTGGCAACACCTATGTCTACAATATTGGCGACGGCAATGACCGCATCACCCAGGGCTATTGGGAAGACGGCGTCGATAGGCTGAGCTTCGGCGCGGGCATCTCGCCCGGGGATCTGATGCTGACGCGGGATGCCAGCAACGGCAGCAATGTACGGATCAGCTTCACCGGTCACCCCGGCTCGATCCTGCTGCAGGGGCAATCGGATGGCCGAGCCACGGGCATCGAGCAGATCCAGTTTGCCGATGGCACGATCTGGGATCGGGCGGCGCTCGATGCACAGGTTGTGGCGCAGGCTGTTTCTGCGAGCAACGACATCGTGCGCGATGGCTATTATGGTCTCGCGATTGACGCAGGCGCGGGCAATGATGTGGTCTATGCTGGCAGCGGCGCGGACATCATCACCGGCGGGACTGGTGACGACGACCTGTATGGCGGCGATGGCGGCAACACCTACATCTACAACATTGGCGATGGCGACGACCGCATTACCCAGGGCTTTTGGGAAGATGGCGTCGACACGCTGAGCTTTGGTGCCGGGATCACGCCTGGCGATCTGGTGCTGACGCGGGAGGCCAGCAATGGCAGCAATGTGCGGATCAGCTTCACCGATCACTCTGGCTCGATCCTGCTGCAGGGACAATCGGATGGCCGGGCCACGGGCATCGAGCAGATCCAGTTTGCTGACGGTACGATCTGGGATCGTGCGGCGCTCGACGCGCAGGTGGTTGCGCAGGCCGTTTCGGCGGCCAACGACATCGTGCGCGATGGCTATTATGGTCTCGCGATTGACGCGGGCGCGGGCAATGACGTGGTCTATGCGGGAAGTGGCGCCGATACGATCACGGGCGGGACTGGCGATGACGACCTTTACGGTGGCGACGGCGGCAACACCTACATCTACAACATTGGCGATGGC
>NZ_JBEGHQ010000004.1:83526-89243 GCF_040676285.1 Sphingobium sp. LMC3-1-1.1 | reverse complement strand
CGCGGGCGCGGGCAATGACGTGGTCTATGCGGGAAGTGGCGCCGATACGATCACGGGCGGGACTGGCGATGACGACCTTTACGGTGGCGACGGCGGCAACACCTACATCTACAACATTGGCGATGGCAACGATCGTATCGTCCAGGGCTTTTGGGAAGACGGCGTCGATACGCTGAGCTTCGGCGCCGGTATTGCGCCCACCGATCTGATCCTGACCCGCGATGTGCTCGACACCAATAATGTGACGATCAGCTTTGCCAGCGGTGCGGGCTCCATCCTGCTGGAAGATCAATTTGGCGGCCGCGCGTCGGGAATCGAGCAGATTCAGTTTGCCGATGGCACGATCTGGGATCGTGGTGCGATCGAAGCCCATATCTCGGTGCGAGCGCCCGATATCACCGGCAGCAGCGGGTCCAATGATCTGACCGGTACGGCAGGCCAGGACCAGATATACGGCTATGGCGGTGACGACACGCTGACTGGCGGGACCGGGAATGACTTCCTGGCCGGTGGCGGTGACGATGATACCTATGTGTTTAATCGTGGTGACGGCGCCGACACGATCTATGACGATTGGGGGAGCGACACGCTCCGCTTCGGCGCGGGCATCACTGTTGCCGACCTAGTCCTGCTGCCGGCGACGACTGACGGCGACGTTCTTGGCTTGTTCATCGGCATCGCCGGAACCAGCGACCGCGTCTATATCCGCAACCAGAATGCCAATAACGGCCATGGCATCGAACATTTCGAGTTTGCTGACGGCACGGTGTTGTCCGATGCCGACATGCGCGCCCGGCTCGTCACCGGCACTGCCGGCGATGATCGCATTTACGGCACACCCTTCGCGGACCAGGCCATGGGCGGCGCAGGGAACGATGAGATTAACACCGGCGATGGCAATGACATGCTGACCGGTGGTCAGGGTGATGATTATCTGAACGGTCAGGGCGGAGACGACACTTATGTCTTCAACCGCGGCGATGCGTCGGACACGATCTTCGACGATTCGGGCACGGACACGTTGCGCTTCGGTGCCGGTATCAGCGCCGCCGACCTGGTTCTTTCGGTGCCTACGGTCGACAATGACTTCCAGGGCTTGATCGTCTCGATCGCGGGCACCAGCGACCGCATCTACCTGCGTAATCAGAATGCCAATAATGGCCACGGTATCGAGCGTTTCGAATTTGCCGACGGCACGGTGCTGACCGATACGGCTCTGCGGACGATGCTGATGTCGGCGATCGTTACCAATGGTAACGACAAGGTCTATGGCACCAACTATGCCGACACCATCAACGGCGGCTTGGGCGATGACGAGATCACCTCGGGCGACGGCAATGACACACTCACCGGCGGCCAGGGCAATGATTATCTCAATGGTCAGGGCGGAGACGACACTTATGTGTTCAACCGCGGCGACGGATCGGACACGATCTTCGACGATTGGGGCACGGATACGCTGCGCTTCGGTGCGGGGATCAGCGCCGCCGATCTGGTTCTCACCGTGCCTACCGTCGATAGTGACTTCCAGGGCCTGATCGTCTCGATCTCTGGCACCAGCGACCGCATTTACCTGCGCAACCAGAACAGCGCCAATGGCCACGGCGTCGAGCGTTTCGAGTTCGCCGACGGTACGGTGCTGACCGACGCGAACCTGCGGACGCTGCTGATGTCGGCGATCGTTACCAATGGCGATGACAAGGTCTATGGCACCAATTACGCCGATACCATCAATGGCGGCCAGGGCGACGATGAACTGACCTCGGGCGACGGCAACGACATACTGACCGGCGGCCAGGGCAATGATTATCTCAATGGTCAGGGCGGAGACGACACCTATGTGTTCAACCGCGGCGACGGGTCGGACACGATTTTCGACGACTGGGGTACGGATACGCTGCGCTTCGGTGCGGGGATCAGCGCCGCCGACCTGGTGCTCACCGTGCCTACCGTCGATAGTGACTTCCAGGGCCTGATCGTCTCAATCGCGGGCACTAGCGACCGCATCTACCTGCGCAACCAGAACAGCGCCAATGGCCATGGCATCGAGCGTTTCGAATTTGCCGACGGCACGGTGCTGTCCGATGCAGACCTGCGGACGCTGCTGATGTCCGCGATCGTCGGTAATGGCGACGACAAGGTCTATGGCACCAACTATGCCGACGCCATCAATGGCGGCAATGGCAACGACGAGATCACGTCGGGCGACGGCAACGATGTCCTGACCGGTGGCAAGGGCAACGACTATCTGAACGGCCAGGGCAATGACGATAGCTATATCTACAACCGGGGCGACGGGTCGGACACGATTATCGATGACTGGGGCTATGATACGCTCCAGTTCGGCGCGGGTATCGACGAGTCCGATGTCGTGGTTTCGCGAGCCCTCACCGATAGTGATGGAAATGGCGTCATCCTCTCGATCAAGGGAACAAACGATCGCATCTATCTGCGGTCGGAATTCGATGGCAATCGCATCGACCTGATCAAATTCCAGTCGGACGCGACCTGGAACGTGAACACGCTGCTCCAGCTCCTGCGTGGCACCACCATCGATGGCAGCACCGTACCCGTCACCATGGGTGACGATACGATCATCGGCGCCGCGACCAATGACAGCATCCGCGGCATGAAGGGCGACGACCTTCTCCGTGGCGGTGCGGGTTCGGACACTTACAGCTTCGCCCGTGGCGACGGGCATGACACGATCTACGATCCGACTGATGCGGGTTCGACCGACACGCTGGTGTTGGAGGGCATCAATCCGGCTGACGTCAAGGTGTTGGTGTCGCCGACCGACGCGCAGGATCTCATCCTCTATATCGACGATGATAATGTCATTTACCTCGATCAGCAAAATGCCAATGCGTCGTCGGGGATCGAACAGGTTCGCTTCGCGGACGGCACGATCTGGACCCGCGACATGCTGGCGGCCAAGGCCAGTAGCGGTCAGGGCACCGCTGGTGATGACACGCTGATCGGGACCAATTTTGCCGATACGCTGGCGGGTGGGGCCGGCAACGACACGCTCATCGGCAGCGGCGGCAACGACACTTATGTCTATAATATCGGTGACGGTGACGACACGCTCATCGACGATAACGGCGCGGGCAATGACCCGAGCCAGGCGGGCAATGCTGGTAATGTCGATACGCTGAGCTTCGGCCCAGGTATCAGCCTCGCCGATATACGCCTCACCCAACCGACCGCGGGCGGTCCGCTCGTCATATCCTTCGCATCCCACCCCGGTTCGATCACATTCAAGGGGCTGAACACGGGCGGGCGTTCGGGAGTCCAACTGATCCGCTTCGCCGACGGATCCACCGTCACCATGGACCAGCTCCGTGCATCGGCTATCAACGCAGCCGCGACGAGCGGCGACGATCTGATCCGGGGTTTTGGTACGGACGACACGCTTGATGGCGGCGCCGGCAACGATATGCTGGCAGGTGGTGGCGGCGCCGACACCTATCTCTTCGATTTGGGCGACGGCGCCGATACGATTATCGAGACAGCGGATGGCGCGGCCAACAAGCTCATCTTCGGGGCTGGCATTGCGACCGCCGATATACATCTGCTTCGCACCGCTGATGCGCCGGACGACCTGGTGTTGGCCCTTGCGAACGGCACCGACAAGGTGACGATCAAGAGCCAGTTCGCCAATGGCGGCGCGGCCGGTATCCAGCAAATCCAATTCGCTGACGGGACGGTTTGGTCGTCCAAGGACTTCGAGGCCATCCTGCTTGCGCAACCGGCAACGCCGGGAGCCGACTATCTGGTCGGTGACGACAATGCCAACAGCATCGATGGACTGGCGGGCGACGATGTCATCCTCGGTGGCACCGGCGACGATACGCTTTACGGGGCCGATGGCAACGATACCCTTTATGGCGGGGCCGGGGACGACAAGCTCTATGGCGGGGCGGGTGATGACATCCTCTCGGGCGATACCGGCACCGATCTGCTGGACGGCGGAGCCGGCTTCGATATCGCGGATTACAGCTTCTCGCTCGACAGCTGGTCGATCGATCTCGCGGCCGGTACGGCCAGGATCGTCACCAGTCAGAATTCCACCGTCAGCGAGAGCTTGACCGCAATCGAAGGCGTCATTGGCGGTTTGGGTTCCGACACCATCGTCGGTGACGATGGCGCCAACCAGCTCCAGGGCGGTGGCGGCAACGACACGCTCGATGGCGCGGGTGGCGACGACGCCTTCATCTTCGACGGTGACGAGAACGGTATCGATAGGATCGATGGCGGGGTCGGCTATGACCGCATCGAAGCGGTATCGGACGGTACGGTGATCGGACTTGCAAGCCTGACGAATATCGAGCTGATCACGGCGCAGGGACATGCCAACGTCACGATCGAGACGACCGACGATGCCGACACGCTGGACCTGTCCGGCACCCAGCTCGACGGCATCGCGTCCATCAATATGGGCGGTGGTAATGACGTCATTACAGGTTCGCTCGGCGCCGATATCATCAACGCCGGTGATGGCGATGACATCATCCGCTATGTCGGCGCATCGACCGGTGGCGATCAGGTCGATGGCGGCGCTGGCAATGACATGATTGTGGCCGGCGCTGACAATAGCGTCATCCGGCTGGCCAGCTTCCAGAATGTCGAAGCCATCTCCGGCAATGGCTTCGCCAATGTCGTGCTGGCGCGCACCGATGCGAGTGAGGTCACCGATCTGAATAGCATCGCAGTCTCGGGCCTGGCCTATGTCGATCTGGCTGGAGGTGACGACACGTTTGTTGGCACGGCCCAGGCCGATACGGTGCGGGGTGGCGCTGGCGACGATCAACTGACCGGGGCCGGCGGCGATGATGTTTTCCAATATGCTGGGACAAGCTCGGGCTTTGACACGATCGACGGCGGGGCCGGCTATGATCGGCTGCAGGCAGCGAGCGACGGTGCGGTGATTGGCATTCGGTCGATCAGCAATGTCGAGGCGATCGACGGCAACGGTTTTGCGAATGTCCGCCTGGTAACAACGGATGGCAATGACAGCCTTGCGCTTCAGGGCGTCACCCTGACCGGCATCAGCGAGATTGATCTCGGAGCCGGCGCTGACAGCTTTGCGGGATCGTCGGGTAGCGACACGGTATCTGGCGGTTTGGGCAACGATTCGCTGTCGGGCGGTGCAGGCGACGATGTCTATCTATTCGATCGTGGCGATGGCAACGATGTGATCCGTGAAAAGGATGCCGATGGAGTAGGTGGCGGAAGCGATACGTTGCGCTTTGGGGCGAACGTGTCGGCCGCTGATATCCAGATAACGCGTGTCAATGGTGGAGCGGACTATCTCCTGACCATCGCCAACGGGGGCGGTACAGTGCTGATTGCTGGGGCGGGGACAAGCGACACGGCTAATCAGATCGAGAATATCCAGTTCGCTGACGGGACGATCTGGGATCTCGCACGCATAAGGCTGGAAGCAGCAACCCGTGGCTCAGCCATCGGGGAGAGAATCGATGGTACATCTGGTCCAGATGTGATCCAAGGAAATGGGGGTGATGATTTTCTCCTCGGTTGGGGAGGGGATGATACTTATATTTATGCATCGGGTGACGGCAACGACCACATTGTGGATTATAATGGTGGTGTTGCCGACAATGACACATTGAAGCTGGTGGACCTCAATCCTGGCGATGTGGAACTGCGCCGGTCGGGCGATCAGCTTTACATCAAGGATCTGACGACCGGCC
>NZ_JBEGHQ010000004.1:0-83426 GCF_040676285.1 Sphingobium sp. LMC3-1-1.1 | reverse complement strand
AGGAAATCTGGGTCGAAATCCAGTTCCACTCATCCACTGCCTATGCTGTGGAAAACATCCAGTTTGCCGACGGGACGATCTGGAATCTTGCGCGCATCCAGCAGGAAGCATGGTACAGGGGGACCGCCGCGGCAGAGACGATCGACGGCTCTGCGGCTGCCGATACCCTTGTGGGCAAACAGGGTGATGACCTCCTTCGAGGCGGTCAAGGCAACGACACCTATGTCTATGCATCGGGTGACGGCAACGACCACATTGTGGATTATAATGGTGGTGTTGCCGACAGCGACACATTGAAGCTGGTGGACCTCAATCCTGGCGATGTGGAACTGCGCCGGTCGGGCGATCAGCTTTACATCAAGGATCTGACGACCGGCCAGGAAATCTGGGTCGAAATCCAGTTCCACTCATCCACTGCCTATGCTGTGGAAAACATCCAGTTTGCCGACGGGACGATCTGGAATCTTGCGCGCATCCAGCAGGAAGCATGGTACAGGGGGACCGCTGCTGCTGAGACGATTGATGGTTCCGCGGTTGCCGATACCATCGTAGGCAAGGGGGGTGATGACCTCCTTCGAGGCGGTCAAGGCAACGACACCTATGTCTATGCTTCGGGTGATGGCAACGATCATATCGTGGATTATAATGGCGGTGTTGCCGACAATGACACGCTGAAGCTGGTGGACCTCAATCCTGGCGATGTGGAGCTGCGCCGTTCAGGCGACCAGCTTTACATCAAGGATCTGACGACCGGCCGGGAAATCTGGATCGAAATCCAGTTCTACTCATCCGGGGCCTATGCTGTGGAAAACATCCAGTTTGCCGACGGGACGATCTGGAATCTTGCGCGCATCCAGCAGGAAGCATGGTACAGGGGGACCGCTGCTGCTGAGACGATTGATGGTTCCGCGGCTGCCGATACCATCGTAGGCAAGGGGGGTGATGACTTCCTTCGAGGCAGTCAAGGCAATGACACCTATGTCTATGCATCGGGCGATGGCAACGACCATATCGTGGATTATAATGGCGGCGTTGCCGATAATGACACGCTGAAGCTGGTGGACCTCAATCCTGGCGATGTGGAGTTGCGCCGTTCAGGCGACCAGCTTTACATCAAGGATCTGACAACCGGGCAGGAAATCTGGATCGAAATCCAGTTCCATTCATCCACCCTATATTCGGTTGAGAATATTCAGTTTGCCGACGGCACGGTTTGGGATCTCAGCCGCATAACCGCTGTCGCTGCAACGAGCGGTAACGATGTCTTAGTGGGCACCGCTCAAAAGGATTGGCTCCATGGGCTTGACGGTAACGACACTCTGACTGGCGGCGGCGGCAATGATCTGCTCGATGGTGGCGCGGGTAATGACACAGCCATCTTTGCGGGCGCGATGGCCGACTATTCGGTCATCACAACCAATGGCGTCATCACGATCACGGATAACCAGCCCACCGTGGATGGCGACGACGGAACCGACACGCTTGTCGGGATTGAGACGTTGCAATTCAAGGACGGCAGCATCTCGCTTGCTGCGCCGATCGTGCTCGACCTCAATGGGGACGGGGTGCATCTGATTGACAAGGCGGCCTCGAACGTCCGGTTCGACTGGAACGGTGATGGCAACGCCGACAAGACTGGCTGGGTCTCGAGGGGCGATGGTCTGTTGGCGTTCGACCGCAACGGTGACGGGACGGCATCGGGCGCCGACGAACTTTCGTTTGTGAATGATGTGGCAGGCGCCAGGTCGGACCTTGCGGGGCTCGCGGCCTTCGACAGCAATGGCGACGGTCAGTTGTCTGCCGCAGACGACGGTTGGTCGCGTTTCGGGGTTTGGAGCGATGCCAATGGCGACGGAAAGGTGGATTCGGGCGAATTCCTCACCATGGCGCAAGCCGGCGTGGCGTCGCTCGATTTGAAGGGCACGCCCACGGCAGAAAAGTATGAGCTGGGTGACAATCTTGTCGTCAATACGGGGTCTTTCACTCGGGCGGACGGTTCGACCGGGGCGTTCGATGACGTGGCTTTTGCTTATGGTGGGCCTGACAGTGCTACAACGAACCAGCCTTCAGGCGTGGCGGCGGCGTTAGCCAATGCCGAAAGGTTTATTCAAGCGAGCGCAACCTTCGGCGTGCTAACCGGCGCCGATCTCATCGCACACAATGATGTCTCTGAGACGAATCCCCTCCAACGTTGGGAATATGCGGGCACTTCACGAGGCATTTGAAGTTTATGCAATTATGAACTTGCCCTGTTCGCGTGGGCGGGTGGTAAATGACATGATGGAATTGTTATTAACATAATTACTATTCACGAGCGTTTTGCGCCGGAGCGGGCGTTTCATCTCCCAGCGCGGCGATTGCACAGCGACAGCACTGGCCTGTTCAAACGGAACTTCCGTCAGGATCAGCCATGTCCTGGTCGCGCCAGGTTTATATCCTTTATCGCGATTTTTATCGCGATTTATTTAGGTTGTTCAGCGGCTTGAAGTTATGGTCGCGAAATCCGCAAAAATCTGCGGATTTCGGTTGGCCGGATAAGCCCAGAATTCGGACCATGGCGGTTTTTGGTACCGCCATGCGCAGGTTCGAATCCTGCCGCCCCAGCCACGATTTTGGCCCATTATGACCAACAAGGTCTCAAGGGGTTCCAAAAAAATGGCCTGTTTTCAGAGACTTGTTTCGTATATTCTGTCCCACACAGGAGCCATTCCGATCGGGCAGTCTCATGCGATTTGTTGGTCAGCCTGTTGGTAAAAACAGGAATCGAAGACGGAAAAAGCGGTCACGCAGGATCGAACCCGGAACAGCTGAACCGGAGTGCCGTTCATGCTGACCGATCAATTGCTCAACACCCTCGTCGCCCTGGATAAGCCGATCAAGAAATCCGACGGCGGCGGGCTTCATATCTTCGTCGTGCCCTTTGGAAGAAAGCGCTGGCGTCTCGCCTATCGCTTCGATGGTAAGCAGAAGACCATCGACGGCGGCGAATACCCTGCCGTCAGTCTGCATCGTGCGCGGGTGTGGCGCGAGGAGATGAAAGCCCTGCTGGCGGCAGGCACCGATCCCATCGCGCACAAGAAAGAGGCCAAGTTCCAGGCCGTCGCCGACAAGGTGACTTTTGCAATGCTCGCGCGCGAATGGATCGAGGCCCGACGGCCGGCCTGGTCGCCGCGCTATGCCCGGCTGATCGAGGGAAGGCTGGAGAATGACGTTCTCCCCATCATCGGTGACAAGCCGATCCGCTCCATCCTGCCGCGCACGATGCTCGAAGCCTTGCGGGTCATCGAGGCGCGGGGTTCCTATGAGATGGCGCATCGCATCAAAAATCATTGCAGCGAGATTTTCCGTTACGGCATTCCCGATGGGCGGTGCGAGACCGATCCGTGCCGCGACCTGTCGGCCGCCATGATCAAGCCGTCACCGGTCCGGCACCGGGCTAAGATCGAGATCAAGGATCTCCCTGAATTTTATGCGCGCCTCAATGCGGACGCGGGTTCCGAACTCAGCCATCTTGCGCTGCGATGGACGATCCTCACCATGGTGCGCACCCAAGAGACGCGCTTTGCCCAGTGGAGCGAATTCGAAGGGCTGGGGAGTGACGAACCGCTCTGGCGGATACCGCCCGAGCGCATGAAGATGCGTTCCGAGCATCTGGTGCCGCTGCCGCCGCAGGCCATCGATCTGCTGCGCAGGATCAGGGACATCAACCCCTATGGCAAGGCGGGCAATGAGCGGCTGGGTAAATATCTCTTCCCGGTCGCTGGCTCCCGATCGGACACGATCAGCGAGAACCGGATGCTCGACGTCATGTATCGCATGGGCCTGCGCGGCAAGGCGACGGTTCATGGATTTCGGTCGTTGGCGAGTACTGTGCTCAATGAGTCGGGGCATTTCATGCCCGACTGGATCGAGATGCAATTGGCGCACATGCCGCGCGGCGTCAGGGGCGTCTATAATGCGGCGCGCTATCTATCGCATCGGCGCAAGATGATGGCGTGGTGGGCGAAATATCTGGACGCCGCCGAAGAGGCGGCGCCCATAGCGCTGGAGGGATTCAAAGTGGCCCAGCGCAAGCAGGAAAAGGCGCTCGCCTGGTTTCGGGCATCTTGGTGATAGCAGATGACATTCGTCCTATTTGTTAGTCGACAGGATGAGGGCGACCCTTTGTCGCCATTTGCGGCCCCGATCGACGTCTCCACAAGCAGACTTCATTCATGACACACTTCAGTGCAGCATCGGGTTAGGATGCCGATTTTAAAAGGTTGCGGCAATCCTATTGGATAGGACGGTATCCTCAGCTAGACAGCCGCTATGCGGGGGCTGGATATTGCGATCGCGGGCTGCGGGCCATGCGGACTGGCAGCGGCGCTGTTGCTTCACCGTACCGGACATCATGTCACGCTGTTCGAACGCTTCGACACGCCTCGACCCATCGGGTCCGGCTTGATGCTCCAGCCCACAGGAATGGCGGTTCTTTCCAAATTGGGATTGCTGGATGCGGCGCTGGCGCGGGGCGCGCGCGTCGATCGATTGTTCGGCAAGGCGGGCAAGCGGGTGGTGCTCGACGTTCATTATACCGCCCTGCGCGACCGGGGTATGTTCGGCATTGGAATCCACCGCGCCAGCCTGTTTGCGATTCTGCACGACGCCGTCCTGCAATCAGGCATTATGGTCCATACCGGGCGGACCCTGACCGGCAGCGCCTCAGTCGGGGCGAAACGTACCCTGCGCTTTGCTGATGGTGAGACGAGCGATCCCTATGATCTTGTAATCGATGCGCTGGGCACGCGCACACCGCTGGCGCCGCCCACCGGCCGGGAGTTGGCGTATGGCGCGCTGTGGGCGAGCCTCGACTGGCCGCAGGACGCTGCATTTGATCCCCATGCGCTCGCGCAGCGTTACGACCGCGCCAGCATCATGGCGGGAGTCCTGCCCATCGGAACTCCGCCCGGCGCAACGATGCCCAAGGCTGCCTTCTTCTGGTCGCTGCGTGCAGATCGGCTGGACGACTGGCGCAAGGCCGGGCTGGCGCCGTGGAAAGCGCAGGTTGCCGCGCTCTGGCCCGACTGCATGCAGCTGCTCGATCAGATCCACGATCCAGACCAACTGACCTTCGCCCGCTACGCCCATCGAACCCTTGCGGCTCCAGCGGAACCGGCCCTGATCCATATCGGCGATGCCTGGCATTCCGCCAGCCCCCAGCTGGGACAGGGCGCCAACATGGCGTTGCTAGACGCGTGGGCGTTGGCCAAGGCTCTTGCGGCGGAGGATAGTGTCGACGAAGGGGTGCGGCATGCCATCAGACTGCGCCGCCGCCATGTGCTGACCTATCAATGGCTCACTGCGCTGTTTACACCAGTCTATCAGTCGAACAGCCGTCTGCTGCCGTTGATCCGCGACCGCTTGGTCGGACCCCTGTCCAAGCTTTGGCCCGCCACCACCATACAGGCGGCGATGGTCAGCGGGCTGGTTGGGAATCCGTTGCCGCGGCTGGGGCTGGATGGCGATCTGGCGGTCGGCATGCCCATGGCGGAGGCGGCATGATAGAAACGCCGAATGACAGCGACGGCCCGATCATCGTCTTCGACGCAATGTGCGTCCTCTGCTCCGCCAACGCCGCCTTCGTGCTGCGGCACGAAAGCGCTGGCGGCTTTCGGCTGGCGGGCATGCAGGGTGATGTCGGTGCCGCACTCTACCGCCGGTTCGGGATCGATCCGACTAATCCGGAAACGTTGATTGTGGTGGAAGATGGTCGGGCCTTGCGGGACGGCGACGCTGTGCTGCGCATATGGGCGGGGCTGGACCGTCCCTGGAACTGGCTGGCGGCATTCCGCATCGTGCCGCGCTGGCTGCGCGATCCCGTCTACCGCTGGATTGCCCGCCATCGTTATCGGTTGTTCGGCAAGCGATCATCCTGCTGGCTACCGACGCCGGAACAGGCCCGCCGCATCCTGTGAGCCGGATATTACTCCTTGGCGGCTATGGCGGTTTTGGTGGGCGCATCGCACGCCGTCTCGCCTCCGCAGGGCATGAGGTGCTGGTCGCTGGCCGGTCCATCGATAAGGCCAGCAGCTTTTGCGGGGACGCGTTCGGCTTGATCCCGCTGGCGCTGGATCGCACCGAAATCGCCGCCGCACTGGAAGCGCACGAGCCAGACATGGTGGTGGACGCCTCAGGTCCGTTTCAGGCGATGGACCACAGCATTCCCAAAGCCTGCATCGCGGCGGGGATTCATTATGCCGATATCGCCGACAGCCGCGACTTTGTTTGCGGAATCCGGATGCTGGACGACGATGCCAGAGCCGCAGGCGTCACCCTCCTCTCCGGTGCCTCCAGCGTGCCGGCGCTCTCGGGTGCGGCGGTGCGGCATCTGGCGCGGGGCATGGACAGGGTACGCGCGGTCGAGATGGCGATCAGCGCATCCAACAAGGCGACGGCAGGTCCGGCGGTATCTGCTGCCATAGTGGGACAGGTCGGCCAGCCCATGCACATCTGGCGCGGTCAGCGTTGGGCGAAGGCCTTCGGATGGCAAGAGATGCGTTCCGCCATGTTCCAGTGTGCAGGGACGGAAGCAATCACAGGTCGCGAGGTTGCCCTTGTCGATGTGCCCGACCTCGCCCTTCTGCCCGAAAGGTTGGCGGGACGCCCGGCCGTCAGCTTCCGGGCGGGTACAGAACTCCGATTCCAGAATTGGGCGCTCTGGCTCGCCAGCTGGTTGGTGCGTTGGCGGCTCGTCCTCACTCTCGCGCCGCTCGCGCGCTTCCTTCACCCTCTCCAGTCCCTGACCCGTTCGCTGGGCAGCGATCGCTCCGCCATGATCGTGCGCCTGTTCGGTGACGTGGTTGGCCAAAAGGTCGAGCGCCGATGGACGCTGATCGCCGACCGGGGTGATGGTCCGGAAATACCGACCTTGTCCGTGGTGCCCATCGTAGCGCGCATCCTGTCAGGACAGGAAGCCCCAGGCGCCCGCGATGCCGGAGAGGCGCTGACGCTTATCGATTATACCGATGCCTTCGGACAGCTGGCCATCCATCATGATACGACGGAATTGTCTGCTCCGCCGACCTTGTATGAACGTATTATGGGTGATCGTTTCGGACAACTCCCACCGGAGGTGCGCGCCATTCATGATGTGTTCCGCGATGGCGGCGCAGCGGGAGAAGCCATGGTGACCGGTGCAGCGAACCCGGTGGCGGCATTGATCGCGCGGATCGTGGGCTTTCCCAAACCCGGTACTCATTGCCTGCATGTTCATTTTCGTGAAGTGGATGGCCGCGAAAGCTGGATGCGCGATTTTGGAGGGCGGCGCTTTCAGAGCCATCTCAGCCAACGCGGTCGCTGGCTTGTAGAGCGGTTCGGACCGTTCCGCTTCGCCTTCGATCTTCCCAGCGACACTCAGGGATTAAGCATGGTCATGCAGCGATGGTGGATCGGATCCATGCCCTTGCCAGGATGGCTTGCTCCGCGCTCGACCGCCCGGGAATGGTCGGAAAACGGACGTTTCCATTTCGATGTGCCCATCGCATTGCCCTTGATCGGGCGGCTAGTTCATTATCGCGGATGGCTGGAACCAGTAGAAAGCGGATAGCCTATCGTCGACCCTTTGCCGCCATTCGGCGCCCGATTCCCGAGCCTCAGAAGCCGACCGTCTGCTATTCGGCGGCTGTCGACCAGATTCGGTCGTTCCGGTTCGCGCGGACGAACTTCCCCGTATCGATGGAGGCTGCCGCCCAGGCTGATCGAAGCGGACGATCGGCAACGCGCTTGAGTTATCGCCGGTCGGCGGCGAGATTGATGATGCCGATAGCTGCCGTTCATTCCGCTTGCGATGAGTCCCCAGTTAGACAATGCTGCGATCAGCGACGAACGAATTAGTCTCCCCACAAATGGTCTTTCAATTGCATCAACCTACTAGCGACGCCCAAGAAGCGCCTGAGCCTTCTCGCAGTTTGACGAGTTGGGCAGGGATTGTGTCCCTTGTATACATCGCGATCGTCTTGGGCGCGCCACTCGTCGTTAATCTCGGCATTTGCAGCAACAACTCGGCGCACGTTCTGTGCTGGCTGCTACCAAGCACGGCGCTCACCGAATTCGATAAGTGGGGATCCTACTTGTCGGGGGCATTGGTGCCGTTGTCCCTTGTATGGGTTGGCCTCGCGTTTCGATTGCAGCAACGCCAGTTACTTGAGCAGGGGCGACAGCAGGCCCGCGCCTCGGAGATCGCCTTTGAATCCCAGCGGATCGCCGACCGACAGGCGCTGAGCGCGCTTGCGCCGACCTATCTGACAAGGATGGATGCGGCACTTCGTGATTTTGCGGAGCTAATCAATAGCAACCTCTATGGCTCGACCGAAGGAGAAGTTGGAGGGCGGGTTCCCGATGAGGAGGTGGCGACTTCGATGTCGGCCGTTGGCTCGGTGTTCACCACTTATCACAACCGTCTAATCGGTCTCGCAAGAGGCGAGCTAGGCGACGAGGAAGCCCATGACTTGAAGCAGCTGTTTATCGACAGCGATATGTCGGACTACCTCGACTTCTTCTTTGAGCCGTTCAACGAGTTTGAGCGGAGATGTCGCGATCTCGACTGCATGATCCTTATGCCGCCTCATGTCCGCTCGATGGCGGGAACGATCAAGTGGAACTTCCTGCGATCGACTTGGCGCTGGCATCCGGACCAAACCGAGCGACTTCGCCTCGCGCGTTTGGTTGGATGGACGGCCAGCGAGTTGCAAGCTCGATTCGCCGAACAGCCGGAGGATGAGGTGTGGGATCCGTACGACGCTAAACGCGAACACGAACGTCTTGCCAGTCAGCGCCGACGTAGCCGCGCTCAGCATCGTTCATGAGAGGAGGCGTCGCCGCATTCGGATCGTTTTGGAATCTTTCTGACCTTGCCGGCCGCTCACTGTACAGAGACCGGCAGCTAGAATTAGCGGCTTCATTGCCAGAAAGCCGTGGGGGATGAATAAATGTCGGCAGCGAGCCCTACAACAGCGAGCGATGAAGAGTTGCAGCGCTTTTCGGAATCGGAGCGCTACTATCTGGAGACCTCTGCATTCAATCATCTTTTCGACACGTTCACGTTGCAGGAGATCGAACTGACGCGCGCGTACATGCGCAGGAAGGGGGTGATCTTCGTGACATCCCCTACCGTTCTCTGGGAAATTATGCTCGTGTCCGATCGCGAACGGGCAGACGAGATGTTGCTGGCGGCGCAGGCTTTGTTCGATCCAGTGCTGCTCGGCACCCCGACCGAACTCACGGTCCGCTATATGCGCTCGGCCTATCCGCAGAACGTCATCAATTATGACGTCGTCACGTCTCTCTCCTGGGCATCGTCATGGCCAGCAATGACGCGCGAGCTCCGGCGGACCTTTGATTACGATATCGATCAATTGCGTGCGAAGACCGCGCCAATCCGGCAAGTGTCGCGTAACCTTAAGACAGTGATCGAAAGCGAAGGACATGAGCGCGACATGGTTGGGCTCACCGCGAAATTCGTGTCCATGGTCTTTGGCGCCATCCACGAAGACATCGAGCTGTCGAAGCTCGACGAGGTTACCGCGAAGATGGTCATTCTCTACGGGTTCCTGCTCCTGATGACCGGTGCCGATCTCGATGAAGAGCCCGCACGAGAATTTTGGCGGGAGAAAGGATTCTATGGCGAGGACGCACACGCCGAAGTTACGCGGATGTTCACCGATTATCCAGATATCTTCCGACAGGGACCGCTCGTGACGATGGCCGTGATGGCGGCGCTACAATACAAATCAGGGAAGACAAATCGGGGGGCGCTGCATGACGGCATGCACCTAATCTATGCGCCCCATGTCCACGCGATCCTCTCAAACGACGCCGCCTTCCTCGATCTCGCCGGTACATTCCCCTGGATGCGCGCCAAGGTGCGGCACATATCCGAGATCAATCTCCGCATGCTCGAGGTGCCGCTCTATGAATATCCCGACGCACTTCATACGCGGGATGGACTTGAGGGCTAAGAATAGACCTAGCGCGCTACATAACTTCGGACGGCCGCTCACGGGGCCGATAAGGTTGCTGAAATGGTCGAGGTCTGAGCGCTGCGCAGTCAGGCGCGGTAGGGCAGGGTCGATCGCCAGACGTCGAGGCCGTGGCTGGCGAAATAGGCTTCCTGCGTGGCCGCGTCGGAAATGCTTATTGTCGGGCCGAGCCCGGCGCTGACGATCGCGCTCGATCCGTCTTTGCGGCTCAACGGTAAGGCGATGTAGCGCGTCGCGCCATAAGCGCCGTTCCGCATGCGGACCGTTAGCGCCGGGACTTTCCCGCCACCGGTCCGGTTGCCGCCGACATCTTCAAGGCTGGCGTCGCCTTGACGGATCAGCATGCGGGCGATCCGGACCTCGCGTTCGTCTGCAAAGCCTGGATGCTTAACGTTGAACAGATCGGCGACGAGGTGACGCGCAAACTCCATCAGTTCGTTCGGGTCACTGGGCGCTTCCTCTGCCTGCGCCTGCACAACCTCGAGAGCGGTGCGCAACATCTTGTCGACTAGGCCTTCCTCATACAACACGGTGCGGATCGCAACACCTGCGTCGTGCTCGAGATAGCGCGCATCGATACCGAGCACGCAACCTGCACCGTTATTGGCATAGCTGCGCCACTGGCCTAGATCGTCGCGCCGTGCGGTAAGCGATCCCAACATCAATCCGGTGTTTGCGGTCAGGCCTTCGAGCATGAAAATGACGCAGGTGCGCGCGAGCGTTTCAATGTACACCTCGCGATTTGTAAGCAGGGTGACGAGTTTATCGCGCGCATACGTAAATTCCGATGCGTCATTCATTGCGGTAAATTCACTCATCCAGATCGCGCGCGTCTCGACCATCGCCCTTGCTGCTTTGACCGAGGTGTAATGATAAACGATCGGCGTGTCGTTTGAGCTGAAGTGCCACGGCAGGTCCATGCTGGATTGCTAGGGCAGTCTGAGCTTTTTGGAAAGGCTGGCGCGGCTATTCTGGACGAATTCCGCTGACTTCAACACGCACGTCATTGGTGGGAGCATGGTCTTGTTGAACTAGGCGGCTTGCTCGGGCTGAACCGCGCCGGGTTTGCCGGAGGCTATTTGGTATAAGTTACGCAGCCATGGGGACGTCGTCCAGCATGGCGTAGTACAGTTCCTCAGCTTCAGCTGGCGGGATATTGCCGATGGGCTCGAGCAGGCGCCGGTTGTTAAACCAGTCCACCCATTCGAGCGTGGCATATTCCACGGCTTCAAAAGACCGCCATGGTCCTCGCCGATGTATCACCTCGGCCTTATAAAGGCCGTTGATCGTCTCAGCCAAAGCATTGTCATAGCTGTCGCCGACGCTGCCAACCGATGGCTCGATCCCGGCTTCGGCAAGCCGCTCCGAGTATCGGATCGACACGTATTGCGATCCGCGGTCGCTGTGATGGATGAGACCACCCCGATGGACAGGACGTCGTTCGTGGATAGCCTGTTCCAGTGCGTCCAGCACGAAGCCGGCATGCGCAGTCCTGCTGACCCGCCAGCCCACAATGTAGCGAGCATAGACATCGATCACGAAGGCGACATAAACGAAGCCCGCCCACGTCGCGACGTAGGTGAAGTCCGACACCCAGAGCATGTTCGGCGCCGGTGCATGGAACTGCCGGTTCACATGATCGAGCGGGCACGGCGCAGCCTTGTTGCTGATCGTGGTGCGCACGGGCTTGCCCCGGATCACCCCCTGTAAACCCAGATCGCGCATCAGACGCGCGATAGTGCAACGGGCAACAGCAAAGCCCTCGCGGTTCATCTGCCGCCAGACCTTGCGCACGCCGTACACCCCGAAATTCTCGGAAAAGACCCGGACCACCTCTGGCCTCAGATCCTGATCGCGCCGGACACGATCTGACAGTCGCTCCGGATCACGTCGCTGTGCGACGCGCTCATGATAGGTGGATGGGGCAATTGGCAGAACCCTGCAAATCGGCTCGACCCCATATTCCGCGCGATGCTCGTCTATGAAGGCCGTCATCGTTTGAACGGGCGGTCGAGCTCCGCCTGGGCAAAATATGCGCTCGCCTTCCGTAATATCTCGTTGGCCTGGCGCAACTCACGGTTCTCACGCTCCAGCGCCTTCAGGCGATCAGCCATCTCGGTAGGCACGCCAGCGCGCTTGCCGCTGTCCACCTCCGCCTTCTTTACCCACTCGTTCAGCGTGTGCGCCGAGCACCCGATCTTCTCGGCGATAGAAATCATCGCCGCCCAGCGAGAGGGATGGTCTGCTTCGTGATCCAGCACCATCCGCACCGCCCGTGCGCGAACCTCAGGTGCAAACTTGTTCGTCGTTTTGCTCATATCGGCTCCACTTACTCAGAAGTTGGAGCCTCCGGCAAACCCGGCGCGGTTCAGGCGATCCCCCAGCTTCAATCCGTAAGGGCGCCCCTTTGTGGCCGTTCAACCGCCAATTTTTCGTTCCAAGTGTGGTCCGCCTTGATTCCCGTTTTGGATGCCCAAGCCTGAGCCGTGAGCCTCCTGGCAAGTTCTCAGGAATAACCCGCCCAAAGTAGACATCGCGTGAGGGCTTACAATAAGGGAAGCTCGGCCGTAGGCGCCCAACAGCCAAGGCAGAGGATATGAACCTTCGATTCTATATCGACGATAGCGGGAAGAATGATCCACCGGTCTTCGTGCTCGGCGGCGTTGCGTTTCAAGCCGAACAGGTCGCCACCTTCGAAGCCGAATGGATAGCGGAACTGGCTTCACCGCCTGCGATCCCATTCTTAAAGATGAAGGACGCCAATGCCGGGCGCGGCGCTTTCAAGGGCATTCCGCGCAGCGAGCGGGACGCCAAGCTTGCCCGGCTTGGAGAAATCCTCCGCAAACATGCCACGGCCACTGTCGCGGTGATCGTCCGCCACGACGATTACCAACGCATCTTTGCGGGCAAGATGATGGCCTGGATGGACCGCCCCTACCAGATGATGTTCCACCTCACGATCGCGACCGCCTACAAACTGGTGGCGGAGCATGGGTTCGAGAAGACCGCAGAATTCGTGTTCGACCGCCAGCTCGATCATGAGCCGGCGCTTCGGGAATCCTATCCCGCGCTGAGACAGGGCATGGCACCGACACTCGCTGCATTCCTCCCCGAAAATCCCCGCCATGCCGACGATCAGATCGAGGTCGCATTGCAGGCGGCCGATATGATCGCCTGGCATGTTCGTAGAACGTGGCGCGACGGGCCCGACGCACTTGCCCGCGCATCGGGCGCTGGACCGTCGATCGCGGCGATTCCTGGCAAGCACGATCTCTTCACCGAGAACACTCTCGCATTCCTGGCGCGCGTCGCGACCGGCACGGTTCGGGGCCTCAACACCGTCTTTCCCTATGAGGCGAAACAGATCGGCAAGGATTTCGAGGCGATGGCGACCTACGCCAATCTTCAGCTGATCGCGGAGGCCCGCCCCCTTCAGCCGGTCGAACTCATTTCCTTCCCGGCCACCGGAACCGGCACATATCAGCTTGTCCGTAGCTGTGCTGCGCTAGGCAGGCCGCATCTCCACAGGCAATCTGGAACGCGGTGCCTAGGAGAGGCGTCGGCGGCGTAACGCCGTCGATCTGGGCGAGCACGACCGGGCCGCCGCAGCTCTTGCAGGCGACGCCCAGGTAAAGACTCCCCGGGTTAAGGTCGAATTCGATCGCGCGCCCTACCGGCTTCATCATGCGACCACCGAAATCTGATCCGGCTCGAGCAACTTGCGTTCGAGAAGCTCCGCCCGAGCGGCCGCCGGGTTAGGCGTAAACAGCAAGACGCGCAGATCCTCCAGCGCGCGGGAGAACGACACATAAGCGAGTTTCCGCCCGCGCTCTCTCTGGCCGTCCGTGGGCTCACCTGCGGTCGCCGGGGTGAGGATCTTGGTGAAATTGTAGTTGTTCCAGTTTGCCTCGACGTCATCATAGACGACCAGAACCTTGGGATATTCCTCGCCCTTCACACCATGCTGCGTACTGAACGCCGTGTTGCGGGAGATGAAGGTCGCATAAGGCGCGATCTCATCCACGCCCATCTGGAATAAGGCATCGGCGAGCCAGTCACCCTTGTCGAGGCTATGGGCATCGGCATCATACTCCTCGGCGCGCGGGGCTCGGGCGAGATGCTCGCGCAATTTGTCGGACGTGCGGATAATCTGCCTGTCGTCACAAAACCGAAGAAGGTCGCCGAGCGTCCCTGTCGCCCAGAGGTCAGCCAGCTGTCCAACCAGCGCATTGGACGTGTCAATCATCATTTTCAGCGTGTTTGGCGCATTCGGTCCATCCGCGGCGAAGGCTGGGCTATCTCGCCGCAAAATATCGATGATCGCACGGCTATCGCCGCGGGCTTGCGCCGTGATCAATGGCAGGATCGTATTTGTCAGCGGAACGAGCAGGAAGTGCTCGCCTGCCTCGAAATCGTCTTCGGCGCGAGATGAAGCATAGAGTCCGTTGAACAAGCGATTGAGATCGGCAAACCCCATTCGGCGTGCGATCATCTGCCGAACGAGGAAGAGCTTGATCACGTCATCGCGATCCTGCCAGCCCCAGTTCGCAACCGCCGCATCCATCCGCACCAGCGCCCGTTCGATCTGGGCGTCAGAATATCGGTTCCTGGGAAGCTCGGGCACCTCGGACTGGACGAGCCTGAACTCGACGCTGCCCTCCCGTCCCTTATTGTCACCCGCGGCATATTGTTCGACGTCACTTCTGTACGCGTTGAGGAGCCGGATGACGCTCTCCGAGCACCGAAAATTCTCGGTTTTCGTAATTGTCTCGGCGCCGTCGGGCGGCGCGAAGGAATAGGCGCTTTCGTCATAGATTTGCTGCCACGGATCGCCGAAATATCCGACGATCGGCAGCCCTTCCCCCACACCAACGAGATTGAGCCCCGTGACGATGCCTTCGAACGTGTCCTGGGCTTCGTCGACGAAGATGTAGGGAAATCTGAGACCGGTAATGCGTCGGAAGGTGGCATTATGGGCCAGAAGATACGAAGCTATTGCAATGACATCGTCATGGCTCAGGCGTCCCTTCGAGTAGTCGCTGAACCGAACATCCCCATACTGAAACTCCGCCACTTCAGCGAGGCCAGCACGTTCTTCCCCAAGGCGCTCGGCCTTGGCACGCGCATCGCGTGCGGCCCGACTATTGCCGCCATTGTCCTTATCCAGCTCCTTCTGAATTAACGCCGGCAGCCGGTCCAGACGCAAGGCGTCCCGAATGTCGTCCTGGAAACGCCCGATCTGTTCCCAGAGAAAGCCGTGCAGCGTGGAGACGAGATAGAGATCGTCAAATCCCAGTCGCGACTTGATCACCTCGACCGCACGCTTGGTGAACGTGATGCAGGCGATGCGCTGACCATTCTGCCGTAGCGCACGGCCTTCACGATCACGGACACGGTCCAATGCCTCGACCAGCGAACTCGTCTTGCCGGACCCCGCACCTGCGATCAGCGCGAAACTGCGGTGGCCATCGAGGCAATCGCGCACCCTAGCGTCAGCTTCGCTTTCGACCCGTGTCGCCATTGTCAGGCTCCTGCTGGTGCATTTGGTGCCGGTGCTGGCCCGCAGAGCCGCAGCTCAAGCCAACCCAACCCCTCACTGATATAAAGCGGCACTTTCCAGGCCGTGGCGCCGGCCAGCAGGCTCATGGCGAAATCGGTTTTCTTGAAGTTGTCCGACCGGATACGATCATAGATGGCCTGATAAGCGTCGGGCAGCGCTTCCGGAATATCGATGCCGACGGAAAGCGTACCCGCCCGCAAGAGCGCGAAATTCTCGTAGGCGATCGCTTCTTCGAGCGTTCTGGGCCGCAACGCCTGCTGCGCAGCGCCATCAATGACGGTGATATCCGTCTGGAAGGCGATACATCGATCCTTCGCGGCATCGATCTTGTCGGCGGGTACCATTCCCATCAGGCCACCGATGGTCGTCTGTACGCAAAGCTTTTTCAGCGTCGCGTTCGACGTCCGTGCATCGGGCACGTCAGCCCTGCAGGCGCTCGGGTAACCGGCGGGCGCTACGGAATCGATGTCTGTCACGACGAGATACGGGATCCGCAGGAACGCCAGAAGACCCTCGAAGCGGTGCGCAAACGCGCCGCCCACCTCCAGGACCGTCAGGTATGTCGACCGCAGTCGGGACGCTGATACTTCGATCATCGACGGCATGAGCAATTTCTCGACGGCACCTTCCACGAGAATAGCGGCATCCGCGAAAAACAAATCGCAATGGGTCAGGCGGAGATAGCGTTTCAGGAATGCCAACGATTCCGCAGGCGATACTAGGATGCCGTCGATGACCTCCGCATCGGGTTGAAAGGCCCGCAGGCTTCGAACGTCAGAAGCGTTTCGGATTCCGCTACTGGCGACCTCACCGCTCAAGTGACAGCGCTGGAAATAGCGAACCTTCTCAAAGTCGACCGCATCCAGAATGTGGGACGAGTGGGTCGTGACCACCAGTTGCGGCACCAGGTCCGCATGGCCCGCCGCCTTCGCGGACTGATCGATCACGCTCCATACGTTCGCGATGAAGGTTTGCTGGACCTGCGCGTGGAGATGCACCTCGGGCTCCTCGATGAAGATGAGGTGGCACAGCGGGCGATTCTCGGCGGTGAGGAGCCACTGCGAGTGAAAGTGTCTCGCCTGAATGGCCATGTAGATAAGGTTCTTGAACCCTAGCCCATTGTAAAGCTCCGGCAGCTCATGTGCACGGCCGGGATCGACGTAGAGCAGCTCGGTGTTGCCGCGCAGCGCGGTCTCCGGACTGAGCGAAGATATGATGCGCAGCTCCCTATCGTTAATCGACGGCACGCCAAGATCCTTAATCAGGCTGATCAGTGGATCGAACTGTTTCGCGTAATGATCGGTGAGCTTCCGATTGTTCTCGTCAATGACTCGGTGCGCTTCCGCAGCATGATCGGTCTGCTCCAGATTCTTTCGATAGTAAGAGGCGAAGGCGGAGGAGAGCCGATTGCTTCGGCTGCTGTCATCGTCATTGATGTTTCGCTGGGCGTCGACAAAATCGACCCGCACGAGATGCTTAAGCAGGCGGCGGCCCTCTTCCGGATCCAGCGGGTTGGCATGGACCTCAAGCCCACCGCCTTCGACAGCCTTTTCCTCCAGCGATGCATAACGCACGGCGGAATGTCGGCTCAGATTGTTATCGGTCGACATATATTGCGAAAGCGTCTTCGTCCGACTCCCGTCGGCATCAGCGGGGTAAGCGGCGAAATATTGATCTCGCAGCTTTCTTGGCTCCTCGACGCCGTATGACAGCCGGATGCCGACCCGGGTGAAGTCCGACAGTTTTGGAAGCAGAGTGAAAACCCGCCCAAAGGCGATCGTGTTTGGATCGATCGTGAACCAGAGGTCGAGTGATATTTCCGGCAGCGAGGTGGCTTCGGCATCACCCCCGAAGGCGTCGAAATCCGCCATCGTGGCAATCGCGAAATCGTGAATTTTGAAGTCTCGTTCGCCGAGAAATGAACGAAAGATCGCGGTCGCCGATGTCTTTCCGCTGTTGTTGGGTCCAACAAAGATCGTCTCCTTGTCCTCGATATCGATTGCGACGGCTTCCAGGCGTCGGAAATTCCGTATCGAAACGGCGCTTAGCTTCATAATCCCCCGTCTGCTGCGCCCCCGATCAGCAATCCGATCGTCTGTTAACAGCGATGGGTGGCACCGGCGCAGCGCCTCGAAGGTTGCACAGTTGTCTCCGTCTAACAAGAACCATGGGGTCAAAGGCCATCATTCTGGACCTATCTGCGGTGAGTCTTAGTCTGATCAGCGTATACAATGCGCGGCAGCTTTTGAGACAGCTCATCGGCAATGTGGACGACCGATATGGGGAGCATAGCAGACGCCAATCGCATGTGCGGCGCGGTGCTGCCCATGATCTATCCTCCTTCCGCTGCTTCCTTCCGGCCACTTGGCGTGACCCGGCAGAACTGAGGTTGAGGGTGAACGATCGTGGTCCGGCAGAGTGCCGTTGATGGGTGGGGTTGCCATCTTACCGACTCCTGATCCAAGAGGTTCGGCATGACAGCCGCGACACCTGCACAATTGAATGCTGCCGCAGAAATCGAGGCGCTCGACAATCCAGGAATCACTAAGTTCTATTTGGCGGTCCGACGCGAGTTTCGCGAGCTACTCAAGCGCGCCAGGCGGATCTCGCGCGGTTCGGGTGGCATTTCTTCCACCGGTAACCGCATGTATTGGGGCTGTGTGCTGTTCACGCGGATCGTGGTCACTGCCAAAAGCCTTGATCAGTTGCTACCTGATCCCAAGCCGGGCGAGCATTGGGATTTCAGCGCCGCCGCATCGCTTACGCGCAATCTCTTCGAAGCCTGTCTGGTGTACCACTGGCTGTGTGGCGAGGACGTCCCGGAGACGCTACGTGAGGCCCGCTTCATCCTGTTCCACCTCCACGACCATGGTTCACGTTACCGCTTGTTCCCCGACGAGTCACCGCCACCCGAGGTGCTCGAGGATTTGACCAAGCGTTTCGATGCGAGCCCGATCCTTGCTCAATATGACGAGAAGCAACGCCGCGTTGCTCTGAGGGGCGAGCGAACGCCGTTTATCCAGGACGACGTGCTTGCCGAGATCGGCGTAGATCTGGACGAATTCCGTCTGCTCTACCGGCTATTTTCCCAGCACACGCATAATGGCCCGATCGCCTTCTATCGCATGGCCGAGCATGATCGCGGCACCGGCGTCGAAACCAGGCACGAGAAGCGCTATCTGATGGTGGCAATCGGCTTTGCTGCGCAATTCCTTGCCCGCGCAACCAATACGCAACTCGATATCGTTCCCGACGCCGAAACTCGTCCACCGCATTTGACCGATAAGCAAGTCCGGATGAACGTCGAGCGGAATCAGGGGCGTGCAACGCGCCGCTAGATGATGGTGCGGGCCATGGCTGTCAGCTAACTCGGAAAGGCGCCTCAGCGCGCAAGCGACATCAAAAGCTCGTTCCATTTTGCGAATAGCGGCTTCTTATACTTGTCGCCCGTGTCGAACGCGCTCAGCACCCCGAAAATCCGTAAGGGTCAGGCGCCCTGTTCTCCCAAGGGCACTTGCACGGTCCGCCTCGCATCGTCACTCACACCATGGCGCTTGATCACGATAGCCGTAGCGCGGTGGCGTACGGATAAGGACGCGCAGTCCCAAACAGCAGCGCGCGGCGCGGTGGCCTCAAAGCCTGCCGCGCAGTGTGATTCAATGTCCGAACTTGGTGCGCGACGATAATTGTGGTTATCAGCGAACCAGCAGGTTTGGAACGGCATGACGAACGCTGCTACCCCATAGCGAAGAGATCCGATGCTGAGCGACGCTGAATATGACGAGCTGGCGCGCGTGTTGCTCGCCGACATCCAAGCCCTCGTACCTCTAACCTTTCCGCAAGGCCGCCCGGTCAGCGAACCTCATATCCGCTTGCTGGCGACGATCATGCGCCGCTGGCTCGTCGATGGCGATCTTAAAAAGCTACTGACCCCGCTGCGGCAGTCGGCGCTCTTCGAAGTTCAAGGCAACAGCCAAGTGAGGGCCTATGCCGATCGAACCCGCGCCTTCCGATACTATCTCACTGCCGGCATCAGGGCCGAGGGGCAGCAGATCCGGCATATCTATGAAACCACGCTGTCGGCGGAGGCGGTGGACCGCAGCTTTGTTCATGAGGGCCACGTCCGATTGCCCCTCAAGAAATTTCTCGCGCAACCCCGCCTCTATTTCGACGGCGATTGGTTCAGCACCGAGCAGATACTGCGCTTCGTCGCCAACAAGCTCGGCGGCAACCATCTAGACTTCGATCGAACTGGCGAATGGGCCAAGCTCGATGCGGCCAACGCGTTCATGCGCTACGGCGGTCCCGATCTGGCAGACCCGCCCGAGGGCTGCGAAGTTTACCTGATCCTAGAGCCAAGCAGCAACGAGATCATCGGCGGGGTACATCTGGAGGTGATCGCCGCCGCGGCGGCCTTTGTGCAAATGGAGATCGACGGCGTTCAGCTCTGCACGCTGCGCACCGAGCGCAGCTTTGTCGGCAGGCTTCGAAAGCTATTAAAGCGCCCGCGACAAATCCACATGATCGAACGAAACGAAGATTAAACATTTCCCTGCGAGCACCCGGAGCGTTGGCCGCGCTGGACAGACAAACGGGTGCCCCTGCGGTCGATCAGCCTAAGGCAATGCACGCGCCGCATAGCGGGGGTATGAGCTAGAGCCGTCATGTGGCTGGACCTTGATCTGCGTGGTAGGTGAACCATCGGTTGATGCCAAATGTTGTCGGCTGGATCGCAGCGCAAGTTCGGGTGAATGAGCCGTAGAACTTTTTCCTGTAGCGTCTCAGGCGCTGGTGCCCACACTTCGCCGGCCCGCCAATCCGAACTTCAGGATTACAGCAATGTCGAGCCGACCGCGCTCGCACCAGGTCGAAGATATTTCAGGCCGCCGCTTTGAAGACCGGCTCCCGCCTGCGTGGGTATCCAGGACTGTTTTGGCGCTGCATAAGTTTAAAGCAAAGTTATGAGGGCTACCTGCCCCGCCACCTGAACGGACGGCAGCTTATGGGATCAGCGCTTAGCGGGCTGAATGGCCGATTATAGCGCACTGAGCCGCCGATAGACTGTTGGCAAGTTGCACCCGGGAGCGTCCGCTTTCTCGCGCCAAGTCCTCAGAACCGGACCGAGCACGAAGTCCCCGAGCCAGTCAAAATCCGCCCGGCCATTCATGTCCAAGCGGCACGCAAATGGGCATGGGATCACCCCCATTGCGTATGAACCCGAAGGAAAGTTGCCCCGCCGGAGCAAGCTCAACGGCGGGGACGAGTTCAAGGTAGTTGCCGCACTCAAGGGGAAAGAGCGTTGAGAATAATGTAGGCCGAGCCAGTGCCGACACAATGCCAACTGGCGCACCAAAATGGACTGGATGCGGCGTCAACCATCCTCGACGCTGTAGAACATGGGATTTCTGAGCCAGTCATTGATGGCGGACTCCCGCCATCCCATGCAGCGGGTGGCGATGCGCACCTGTCTGGGAAAGGTGCCATCCGCCACCTTGCGATAGAGGGTGGCCCGGCTGAGCCCGGTGCGGTCGAGCACGGTGTTGAGGCGGAGGATGCGGTCGGGGGACTGAGCGGTCATGGCAAATTCCTGTATGCTGCGATGCGGTTTGCTTGCCCCTGAGCATCAGGATTGTGGGGTCGTTCTGTCGCGTCAAGCCCATGAGAATCAGTGGCTTGGGCCAAATCGGGCCATGGCGGACCATGTCGGTCCACGGCGGGCCAGATCGTATGCAGAAAAATTTTGCCGATAGGTTTTGCGGCCATCGGCGATGCGGCTGTTGAGCCTTTTCAGATGGGAAAGAGCTGCGGAGCGAGCTGAAGATCAGCGTGCAAGTTTCCCGATTCGGACTTGGGGTGGCCCGTTGGTCCGTATGCGGTCATCGCGCTGTGCGCGATGGCGTTGGCCTCCGGCGTCGATCTGGCGGGGGGAGCGTCGCTTGCCCTTAGGCCCGTCGCGCCGGGCAACAACTCCGGCTTCGCCTGAGTGCTCCATTTCATTGCGCCCCTGCGGGTGCAGCCCGGCTCCCTCGACAGGCCTTTGGGGTCGCTCCTGCCGCTCCCCTCGCCATTCCGGCGCCGGTTGCGGTGTTTGAAGGAGTGAGAGAAAATGGAACTCAAGCATATCGACATCGCCCATCTGTCCGTCTCGCCTGCCAATATGCGGGCCAAGGGCAAGACCCCTGATCTGGCCAACATCCTGCCCTCCGTACGGGCGCGGGGCGTATTGGTGCCGCTGATCGTGCGGCAGAATGGGAGTCCTGACAGCTACGAGATCGTGGCGGGCAAACGGCGTTACCATGCAGCACTGGCTGTGGCACAGGAAAGCGGTGAAGCCGAAGCCCTGCCATGCGCAATCATGGAAGCAGGCGACGATGCGGCGGCGCTGGAAGCCTCGCTGATCGAGAATGTGGCCCGGCTCGATCCGGACGAAGTGACGCGCTGGGAGAGCTTCACCCGACTGGTGCGCGAAGGGCGGAACGTGGAGGATATAGCCCTCACCTTCGGTCTTACCGAATTACAGGTGAAGCGGACGCTGGCCTTGGGCAATCTCCTGCCGCGCCTCCGCAATCTCTATCGCCAGAATGAGATCGATGCCGCGACCGTTCGGCATCTGACCCTGCTGTCCAAGGTCCGGCAGCGTGAGTGGCTGGCCCTGCTCGACGATCCGGAAGCCTATTGCCCGACCGGCTCCCGGTTGAAGTCATGGGCTTGCGGCGGCGCATCGATCCTGGTCAGCGCAGCCCTGTTCGATCTGGCCAGCTTTCCGGGCAGCATCGTGTCTGACCTTTTCGGAGAGGAGCGCTACTTTGCCGATGCGTCCATATTCTGGACCTCACAGGAGGCGGCCATTGCCCAACGGGCAGAGGTATACCGACAAGCGGGATGGCAGGATGTCGTCATCCTTCCCGTTGGCGAACCCTTCCATAGCTGGGATCATGAATGCACCCCCAAGCGCAAGGGCGGCAAGGTCTTCATCGCTGTGGGACCACGTGGCGATGTCACCTTCCATGAGGGCTATCTGACGATCAGGGAGGCGCGGAAACAGGCAGCGGGAGAGACAATGACCGAAAAGCCGGTCCGCCCCGAAATCGGTCCTGCCATCCGCAACTATGTGGACCTTCATCGTCATGCCGTCGTGCGGGCGGCGGTCGCTGGCTCTCCGTCGCTGGCCCTGCGCCTGATGGTCGCTCATGCGATTGTGGGATCGTCATTGTGGCGCGTGTCGGTCGGACCGCAGCGGGCGGTGAACGAGGCCATTGCCGAAAGCATCGAGACGAGCATTTCGGAAACGGCGTTCGACATGCGGCGGCGGGTGGTGCTGGCGCTGCTCGGCTTCGATCCCGAAGCGTCGACGGTAACCGGCGGCTATGAAGGGGATCATGGCGTGGCGGGCCTGTTCGTTCGTTTGGCATCCCTGTCCGACGAGGCGGTGCAGGAGGTGCTGGCTATCGTCATGGCCGAAACGCTGGAGGCAGGTAGAGCCCTTGTCGATCTGCTGGGCCTGCATCTGGGCATCGATATGCGCGAGACATGGACCTGCGACGATGCCTTGCTCGACCAGTTGCGGGACCGGGAAGTGCTGGACGGCATCCTGACCGAGGTTGCGGGCGAGGAAGCGGCAGCCGCTAACCGAGAGGCAACCGGTAAGGTCAAGCGGCAGATCGTCCGAGATTGCCTGACCGGCGAGAATGGCCGGGCGAAGGTCGAAGGCTGGGTACCACGCTGGATGACGTTTCCGCCCATGGCCTATACGGAGCGTGGCGGTGTCCCGACGGTCGAGCGCAGCGTATTGCTGGCCGATCTGGTCGCATCCCTCGCGCCGCAACCGTCCCCGCTGGCCCAGGCGGTCTGATCCGATACCGGCGGCAGCAATGCCGCCGGTTTTCCTGTCGGGAGATTTCCGATGAACGACAGCCATGACCCCGCCCTGATCGCACGGCTGGAGGATGCACTGCTCCGCTTGCCCCGCATCCAGCGCGACATCTTTCTGGCCGTCCGGCTCGATGCCCTGAGCTATGGGGAGATTGCCGAACGCACCGGTCTCACCAGCGGGCAGGTCGAGCGGCTTTTTGCCGGGGCCCTCGGCAATTTCAGCCGCAATCTGCGCGATCCGTCGCGCCAGCGGTGGCGGCGCTGGTTTCGCTGACAAGACTGCCTCGCCCGGTTCGTGCCGGGCGAGGTTGGCGCATCGCTCTCTCCCCGCTAGGATCAACCCCATGAAAACCGGTCTCGATCATCTTCCTGCCAGCAAGCAGCGCGAACTGGAGCATGTCGTGCGCGTGCTGTTCGAGGAGTTCGAGGCGGCGCAGGCTCGCCGCAGCAGCAAATGGAACAAGCAGGCTCGGATCCTGAAGCTCGTGCTCTACGGCTCCTATGCGCGGGGCGGCTGGGTCGACGATCCGGTCGGCGGCTACAAGTCCGATTATGACATCCTCATCGTCGTCAACGATGACAATCTGGTCGACCTGGACTATTGGTCGGCGGCGGACGACCGGTTGATGCGCGACATGACCATCACCGGGATGCTGTCGGCGCCGGTCAATTTCATCGTCCATTCGCTGACTGACGTGAACCGGCAGCTTGAAAAGGGACGGCCCTTCTTCATCGACATCATCCGCGATGGCATCCTGCTCTATGAGGCCGAGGGCTTCTGCTTCGCTCAGCCGCGTGACTTGCCGTCTGAGGAAGCGGGGATTGAGGCGCGGAAGCATTTCGAGCGGTGGTTTTCAGTTGCGCGAGCTTCATTGCAAACGTTCAAACTACAGCGAGCGCAAGGGAATGACGAACATTGGCGCAACAAGGCGGCATTTGAACTCCACCAAGCTGTAGAACAACTCTATCACTGCACGCTGCTCACATTGAGCCTCTACTCCCCCAAATCCCACCGGCTCAATTTCCTGCGCAGCCATGCCGAGGAGATCGCCCCGGAATTGGTTAAGGCCTGGCCACGCGATGACAAGTTCAGCCGCCGCTGCTTCGATCTGCTGCGGCAGGCATATGTGAACGCCCGCTATTCTCCTCACTATAAGGTGACGGACGAGGAACTGAACTGGCTGGGCGAGCACGTGGCCATGCTGCAGGAACTGGTCAAAACCGTCTGCGAGCGGCGTCTGGCTGAGGACTGATCGTTTTCAACCGTTGCCGGACGATCCGGCGTTCCCGTTTCCCAGCCCATCGGCGATCATCGCCGCCAGCGTTTCTTCCGCACGGGCGCGACTGGCCGCGTCCTTTGCAGCAAGGTCATGCCGGATCCATTGCGGCGCGCGTTCGATCACGCCCAGGATGATGGCTTTCATTTCGTCGTCCATAGGCCGCCCTATGACGGGTCAGCCCTGAACCGGCAAGGATTCGGCCGCAAACATGCGTTGGCCGCGCCGCCGCCAAAGCAGCAACTGTTGCGCACGATCCTCAGCCCGCAGCCTTGCAGCCGCTTCGCCGAGCAGCCCGAGGATGACGGCACGATCATCGTCGACAAGTTCGACCAGTCCCGCCTTCATGACAAGGCCGCCAAGCTCGATCAGATGCCGGGTGCGTTCGCGCCGCTTCACCTGCCAGTCTCGCTTGTCATTGCGTGCCTGTCTGGCCAGCAGCCGGTGGCGCGCGATCTTCACCCGCCGCAGCGCCGCCCGGCTTGTCGCCAGCGCCATGGCCAGCCTCGTCTCGCTTTCCTGAAAAGAAGGCGGCGCCCCGCTTGCGCCATGCCTCCCGCCTGGCGCTGTCGGTCGTGGTGGCAATGGCCAGCAGCGCCCCCGCGAGCTCCTCAGCGTTCAAGGCATCCGCGCCTGCCGCCATCACCAGCTCACCCAACTGGCTCTGCTTGCGGCTCTTCAATTGCCTCGCTTTGTCTGTGAGAGCCTTGAGCTCAGCGTCATAGTCCCGTGGCTTGCGCATGGAAAATGTCCTTCTTATAAACGAAAGGACATTCCAGTTATCGTTCCTCTCGATCAGCGGCAATGCTCTGGAATTTCCTGAGATTGCCGCATCCCGAGATTGATGAAATCTTTCGAGGGCGCGCTTATACGTCGTGCCGACGTGCGCTTTTGGGCGTAAATGCTATGTCGCCATGGCGATCTACCATATCTCCGCCAAGATCATTTCCCGCGCTGCCGGTTCGTCGGCGCTGGCGGCGGCCGCCTATCGCTCGGCCTCGCGCCTCCATGATGAGCGGCTTGGCCGCCATCATGATTTCTCCAACAAGGCGGGCGTCGTTCATAGCGAAGTGATGCTGCCCGATGGCGCGCCCGAAGAATGGCGCGACCGGGAAAAGCTGTGGAACGCTGTCGAAGCGGCAGAGCTGCGCAAGGACGCGCAACTGGCCCGCGAAGTGGAGTTCGCTCTCCCCCACGAGCTCGACCAGTCAGAGGGAATCCGCCTAGCGCGCGACTTTGTCGAACGGGAATTTGTAGCGCTGGGCATGGTCGCCGACCTTAATGTCCATTGGGATGTCGGCGCTGACGGGCAGTCCAAGCCCCATGCCCATGTGATGCTGGGTCTGCGCGAAGTGACCGACGAAGGTTTCGGCGCCAAGGTGCGCGACTGGAACCGCACCGATCTGCTTACCCACTGGCGCGAGGCCTGGGAAAGCCATGTGAACACCCGCCTCGCCGAACTCGATATCGATGCGCGCATCGATCATCGCAGCCTGGAGGCGCAGGGTATTGAGCTGGAACCCCAGCACAAGATCGGCCCGGCCGCAGCGCGCATGGCGCTTGAGGGGCATGACAGGGAGCGGCTGGAAGAGCATCACGCCATCGCCCGGGCCAATGGCGAAAAGATACTCGCCAACCCCGGCATTGCGCTTGACGCGATCACCCACGGCCAAGCGACCTTCACCACCCGTGATCTTGCCCTGTTTGTCCATCGGCACAGCGAGGGAAAGGATCAGTTCGATACGGTGATGGCGGCGGTGAAGGCGTCGCCAGATCTTGTCGCGCTGGGCAAGGATGGCCGCAGTGAACAGCGTTTCACCTCACGCGCCATGCTGGAAACCGAACAGCGGCTTGAACGTGCCACCGCCACGCTCGATGCGCGCCGCCATCATGGCGTCGCGGCGCGGCATGTCGATCGCGCACTGGCGCAGGCAGCGCAGCGAGGCATGGACCTCTCCGCCGAGCAGCGCGGAGCGCTTGAGCATGTGACCAGCCCCAGGACCCTAAGCATTATCATCGGCTATGCCGGGACCGGCAAGAGCGCAATGCTGGGCGTGGCACGCGAGGCTTGGGAACGCGCGGGCTACACCGTGCAGGGTGCGGCGCTCTCCGGCATTGCAGCGGAAAATCTCGAAGGTGGCTCGGGCATTGCATCCCGCACCATTGCCAGCCTGGAACACCAATGGGCGCAGGATCGTGAACTGCTGACCGACAAATCCATCCTCGTGATCGACGAGGCGGGTATGATCGGCACGCGGCAGATGGAACGGGTGATCGCGGAAGCCGAGAAGCGCGGCGCCAAGCTGGTGCTGGTCGGCGACCCCGAACAGCTCCAGGCGATTGAGGCGGGGGCGGCGTTCCGCTCGGTTGCCGAGCGCCATGGCAGCGTGGAGATCACCGCCATTCGCCGTCAGAATGAAGAGTGGCAGCGCGAGGCGACGCGAGCGCTGGCCACGGGCCGGACCGGTGAGGCGATCGCCGCCTATGAGGCAGCGGGGCATGTGCATTCCGCCGCAACCCGCGATGATGCACGCCGCGATCTGATCGATCGCTGGGATCGGGATCGACTGGCCGAGCCCGGCGCCAGCCGCATCATCCTCACCCACACCAATGACGAAGTGCGCGAACTCAACGAGGCGGCTCGCGACCGGCTGCGCGGCGCAGGTGGGCTGGGCCAGGAGGTCAGCCTGACGGTCGAACGGGGAACGCGCAGCTTTGCCTCCGGCGACAGGGTCATGTTCCTGCGCAATGAGCGCAGCCTGGGCGTCAGGAACGGCACCCTTGCCACCGTGCAGCATGTCAACCAACTGCGCATGACGGTGATGCTGGACGATGGCCGCGCTGTCGCATTCGACATAAAGGACTATGCCGCGATCGATCATGGCTATGCCGCCACCATCCACAAGGCGCAGGGCATGACCGTGGATCAGGTGCATGTGCTCGCAACGCCGGGGTTCGACCGCCATGCCGCCTATGTCGCGCTCTCCCGCCATCGCGGCACGGTCGACCTCCATTATGGCCAGGATGATTTTGCCGATCGCGGTAGGCTGGCACACGCCCTCAGCCGCGAGCGCGGCAAGGACATGGCGTCGGATTATGCCCAGTCACCCGCGCCAGAGCGGCAGGCTGCACCAAAACCCGCCCGGTCTCCCTTCGAAGGGTTGGAGCTGCGGGCCGATCCGCCTGCCATGGCCGAACCGAAGGAGAGCATCACGGAGGTCCGGGATCGTGCAATCGCGCGGCATGCCCGCGTCGTGCAGGCGATCTTCTCGATGCAGGATCAGGGCGCGGAAATGACGCCGGATCAGAGAAGCGAACTCAAACAAGCCAGGCAGCAGCTGAACGGCCTGCGCGACCATGCGGCGCTCGACGCGGAAACCGCCTATGGCCGCAACCCATCATTGGCCGCCGGAGCCGCGCGGGGTGACACCGAGCCAGCGCGTCTGGCCATCGTCCATGAGCGCGAAGTCCGCACCGATCCGAACCTCAGGGCCGACCGTTTCGTCGAGCGCTGGAACCGCTACGCCAAAGCCGCGGAGCGCGCCTATGTCGATGGCGACTATGACCGGCGCCGCACCTGTCAGGATGGCATGCGGTCGATGGCGCGATCGCTGGAGCGCGATCCGCAGGTGGAATCGATCCTAGCCAACCGCAAGCGTGAACTCGGCCTTGCCATCGACAGCGGGCGAAGGTTGGGGGCGGAGCTCGCGTTCAACCATGGGATCGACCTGGGGAGGGGCCGGGGGCTGGGAATCGGAGTGTGAGGACCAGCAGAGCGACGAGGTTTATGTCGTCCTTGCATGGTCAACAACGGCAGATTGTTCATCATGCGATTCGTGCCGACTGGCCCGGCGAGAGATTCCTCCGTTTCGGAGTAAATAGTTATACCATCGCTAAATAACTGATTGCGGGGCCATTTTGGATTTGATAGCCAAGGAGATGCGGGGGAATAAATATGAGGGGTCGTGTCCTTCGCACGTTGGGTGATTTTGCGGGGGATGTCGTTTGTTTCGGTCTATCAATTTTCCAGAGGGTCTTGTTGTGGGCGGTGCCCGGGCTGAAACCACCCAGCCTGAATGACGTCCGCTGCCGTTGAGGGTGGCGGATTCGACGGAAGTTCCAAAACATCTTCCTTCTCGGATTCTGTCCTTTCCTCCTTTGTCCTTTTAGCGAAATTTCTCGGGGTTCCCGCTGATCCTGCGCAGATCGCGCACGATCATGGCGAGCCTGCGAACGGCTATGTGCTGGAGGATCTGGCGCGGATTTCAAAACGGCTGAAAATCGTTGCAAAGATCCGCTCCGCTTCGCTTGCCGATCTGGCGAAGCTGCCTTTGCCCGCACTCGCCGAACTGCGCGACGGACAAGTCGTCATTCTGCTGAAGGTTGATCAGCAGGAGGAGGCTCTCCGTCTCCTGGTCCAGCGCGGTGATGGCGACAAGCCGGAGGTGTGGACCAGCGGTGAAATGGATGGGCGTTTTGCCGGACGCCTGTTGTTGATGACCACGCGCGAGCAGATGGCAGGGACGTCGCGCCCGTTCGACATCAGCTGGTTCATTCCCGCGCTAGTCAAATATCGCAGCGCCTTGCGCGATGTGCTGATCGGCTCCTTCTTCCTGCAATTGATGGGGTTGGTTTCCCCGATCTTCTTCCAGCTCGTGATCGACAAGGTGCTGGTGCATCAGTCAATGACTACGCTCGATGTGCTGGCGATCGGTCTTGCGACCGTTCTTCTGTTCGAGACGCTGCTCTCAGCCCTTCGTAACTGGCTCTTTGCCCATACCACCAACAGAGTGGACAGCGAGCTGTCGGCGCGCATGTTCCGCCATCTCCTGAACCTCCCGCTTTCCTATTTCGAGGCACGGCGGGTCGGCGACAGCGTGGCGCGCGTGCGGGAACTGGAACGCATCCGCGAATTCCTGACCTCCAATGCCGTCACGGTGGTGATCGATCTCTTCTTCACCATCGTCTTCTTCATAGTCATGTATCTCTACAGCCCGATGCTGACGCTGATCGTAGCCCTGTCGATCCCCGTCTATGCGGCGATCTCGATTGTCCTAACCCCTGCATTGCGCGTTCAACTGGATGAGAAATTCAAGCGCGGGGCGGAAAACCAGGCGTTCCTGGTCGAAAGCGTCACGGGCATCGGCACCTTGAAGGCGATGGCGGTCGAACCGCAAATGCGCGCCAAATGGGAAAAGCAGTTTGCCGGCTACACCAACACCGGTTTCGCCGTGGCGACGCTCGCCAATTGGGGCAGCCATCTCATCCAGGTCGTTTCCAAGCTGACGACGGTCGCCATTCTCTATTTCGGGGCAAAGGCGGTGATCGCGGGTGATCTGAGCGTCGGATCGCTGGTTGCCTTCAACATGCTCTCCGGGCGCGTCGCGCAGCCGATCCTACGGCTCTCACAGCTCTGGCAGGATTTCCAGCAGGTCCGCATTTCCGTCGATCGCTTGGGAGATGTGCTCAATACTCCCGCCGAGCCTGAGCATAATCCCAACCGCGCCAGCCTGCCGCCGATCCGGGGCAAGGTCGAGTTCGACAAGGTCCGTTTCCGCTATCGCCCCGATGCGCCTGAAGCACTGCGCGGCGTCAGCCTCACGGTCGAGGCGGGCGAGATGCTGGGCATCGTCGGGCCATCGGGTTCGGGCAAATCGACGCTCACCAAGCTGGTCCAGCGCCTTTATGTGCCTGAGCAGGGCAGGGTGTTGGTTGACGGCACGGATCTGGCTCTGGTCGATCCCGCCTGGCTTCGGCGGCAGATCGGTGTGGTCCTCCAGGAGAACATCTTGTTCAACCGCTCGGTGCGTGAGAATATCGCACTTGCCGATCCCACCATGCCGATGGAACGGGTGATGGCGGCGGCGAACCTCGCGGGCGCGCATGACTTCATTCTGGAGCTGCCGCACGGCTATGACACGATCATCGACGAGCGCGGAGGCAACCTCTCCGGCGGCCAGCGGCAGCGCATGGCGATTGCGCGGGCGCTGATCGGCAATCCCCGAATCCTGATCCTTGATGAAGCGACCAGCGCGCTCGATGCCGAGAGCGAGGACATCATCCAGACCAACCTGCGCCGCATCGCGCAGGGGCGCACCGTCATCATCATAGCCCACCGCCTGTCTGCGGTCCGCCAATGCCATCGCATCGTTACAGTCGAGGGAGGAGCGATCACCGAGGTGGGCAATCATGAGAGCCTGCTCAAGTCAGGTGGGCGTTATGCGCAACTCTACACCAAGCAGATGGGGCAGGTGGCATGAAGGCCTGGGCTGCAGCAACCTTCCCAACGCTCAACCATCATTGGCGGGTGCTCAAGATCAGCTGGACGATGCAAAACGAGGCTGACAAGGCCAAGCGTCCGATCAGCGATCATGAATTCCTGCCTGCCGCATTGGAGATCATGGAGAAACCGCCCAGCCCAGGGCTGCGCATGCTTCTGTTGCTGCTTTGCGGTCTCTTCACCATTGCCCTTATCTGGTCCGCGATCGGCAAGGTTGATGTCGTTGCGGTCGCCAGCGGCAAGGTCATTCCTTCCGCCAATGTGAAGATTATCCAACCTATTGAGATCGGTTCGGTTCGTGCCATCCATGTGCGCAACGGTCAGCATGTCACCAAAGGGCAGTTGCTCGTGGAACTCGATCCGACCCTAGCCGGAGCCGATGAAGCACAAGCGGGGCAGCAACTTCTCTTTGCCAATGTGATCCGAGCCCGCAATGACGCATTACTGACCTATCTTGCCGGCAGACCGGGGCGTTTCATCCCGCCGGCTGGCACGCCCGAGGGCGTATCCGCCACTCAAGCCCAGTTTGTTCGCGCTGCCATAGCGGAATATGAGGCGCAGCGCGCCAGCCTCAGTGAACAACGCGCGCAGCAGGCCGCCGAACTGTCTTCGGCCGAGGCGGAAATCGCCAAGCTGAAAATGACCCTTCCGCTGGTGGAACGTCAACTCGCCGCGCGGAATGAACTGGCGGAGCGAGGCTATTACTCCAAGCTCAAGGCACTGGAATATGAGCAGCTGCGCCTCGAGCATATCCAGAACATCGCGGTTCAGCAGGCGGCCGCAGTCAAGGCGCGCGCCGCGATGGGCGCGCTGGATGCGGAAATCTCCAAATTGCGCGAAGGCTTTGCCAAGGGTGCGGTGACCGAACTCTCCGAAGCTACGGACAAGTCGGCTTTGGCGGTCCAGGAACTGCACAAATCAGAGCGTCGTCGAGCATTCCAGGAACTGCGCGCGCCGGTCAGTGGCACGGTACAGCAGCTGGCGGTCACTACCATCGGCGGCGTCGTTCAGCCCGCTCAGCCGATCATGGTGATTGTACCGGACGGCAGCGATGTCGAAGTTGAGGCGATGATCCTTAACAAGGATATCGGCTTTGTGCGCGAGGGCCAGAAGGTGCGGGTCAAGCTCGAGGCCTATCCATTTACAGACTATGGCTTGATCGAAGGTGTGGTCGAGACGATCAGCCGCGATGCGATCGAGCAGAACCAGCAGACGGCACTACGGGACGAGAAGAACAGGCCAGTCCAGCCAGGACTCGTCTATGCCGCACGCATTCGCTTGCACCAACGCACCATCAAGGTGGCGGGTATGGATCAGCCCATCGGGCCCGGACTTGCCGTTCAAGCGGAGATCAAGACTGGAGAGCGCAGGATCATCCAATATCTCCTCTCACCTATCGTGCAGGCCATGGATGAAGCGGGGAGGGAGAGATGAAGCAGGCTCCACGAATTCCCTCTGAGAAAGGCAAATCGTTATTTTACCGTAACAATTTTGTTGACCGCGTCGAAAAGCTTTTGCAGCACATCGTCCAGAGCATGCCGGCAGAGTCCGCCATCCGACGGGTCGCCAGAACAACAGATGAAGTCGGGGTTTACCTGTGCGACGACAGCTATTGAGTCTCATGCCAGCGGCATTAGCAATCCTGGCGCTGAGCGCCTGCGCGTCGCACGAATATATGGGGATTTCGCTTAAGCCAGGCGTGGCGGCACCTGGGCTTCGGGATCTCGCGCAACGGGCGAGTGGAGGTAACAGGCAGGCGCAGCTTGAACTGGGAATTCGATATGAAGAAGGGCAAGGACTGCCAGTTGATCTGGAGCGGGCGAGGAAACTCTATACCATGGCGGCAAGTGATAGCGGCGGAACTATGTGGATCTATTCTCCCTCGCCAGGAGGTGGTTCTCCCGCCAGGGTTTTGCCGGTCGATCGACCCGTCGTGCATGGGCTTGACGAGGCAAAGCGCCGCTTGCGAGGTATGATCCATGAGGCGCGCTAAGATGTTTGCGCTGGTGTCCGCCATTGCTGCGCTTACGGCTGGAGCGGCCGTAACCATGGGAATTATCCCAATTGCCCGCCCTCCAGCGCTCGCACCCGCCGATTCAGAGACGCTAGTCGTTCCGACTGAGCGGAATAAATATTTCAAGCAAGATATTCGTTTCAAGCTGACGTTACCATCAGCGTATCTGCACCAAAAGGGTGAGACCTGGAAGCCTCCGCTCAATGGCGTGTCGTTCGCAGTCGACCTTAAGGATGGTAGGGCAACAGGGCTAACCCCTATTGAGCGCCCCTCGGTTGTCGTAGTGGCGCTCTCGGTGGTCGCCTATCAAGGCGTCGATAGGAGCGTAAAAGATTATGTCCATCTCCGTCGTACGGACAAAGGTGAGCGTTGGGGCGAAGAAATCGAAACGCGCCGATATGGACTGAATTATTTCACTACCATCGAATATCCAGGCGCACCGCCCAAGGAATTCTTGTTCGATAATGATTTTTTTCATCGAACGATGATTGACTGTCGGCCGAGCGGGAATGCCTATCCTTCGCTGTGTACATTAACCGTCGTGGGCGAACGTGGCGGGGGCATCAATCCGCAGGCCAATGCTGCGGTAATGACTGAGATCATCTTTCGTCATGAGCGGTTGGCGGACTGGGAAATAATCCGACAGCAGGTCGAGCACTTTCTTGGCGGCAAAATTATTGTAAGCGGTTGGGGGAACTGAGATGGCCGATGGCACGAGCTTTGGAGAACAACTTAGGGCAGCTGTTGGACGCGCCCAAGACTATCTTGGCCCAGGTTTTAACCTAACTGACAAGCGCGCCAATGCTTATTTAGAAATCGCGAGCGTCCTGCGCGATGAATATCAACGAACCAATAACATAAATCTCCTTAATGCAGCTCATCAACTCGAAGAGCAGGCTGAGATTACGACTTATTCTGGATTTAATGGTCGCGCCGCGTTGATCGGTAATTACGCCGCTATGGTGAATAACCCTACATTATACAATGTACCGTTGGATGTTTTCAGTTGGCAAATCGACAAGGCGGTCATTAATTTTTTTGAGGCCGTTGCTAACAATGAACGATTCTCCGAGATTACCGCGCAGAATATTAATGCAGTGGACGGTCTCGTTTGGGCATCCAAGGGTATGCTTGAGTCCTTCCCTGGCACCGCTCTTGGCATCGATTATCGCACTATCCCCAACGAATCTTCGGTCTGGAAAGCGCTTCCTGTCACCTCCGAGCAACAGGCACAATTACGTCTCGGCAGCTATGGCCAAGTAACCTACGTTGCGCCGTGGGGGAACGGCGGAGGCCTCGGTGTCGCGACAACTTTTCTTAGTCCGCTTGCTCAATACCTTGGTCGCGAACCGATCTCTTTTAAGATTTCGCAGGCCGCAATAGATGACTATTTGGATTTGCCTGCTAACAGCCGGCCGCCAGTGCGCAGCGATGACGGTCGTTATTATTATTCTGTCGACCAATATGGCCGTGAAACGATCCGTGAAGCCGCAAATGGCGTTTATGATCCGAATGGTGCCATAGCTTGGGTCAAAAACGATAATCAGCTTGGTGGTTGGGACGGCGTTTTTAAAGGAATTCTCGAGAGCGCTGCCCTTGGTGGTGCACCCGTCTTCTTACTGGATTTTGTCGATATCGCGGCAGGGCCAAGTGGCCAGTCGAGCTATACGTATAAAATGGTCGATGGCGTTTGGGGGCCGGATGCTATTCAGGAACGCCTGGGGGCGAATTTCGGTCCGGACGGACTGCGCTACTATAATCAGCAGAACTCGTCCTACTATGTCGAAGGCAAAACAACGGACATTAGCGAGAAGCAACTTTTCGCTCAGTTTTACGCGAGCCGACGCGTCGCGCTGTCGTCTATTCCGCTGATAGCGATTGACCAGGACGGAACACGCACAATTGGCATACCGATCAGTGTCAAAGAGGGTGAGGCCGTTGTCACCTATATGCAGTCCGGTATTGTGAACGGTCAGGGGCAGTTCGTAGCGGGAGCCATAAAGAAAGTTATCGTGGATTCGTCGGGTGCTGTCACTGGATTGATTGACGTGACGCTGGCCGAGCAGGATCGAGTTGCGACGGCTCTTGCTAACCAGAACGAATTGCGTCTGCTCGCGCGCGAGCAGATTGATCGGATGGAAGCGGCCTCACAGCCGCTCGCAAACAGTGCACATCCTGATGAGAAGGACGGACTCGCGATTCATCAGACCACTCGGGTGGATCTTGCCGGAGGCTTGGAAGAGAATGGATCGCAGATCGTCATTCGTTCCAATTGGCAGCCGTCTGAAATCAGCATGCTTGATCCAAACACTGGTTTGGCATTGCCTAAAGGGTTTTTGGCCTATGGTCGAAATGGAAAATGGGAAGTCCGGGATGATAAATACCGCTCGGCAAAAATCACTTATGGGGCTGATGGGAAAATCCAAAAAACGGAAATCGTGGATGGATTTGCCGAAAGCGACATAATTATTAGCGGATCGCCAATGACACCCGGGAAAACGGGTCGTGTGAATGTAGTTACGACTTATGAAAACGGAAAACCAGTTTCCACAGATATAAAACTTAATAACAATCCCATAGGTATAGAATTTTCCGATTTTGGTTCAGTATTAGGCCAGCAACTGGGTTACCGATTGGCAGGTGGCAACCAGCTTGCCGGAATTGTTACGTCAGCTGCGTTAAAGACGCTTGGCGACAACCTTGGTGATGTGCTCGATGGAATTATTGGGCACCAATCGACGACCAACGCCACGAATGACGCATTTGCCACCACAGGAGCCGAATTCCTTTCTAATTTGAAGTCTGCGGGTATCGGAGCGATTTCGTCTTTCCTGACGGCGGAACTTATAAATGTCCTTGATCTTGACGGATTGTCCGGTGAACTGGCCGACACGGCTGCTGGGGCGGCGATAGGGCAAATTGCCAGCAATCTGGCTTCTTTGGCTGCCGGAGGAAAGTTCGCTGCGGACGGTGTCTCGCAGTTGAAAGTTTTTTCTGACGTTAACCCAACAATGGTGCTCACTGCGGTCGGCTCATTCTTGGGTACGAAGCTGGCATCGGAAATCGTTTCCTTCGATACGATTGGCGGACAGATTGGATCTTCCGTTGGAGCTTCTTTGGGGGCTATCGGCGCTGTTGCGCTTGTGACCGGAGGCGGATCGCTTGCTTCGACATTTTCGGCTCTAGGAATTGCTGCGGGACCCGTGGGTGCACTCGTGGGTGCTTTTGTGGGCTTCATCGTAGGAGGCCTGATTGGCTCCGTATTTGGTGGTATCCCTCGATCAGGCGCGGATGCGCAGTGGAGCGAGGACGAAGGTAGGTTCGTCGTCGCTAATGTCTGGTCGAAGAAGGGCGGATCGAAGGACGCGGCGCGCTCGGTTGCGTCTGCGGTTTCGGAAACTTTCAACAGCATTCTTTCCGCGACCGGCGGCGCGTTGTTGGACCCGACATCGGTTCAGTCCGGCAATTACGGCATGCGGGGCAAGAAGTTCGTCTACAAACCCTATTCGACCAAGAGCAGCGACGCGATCACGCAGAGGTTCTCGGGTAAGGATGCCGCAACCCGCCTAATCGGCTACGGCGTTTATACCGGTCTCACCGATCCAGATTTCAAGATCGCGGGCGGCGATGTCTATGTCAAACGCGCACTCTACAATACGTTTGAGATGGGCGGGCTTAATGCTCTGGATTTCGACAGTAGCGTCCTGCTTGGAAATATTGCCTCGGCGCAGCAATATGAGAGCTATCTCGCCAACTCGACCGTGATCAACGCGCTGGTGGCGGCCGAACCCGATAGTGTGTTCGCCGCCGAGACGATGATCAACCTTGCGCGTGCCGTCGAACTTGGCCTAACCCGCCGCCATGCGAGCGACTGGTATGGTGGTTTCTCCTATCTGATTCAAGAGGCGCAAACCAACGCGGTCAGCGTTGATTTTGGCTTCGACTATGACCCCTATTCGGGCCAGATCAGCCGCCTGATCGGTATCGGCGACTATGTGCTGGGCGATGCGATCGACATCGCTGGACAGACGACGATCGAAGCTGGCGCTGCGAACGACGTCATCGACCTGCGCGGCAAGAAACTGGCCGATCAGAGCGGTTATACCGTCAACGGCGAATTGCAGGATGACATTGCTGCATCGGGCGCTGACTTCACCGCGACCAACGCGACCGTCAGCTTTGCAACCGGCGAATTGCGTAAGCAGGTTACCGTTGCGGTCGCGGGCGATACCGACACAGCGATCGAGAGTTTCCTCGCGGCGCTTTCCAACGGCACGGGGGTGAGCGCCATTGGCGGCGACGCGACGGCGACGATCATCAGCGACGCCTCCTCCGCCGCTCACCTCATGGTAGGCAGGAGCTTTGCGTCGGAGGCCGATGGCTATGCCGTTTTCCGCCTCAGCCTGTCGAAGGCGGTGGGTACCGATGTGACCGTGAGCCTCGCGCTTGCGGGTGGTCGGGCAACTGGCCAGGGCATCGATTATGGCGCCACGGATACGAGCAACCTTCAGGTTTCCATCGACGGCATCAACTGGACAAATGCGACCAGTGCGACCTTCGCGGCGGGCACGACCCAGCTTTTCGTGCGCACGGCGGTGATCGCCGACAATGTCCTCAACCCCGAATATGTCGGCCCCACCACAAACCCGCTCACTGGACAAGTGACGCCGGGTAACGGCAAGCCGCAATATCTCAATGTCGAAGGCAATGAGAGCTTCACCCTGACGGCTACGGTGACGGCAGGGGCGGGCGCACTCGCCAATGGCGCGACCCCGATATCGGGCAAGGGCACGATCATCGACGCAACCAGCGGCTCCAAGCCCTATGTATGGCTCGACAATGTGGTTGTCCATGAGGACAGCGGCACCGCGACCTTCACGATTTCGCGCAGCAGGAGCACGAACGAGGTAGCATCCATTACCTTCTCGACCGCTGACCGGCGCGAGCTTGCCATCGACGTCGCCGCCACTGTCGATGGCGGTGCGGGTAACGACACAATCTACGCCTCGGACCTGGGCGACAACATCTTCGGCGGCACTGGCAACGATACGCTCTATGGCGGTCGCCTGGACGACTGGCTCCTGGGCGGCGATGGCGACGACGTGCTCGAAGCGGGCACGGCCGACCAGAACGCGCTCGGCGGCGACGGCAATTATCTGAACGGCGGCGCGGGCAACGATCTGTTGCGCGGCCGGGAGGGCTCCGACTGGCTCGAGGGCGGTGAAGGCGCCGATACGCTGACCGCTGGTGCGGGCGACGATATCCTTGCAGGCGGCGCCGGCGATGGAGATATCCTCAAGGGTGGCCTGGATAACGACCAATATCTGGTGCGGTTGGGCGACGGCGCCGATATTGCCGAAGACGAACCCAATGGCGCGCCCGCCGCACAAGCAGGCGGAGGCGATTATGTCAGCCAGCGCATGGCGGGCTTGCTTGCCGGAACGATCAAGAAGAACTGGATTGGTGATGCCCCCGGCGTGGTCCAGAAGGCCGCAATCGGTGGCGAGGATGCGATCGTCTTCGGCGCAGGCATCAGCCTCAACGACATTCAGATGATCCGGTCGAGCACGGACAGCGACGATCTCATCATCCGCGTGATGCAGACCAACGCAAGTGGTGTCACGACCTTCACCGGCACGCAACTGACCGTGAAGGATTGGTTCGCCGATTATTTCAAGCGGATCGAATGGCTCAAATTCGCCGACGGTAGCGAAATCCGCATCGGTGATATCACCAGCTTTATCGTCGGTGGTAGTGGCAACGATGTGCTGATCGGCACCAGCGGCAACGACTTCGTCTATGGCGGCGACGGCGATGACCAGCTCCAGCTCCTTGGCGGCGACGATATCGGCAATGGCGGAACCGGCAACGACCTGGTCGCCGGTCATTCGGGCCAGGATCTGCTGGTCGGTGGCCTAGGCGTTGACCAGCTGATCGGCGGCAAGGGCAAGGATGCCCTTTCGGGCGACGGCGGCGGCGATGACCTTTATGGCGGCGATGACAACGACATCCTCTCCGGTGGTCGCGGGGATGGCGACGTGGTCGTTGGCGGCGCGGGCGATGATATTTTCAAATATTCGCGTGGTGATGGCCGTGATGAACTGTTCGATGATTATTCCGCGCATTGGGATGTCGTCTGGAGCGCTTCTGGCCAGTGGAATGAAGCGGCGGGCTATCATTATGACGAGCAGACTGGTGAGGTGACCGGCCCCGGCGGCGCCTATCTCCGCAAAAATGTGGGCACGGCTCAAGCGCCCAACCTGCAATGGCTCGGCCGGTTCGATTATGACGATGTGACGGGAACCCTGACCGTCTTCAACCCGCCTGCTGGCAGTGCTGTTGTCGCCAATAGCGGCACCGACACCATCGAGTTCGATCCGGGCATCAAGATCCAGGATATCGTCCTGTCGCGCCCAGCGGGCTCCAACGATCTGATCTTCAATATCGCTGATGAGAATAGCGAGTTTTCGACGGCCAATTCGATTGGCGACAGCATCACGATCAAGGACTGGTATGCGCTGCCTGGCCAGATCGAGAAACTGGCCTTTTATCAGACCGGCATCCTCGACATTCGTGCAGGTGTTACGAATCTGATCGCGGGCACTGATTATGCGGATGGAACCGACATCACGCCATTGGCCGGAACATCAGGAGCGGACTGGATCACGGGCGGCGCGGGCGACGATGTCATCGCGGGCGGATCGGGCAACGACATCATCGCCGGTAATAGCGGCTTCGACACGCTGAAAGGCGAGATGGGCGATGACGTTCTGTATGGCGGTGCCGGTAACGATATCCTTGATGGCGGCAAGGGTAATGACGTCCTGATCGGCGGCGCGGGGCAGGATACGGCTTCCTATGTCTCGGCGAGTGGCTGGGTTCGCGCGGTACTTTCGGCAAGCTGGTCGAACGCCGGGGAAGGCGCGGGCGATAGCTATGACAGCATCGAGGACCTCACCGGCGGCGCTGCCGCCGATATCCTTGGCGGCGACGAAGATGACAATGTCCTGACGGGTGGCCAGGGTAACGACACGCTGAGAGGCGGTGTGGGCGATGACACCTATGTCTGGAACATTGGGGATGGCGCCGACAACATCAAGGATGCCGCATTTTCCATAGAAGAGGCCGTGACGAGCGCGGGCCAACTCGCCGATGGATATTCAGTCAAGTCCTGGGCGACCACGGGCGCGATCGAACCGGTTTCAGGGTATCGTTATTGGCGGCTGCAGGTCCAGGATTCGAACGGTACGTTGGTCTATGACAGCAGTAGCTATGTCTATGCTCCAGGCGTTACGCCCGCCGCACCGATCCCTTCCGCCTATATTCAGGCGGGCTGGCTTGGCGGATTCTCGAGGACGAACGGGCAGCAGGTCACCCGTTTCGCCTATGATAGCTCGGTATCGGGTGGCGAGGATGTGCTCGAGTTCGGGCAGGGCATTGGCCTCGGCGATCTCAAATTCACGCGAACCGGCAATGATCTTCTGATCCAGTACAATGGATCGTCCACCGCTCAGCTCATCCTCTACGATCAGTTCACGGCTAATGGCGCCATCGAGACGTTGCAGTTCGCCGATGGATTGTCCGCATCACTGAGTTCGATAATGTGGGCGACAAGCTCGGCGCAGGTCGCGGGGACGTCGGGCGATGACCTGATCCTGGGACAGTGGGGTAGCCTCGCCGACAATCTCGCCGGCGGAGACGGGAATGACGTTCTCGTCGGCTATGACGGCAACGATCTCCTCTATGGCGGGAATGGCGACGATATTCTCGAAGGCGGCGCGGGCGCGGACCGTCTCGACGGCGGCACCAACTCGGCCGCGACCGAAATCGGCTGGGGTGACAGTGCACGCTATGCGCGTTCAGCAGCAGGCGTGCAGGTCAACCTCGTAACCGGCACCGGTTCAGGGGGTGATGCGGAAGGTGATCTTCTGATTGGCATCGAGAATGTCACGGGCTCACAATTTGCCGATACGCTGACCGGGGATGCGGGGGGTAATCGTCTATCCGGCCTTGGCGGTAACGATGTCATCAATGGCGGCGATGGCGCGAACGTTCTTGACGGCGGTGATGGCGATGACTTCATCAACGGCGGTAAAGACGACGACAATATCGATGGCGGCGACGGCAACGATGTCATCTATGCGCTCGATGGCAATGATCTGGTCCAGGCTGGCCTAGGCAATGACCAGGTCTATGGCGGGACCGGCAATGACCAGATTCTTGGCGATGGCGGCGACGACCATCTCGAAGGCAATTGGGGCAACGACCAGTTGCAGGGCGGCGATGGCGCGGATGTCCTGGTGGGCGGGGACGGTAACGATACGCTCGCAGGAGGAACAGGAACTGACTGGCTGCAGGGCGATGCCGGTGATGATGTCTATCTGTTCGACGCCCGCTCGGGCAGCGACACCATCGCGGACGGATCGGGGATCAACAGCATTGTCTTCGACCAGGGCGTCGGCATCGACGATATCTGGCTAACCCGCCAGGGTGATGACCTGAAGATCGGCGTTATTGGTGGCGATGCGACGATCACCGTCAGCAATTATTTCAGCACCACGAATCCGTCTCGCATCCGTACCATTAGCACGGCGACGCACAGCCTGTTCCTCAAATACGCCACCCCGCTGATCGGCGGCATGTCGGCCAGCAGCGCGTCCACGCCGGCCAGCATGCCTGCAGCCATCGCCACGCAATTGGTGACCTACTGGCATGAGGGCCATAAGGCGAAGCCAACCGGCAACGCGATTGCGATTGCGATCAACGAGGATAATGCCAGCGGCCCCGTTGCAGCGGGCGCTGTTGATCATGACGAGAATATCAGCGGCTATCTGCTAGGCACCGGACCGGCCAACGGTTCTGCGACCGTGGACGGCCTATCGGGGTTCCTCGTCTACACGCCCAATGCCGATTTCAACGGCGCAGACAGCTTTACCGTCATCGTCACCGACGCGGACGGTCAGTCGGCCGAAATTGCCGTTAAGGTCAGCATTGCGGCGGTTAACGACGCGCCGCGCGATATCCGAACAGCGGATGGCACTTCCATCTCCGTGATGGAAGGCGCCACGGGATCCCCGACCGGTGTGGACAGCCCGGTCAAGCAACTCGCCGCCACGGAGGTAGAGGGCGAGGCCATGACCTTCTCGCTCGTCAATGACGCCGGTGGTCGCTTTGCTCTCACCAACGATGGCTTACTCATTGCCCAAAATCCGGCTCTCCTCGACCATGAGGCTGCCATGTCCCACACGATCCGTGTCCGGGTTGCCGATGTCCATGGCGCATGGACGGAGAAGGACTTTACGGTCACGGTCGGCAATTGGAACGAGGCGAACAGCCTTCCGGCCGCCCATGCGATGGCGGTCGATGAAAATGTCGCCATCGGCACCCTGGTCGGCACGGTCACCGCGAGCGATCCTGACGGCGCCGGGGATATCTTCGGACAGCAGCGTTATTATTTCTGGAACGGTTCGGCGGCGAGCGCGGTATCCTCGGACGGTCGCTACATGATCGATGCGTTAAGCGGGCAGATCAAGACCAATGCCGCGCTTGATTACGAGGCGGATAATGCCAGCGTCGCCTATACGGTGATTGCACGCGATAATGCCGGGCAGGCCGGGTATAACCAGACCGCGAGTATGGTCACGATCGGCATCGCCAACCGCAACGAAGCCAACAGCTTGCCTGCAACCCAGGCCATGGCCATCGATGAGAATGTCGCCATTGGCACGCCGGTCGGTACGATTGCGGCTACCGACCTCGACAGCGCGGGCGATGTCTTCGGGCAGCAACGCTATTTTTTCCTGAGCGGAGGCGCGATCAGCGACATTTCCAGCGATGGCCGCTACAGGATCGACGCGGTGAGCGGTCTCATTAGCACCCATGCCGCTCTCGATTATGAGGCCGGGAATACCAGCGTCTCCTACACGGTCATCGCGCGCGATAATCAGGGCGCTGCCGGATATAATCAGGCATCGAGCACCGTCACCATCGCCGTCAACAATGTGAACGAGGTGCCCGATACGCCCATATTGTCGGATGCCCGGGGCATTGTCGGGGAAGCTTTGTCCGGCGGCTTGGCGAACAGTTGGGTCGCACGCTTCACCCTGTCGGATGTGGACGGACCGACCCCCACATTGCGCCTCGTCAGTAATCCCTCCAACCGCTTCAAGGTTGTCGGGAACGAGGTTCACTTTGCCGATGGGTTCGAGCCTGATTTCGAGACGCTGTACAATAGCGGCCTCACCGCCTCAGACAGCGATGGCGATGGGCAGATGGAGGTCCTGCTGACCGGAACCGTCGATGCCACGGATGGCAGCCTGTCATCGCCAGGCAGCACTGATTTTGCCATTCGGGTCGAGGACGTCAACGAGGCGCCAACCGCGCTTAACTGGTCGGCGAGCCTCGCCTCGGTGGCCGAACGCGACCGGGTTGCCAATGGCACGATGCTTCCTGCTACTACCATTGGGACGCTCAGTGTTACCGATCCGGATATCGCGGGCTTTGCCGACGCCAGTTACAGCTATTCCGTGTCCGATAGCCGGTTCGAGGTCGTGGGCAATGTCCTGCGGCTGAAGCAGGGCGCGGCGCTCGACTATGAGGCGGGCAGCAGCATCGCGTTCACCATGACCGCCACCGACCTCAGTGCGGCTCCGCACTCAATCCAACGGACAATCACGTTGGCCGTGGACAACCAGGATGATGTGTTGGAGGGCGACGCCAATGCCAATTCGCTCATCGGTCAGCAGAATCGCGACCTTCTCTACGGCTTTGGCGGCAACGATACCATCGATGGGGGCGATGGCGACGATCTCATTGACGGCGGGTCTGGCGATGACCTGCTGATCGGCAACAACGGCCACGACACCGTTTATGGTGGTGATGGCGCTGACACAATCAGGGCGGGTGCTGGCAATGACAGCATCTATGGCGGTGCCAATGACGTGGGAACGTTCGACACGCTCTTTGGCGAGGACGGAGATGACATTCTTAACGGTGACGATGGTGACGATGTTCTGTTTGGTGGTCTTGGTTCCGACCAGCTGATTGGCGGCGCCGGTTCGGACTGGGCGGACTATAGTCAGCTTCGATCCGGTGTTGCCGACACGATGGGCGTGACGGCCGATCTGGTAACTCCGGCATCAAACACTGGCGCAGCGGCGGGTGACAGCTATTCCAGTGTCGAAAATCTTCGGGGCACCGGAATTGCTGATACGCTGAGTGGCGATGGGTCCGTCAACCGGATCGAGGGTCTCGGCGGCAATGACATTCTGCGCGGTCGTTCTGGCGACGACAATCTCCAGGGTGGGAGCGGCAACGACACGCTCTATGGCGACGATGGCGCCGATACCTTGCTGGGCGATGATGGTGACGACATCATCTATGGTGGAACCGGTAACGACACGTTGCTCGGCGGGGCTGGCAATGACCAGCTCTATGCAGAAAGCGGGGACGACTATCTCGATGGCGGCGCTGGCAACGACCTGCTGAACGGGGGCGTGGACAACGACACTTATATCGTGACGCGCTCGTCCGAGGCCGACACCATCTATAATTACGACCCTTCGGGCGACGATGTCGACGTGTTGGGCTTCCAGGACACCGCTGGCTCCATCAACGACGAGGATCTCTGGTTCGAACAGGTCGGCAACGACATGCGGATCAGCGTGATCGGCACGACCTCCAGCGTTCTCATCAAGGACTGGTATCTGATCTCCGATCCCAGCAGCCGGTCCAACTACAAGATCGACTTCATCATCGCGGGTGAGCGCTACAGCACGCAGATCAACGTCGAGGGCCTGGTCCAGTTGATGGCGACCAAGACCAAGCCGACCACGACCGCGCAGCGTGACATCTTGATGGCCGACCTTACCTACAAGGCGCAATGGGCGACCTATTGGGGAACGAACGCCAAGCCGGTCATGTCTGCCATCGGTAACCGGACGGTCAATGAGGACGGGACGATCAATCTCACCGTCACAGCGACCGATGATATTACGCCCAATGCGAATATCCAGATGTCGGCCACAGTCATATCGGGTTCGTCTGTGATCGCTAATGCGGGGCTGGTGTTCGGCGCGCCCGATTCCAGCGATCAGCGCAGTTTCACGATCACGCCGGTTTCCAACGCCAGCGGGACGGCAACCATTCGCGTTCAGGCGACTGATGCGGGCGGCGTCACGGAGACCCAGGAATTTACCGTCACCGTCAACGCTATCGCGGATACGCCGGTGGTCGCGGCCTTTACTGGCGGCTCGGGTACGTCTGGGCAGGCCGGGGGCATCCCGTTGACGCTCGATGTCACATTCCCAGACACGGACGGCTCCGAAACCCAGGAAATCTGGATTTCCGGCGTACCGTCGGGAGTGACGCTGAGCGCTGGAACCTATGACAGTGCTGCGGGGATCTGGAAGCTGACATCCGCCCAGACAAGCGGCCTCAAGGTCAATGCACCGGCAGGCTGGAGTCAGGATCTCTCGCTCTCCGTCACGGCGCGTGCGACCGAGGCTGGGCAGACCGCGATCTCGGCCGTGAAGACGACGACGGTCGTCATCAATGCGCCGCCAACCGGCGCGAACCTGTCGGGCTCGATCAACGAGAATGCGGCAAACAATACCATGGTGGGTACGATCACCGGCGTCGATCCTGACGCGGGCGATGTCCTCGCCTACACGCTCATCGACAATGCTGGGGGACGCTTTGCATTAAGCTCGGCGGGCGTGCTGAGTGTAGCCAATGGGTCGCTCCTCAATTACGAGGCTGCGACGTCGCATGCGATTACCGTTCGCGTAACCGACAGCTTCGGCCAGACCAAGGATCAGGCCCTTACCGTTGCCGTCAATAACATCAATGAAGCTAACAGCTTGCCAGGCAGCTATGGCATGGCGGTCAACGAAAATATGGCGGTTGGCACTCTTGTCGGCACGGTCACGGCCAGCGATCCTGATAGCTCTGCCATCGCCTTTGGTCAGCAGCGTTATTATTTCTGGAACGGCTCGGCAACGAGCAGCACGTCGTCGGATGGGCGCTATGCCATCAATGCGACGACCGGGCAGATCACCACCAACGCTGCGCTCAACTATGAGGCGGGTAACACCAACGTAGCCTATACGGTTATCGCGCGAGATAATGCCGGTGCGGCGGGATATAACCAGACGTCCAGCACCGTCACCATCGGCGTCGTCGACCTGAACGAGGCGAACAGCCTGCCAGCCAGCTATGGCATGGCGGTCAATGAGAATGTCGCCATTGGCACGCTTGTGGGCACGGTGGCGGCCAGCGACCCCGACGGTTCCGGTGTGGCCTTTGGTCAGCAGCGTTATTATTTCTGGAACGGTTCGGCGGCGAGCGGAACGTCCTCGGATGGTCGCTATACGATCGATGCGGTCACCGGACAAATCAAGACCAACGCCGCGCTCAACTATGAGGCGGGCAACACCAGCGTCGCCTACACAGTAATCGCGCGCGACAACCAGGGAGCTGCCGGTTACACCCAGAGTTCGACGACGGTGACGGTCGGCATCAACAACCTTAACGAGGCGAACAGCTTGCCGGCCGGCTATACCATGGCGGTCAACGAGAATGTCGGCGTCGGTACGCTCGTTGGTACGGTGACTGCAACTGATGTCGACAGTTCTGGTGTGGCCTTTGGTCAGCAGCGCTATTATTTCTGGAATGGCTCTGTGGCCAGCAACACTTCGTTCGACGGGCGCTATGTGATCGATGCCGTGACCGGCTTGATCAAGACTAATAGCGCCTTGAATTACGAAGCCGGCAACGCCCTGGTCAACTATACCGTGCTTGCCCGGGACAATCAGGGCAATGCCGGTTACAACCAGACTTCCACGACTGTCACAATCGGCATTAACAATGTGAACGAAGCCAACAGCCTCGCTGGTTTCACCATGTATGTGAGTGAGAATGTCGGGGTGGGGACCACTGTCGGCACGGTCGCGGCGAGCGATCCGGATGGATCGGGGGTGGCCTTTGGCCAGCAGCGTTATTGGTTCTGGGACGGCACCAACTATTCCAACCAGTCCTGGGACGGGCGCTATGTGATCGACAATGTGACTGGTATCATCAGGACAAATGCTCCACTCAACCGCGAGGCGCCGGATCCTGGACGGAACTATGTCATTCGGGCACGCGATAATCAGGGCAATCCGGGCTATACCGAAGCGGCGGCCAATTTCTGGATCGAAATCGCCAATGTGAATGAAACCCCTAATGCGCCAGACAATGGAGCGACAAAATGGTCGTTCTTCGACGAAACAGGTCTCGGTTCCAATCCAGCAAACGCTTATGTCGTGACCGGTTCGTTCGGATTAAGCGATCCTGATGGCGGGACGCCGTCCTTGCGTTTTGCAGACGGAAGTACGTCGCAGGGCTGGTTCTATATCGATGGCAATACGGTTCGCTTCCAACCAGGCCTTAATTTTGATTTCGAATGGTTCCGGGCGAACGGTTATAATATCTACGACTGGAATGGCGATGGACGTCTTGATGCCCGTGTCGCCGACGTGTCGCTCAAGGCCTTCGATGGCAGCGCTTGGTCTAGCCCAACACTCATGCAGGTGTTCATTTCTGACGTTAATGAGCAGCACACGCTGGCCAATCGCTCCTTCAATGTCAATGAATCCAACACGGCTTTGGGGCCATGGACAGGTGTCACGGCGACCTCTGGCGAGCTTCTCAATGCCAAATCGTTGATGCTGTCCGACGCGGAAGGTGGCGCCAATATCAGCTACCGATTCTCCAATGGTTCGCAGAATTGGGGTCCTTGGAGTATCGATGCAGCGACCGGTGCGATCTGGATGACGGGAGGAACAGATTATGAGTCTCTCGTCGAAGTTTACCAGACCCAAGGCTATTGGGACGAATATGGCGGCTATTACGAATATCAGGTCTATACCGGCCGAGACACGTCCCGAGCAACATTCAATCTGGGCGTTCAGGCGATTGATAACAGTTCGGGCCAGATAGCCTCAGCAACCCTGACGCTCAATGTCGCTGACGTGAATGAAGACGTTTCCTATGCGTCCTACCTGACCGGCAGTTCCAAAGGAACGTGGATCAAGAGAACCGATACCGAATATTGGATCATGGCGAATTCTTCGGCCGTGACCCGGTATATCACGCCGATCGTCACTGATCCCGAACGTCAGGGGGTTACCTATTCCATCTCAAACCTGAGCTATAGAGAATATAATGTTGTTTCGGGTGGAAGTGGTGAGATCAACGCGACGGCTATGCCGAATATCAACATTGATTCTTCTGGACGCATCAGTTTCTGGGTTCCCGGACAGGATTGGGACGGCGAATGGGAGGGCGGCCTGAAGATCGGAGGCGTCAGGCGAACTTCAAGCGTTGACGCAACCTTCACGCTCAACATCGTAAACGGCGATCGGACAACTTATATTCCGATGAAGATTACTTTCATTCGCCGTGGACAGACAACGCCTCCCGTCATGCTGGATCTCGATGGCGATGGCCTCGAACTTGTGGCCGCCGATATCTCTACGACAACCTTCGATATGGACTTGGATGGAATAGCGGATCGTACTGGCTGGCTCAGCGGTGACGATGGTTTCCTGGCGCTGGATCGTAACGCCAATGGTACAATCGACGATATCAAGGAAATCTCCTTTGTGGAGGATGCCGAAGGCGCTGTCTCGGACCTTGAAGGGCTGCGAGCCTATGACAGCAATGCCAACGGCTTCCTTGATGGTGGCGATGAACGTTTCGCCGAATTCCAGATATGGCGGGACGTCAACCAGGATGGCGTCAGCCAGACTGGGGAGCTGTTCTCGCTTTCGGCGCTGGGGATCGCACAGGTGAACCTGACGCTCAACTTGACAGGCGAGGTTCCGGGAGGGGCCGATAACGTGATTTATGCGACCTCGGAATTTTTGCGTGATGATGGTACCAGCGGAGCCGTCGGTGACGTTTTCCTGTCGTTCGATCCCTCCGACATCGGGATCGCCGCCCCGGTCATCCTTGACTATGACGGTGACGGTGCTGGCCTGATCTCGGTAACCTCAAGCACAGTTCGCTTTGATATGGACGGCGACGGCGCGACCGAACGCACAGGCTGGATCGAAGCGGGTGATGCTTTCCTGGCGTTGGATCGCAATGGTGACGGCAAGATCTCCGACATTGCCGAAATCTCCTTTGTCGGTGATCTGGAAGGCGCCAAGACCGATCTCGAGGGTCTGAAGGCTTTTGATAGCAACGGGGATGGCGTGCTTGACGCGCTCGATGCGCGCTTTGCTGAGTTCAAGCTATGGTTCGACACCAACAGCAACAGCATCTCGGATGCGGGTGAAGTTAAGAGTCTCGCTGAAGCCGGGATCAGCGCCATCGGCCTTTTGTCAGTCGCGCCGGAAAACGCCAACGACGGTGGTAACATCATTTATGGCAAAGCGAGCTTCAGCCGTACTAATGGCACCACTGGTACAGCTCTCGATGCCGGACTCGCTTATGTACGCGGCGATGGCAGCGCGCGTGAGGCTTATTCGGCATGGACGGGGACCGAAACGCCTGCCACTTCAGATGCTCCGATTGTACCAGCGATTGACGTCGAGCGGCAGGAATATGAGCGTAAATCCAAGCGCTATATGATCTCGACAACCGGCGGTCAGATGTTTGTTCGTCGGCGGAGTGACACCGCCGTTCTGGACGGGCGCTCGGGCTTGATTGATCCAGCCACCATCCTGTCTTTCTCCAACAAGGACATCGGCATGCTTTCGCCGATCATCCTCGATCTGGATGGCGACGGCGTCGAGATGCGCTCGATCAAGAAGGCAAAGGCCGCCTTTGACATGAATGGAGACGGGATTGCGGACAACACCGGCTGGGTCGGGAAGGGCGATGGTTTCCTCGTCATTGATCGCGACGGGGACGGTAGCATTACCAGCGCTTCGGAACTCAGCTTCCTCACCGAGAAGAGCAATGCCAAGAGTGATCTTGATGCGCTTGGAGCACTCGATTCCAATAAGGACGGCAAGATCGACGCAAACGACACCCGCTTTGGCGAGCTGAAGGTCTGGGTGGATGGCGATGGTGATGGCGCAACCGATAGCGGGGAACTCAAGTCCCTGGCCGATCATGGTATCACCTCGATCAGCCTGTCATCGCGTGCGGTCGAGCAGAATGTGAAGATCGGATCGAATGTCGTGCTGGCCACCTCTACTTTCACGCGTGCGAACGGCTCGGTGGGGACCGTAGGCGATGTAGCGCTCGCCTATAAGCCCGGTGAGGCGGCAAACGAGCCGGCGAGCGGGTGGGAGACCATATTGGCACGGATGACGCAACAGATGGCGGCGTTCGGGGCGGAAAGCGGAGAGGGTGAACTGAACACCCGTTATGCCAAGACCGAAGCGCTCTATGATTATTTCGCGGCCTGATTATAGGATTGTCGCATGAACGAGACGACACAGAAGGAAGCGGCTGCGGCCGCTTCCGCGCCGCCCACCGTAAGCCACATGCTGGGAGAGATGACCTGGCTCCTGACGCAGTCCCCGCTGCATCGGGGGCTTTCGATCGGCGACATCGAATGGCTGTTGATGCCGGCGCTGATCCACCAGCAATTCTATGTCTTCCGCGACGGCGATAAGCCGGTGGGTCTCGCGCTGTGGGCGAAATGCAGCCCGGAAGCCGAGAAAAAGCTGGAGGGCGGGATGATCGAACCGGCCAACCGTCTGACGCTCGAGGAGTGGACGTCTGGCGAGGCGATCTGGCTTGTCGACCTTATCGCACCATTTGCAAACGGAGAGAACAAGCATCGGGAGATCATGATCGCCGATCTGATTTCCGGGCCGCTAAGCGGCAAAGCGTTCAAATTCCATCAGACCGATCCCCGGACGGGTAAGCGGACCGTGCAAACGGTCGATGGGGACGCTGGCGAGAAACTCAAGATTGCCATTGAAGCCTCTCTGACAAGCAAGCAATAGAGGAGTGGAAGCCTGGAGCAAAGCGACGCCTGAGATATCGTAAGGCGATGATAGGGATCGCCTTGACAAAATCTCATTATTGATCAATATGTTTCAATGAATCCGAAGATGGATCATGTATTCTTGGTAGTAAATGTTGGTCATTTTATTATAGTATTATTTAGTAATATCTTACTTTCAATGAGTTGTTGCGGGAATTTGTATCCTGCCGCCCCAGCCAAGTTTTTCCCAACATACTGTCAAAGCTGGCTTTTCGGACGACGCCGGAACCGTGGTGGGGGTGCTGTCAGACAAAGGCGAACTGCTCTCCACGCGATGCACTTTGGATCGCGAGGGTAGGGGATCAGCTCATGAGAGAATGCCACTCAGCAAAGGCAGCTGAGCGTCTTTCCTTATAGGTCTGGCGATCGACGAGGTGGCGTTCCAGTGCGAAGTGGTTGTGGACGTTGGCGTGTACGGATGCGAATTTCTGTAACGACCTGATTTGTCGGAAGCGCAGCATGGCTCGCTTTCGTCGTCGAAAGGGAAGGTGGCTGTTCTCGACCCGATTGTTCGCCCACCGACCGATTTCCTGCTTTGCCCGGTTGCCAAGCTCATCCATTGCCGCGCCGTAGGTGCGGAGGCCATCAGTGGTGATCGATTCGGGAGATCCATGACGCTTCAGCGCCTTCTTCATGAAGGTTAGCGCAGCCATCTTATCACGGGTTTTGGTGACATAGCTCACCAGGATCTCGCCTTCCTGATCGACGGCGCGCCATAGATAAACCATTTCGCCATTCACCTTGACGTACATTTCGTCGAGGTGCCAGCGCCAGTGGCGAAATCCCCGCATGCGGCTGATCCGCTGCCGGCGAATGTCGCCTGCGAACAGCGGGCCGAACCTGTTCCACCAGTAGCGCACCGTCTCGTGGCTGATGTCGATACCGCGCTCGAAGAGCAGGTCTTCCACGTTCCTGAGGCTGAGCGGGAAGCGCACGTACATCATCACCGCCAGCCGGATACCTCGCGCGACGAGTTGAAGTAGCGGAACGGATTGTCAGGCTTGGAGCGGCTCATGCCCCTACTTTAGCAGCGCCCAGAGCAACGCGCCGTTTTGCTCTGACAGAGCCCTGGCTCCTGTGCTATCTTACTCCGTTGGAGGCGTCAGCGTCCGGTCGTGTTCCCCGCCGGCATCGAACAGCTTGGATCCTTTAATTTTGCCAGAAGCATCAAGCGTCAGGTGCACGTTGTTCATGCTGCGATTCTGCCAATGCCAACCGTGGATGCCCGTAAACGGCGCGACATAGCGGCCTGCCTGCCGGTCGCCCTTGGTGATTGCATAGCTTTCAGTCAGCTCTTCACCACCGTCGAAGGGATGGGCGTGCATGTCATAGTTGAGCGGTCCTGATCCCGACCAGTGGAAGTGTATCGGCTGCCCCTCATCGACCACATATTTAAGCTCAATGCCTTCAAAGGGTTTGAGTTCGAATTCCCAATGGTCGCTGGCGCCTGGCTCGGGCGGCAGGGGCGTCTGGCTGGGCGTGAACGTACCTTGGCGTTTCAGGCCCCGTTCCAAGAACTGGTTGGCTCCAGCGGTTGCAATACTGGAAAGGCCCGTTACGTTTCCGACGCCCGTCGGATCGATGCCGGTTTCGGCTGGAAGCACGAACAGGACGACAATTGCTGCGCCAATGGCGAGCGTCGCCGTGGTTCCAATGACGAGCGCGCGCCGGGAGGGGCGCACGGGTTCAATTTCAGTCATGATTCAAGATACCTCGCAATTTGATAACCGGCGAGAAATATGCCCGCGGCGATCAGCGCCAGATTGGCGGTAAACGCCCCGTTTCGAAAGCTGGACGTGCCACGCCAGAGGCCGAGCAGCATGAGGACAAAGGCAAGGACAAGGCACTGTCCGACCTCAACCCCGATGTTGAAGCTGATGAGGTTGGTCAGCAGCCCATTTCTGGGCAACGAAAGTTCGGTCAGCTTGGTCGCGAGGCCAAGGCCATGAACCAGGCCGAATGCAAGAACGGTCGCTTTGGTATTGATGGAGATACCGAGTTTCCGGAGGCCGCCGATATTCTCGATGCCCTTATAGGCGACCGATAGCCCGATCACTGCATCGACCAAATGAGCATTTGCGCCAAAACCCAGCAACACGCCCAGCAGCAGCGTGGTCGAATGGCCGATGGTGAACATCGACACGTACAGGACGACATCCTTCAGGCGATAAAGATAGAAGACCACCCCGATCAGGAAGAGGATGTGGTCGTACCCGGTCACCATATGCTTGGCGCCCAGATAGAGAAACGGGAGGATCGCCGGACCGTCGGTGGCCAGGACGAAGGCCTTGTCGCCTTCGGCCACGTCGTGGGCCAGGGCGGTCACTGACCAGAATGCCAGCGCCATGGCGGCGAGGGGAAGCGTCCACCGCCTCATGAGGCGTTTTCAGGCTCTTTGGTCCCCGTTGGCGCGAGGCTGGCCGGCGACTTCATATAGGCCTGATGGCAGGCGCTGCAGACATTATACAACGCGCCGCCCACTTCCAATACCTCGTTGACGTTCTTTGCTGCCGCTGTGTGTGCGGCCAGTCCGGCGGCGTCCGAGAGGCCTTGCGCGAATTCCTGCCAGTCCTGGCCGCGGCCTTTGGCATAGGCCGGTGTTCGCAAAAGTGCGGCATATTGCCCAACCCGTTCCGCAGCCTCGCGAGTTCGGGTCCATTCCGCATCGTTACGCGGCCGAATTTCGTGATTTCCGGTCTCATCGCTGACATATTGGACGGCGTTCCAATAGCTTTTGGCGGACGGATCGACTTTCTCCACCATCAGCTTGTGCACGTCAGCCGGCGGCGCGTCCGCCGAGGGCTGGTCCGTCTTGCGGTCGCAGCCGCCTACGAACGTCATCCAGAATGCAAGTGCGATCAGCCTTTTCTTCATGCCTGTCTCCTGGTGTCTGTCGTGCGATGGACGAAAGCTTTGTCCCTTGTCTCATTCATACCCAGCTTGCCGGTCTGCGCCGCCGCGCCAAAGGCAATTGCAGTGACGCTGGCGGTACAGTGCTGTTAGGGCACGGGCGCTCTCTGTCTGGGTCCGTCTGGGCAGCGTGGCGGTACAAGCCTGCTCGCTCAGAAGCTGTAGCGGATCCCCATCCGGAAGGTGCGCGGCTCGACCACCCGACTGAGGCGACCTTCGGTGGGCGCGCTGTCAAAGCCCGGAATATAGGATTCATACCAATAGGCGATGTCCTTGTCGTGACTGTCGAAGAGGTTGAGCACTTCGCCGAAAACCTCGAGATGAGGCGGTTTCCATGCTCCACGCAGGTTGACGATGGTGCTGCCCTTGTCACGGGCGCTATTATCCTCAATCAGCGGATAGGGACCCAGATGGCGGAGGCGGACGCTGCCGCTCCAGCGGTCGAACATGGCCGAAATGCCTGCTGAAGCGGCGTTTTCAAAGGCATTGGGAATGCGGTCACCATTGTCGTAGCGCGACCGGCTGGCGGTATAGTTGGCATCCAGGGCCAACCAGGGCAGGGGTCGCCAGAAGCCCACCAGCTCGTAACCGCGCCGCTTGCTGGCGCCGGTGGGCTCCACCGCATTGGAGTCTCCCACGAAGCGCAGCTCGCTCCCGACATTCAGCCAGTAATAGGTTGCGGTGAGGCTGAACGGACCGGTCTGAAAGCGAGCGCCCAGTTCCTTGCCGGTGCCCCGGACCAGGACCGGGACGGGCGACGCGGTATTCACCGCCCCGCGCACGTCATTTGAATGGAACCCCCGGCCCCCATTGGCGTAGAATTCGAGCGATGGGACCGGAGAGTAGGCCAGCGCCAGCTTGGGCGAGAGGATGGCATCATCACCGCGCCCCGCGCCAAGCGCTGCGGCAACATCGTCGCGCGCTCGCACGATGTAATGATAATAATCCCCGCGCAGGCCGCCGATCACCCGCACGCCTGGCAAAGGGCGAAGCGTGGCTTCGCCATAGATCGCACCCGAGGATTCGGTGATGTCGTAGGATCCCAATGATTCCTTGAAGCTTCCGGCGTCGGTGTGGTGGACCCCGACGGGGCCGATCGTATCATAGCGGTTTTCGGTGCCGATGCTGATGTCGAGCGAGGGAGAGATCTCCCATTTTTTACGGCCCGTCATCCCCAGGATGACGCGCTTGTCGAACTGCAGAATCTGGGCGCTTGATCCATCGGTATTGGCATAGGTCGGGTTGGAGCTCATCGCCCAGTCATAATATTGACCATAGACGTTCGCCGACCAACTCTCCCCACTAAGCGCCGCATTGGCAACAACGCGGGTGGTTTCCCCGCGCGCTGTCGGATCGGGCGAGCAGAAGGCATCGGCGCAGATCGAGGAGCCGATGATGCGTTCGGGGATCTGCTCGGTCGGCCGCCATGTGCCACGATAGCCGTGCAGGCTGAGGTCCAGTTTGCCAAGACCGATCACGGCTGCATATTTGGCAAAGGCCGAATAATGACGCAGCTTCTCGGGCTGCTGCCAGGGGCCGTCATAGATCTTGAACTGCCCGACAAGGGTCAAGTCGCCGCCGCCGACATTGCCGATCGTCCCGCCCGCCGCGAGTCGCCGCCAGCCATAGGAGCCGAGTTCGGCCGAGACCCAGGGCGCGTCGATCTTTTCAATGGTTGTCAGGGCGGCCGATCCAGCCATCGCGAAATCGCCGCCGTCGGCGCGATAAGGGCCTTTGCGGTAATCTTCCCGGTCAATGACCTCGGGGATCAGGCCGTTGAGGTCGAGATAGCCCTGGCCATGGCCGTGGCTGCGAAAATTCATCTGCACGCCGTCGATATAGGTGGTGAAGTCCGATCCGTGATCGAGGTTGAATCCGCGCAGGAAATATTGGTTTGCCTTGCCGCTGCCCGAATGCTGCGCGGCGATCATGCCCGGCACGGCTTCGAGGAGTTCGGCCACGCGCAGGAGCGGACGGATGAGCAGGTCGGAGCCTGCGACGCTGCCCTCGCTCGCTGCGCCCGCGACACCGATCTTGCTCTCGCCTCGGCCAAACACGACGATGTCGGCATCGGCCCTCGCGGCAAGAACGGTTGTATCGACCGGAGCAGCGGCGTCGGCTGGCGTGAAGGACAGGGGAGAGGCGCCGACGGCCAGGCAAGCTGCCGCCAGTTTACGGATGTGGTACATGAAGGTTCCTCGTTGATTTCCGCTGCGAAGTGACCCTGGATTTTAAGCGGAAGCTGTCGTTTCCTGTTTCCTTTCTTGCCTGAGGTATGTGGCGAGGGCGCACCCAGGGAGCCATGCCGGCGAGCACGTCATCACGATCGACGAGGTGATGCTTGAGTGCGGCGGCCACGTGGACGGCCACCAGCAGGATACCGCTCCAGCCGAGCAGCTCGTGCGCATTCATGGAGACGTCGGCCACGACTGCGCGCCGCGCCTCGGACAAGCTAGCGACGAATCCGATGTGCGGCCATTCGAACTGGTTGAACCACAGCGTCGGGATTGCGAAGGCCGCTCCCATCGCGCGGTTCCAGCCGGCCGACACGTGAAGCGCGATCGATACCAGGCCATAGCGGTGTTGCGCGCACGGCATTGACTATCCCTTCATCGATCGGGAGTGAATTTCGCGGCTGAGCGGTCCCATACCCGCTTTCGCCCGATCCATCCGGGCGATGGACCTCGGGAGATGTAGTGTCGGCATGCGTCCGGCAGGGGCCGCCAGCAGAAGTTCAGGAGGTCGCCCGATCCGGAGGCCTAGAGGCGTAGGCGCTTCGGATCGACGCCGACCTCCGCAGGCTTGGCACCATAGGGTGTCCCATTCGCCGTCACCGCGAGCACGAAGGCGCCTCCGGGACGGCCGTCGCGCAACGGCCGGATCCCCATCACGACCTTGTCACCAGGCCGAAACGTTTCACGGGTGATACCCATCCGCTCCAACACCACCGGCGAGACCAACTCCACGTCCCATCTCTTCGCAGCAGTGGTGCCTTCAGGGGCCGCCACGATCGAAATCCACGAATGAGGATTCAAATATGAGAACGACTTGATCGTGCCTCGCAAAATGACGAGCTTCTGATTGTCGAACATCGCCGTCGAATGATGCGCTGAAATCGGGGAGGCAAGTCCAGCGGCCAGGATTGCGATGGCCAAAAGAGCACGTTTCATCTCAACATCCTTCGTAGCTCACCGAACCGACTAGCAAAGCCATTCTTTGATTTAGTGGTGTTAGTTGCCGGTTATGGACAGTGTGTTATTAGACTAGGCTAAACCTGGTTTGTCGCTCACGCCTCGTGATCGCACTCACGGCCGCCATGCCGAGGCGGCCGCCATGAAGCTGAGCGTCTCCTTCATCGCGTCGCCCTTTTCGAGCGGAACGTAACTCAACTTCACGACTACCGTGCGGGTGATCGGATCCACGTAGATGAACTGGCCGCACAACCCGAGCGCGAAGTACGCATCGCTGTTCTGAACGGTCCACCACTGGTAGCCGTAGCCGCCCGTCTCTCCTTCCTGCCCTCCAACAGGCGCAGTGGCCTGGCGCACCCAACCGGCGGGAAGGATCCTCTGGCCATTGCCGACCCCGTCCTGCAGCATCATCTGCCCGAAGCGTCCATAATCCCGCAACGTCGCGTTGAAGCCGCCGCCGGTGAACTCCCGCCCGATCCCAGGAGGGCCGTCCATGATGTAGAAGGCGTCCCGTTCCGTGCCGAGCCGTTCCCAAATCCGACTGGACATGTAAGCCGAGGCGCTCATCCCGGTTACCCGTTCGACAAGCCAGCCGAGCACGGCGGTGTCGATTGTCTTGTAGTCGAATGTCGATCCTGGAGCGTGTTTGCGCTTGAGGGTTCGCGCCACGTCGGCGAAGCGGACACGGTTCTGAACCAGCGCTTCCTCGTGATTGATAGAAGCGACGCTTGGGTTCTTCCAGTCGTAGCGCTCGTCGTAGTCAACGCCCGACCTCATCTCCAGTATTTGCCGGATCGTGACGCCCTCATATCCCGTGCGCCGCAGTTCCGGCAGGTAGGTGACGATACCGTCATCCAACGACTTGATCCTGCCCTCGCTCACAGCAAGTCCCACCAGCGTGCCAGTCAGCGACTTCGACATGGACCAGGAAATGAACCTGCTCTGTGCATCCGTCCCGTTCCGATAGATCTCCGTCACGATCTTGCCGTCTTTGATGATCAGCAGCGCATTCGTGTAGTTGCCGTCCAGGATTTCACTTGCCGGCTTAGTCGCTCCACCATAGGAGTAGGAGAAGTTCATCGGTGCATCGGTGCGGGGCAGTTGCCAGGGCGCAGCTGCATGGCCGACGACACGCGTCTCGAATAACTCGTCCATGTTATGGAAGAGCACGGAGCTGATCGCCGGATCGAAGATCGCGCGGCGCGCGGCGACTACCGCAGGCGACGGGGGCTCCGCTGCTAATGGCAGCGAGAGTGTTGCCGAGATCGCCAGCGCCAGGAAAACCTTCGCTTTGCGGAGTCCAACATTCATCACTCACTCCCCGGCAATGGGATGATGCGGTCAATCGGCCACCCCATCCGTTTTGAATCAGTTCTTTACGAAAGCGGCGTTGATCTCGAGCTCGACGTCGTCTGCTACGGCCGGCGCGGCCATTGCGACGCCGAAGTCGCTGCGCTTGATATTGCCGGTCGCGCTGAATCCCACGTTGAGCGCGTTGTTGGCCATGGGGTTACTGCCGGCGCCAAGAAAACGCGCGTTCAGGGTGACGGGCTTGGTGACATCCTTGATCGTCAGGTTGCCGACGATAACGGCAGCATTCTTTCCGGACGGCTTAATCGAAGTCGACACGAAGCGGGCGGTGCCGAACTTCGCCGTATCGAAGAAGTCGGCGCTGTTGAGATGCTTGGTGAACCCTGGAGCGGTCGTGCTCAGTTGCTTCATGTCGAACGTAACCTCAACCTTCGACGCCGCGACCTTCGCAGGATCCAGGGACAGCGACCCTCCCGAAGCTCCGAATTGGCCCTGCAGCATGCTGAAGCCGAGATGGTTCAGCTTCCAGGTGACCTGGGTGTGTGCAGGATCCACCGAATAGGCTCCCGCTGTCGCCCGCGATGGGTCTGGGGTACCCGGCACCTGACCGGACAGCGCCGTTGGCGCGGCGGACAGCGCAAGCAAGATCAATCGAATGTTCATCAGGCGATCCAGTCCATCAAATTTTCTCGGTAACCTAACGAAGTGACAAGCTCCGAAAAGTCCCATTCACCCGCTTCCGTGGTGTTTCCTGAAGGTAAAGCGGTGATGAGCAGGCACCGCGCCCACTTCGTCGACAGCGCCGGCCATGCGACTTAGTCCGGAAAGTTAAGAAAGGGGGGACTCACCCAAGCCCGCGTCCGGGACGGATGAGGCTGCACTCCTGTCAAAATGCAGCCTCATCCACGGAGATCGAGCCGTGACCGCTACGAAGAGCTGCCCGTGCAATTAGAACCGGACGGTGGCCTGAAGGCCCCACTCACGCGGACGGGCGGGATTCTCCACGCGAGCACCGGCGGTGAAGCCGCCAGCATAATCCACCCCTCCCGTCAGATAGTACTCGTTCGTAAGGTTCGTGACGAACAATGCCGCTGACCACATCTCGTCAGCAGAGTCGAACTGCAGTCGCGAGTTGACCAGGTGATAGGAAGGCATCTCGACGGAGTCCGAGATCGTCACCGCGCTGCGTTGCCTATCGGTGTAGGTGTAATCGCCCGACAGAGTGATCTTCTGGCCACCTTTCAAGGGAAGGACGTACCGCCCACCGACCGAAATCTTGTACTTAGGCGTCCGCTGAAGTTCCGTATCGCGGGTCAGGTTCGGCAGGGTGACGACCGGCCCGAGCACGCCTTCGGGATAGGCCGAATAGGTGAGCGCGGGCACTCGGGTGTATTCAGCGTCCAAGTAGGAGCCGGCGAAGTTGAAGGACAGGCGGTCGGTAGCTATCAGTTGGCCTTCCAGTTCCACGCCGCGGATGCGTGCGTCGCCAGCGTTGGCCGTCGCAAGTATGATCTGGCCGGCAGTGGGAATCAGCAGGTTGAACTGGATGCTCTTCCAATCCGTCTGGAACACCGTAGGGTTGAGGCGCAGTCGGCGATCGAACAGGTCGAGGCGCGCGCCCGCCTCATAGGTCCAAGCCGTCTCTGGACCGAACCCAAGCCCGTTTCCGGGGAGCCGTGCATCCGCAGTGAACCCTCCCGCGCGGAAGCCGCGCGATGCCTTCGCGTAGAAGAGGGCACGCTCGGTAGCCTGGAAGTTAATGCCGATCAGTGGCGATGTGTTCTTGAACATTGAGGATCCCGGTGCCGTGCCTTCGACGAAGTCGGTGCTCGTCTCCTTCGAGTAGCGCAGGCCGCCGGTGACCGAGAGGGCTTCGGTGAAGTTGAAGGTTGCCTGGCCGTAGACCGCCTTCGACTCCACGTTGCTGCGGCTCGCTGGATCAAGCGGGAAGGCATCCAGACCAATTGAAAGGATGCCGGACTGTGACCTGCTCCTGCTGTCGTAGTAGTAGACGCCGGTTGTCCACTTCAGACGTTCATCGAGCGCCGATCCGCTCGCCTGGAACTCCTGCGTAAATACCTTGGCGGTGTTGTCGTCAGGCGTGACAGACACGAAGTTGAGGGGCGTGCTGTCGGTGTCGTAAGCTGTCGAGTTGTTCGCCTTGGTGTAGGCAGTGATTGACTTCAGGTGGAAGTTCTCCGTCACGTCGTAGTTCACTACGCCCTGATAGACCTCGAACTTCTGTCGCGCAAATTCCGGCGAACCAAACCCTGCGAAACTATAGCGCGACCGCGACAGATAGCGGTCGTCGTACGGTCGCGTCTCGCCGCCCAATGCTCCGAGGCCGATGAACAGGGCGTTGGGATTGATCGCGGTCACGCGGATCGCTTGACCGTTGCTCCGCTGACGAAAGAAGTCGCCCTTGAGATCGACCGTCAGGCTCTCCATCGGCTCCCAGCGTCCTTGGACGCGGATTTGGCTGTAGCGCTCAGCTCCGCGATAGATCTGGTTGAATTCGTCAAGTACGTAACCGTCCTTCCTCTGCGACGCGCCGGTAAGGCGCACGGCAAGCGTCCGGGTCACGGGAAGGTTGATCGCGCCCTGGATGTCCGCACGATCGTAGCGTCCGACGGTCCCGTCGACGTATCCGCCGAACTCCTGCGTGGGCTTGTTGGTGATGAACTGGACGGCACCGGCGATGGTGTTGCGGCCGAACAGCGTCCCCTGCGGACCGCGGAGCACTTCAATGCGCTCGACGTCGATAAGTCTGAGGAGATTGCCCGCCGAGGAGGAGAAGTAAACGTCGTCGACGTAGATGCCGACCGCCGCCGAAGAGCTGCCGTTAACTCCCATGCCGCGGATCGCATAGCCGCCGCTCGTCGCCTGGCCGGACGTGTTTCCGACGGACAGACTGGGCGTGAAGGAGTTGAGGTCCAGCAGGCTGCGCGCGCCGCGCTCCTGCAAAGCCTCGGTCGTCAGCGCGGTCACGGCGATCGGCGTCCGCTGGATGTTGGTGGACGTGCGGGTGGCGGTGACGAAGATGTCCTGCAACCCGCCCGAGTTCTCATCCACTTCGGCCTGAGTACCCTGCGCCGCCGGTGGCTCTGCAGGCGCCGCCTGCGCCCAAGCCGTTTGCGAAGCGCAGACTAGCGCCGCGCTCGCAACCCCCGCCATTAGGGTACGACGAACCATGAACTGCACCATCTCTTTCCCCCTTGCCTTCAGCGCGTCCGTAAGGATGCGGCCAATCAGATCGTGCTTCTCGCAACCTCTGGTGGGGAACCGGTAGTCTCGCAGACCCTCGCGGAGAGGGTGTCAAATTGACACCTTATGGGAGGCGATCATCACCAAGCAAGCTCGCTCGGGCGGATGGCGGTTGTTTCGCCTCTCTTTCAGGCGGTTGTTCGACGCATGCCAGCAGTGCCTGTCCCGTGTGCAGCGTTGATGCCGCACTCGCCTGCAAATCAGCAGCATGCCACTGCACTCGGAGAGTGCCGGCGCGTCGGAATGGAAGCGCCAGTTGTATCCTGCGGTGGAAAAGGTACAAGCCCCAGACCCCTCGGCCTCGCTCCTGGTGCTCTGCGGACAACACCCGCTCGCACTTTGACACCTTTGCCGGAGGCTAGTTTCGATCAGTCTGACGAGCTTGGGGTTGGAGGCTTCAAGTCAGTTGGGGGTAGGTAGAATGGTTGGTGAGCAATCCATGTGCGGCAATCACGCGCTTCTCGGAACAGCTTCGGCGCTTGCTATTCTCGCTGCGGCGATGTGCTCCGGAACCGCTGACGCGCAGGCGGCCCCAGACGAGACGGTGGCACCGGGCAACGATATCATCGTGACGGCGACACGGAGTGCTTCATCGATCTCCAAGGTCCCAGTCAGTATCGCGGCGGTCACGCAGGAGCAGATCAACAGGACGGGCGTGCGCGAATTCGCCGACCTGATCCGCCTCACTCCGGGCGTCAACCTGACGAGCACCAGTTCCGGCTCGAACCAGATCGCGATCCGCGGCATATCCTCTGCCGCCGGAGCATCCACCACCGGCGTCTACATCGACGACGTTCCCATTCAGGTGCGCAGTCTCGGCTACTCCGCCGGCACATATTTCCCGGTCTTGTTCGACCTCGAGCGGGTCGAGGTGCTCCGCGGTCCCCAGGGAACCCTGTTCGGATCCGGATCGCAGGGGGGAACCATCCGCTTCATCCAGCCGACACCGTCGTTCAACGACTTCCAATTCCGCGCGCGGGCCGAGTTCGGCGACATCGATGGCGGCGGTCAGAGCTACGAGTTCGGAGCGGCGGTCGGTGGGCCGATCGTCGACGACAAGATCGCCTTCCGCGCAGCCGGGTACTTCCGTCGTCAGGGGGGCTTCATCGATCGCATCGCCGGCACCCCTATCGTGGCAACAAGCGGCGGCCAGCCGGTTGTGGACGGCTCGCTTGGCCCGGACGGGCTGCGCCTCGAGGGTGCCAGGACCGTCTACGAGGATTCCAACTGGACCGAGACCATCGCCGGACGCTTCGCGCTGGCGTTCAACGTGACCGAAAATCTCGTGGTGACAGGATCTTTCAATGTCGAGGACCAGACGCTCCACGATGCTACGAATACGGTGTGGGTCAGCGCCTCACGACCGGGCCGAGGTGTCTACGCCGCTCCAGTCTTCGCGGCGGGCTCGACCACGCAGCTCCTGAACGATCCGAATGATCCCGGGAATCCCGCTACGGGCCAGCCCTTCCTCACGGGATTGGAGGCTCCGCTCTATGACAAGGGCTCGGACCGGCTCTACCTTCCATATGTGACCGTCGACTGGTCCAACGATGCGGTCCAGCTGATCTCAACGACGGCGTGGCTGGCCCGCAACCACAGCCAGTGGGTCGAGGCCACGAGCAGCTACGGCTACTCGTTCCTCGGCTTCGCAGCGCCACGCGTCGGCGATTCTGCGCGCGACATCCTCACCGACCGTCAGCGCAACTTCACGCAGGAGGTGCGGCTGCAATCCGCTAATCCGGACGCTCGTCTGCGCTGGGTCGTCGGGGGTTTCTACAGCAACAACCGCCAACGTTCGTACGAAGAGGACTATGTCAACTTCCTCGGGCGCGTGCCGTCCCTGTTCGGCGTCACCGCGGCGGACGGCCCCTATCCGGGCACCAGCGCGTTCCTCAACGCCTTCGGCGTACCGCTCGGACCGAACTCCCTCGTATACTCGGCAGAGTTCTCGTCCCGCGAACGGCAACTCGCCGCGTTCGGCCAGGTGGACTTCAAGATCGTGCCGCAAGTCACCCTCACGGTGGGTGGTCGCTACGCTTCCAACAAGGTCCGGTTCGACACTGTCCAGGGCGGTCCGCTCAATAACCTGAACGCCCCCTATGGAACGCCGTGTCCTGACGCGGCAGGCTGCACGCCGGGGCAGGGGGCGTTCGCGCCGGTGTTCCCGATCGAACGACAGTTCAACAACGAAAAGGTGTTCACCCCGAAGTTCGGTATCTCTTGGGAGCCGGACGACCGTAACTTGATCTACGCGACGGCGTCGAAGGGCTTCAGACCCGGCGGCGCGCAGGTCCGTGTTCCGCCGGTTTGCGGGGGGGATCTCACTAGCCTTGGCTACGTGGATGCCAACGGCAACCCGGCATCACCCACGTCGTACGAGTCGGACACGGTCTGGAACTACGAAGTCGGTTCGAAGAATCGAATGCTCGGCGGCAAACTGCGGTTCGACGGAAGCATCTACCTCATCAAGTGGGACAAGATCCAAACGCAGCTGCAGCTGCCGACTTGCGGCTATCTATTCGTGGACAACCTCGGTTCGGCAAAGTCACGAGGCTTCGACGCGGCTGTGACATACAGTCCCATCCCGCAACTCGATCTCAGCGCGTCGGTCGGCTACAATCGCACAACGTTCAGCGAAGAAAGCCTTGTCTTCCAGAAGGGCGACTTCGTGCCGAATGCCGGATCCCCTTGGACGATCTACCTCTCGGGCGAATACCGTATCCCGATGCGCGGAAACGAAGGGTATCTGCGCAGCGACTTTACCTACACCAGCGCCCCTCGTCGGACCGGCAGGGTCGATCCCGACAGTCCCTTGTTCCAGCCGTTCGACACTCCACGGCCGAGCGTGAGCCTCGTCAACCTGCGGGCAGGCATGCGCTTCGATCGCGTCGACGTGTCGGTGTTCGTCAATAATGCGCTCAACTACAACCGTGCACAGGGCGTCGAGAAGTACGTCAACAGCCCATTGTACACGACCAGCTATCTCCGGCCCCGTACAGTCGGCGTCACCGCCTCGTACCGCCGATAGCTGCGGCAGGTACCGTGGTTGTGGTGCAGCGCATCCGCGCCACGATCAGTTCCGCAAGGCGGTTGCCGCTAGAGGGCTGACGGGGATTGTTTCGACGCAGAGGAATACGAATTCGAGATGAGCGAGAACGACAAGGTGAACTTCCGAAAAGCACGTGGCTTGCTCTCCCTGGCCCTCTTGCTGTCCCCGTCGAGCGTCCTAGCAGGCGGCGCCGACACGTGGAGCTACTTCGGTGGTTCTCACCGCTTTGACCGCTACTCCTCGCTTGCGAACATCAACCGAAGGAATGTCGATCGGCTGGCGGTCGTCTGGAACCGCCCGGGCGTCGACGAAGCGCTGCTGACCAAGTTTCCCGATCTGCAACCATCGCCCTATTTCCGGGGTACGCCGCTGATCCGGGATGGCATCCTCTACGCCCCTAATGGGGTGGGGCTGGTCGAAGCGTTCGACGCAGCGACCGGCAAGACCGTCTGGGTTCAGCAGCCGTTCAAGGCCACCTTCCGAGAAGCGGCCGGACAGAGCAGCCGGGGCGTTGATGTTTGGGGCACGGGAATAGAGGCGCGAGTTGTTTCGGTGCGCGGCGAATATCTCTACGCCTTGAACCTCAGCGATGGGAGTCCCGTGACGGGATTCGGCGAGGGCGGTCGTGTATCGCTAAACCGTAACACGCCGGATGGCGCGGTATACTTCAACTTCAATGGCCCAATCGTAGTGGGCGACGTGATCGTGGTCGGTGGGAACGGCGGCGGCAAGGTCGGCGTAGGCTATGGCGACAGCGGCAACGAAAAGGAGGCCCTGCCCGAGAACATCCGCGGCTACGACGTTCGCACGGGCAAGCTAGTTTGGACATTCAAGGTCATCCCTGACCGGGGCATGCCAGGCGGCGATAGCTGGGGAGGAGCCGAGGCCTACTCGGGCAACATGGCCGCCTGGGCGCCGATCACCGCGGATGACGAAACCGGCCTTGTCTATGTACCTCTGTCGGCGCCGACTAACCCCAACTACGGCGGCCACCGCCCCGGCGACAACCTCTACTCGAACAGCTTGGTCGCCCTGGACGCCAAGACAGGTCGAAAAATCTGGCACTATCAGACCGTTCATCACGATCTCTGGGACTTCGACAACGTTTCACCGCCGGTGCTCGCCGACTTCAAGACTGGCGGACGCACGGTCAAGGCAGTGATCCAAGCCAACAAGACAGGTTATATTTTCGTGCTCGACCGCGCGACCGGAAAGCCGGTGTGGCCGATCAACGAACGCCCCGTACCGCCAAGCACCGTGCCTGGGGAGCACGCCTCGCCCACGCAGCCATTTCCATCGCGTCCGGAGCCGGTCGACCGGATCGGCCTCGCCGATGACGACCTCATTGACTTCACTCCAGCGCTTCGCGAGGAGGCCATGCGAATACGCGACCAATACGTGCATGGTCCGCTCTTCACGCCGCCGACGGTGAACGCGAAGGATCGTCCGGGCACGAAGGGTACAATTTCCTCCCCTGGTGATATCGGCTCGATCGGCTGGAACACCGGGGCGTTCGATCCCGAGACGGGCCTCTATTATGCGGTGTCCATGACCGCGCCTGGCGTGGTCGGAGTGAGCAAGACGACGGATCCGAAGGCGACCATAGACTACAGCTGGGACGTCGGCTTCTCGGGATCGCCGCCACCGGGCAATCCGTACGGCATCGGTCCGCGAAACGAGTTGCCGCTCACCAAGCCGCCCTACGGCCGGATCACGGCGATCGACATGAAGGTCGGCAGACAAGTCTGGATGGCGGCGAACGGGGAGGGGCCGCGCAACCACCCGCTGCTCGCGGGGCTACAGCTGCCGCCGCTCGGATATCCTGGCAGGCCGGCAGCGCTCGTGACGAAATCGCTGCTCTTCGTCGGGGAGGGGAGCGATGCGGTGTTCGGCGGGTCCGGCGTTTCGGGGGAGTCCGTGTTCCGCGCCTATGACAAGGCGACGGGAAAGGTGGTCGGCGAGATCAAGCTGCCCGCAGGAACGACAGGCGGACCCATCACCTATCAAGTCAAAGGAAGGCAGATGATAGTAGTACCCATCGGCAACAGCAAGGTCGGAGGCCGTTGGGTCGCCTTGGCCGTGAACGAGGTGCCGGCACGATGAGCAGCGCACGCAGAGCCGGCACACTTGACGAGCGACGGCGGATCTCGGGATTGCGAGTAGCATGCGGGTCCGTCCTGGCGGCGCCCTTTCTGATCGCATCGGCGCCCAGCGGTCCAGCATCTCCTGCGTCCGATACTCGGGCCGTCGCAGTCCAGATCGCCACCGGCAAGAAGGTGTTCGGGGAAGTCTGCGCCGCCTGTCACGGCATGGATCAGGGCCAGCCGAGCGACGCCCATTCAGCAAGCCTGAAGGGACAGCGTTTTCTCACCTCCTGGAGCGGCAAGCCAGCCAGGGCGCTCTATGGGCGGATCCTCAGCACGATGCCACAGAACGATCCCGGCTCGCTCGAAGCAGAAACCGTTCTCAACCTAACTGCCTACATCCTGGCCGAGAATGGGCAAGCGCTGCCGAATGCCGGGGTCAAGGAACCGAGCGAGCTGAGCAGCATCACGATCGGTCAGTAATTTTTGTCGAAGCCCGCGGCAAGCGCTGCAACGCAGTAGAACGAGTGCAGACGAACGGACGCCGCAGCTGTCGCCGCGCAATGATCATCAAAGGATTGGAGTTAGCATGCAGTTGAGTCTCCCTCGTCGTGCCATGGATCTCGTCAAGTCGAACGCTGCTGGCCTCGCGCTTGCGTTCGCCAGCGCCGTCGCTTTGTCCACGGTCTCCGCACAGGCCGCTCCCGCGGATGGGGAGGCGCTCTTCAAAGGGCGTTGCCAAATGTGCCACACGCACAAGGTGGACGGGAAGAATGGCGTGGGTCCCGCCCTCTACGGCATCGCAAAGCGTCCTGCGGCCTCGGTGCCGGCCTTCAACTATTCCGCCGCGCTGAAGAACTCGAAGCTGGTCTGGACCGAAGCCGTCCTCGACAAGTTCCTGCTGGCGCCGAGCAAGATGGTACCCGGCACGCGGATGGTCACGGCTGTGCCGTCCGCCACCGAGCGCAAGGCGGTCATCGCCTATCTTCTCAGCGCGAAATAGGCGGGGCGAGGGGGGCTCGTTGGCGGTAGGGCCTCAGCGGCGCGTGAAGAAGAGAAGGCTGGCCTTCGTCGTTTCGCGTCGATCATCCACAGTGTAGCCAGTGCTGGCAAGCGCGCGGCCACCTGCGGTCAGCTCGCGTCGAAGAAGCCCGCCCTCGCTGCCCGCTGCCAACGCCGCTCCCGCGTGGTCTCGCTGATCTTGTTCAGGATGACCGGCGCGGTTGCCGGCGGCGCGGCGTGCTCCCATCTTTCCGAAGCGGTGATCTTGAAGCACAGGAAGCACTCCTGGATCCTCTCTCAGGGTTCCTGTCAGAAGGCGGCGAGAGTGAAGCCGATGAGACGACCACACACGACCACCATGATCCAGAACAACAGCGAAATGCCGCCAGCCATCCTCGCCGCCAGCGGAAGCGTGGCGCTGCGATCCCAGCGATCTCGGCCGCGCCAGGTGATGCTCTGGAACAGCAGCATGTTGAGCCCCGCCAGGACGAGGCAGACCATCTTTGCGATGAAGTAGGTGTTGACAGCATAGGCAGTGGCTCTGCTGACGAAGAGCAGGCTCCCCGTGGCGACTGCCACCATGAACGCGATCCAGACGTAGGGCAGCGTCTCATCGGAGACCGCCGAGACCGCCGACCCGTTGGACGCCAGGCCGAGAAGGCGAAGATCCATGATCGCGATCGAGCCGACGACCGTGACTATCGCCAGGACGTGGAGCGACTCGACTGTCGGGAACGCCCAAGCCGATTCGGCTAGAAACGTCGCCAAGGAAGACGCTTCGAGCGTCTGCCACAAAGATTCCAATGCCATCGACAATCCTCTCAAGTCGGCGCGTAAGCAATCCAGCGTCCAGCGAAAATGATTGCGCACCACAGCAGGAGTATCGCCGCTGAGGTGAGCCGGACTGAAGTTCGACGCGCGTGCGTGGCTTCCCAATCCTTGACGTTGAGCCGCACCGTCCGCGCCTGGAAGGCCAGAGTCACCCCGATCATCGAGATCACGAGGACCATCTTGATCCAGAAGGCCGCATTGAGGAGCTCGCGGGTTGGCTCGGCAATGATCATCCCGAGTCCGCTGATGACCAGGACGAGCAAAGCCCACCAGATCCACGGCGCGAACCGCGCGACGGTGTCGCCCATCGTTCGGTCGACCCCGCTGATCCTCAGGATGCGCATGTTGATCATGAGCACAGATCCGAAAGCAGCCGCGATCGCAAGGATGTGCGCGACCTGAAGCGCCGGGACCGCCCAGAAGTTGCTGCTGATCGACTGGCTGAGGGAGGTCGCGGCAATCCGATCCGCCAGATCCAAAGCCGGAGTGGTCCGCAGATACTGGCTCAAATCATACAACAGGTCACCGAAGGTGGACATGTGCTTCCTTCACTGCTGGCACTTCAACTCCGTGAAGCTGTGTCGTCCTTACTCTCGATAGCTTCTGCTGCCGCCAAGCCTCGCTCGTCAGACTGAGCGAAACTGGCCTCCGGCAAAGGTGTCAAAGTGCGATCGGGCGTTGTTCGCAGAGCACCAGGAGCGAGGCCGAGGGGGCTGGCTTGCACCTTTTCCACCGCAGGATACAACTGGCGCTTCCATTCCGACGCGCCGGCGCTCTCCGAGTGCAGTGGCATGCTGCTGATTTGCAGGCGAGTGCGGCATCAACGCTGCACACGGGACAGGCGCTGCTGGCATGCGTCGACAGCCGATGGTTCATCATACCCTGATCGCGGGGGTGCGAGCGCGGCGCCAGTTTGCGCTTCGCAAGCGACTTCCCCTTTTCCTAACTTTCCGGACTAAGTCCCATGGCCGGCGCTGTCGACGAAGTGGATCGCGGTGCCTGCTCATCACCGCTTTACCTTCAGGAAACACCACGGAAGCGGGTGAATGGGACTTTTCGGGGCTTGTCACTTCGTTAGGTTGCCGAGAACATTCGATGGACTGGACTGCCTGATGAACATTCGATTGATCTTGCTCGCGCTCTCCGATCGGGTGCCGGGCGCCCACCTCATTGCAGGTGACAGCGGGAGTCTATTCACTGGATCCTGCGAAGGTCGTGGCGTCGAAGGTTGAGGTTACGTTCGACATGAAGCAACTGAGCACGACCGCTCCAGGGTTCACCAAGCATCTCAACGGCGCCGACTTCTTCGATACGGCAAAGTTCGGCACCGCGCGCTTCGTGTCGACTTCGATTAAGCCGTCCGGAAAGAATGCTGCCGTTATCGTCGGCAACCTGACGATCAAGAACGTCACCAAGCCCGTCACCCTGAACGCGCGTTTTCTTGGCGCCGGCAGTAGCCCCATGGCCAACAACGCGCTCAACGTGGGATTCAGCGCGACCGGCAATATCAAGCGCAGCGACTTCGGCGTCGCAATTACCGGATGGATCGGGCGAAAGCGGGTATGGGACCGCTCAGCCGCGAAATTCACTCCCGATCGATGAAGGGATAGTCAATGCCGTGCGCGCAACACCGCTATGGCCTGGTATCGATCGCGCTTCACTGGTCGATCGCGGTCCTCATCATCGCCATGTATCCGCTCGCCTGGTGGATGACCCGTGCGATCAACGAGCCCGAGACCCAGGCGAACGCGTTCGAGGCTTACCAGGTGCATAAGTCGGTCGGACTGACGATCCTCGTCTTGAGCGTCATCCGTGTCGTGTGGCGCCTGTTGCATCGGGCACCGCCGCGTCCCCAGGAGATGTCGCGTTGGGAGAGGTGGGGCGCTCGCCTCTCCCACGTCCTCCTCTATGTACTGATAGTTGGGCTGCCGCTGAGCGGCTGGATCTACGTGTCGGCCGGCTGGAACCGCGCGATGGGAGCGGCCTTCGCAATCCCGACGCTGTGGTTCAACCAGTTCGAATGGCCGCACATCGGATTCGTCGCTAGCTTGTCCGAGGCGCGGCGCGCAGTCGTGGCCGACGTCTCCATGAATGCGCACGAGCTGCTCGGCTGGAGCGGTATCCTGCTGGTGGCCGTCCACGTGGCCGCCGCACTCAAGCATCACCTCGTCGATCGTGATGACGTGCTCGCCGGCATGGCTCCCTGGGTGCGCCCTCGCCACATACCTCAGGCAAGAAAGGAAACCCGCCAATGATCTCGCCTCGTCTTCTGATCTGCGTCGCAGCGTTTGCGACCCCGGCCGTAGCCGCAGCACCAGCGTGGCGGGTGTCGCCGCAGGAAGGCCGCGTCTCCTTCGCGGGGACCCAGTCCGGGAAGCCGTTTCAGGGTCGCTTCGACCAGTGGAAGGCGCAGATCGCCTTCGATCCCGCAGACCTGGTGGGTTCAAAGGCTGTGGTGGTGTTTGCTACCGCGTCCGCAAAGACGGGCGATCGCTTTCAAGAGACGACCTTGGCAGGCGCGGAATGGTTCAACTCCGCCGCATTTCCTACTGCCACCTACACGACAAGCAGGATCCGCGCCTCCGGGCCGGGAAAGTACGTGGCGGACGGAGTGTTGCAGATCAAGGGTCGGAAGGTTCCGGTGCAACTCCCCTTTACCTTGGCGATCAACGGAAACAAGGCCACGATGTCGGGCGACCTCGCACTCGACCGGGCGGCGGTCGACATCGGAATGAAATCCGATCCAACCGGCGCCTGGGTCAGCAAAGTTGTCCGAGTGCAGGTGAGGCTCACGGCCCAACGCTGACGGGAGTCTCGCCCGAAGTCTCTGGGCAGAGATCCATCACCGCAAGAATCTGAGAGGTCGTCATGGAAAAAGACCCGCGCGCGTTCGTGTCTGAACGGCCGATGGCGCCGATCCAGATCGCGGCGGTGGTGCTGTGCGTCGTCCTGAACGCGCTCGACGGTTTTGACGTGCTGTCGATCAGCTTTGCCTCTCCCGGCGTCGCTGCCGAGTGGGGGATCGACCGCGCGGCACTCGGCATCGTGCTGTCGATGGAGCTGATCGGCATGGCGGCCGGCTCGGTCGTGCTCGGCAGTCTCGCCGACCGGTGGGGCCGGCGGCCGATCGTGCTCTTCTGCCTGACGGTCATGGCGGCGGGCATGGGGCTCGCGGCTGTAGCCCCGGATGTCGGCACCTTATCGGCTTACCGACTCATCACAGGGCTTGGCATCGGTGGCATGCTGGCCACGACGAATGCGGTGGTTGCAGAGTTTGCCAACGCGCGTCGCCGCCAACTGGCGGTAGCGCTCATGGCGGGCGGCTATCCGTTGGGGGCGATCGTTGGCGGCTCGATCTCCTCTCTGCTTCTGCTGGATGGAGGAGATTGGCGCGCGATCTTCGTGTTCGGAGCGATAGTGGCGACAGTGCTGATTCCTGTCGTCTGGCTTTTTCTTCCGGAGACTGTCGCCTTTCTGGTCGAGAGGCGCCCCACGCGGGCACTCGAGAGGACGAACGCCGTTCTGAGGAGGATTGGAGCAGACAAGGTCGGTGCGCTTCCCGAAATTGACGCGGCCGGTGCGCGCCCAGGCGTGGCAGCGTTGTTCCAGCCGGCGCTCGCCCGGACGACTGTCCTGCTCACCTTTGCCTACTTCGCGCACGTTATGACCTTCTACTTCATCCTGAAGTGGATCCCGAAGATCGTTGTCGACATGGGCTTTGAGCCGGCGCGGGCAGGTAGCGTGCTGGTTTGGGCGAACGTCGGTGGTGCGCTCGGCGCTCTTGCCTTGAGCCTCCTGACGCAGCGATATGCGGTGCGAAGTCTGGTTGTAGGTGCGATGTTGCTCGCTGCGGTGCTCGTCACTCTGTTCGGACGGGGGCAGAGTGATCTGGCCGGCCTGTCGCTGATGGCGGGCGCCGCCGGCTTCTTCACGAATGCCGCGATCGTGGGCCTCTACGCGGTTTTCGCGCAATCCTTCCCCACGGCAGTCCGCGCAGGGGGAACGGGTTTCGTGGTCGGTATCGGGCGCGGCGGCTCCGCTCTGGGGCCGATTCTGGCTGGATACCTCTTCCAGACAGGCGTCGGACTCCAGGGCGTGGCGGTCGCGATGGCGATGGGTTCCCTCCTCGGCGCCCTTGCTCTGCTCTCGCTGCGTGCGCCGGCGACGTCTCCTTCAACTTGACGGGCGGGCTTCCCTGGTCGACCGCAGGCGCTGCGAGCCGATGATGACCGCGATTACCTTCCAGCCCATGCATGTGGTGATCGCCGAGGAGTGAGGCCCTCCAGCCGCCAAAGCTGTGGAATGCCATCGGCGGCACTGGGATCGGCAGGTTGAATCGGCACGCGTGGTGAGGGCCTGCATGCCGCCGACATTTGAGGTCGGTTACGTCTGGCTCGGGTCGGCCGTGGTGTCACTCCGACACCGCATGGTTTGCGATTGAAGACTTTCGTGCACCGGGCTGCGCGGGCATGATCCGCCGATGACTGGTCCGATCGATCGCTGCGCGTGATAGAAGCTGAGTGGCACAGGCGCGGATTCATGGTGCTGGCGGCCTCGGCCGCCGTTGCCGCATGTTCTCGTTCGGTGCTCGACGCCCGACAGCTGCGGATCGGATCGTCGCCGACTGGGGTGCCGTTCAGCTTCGTCGACCCGTGGTCCAACGAACTGACTGGGTCGATGGTTGACACTGCCGCTCTCGTAGCCAGGGCGATTGGGCGGGTTCCCGATCTGCGGATCACCTCCTTCGGCGCGCTGATTCCGTCGTTGACGGCAGGCAAGATCGACCTGATCGCGGCCGCCATGCTGCGCACGCCCGAGCGCGAGGCCGTGGTGTCCTTCAGCAGTCCGGTCTACTCCTACTCAGGTGCGCTGGTCGTGCCGGTGGCGTCCGAACGCACCTATCCTTCTCTCGTCTCCCTGAGAGGTCTGCGCGTCGGTGCGCAGATCGGCACCCGGTTCGTAGACCAGCTGCGCTCGGCCGGTGTGATCGATGTCTCGACCTATGACGGACTAAGCGACATCTTGCGTGATCTCGGCTTGGGTAGAATCGACGTCGGTTACGGCGATCAGCCCATCCTCGCCTATCAGCTGCGAGTGGGTCCGAAGCGGCCGGTGCGGCTGGCTGAGGAATTCGCGGCACCGGCCGGCGAGGCGCTGTGCCTGGTCATACGTAAGGGCGATCCACTGCTGGCGCACGTTGATCTGGCGATAGAACGCATGCGAGCCTCCGCCATTCCGGAGATCAACCGACGTTGGGGATTGGAGGCGTCCTGATGGCCGAATTCCTTAGCGACGCAGTTCTCTACCTTCCAGTCCTGCTGAAGGGCTTGGCCATGACCATTGTGCTGAGCCTATGCGCCTTGAGCTTCAGCGTCGCCCTCGGGCTCCTGCTCGCGCTTGGAGGGATGAGCCGCTTGGCCGCGCTGCGCGCCCCGGCACGCATCTTCGTCAACATAATTCGGGGCATCCCCATCATTGTGCAGCTGTTCTGCGTCTATTTCGTGCTGCCCGAGGTCGGTATCGAGCTGGAGCCGTTCTCGGCCGGGGTGGTCGGGCTCGGTATCGCCTATTCGGTCTACCAGGCGGAAAATTTCAGGTCGGGTTTCCAGTCCGTAGATCCCCAGACCATCGAAGCCGCACGCTCGCTCGGGATGACTGATCGAAATGTGTTCCATCGCGTGACGCTGCCGCTCGGCGTACGCACCGCGCTTCCGCCGTTCGGAAACACCGCTGTGATGCTGCTCAAGGATTCTTCGATAGCTTCGACGATCACCATCGCCGAGCTCACCCGCGCCGGCCAGCTGCTGGCGATCTCGACCTTCAAGAACGGCACGATCTACCTGCTCGTCGCGTTGCTTTATCTCGCGGCCAGCCTGCCTCTCGCCGCCGCTGTCCGTCACCTCGAACGTCGAATGGGCCGGCGATGATAGAGTTGAACGGCGTCGGTAAGGCATTCGGTTCTCACGTCGTTCTCCGCAACGTGAGCTTCTCCGCCGCTCGGGGGGAGGTCACCTGTCTGCTTGGGCCGTCTGGCTCCGGCAAGTCGACCGTGCTGCGCTGCATCAATGGACTCGAACGCCACGATGCGGGCGAAATCCGGGTCGACGGAGATCTTGTTTCGGACGCAACGTTGCTCCCCGTTCGCCGCAAGGCCGCTATGGTGTTCCAGCGGTTCAACCTGTTCCCGCACCGCACTGTCCTCGAGAATGTCGTGGAAGGTCCCGTGCAGGTTCTACGTCGCCCGATCGCACAGGCGGAGGCGGAAGCTTTGACACTGCTGGAGCGCGTTGGCATGGCCGACTTCGCTCGAGCCTATCCCGCCAAGCTCTCAGGCGGTCAGCAGCAACGGGTCGGCATCGCACGCGCTTTGGCTATGCGGCCGAGCATCATACTGTTCGACGAGCCGACCTCCGCCCTCGATCCGGAGCGGGTCGGAGAGGTCCTGCAGGTGATGCGTGGCTTGGCCGTCGAAGGCATGACCATGATCGTCGTCACGCACGAGATCGCCTTCGCGCGGGAGGTCGGCGATCGCGCGATCTTCATGGACGGAGGTGTGGTCGTCGAACAGGGCGCGGCCCGGGATGTGCTGACCGCTCCCCGCGCCGAGCGGACGAGGCGTTTCCTGGATCGTGTGCTCAATCCGCTCTGAGGCCTGAGATGTAATGATGCGTCTGCAGCGGCAGCGGAGCCGATTGAAACTTCCTCATAACCTTCGCAGCGCCGATACGATGCGCGGAACACGGCAGGAACGTCAATGAAACCGATCCATTTCTCGTTGAGCCGACTCGTTCGCGAACTTCCACGCTTCGCTCCGGTGCCCGAACCGATCGGCTCGGCCGAGAGCGCCGGAGTTTGGGACGTCCTCGAGCCCACTCGCAAGATATTCTTTCTCTTCGAGCAAGGCGGATCAGGGTCATGACCGAGCTGCGCGATCCACGCCTCGCGGCTCAGTCGATGGCGCAGGTGAGCTACTGGCTGGAGACCTGCGGCGAGGATCTTGTCGCTCGCTCCCGGCTGGCCGGCGACCGCGTCGTTGATGTCGCCATCCTCGGTGGCGGGTTCTCCGGCCTCTGGACAGCCTATCATCTATTGCGGGCGAGACCCGATCTCGAAGTTGCGATCGTGGAGCGCGAGGTGTGTGGATATGGCGCCTCTGGCCGCAACGGCGGCTGGTGTTCGCCACGCTTTCCGTTGGAGCCAGCGGCGCTGATCTCGAGGTTCGGTATCGATGGAGCACGGGCAATCCTGAAGTCGGTCGAGGCAGCCGCTGCTTACGTCGGGGAAATCTGCGAGCGCGAGGGGATCGACGCCCACTATCGCACGACCGGAGTGCTAAGCCTCGCGCGTAGTCCGAAGCAGGCCGCTTCGCTCTCCAATACGCTTGCGACCTTCGCCAGACTGGGAATGGACGGTCCGCTGCGCCTCCTTAGTGCAGGCGAGGCGTTCGAGCGAGTGCACGCCACCAACATCCATGCTGGCCTTTCCACCTCGATCGGTGCTGCCGTTCATCCGGGCCGGCTGGCGCGGGGACTAGCGCGCGTCGTGGAACGGCTTGGCGGTACGATTTACGAGGGAACGGCTGCAACCGAGCTGCGCACGGGAGCAGATGCGGCCATCGTCACGGCCGCAGGTGACCTGTCCGCGAGACTGGCCGTGGTGGCGGCAGGCGAGGCGTATCTCACCGGACTCCCCCGCTTCCATCGAAGCCTGCTGCCCATGTCGTCGATGATCGTGCTCACCGAACCACTAAGCGAGAGTTTGTGGAGCGAGCTCGGGTGGCAAGGCGGTGAATGTCTCAGTTCGCTGGCGCATACCAAGAACTATCTGACCCGCACCGCTGATGGTCGCATCCTGTATGGTAGTCGAGGCGCCAACTACCGGTTCGGATCGCGAATGGACGACGCTGCCATTCGGGACGAGACGGTGTTCGAGTGGATGCGCGGATGCGTTCGGGAATGGTGGCCGGCACTTGAAGGCGTTAGATTTACCCATGCCTGGGGCGGCTACCTGGGCATACCGCGCGACTGGATGCCCACGGTGACGTTCGATCGACAGAGTCGGTTGGCGCAATTGCACGGCTACACGGGACGCGGAGTTGCGACCAGCAGCCTGTTCGGGAAACTTCTGGGCGGATTAATCACCGATCAGTGTACCGGTTTGGAAAAGCTGCCGTTCCATCGCAGTGAAGGCAAGCGGTGGGAGCCCGAGCCTTTTCGCTGGCTTGGCGTTCGATACGTGCAGAACGCGTTTTCACGGATCGACGAAGCCGATGCGGCCGGTCGCGCGCCGCCGTTCGATGCGTCGATCGCAGCAGCTCTGGGCGATCCATGAGGATGAAGGCGATGATCACGGCTGCGAGGCCGATCAAGGCTATCGCGCTGCCCGATCCGACGAACAGACCGCGCCGATGGTCCCCCCGATTGCGATCATCGAGACGTGCCTGTTCTTCAGCGAGCGGCCGCGCCTCGTGAATGCTGGGGGTCGAGCTCCGCTTCAGCTAGAAGAGCATCGCTTTGTCGGAATGACGCCATCGGTGACGATCTTCTACACTCGGCATGGATGCAACCTTACACATCGAGATTCAGGCTTTCGGCGACAACCCGGTTCATCATGCGCCCCTGGTGCACGTTCAATCCCGCCCGCAACGCGGGATTCTCCAGGCATGCTTCGTAGCCGCCGTCGGCGAGGGCGAGGCCGTATGGAAGCGTAGCATTGTTCAGCGCGTGACTGGACGTCATCGGGACCGCGCCGGGCATGTTCGCGACGCAGTAGTGGATGATGCCGTCGACCTCGTAGGTCGGATCGGCATGAGTGGTAGGACGGCTCGTCTCGAAACAACCCCCTTGATCGATTGCGACATCAACCAATACGCGACCCGGGCGGAGTAGTTTGAGCATATCGCGGGTGACGAGTTGCGGCGCCGTCGCGCCCGTCACGAGCACCGCTCCTATCACGGCATCGGCGACCACCAGTTCATCTTCGATTGCGGCGATGCTGGAGAACCGAGTCTTCACTCGACCACCGAACATGTCGTCGAGCTGCCTCAGGCGCGGAAGCGAACGATCGATGATCGTGATGTCAGCGCCGAGTCCTGCTCCCATGCGCGCCGCGTGGCTGCCCACCACGCCGCCGCCGAGCACGACTACCCGGGCCGGCGGAACGCCCGGGACGCCGCCGAGCAGGATGCCGGGCCCTCCGGCGAAGCGACGGAGCGCAGCCCCCGCCGCCTCGATCGACAATCTGCCGGCGACTTCGCTCATCGGCGCGAGCAGCGGCAGACCGCCCCCCGGCTCGGAGACCGTCTCATAGGCGACGGCGGTGCAGCCGGAAGCCAGCAGTCCGCGAGCCTGCTCGGGATCTGGCGCGAGATGCAGATAGGTGAAGAGTATCTGCCCCTCTCTAAGCTGCTCCCACTCTACTCGCTGCGGCTCCTTCACCTTCACGATCATGTCAGCTGACCTGAACACCTGCGCGGCATCGGCGGCAATCTCAGCACCCGCGTTCTCGTATTCGGTGTCGGTCGTGCCGATACCGGCGCCGGCGCCCGTCTCTACCAAGACCCGATGCCCTCGCGCAGCGTATTCGCGAACGGCCGCCGGAGTGAGGCCGACCCGATACTCGTGCGTCTTGATTTCCTTAGGTACACCGACGATCATCATGGGCTCCATTGTTCCCAGCACTCATCGACAAAAGGTTCGCGACCAGAAAGTTGCGAACACCATCCCAGGTGGTGTATGATAGCCACCAGGTTACATCGTGTCGCACAGGTTACATCATGTCGCGCGAGTGGGCTGACCGAACGGCGGGATCGGGAGTTTGGATTTAGGTGAACCACAAGTTGCTACCGCCGCTGGCGGCATTGCGGGCGTTCGAGGCCGTGGGTCGGCTTGGGGGCGTAAGGAAGGCCGGCAAGGAACTGGAGATTGATCATGCGGTCATTAGTCGGCACATTCGAACGCTTGAGAGCCTGATCGGGAAGAACCTGCTCGTGCGAGAGCCGACTGGTTATCAGTTGACGGATGACGGCCAAGTCTATCATCAGGAGATCTACAAGGCGCTGACGACCATCGCCACCGCCACCGCCCGGCTGACCGAGACCACCGAGCGCAAGAAGCTTCGGATCTGGTGCATTCCCGGATTCGCCTCTCTCTGGCTCTCTGATCGTCTGGGCGATTTCATCAAGCACCATCCCTCTATCGACCTAGACTTCAGGCCAGCGGACGCCAGCCCGGATTTCCGCTCGAAGGAGGTCGACGGGGATATACGCTACCTTCGCCGATGGGAGGAGGCGGCCGTGCCGAAGGTTGCCTACAAGCTCGAGTTCGCGCGCCCCCTCGTCTTTCCAGTGGCGAGCCCCGGCTACGTGGCAAACATGAAGCCGCTGGAGAGCGTCGAGGAGTTGCTGTCCTACACCTTGCTCCACGAGGACAACGATCTGGAATGGCGCCACTGGCTCGAGGCTCAGGGCATGACGATATCCGATGAACTTCCGGGGCCGCGCCTTTGGCACGCTCATCTGACGCTGAACGCTGCCCGTCAGGATCGTGGGATAGTCCTAGCCAATCCGATGCTGCTCGGCGACGAGCTGGCCGATGGACGCCTCGTGAGGGTCGAGTTGGCGCAGGGGGACTTCGTACCCGTACGGTTCGGCGGCTATACGCTCTTGGCCCGCGAGGATCGCTGGAGCACGCCTGCCTTGGCGATATTCCGGCGATGGCTGCGACGAACCGCCGACGCCTATGAGGCGGGTGACTTCAGCCAGCTGTGATCATCGACGACGGAGTGACCCTTCGGGATCGGCGCGGATGATCGCCATGGGTTCGGTGTCTATTCAGCACCTAGGGGGCGCATTTAGGCATCTTCCTCGCTGGAAGCTGCTTTGCGAACCGGAGATCAATGAGATGATGGATCGGAAGCACATTCGATGCGCTGGACTGATGCAGTGGAAGTGGGCCGCCTCCAGACGCCCGCAATTCTAATGCTGGCGCTGGTCGCGGCGACGCCCGCGTCTGCAGCAGCTCCGGCGAGTCCTCCGAGTTGCGCGATGGATCCATTGTACCGTCAATTGGACTTCACCCTCGGCACGTGGGATGTTTACGCGAACGGGAAGAAGGATGCCCGCGTGACCATGGAACGTGCCCTTGGTGGGTGCGCCATACATGAGCGGTGGGTGTCGATCTCTCGCAAACCTCGCAGCGGCAATGGACTAGGTTTGTTCACCTACTCGCGCCTGGTGAGCCGCTGGCTGTACCTATGGGCGGCGGATACCGCGTCCGCGACATCGTTCCTTGGGACGGAGCAGAGCAAGGACCGCGTGCTTTTCGTGACCGAGCGGCCGCTTGTCGGCGGTGGCGTCCGGCTACGACACTGGACGTTGTCGCGGGAGCCGGACGGAACCGTTCGCGAACTGTCTGTTGGGACCGAGGACCAAGGCCGGACTTGGACCACCGAATATGATCTGCGCTGGAGGCGATCGAGCAAATGAACACCACCCGTCCGGCGAATGGTTCGCCGATAGCCGACGATCGCGCATTGGGGATGGATCGAGCCATCACGCGCCGGGACTTCGTCAATGGCGCGGCCGTCGGGATTGCAGCCCTCGCCACCGCGACGGCCGGAGCAGCCGCCCCCTCCGCCTCCACGACTGGCGGGAAGGCCCCGCCGACGAACTACCCCCCCGCTCGGATGGGGATGCGCGGGAGTCATCCAGGAGCGTTCGAGGCGGCTCACGCGCTGCGCGACGGATCGCTCGATCCGGCAACCGCGGTGGACGTCGGCGAGACCTATGATCTCGTGATCGTCGGCGGAGGCCTGAGCGGATTGGCGGCCGCCCACTTCTTCATCAAGAGCGTCGGGCGCGATGTGCGTGTTCTGATCCTCGAGAACCACGACGATTTCGGTGGCCACGCCAGGCGGAACGAGTTTCGCGTGGATGGGCGGCTGCTCGTCACAAACGGCGGCGTGCTCGAGATCGAGTCGCCCGACCGGTACAATCGATGGGCTCGCAGCGTCCTTGATGATCTAGGGGTTGATCTACACCGCTACGAACAGGCGAACAGCGCGAATTACAAGCTCTACGACACGCTCGGCCTGCGCTCCGGGCACTTCTTCGATCGAGAGACGTGGAGGCGCGATCAGCTCGTTGTGCCACCTGCAGCATCCGACATGCGCGGCGGGCCGAGCCCGGACGCGATCGCGCGCAGTCCGCTGTCGGCGCGTGCCAAGGCTGACATGCTCCGGCTGCTTGCGCCCGATCAGCCCGATTATCTCGCCGGACGGAGCATCGCCGAGAAGAAGGCGCTGCTCGCCAAGACATCCTATCGAGATTATCTGCTGGAGATCGTCAAGATCGATCCGCAGGCCTTCTGGTACTTCCAGGGAGCTGGTCAGGGGACGTTCTGTGTCGGGGCTGACGCCTACCCCGCCCTGTTCGGCTGGGTTCAGGGCTATCCGGGCTTCTCCGGCCTGCAGCTTGGCCCGATCCCGGATGGCCTGTTCGAGAGCCTTCCCGGAGGCCATCATGGCCGCCAGAAGGAGTCAGGCTCCTCGGTCCATTTCCCCGACGGCAGCGCCACGCTCGCGCGGTTGCTCGTCGGTTCGCTGGTGCCGGGAGCCACCAAGGCAAGGACCCAGGAGGATCTAGGCACCGGCCTGATCGACTACGGAGCGCTGGATCGACCGGATCAGCCGGTTCGGATCCGTCTCAGCTCGACGGTGCTCAACGTTCGCCACGAAGGTAGTCCGGCCGCAGCGACGGAATGCATCGTCACATATGCTCGCAGCAACGATGCGGAAGCGAAGGGTTTGCAGCGTGTCCGCGCGCGCAATGTGATCATGGCCTGCTGGAACATGTTCATCCCGTATCTCGTGCCCGAGCTCCCGTCGCTTCAACGCGAGGCTCTCGCCTATGGAGTGAAGGGTCCGCTGGTCTATACCAACGTTGCCCTGCGCAACTGGCGTGCTTTCCAGAAGCTCGGCATACAGCGCGTTAGTTCCCAGACGATGTTCTTTCAGGACGTGTCGTTGGCGGAGTGCGTCGGTATCGGCGAGGTCGTTCCCCCGACTTCGCCGGACGAGCCCATCGTTGTTGCGATGAACAAGTACATGGCTGCGCCAGGTTTGCCGACGAAACGGGACCAGCATCGGGCCGGCCGCGCCGAGCTTCTTGCGATAAGCTTCGAGGAGTTCGAACGCCAGGCGAGAAGCCAGCTGGCACGTATCCTGGGGCCCGGAGGCTTCGATCCGGGTCGAGACATCGCCGGCATCACGGTCAATCGGTGGCCCCACGGTTATGCTTACACCTACAATAGCCTCTATGATCCCGTGGAGTGGGTGTTCTCGGAGGCGCCTGATCGACCGTGTGTCGTCGCCCGGCAGCCATTCGGTCTGATCTCGATCGCCAATTCAGATGCTGCTGCAAGTCCCCACACCGACGCTGCGTTCGAGGAGGCGCATCGCGCAGTGGGCGAGGTGATCGCGCAACGCACGTTCCCGTTTGCACGGCGGGCCTGATCCGCGGCCTTCACCGAATGCCTAGGTTGCCGGCGGCATCTTTCCGAAGCGGTGATCTTGAAGCACAGGAAGCACTTCCGGATCCTCTCTCAGGGTTCCTGTCAGAAGGCGGCGAGAGTGAAGCCGATGAGACGACCACACACGACCACCATGATCCAGAACAACAGCGAAATGCCGCCAGCCATCCTCGCCGCCAGCGGAAGCGTGGCGCTGCGATCCCAGCGATCTCGGCCGCGCCAGGTGATGCTCTGGAACAGCAGCATGTTGAGCCCCGCCAGGACGAGGCAGAGCATCTTTGCGATGAAGTAGGTGTTGACAGCGTAGGCAGTGGCTCTGCTGACGAAGAGCAGGCTCCCCGTGGCGACTGCCACCATGAACGCGATCCAGACGTAGGGCAGCGTCTCATCGGAGACCGCCGAGACCGCCGATCCGTTGGACGCCAGGCCGAGAAGGCGAAGATCCATGATCGCGATCGAGCCGACGACCGTGACTATCGCCAGGACGTGGAGCGACTCGACTGTCGGGAACGCCCAAGCCGATTCGGCTAGAAACGTCGCCAAGGAAGACGCTTCGAGCGTCTGCCACAAAGATTCCAATGCCATCGACAATCCTCTCAAGTCGGCGCGTAAGCAATCCAGCGTCCAGCGAAAATGATTGCGCACCACAGCAGGAGTATCGCCGCTGAGGTGAGCCGGACTGAAGTTCGACGCGCGTGCGTGGCTTCCCAATCCTTGACGTTGAGCCGCACCGTCCGCGCCTGGAAGGCCAGAGTCACCCCGATCATCGAGATCACGAGGACCATCTTGATCCAGAAGGCCGCATTGAGGAGCTCGCGGGTTGGCTCGGCAATGATCATCCCGAGTCCGCTGATGGCCAGGACGAGCAAAGCCCACCAGATCCACGGTGCGAACCGCGCGACGGTGTCGCCCATCGTTCGGTCGACCCCGCTGATCCTCAGGATGCGCATGTTGATCATGAGCACAGATCCGAAAGCAGCCGCGATCGCAAGGATGTGCGCGACCTGAAGCGCCGGGACCGCCCAGAAGTTGCTGCTGATCGACCGGCTGAGGGAGGTCGCGGCAATCCGATCCGCCAGATCCAAAGCCGGAGTGGTCCGCAGATACTGGCTCAAATGTAAGCGGTGTTTCCCACCCACCTTGCACGATGTGGTGATTGGGGCAGACGGTGGGCGGTATGGAAGCCCACAGCCTTACGAGCGCACTGGACACCCGCACTGGAGTTGGTCTGGAGCCTGTCCGCC
>NZ_JBEGHQ010000003.1:0-167979 GCF_040676285.1 Sphingobium sp. LMC3-1-1.1 | reverse complement strand
AGAACCTCACAACATAAACCGGACAGCTATCCCACCCCGTTCCTTGCGTTCCGGGGGACCAGCGTCCGTCTATGTCGGCGACCGCCGCTTCCGCCGTCCCAGTGGGGCAGCGCCGCGTCGGTGAAGGGCATATATGGAGGGCTTCCCGAACCGTCAAACCCTTTTTGCAATTTTATTTCAGAATTTCTTGGGACTTGGCCGATAGGACGGATTCAGGGCGCATGGACGCCCGGAAAATGGGAATGACAATGGGTTTGCAGGACGCCGACGCGGATGACGCGGCTTTTGGCACAAGGATCAGAAGCGCGATTCTCTGGCGATCGGGAAGCCAGATCGTGGCGCAAATGGTGAGCTGGGTCGTCACGTTGGCCGTGATCCGGCTGCTCGATCCCAGGGATTATGGCCTGTTCGCCATGACCCAGGTGATCTTGAATTTCGCGACCTTTCTCAACGGCTATGGTCTGGTGAGCGCTCTGGTCCAGTCAGAGACGCTGGATCGCCATCGCCTGCGGCAGGCCTTCGGCATCATGCTGTTGCTGAACGGCGGGCTGGCGCTGATGCAGCTCGCCATCGCGCCATGGGCCGCGGACTATTATGACCAGCCCAAGGTCGCCGAACTGCTGCGTGTGCAGGCGCTGCTCTATCTTTCCACGCCCTTCATCTCCATTCCCGAAGCGATCATGGGCCGAGCGATGGATTTCCGGCGGCCTGCGCTGGTGAACCTGATCGCGGCCATGGCGTCGGCGGCGGTGGCGCTCACCGGCGCGCTGTCCGGCTGGGGCGTGTGGACCTTGGTGTTTGCCCCGATCGCTGGCTTCTGGGTCAAGGGCGTGGGCTATATGCTGGCGACCGGCTTCAAGCCGATTCCCAGCTTCGATTTTCGCGGCACCGGCGCGATGGTGGCCTATGGCGCGTCGCTGCTGGGCGGACAGCTTTTCTGGATCGTGCAGAGCCAGGCCGACATCTTCATCGGCGGGCGCGTACTGGAACCGCATCAACTCGGCCTTTACGCCGAAGCGCTGTTCCTGACGCAGATCTTCGTCAGCAAATTCATCCCGCCGCTCAACGACGTGGCTTTCCCCGCCTATGCGCGGATGCAGAAGGATCCGTCGCGAATCGCATGGTCCTTCTGCAAGGCGGTACGCCTGCTGCTGTTGATTTCCTGCCCGGTCTATCTGGGCATGGCAGTGACGGCCGGACCGCTGGTGGAAACGCTGTTCGGCGCCAAGTGGCGCGACATGGCGCCTTTCGTGGCGGTCCTGGCGCTCGCCATGCCGTTCATGACCTTGCAGGTGATGTTCGCTCCCGTCAGCAATGCGCTGGGTCGTCCGGGGACAACGGCGCGCATCGCGGCGGTCGGGGCGCTGCTGATGCCGGCCGCCTTCTTCATCGGGATCCGGTTCGGGGCGATCGGTCTGGCATGGGCCTGGCTTTGCGCCTTTCCGATCCTCACGCTCATCACCGCGCGGCTCGCGGGCGCGCCGATGGGGCTGCGGTTGATCGACCTGATGCGGGCGGCCGCGCCGGGACTGGGATGTTCGCTGTTGATGGCGGGGGCGGTGGTCGCCGTTGACCGGCTCCTGCCCGCGCTCCCCGCGCCCATCCGGCTGGGAATATTGGTGCCGACCGGCGCCCTTGCCTTCGGCGCGGCCTTGATGCTGTGCGCGCGGGGGACGTTGATGGAACTGGTCGCGCTGGTCACAAGGCAGGCGCCGCCGGTCGAAGTGCCCGCCTGAGGCGGATCAGGCGGTCTGGATATAATCGCGCAGAGCCGCCGCTTCCGATTCGATCGAATCGATGCGGAACTTCACGAGATCGCCTATCGACACCAATCCCACCAGCGTGCCGTCGACGACCACCGGCAAATGGCGGATGCGGCGCTTCGTCATCAGCGAAAGACAGTGGATGACAGGCGTCCGATCATCCGTGGTGATCGCCGGCGCGGTCATGATCTCCCCGACCGGGCGTTCCAGCACCGCCGCGCCCTCCTGCGCTACGCGATAGACCAGGTCGCGCTCGGAAAAAATGCCGACGACCGTGCCATCATCCACCACCGGCACGCAGCCGATCCGCCGTTCGGCCAGCCGTTGCACCACAGACAGGACTGTATCGCTCGATTGCACCTGGACGACATCCTGTCCCTTGCGCTTCAGAATCGTCGCGATCGTCATGATCCACCTCCCTGCCTGCCGACTAAATGCCTCGGTCCCTTGATGATCCCACTTTCACACCCCAAAGGAAAGGGATGACGCGCAAACAAGGCCTTGATGATCCAGAGATCGCCAGGATCGCATGGGGACGATACCGGCGGCTCATGGGATGGATGACGCTGGGCGGTGCGCTGTGCGTGGGCGCGGCGCTGCTTTTGCTGCATATGTGGGCCGGTCCCATGCCGATCCACATGATCATCGCGACAGTATTGGGCGTCTGGTTGACGTTCATGCTGGGCACCGGCCTGATGGCCCTGGCGTTTCTGTCCAGCGGAACGGGGCATGACGAACAGGTGATTGACCGGATGAAAGAAGAGGGGCCAACCGATGACTGACGAAAGAGGCGAAGTGGTGTTGCGGGTGGTGCCTCACATCACCGACATCAATGCCAATGGGCATATTTTCGGCGGTTGGGTGCTCAGCCAGATGGACATAGCGGGCGGCATCGTCGCCACGCGAATCGCACAAGGGCCCGTCGCAACGGTAGCGATTGAGAGCATGACCTTCATCGCCCCGATCCTGCTGGGGGATATCGTATCGGTCTATGCCCAGGAGGAAAGGCGGGGGCGGACGTCCGTCGCCATCCGCATCGACGTCATCGCGACGCGGGGACGACAGGGAATGAAGGTCGAACTGACGAGCGGACTGTTCACCTTCGTCGCCCTGGATGGAAATCACCGGCCGCGTCCGCTGCCGGCCTGATCTCCAAGGCTGCACCGGAAGCAAAAGGGGGACAGCGCGACGGCACTGTCCCCCTTTTTGGTCTCATTTCCGCCCGATCAGGCAGGAGCGAGCCTTATTCGGCCGCCTCCGCCGCGGGCCGGGCACGGCGGGTCCGCTTGCGCGGTGTTTCCGCAGCAGGCTCCGCATCATTGTCGGCGCGAGCGATCGAGGGCGGCAAAACCGCCAGATCCAAACCGCCCTGGCCTTCTTCCTTTGCCGCCGCCTTGCGGGGGCGACCGCGACGCGCGCGCGGCGCCTCTGCCTCGGGCTGCGGTTCAGAAGCGGGTTCAGCCGCGCGGAACGGTTCAGGCGCCACTTCCGGCTGCCGCTGTTCCACGCTTTCCTCGAACGGCGCTTCTTCTACCGATGGACGCTCCCGGCGCCGTTCGTTGCGGTCGTTCCGGTCGTTGCGTTCATTGCGATCGCGGCGACCCCGGTCGTTCCGCCCCTCGCGATAATCGCGCTGCTCGTCCCGACGGCGATCGAAATCCTGCCCGCGGTCGCTCGCCTGATCGGCGCGCATATCCTCGCCCGCTTCCTCGCCGACATCGAAATCGTCGAAACCATCGTCGAAATTATCGTCCCGGGGACGGAACCGCTGCTGCTGCTCCTCCTGACGGGCGCGATTGTCGGCCAGCACGCGGAAATAATGGTCGGCAAATTGCAGATAATATTCCGCATTCACCCGATCGCCCGTCATCTGGGCATCGCGCGCCATATTCCTGTATTTTTCAAGAAGCTGGGCCGCATTGCCGCGAGCGCGGTTGTCGATCCGGTTGCCACTGTCACCGCCGCCCCGATTGCCACCGTTGGGCCGGCCATTATTGTTGTTCCGGCCGCGATTCCGGCGACCGGCCTGCCTGTTGTTGATCAAGAGCTGATCCTTGCGTTCACTTTGCCATCATTCACGGAAAAACACTGTTCTGTCGCCATCCTTCAACACGGCCTGGCCATCAGGCCGGATAAGGCTCCGCCAGGCAGGGGCCGAGCGATCGGCCTATGCCCTTGACCTGCCAGAGGCGCTTGCGCAGCAGCGCCATCGTGACTTTGAAGGAGCGGGAAAACGGCCTTTTCTTGTCGCGGCCCCACGGGGCAGATCCTCAGGATAGTGCCGTCCCTAAGCTCCATGTAGTGGCTTCCCGGCCATAAACCAAGCAATTTTCGCTTGTGCCGGCGCAAATCCTTTGCGCGGTCAGGCGGATCGCCCCAGGGTCGCGACCAGGCAGCGGTCATGGCCGGCCAGATCGTGGCGGACCGCAACGCTAAGTCCTTGATCAGCAAGCAGGGCAGAGACGCTGTGCCGCTGATCATAGCCGATCTCGATCGCGGCCATCCCGTCCCGCGCCAGCAGCCGGGGCAGCATCGGCGCGATCCGGCGATAGTCGTCCAGACCCTCCGCGCCCGCGAAAAGCGCGCTTTCAGGTTCATGCAGGACATCGCCCGACAGCGCGACGTCGCGGGCGATATAGGGCGGATTGATGAGGATCAGGTCGAACGGGCCGTCCATTCCCTCCGCCCAGTCACCCTGGCGGAAATCGGCCCGTGGGCTGAGGCCCAGATTGTCGGCATTGCACCTGGCAACCGCCAGCGCAGCGGGAGAAATGTCGATGCCCACGCCGCTTGCCTGCGGCCATTGGCTGAGCGCGGCGAGCAGCAGCGCACCGGAGCCGGTACCGAGATCAAGAATGCGGGCGGGGCTTCGCGCGCCGAAATGCCCGATCGCGGCCTCGATCAGCGTCTCGCTGTCGGGGCGCGGGATGAGGACATCGGGCGTGACGTGCAGGCTGATCGTCCAGAAATCGCGCACCCCGGTGATATAGGCGATCGGTTCGCCGGTCAGCCGCCGCTGGAGCAGCAATTCGAAAGCGGGTGGGACGCTGAGGTCGCGCTGCCGCATCAGCAGTTCGTTGCGATCGATCTCCAGCGCGTGGGCCAGAAGCAGTTCGGCATCGAGCCGCGGGGTGGCGCTGATGGAGGAGAGGCGCTCGGTTGCTTCTCGCAGGGCGGGGGCAGCCCCCATGTTCGTCATTTCCACGATCGCGGGAAAAACGCATGTCGCTTGGCGGAGCGCAGCGTCACGCCACGCCGTCCAACTGGGCGAGACGCGCGGCTTCATCCTCTGCCACCAGGGCGTCGATGACCTCCGACAGGCCCGGTCCTTCCAGGATTTCCGGCAAGCGGTGCAGTGTCAGGTTGATGCGGTGGTCCGTCACCCGTCCCTGCGGGAAATTATAGGTGCGGATGCGTTCGGAACGGTCGCCGGAACCGACCATCGCCTTGCGCGCGCCGGCCTGTTCGCTCTGGGCGCGTTCACGCTCCATCTCGTATAGGCGGGCGCGCAGCACCTGCATCGCCTTCGCCTTGTTCTTGTGCTGGGACCGCTCGTCCTGCTGCGTCACGACGATGCCGGAGGGCAAGTGCGTGATCCGCACTGCGGAATCGGTGGTGTTGACGTGCTGGCCGCCCGCGCCCGATGCGCGATAGATGTCGATCTTGAGGTCACCGTCAGCGATCTGGACGTCGACATCTTCCGGTTCCGGCAGCACGGCGACGGTCGCGGCCGAGGTGTGGATGCGCCCGCCGCTTTCGGTGGCGGGGACGCGCTGGACGCGGTGGACGCCGCTTTCGAATTTCAGCTTGGCGAACACGCCGATGCCGGTGACGCTGGCAACCACTTCCTTGAACCCCCCGACTTCGGAGGCGTTGGCGGAGATCATCTCCATCTTCCAGCCCTGCGCGTCGGCATAGCGCTGATACATGCGGAACAGGTCGCCCGCGAACAGCGCGGCTTCGTCTCCGCCAGTGCCTGCGCGGATTTCCAGCATGGCCGGACGGGCGTCGGCGGCATCCCTGGGCAGAAGCTGGAGCGCAAGGGCACGCTCGGCGTCGGGAAGCTTGCCCTTGATGAGCTGCATCTCCTCCTGCGCCATTTCGCGCATCAGCGGATCGGCGTCCGCATCCTCGCCGCCCGCCATATATTCAAGCGCGCTCAATTCCTGGCGCAGGCGACGGACCTCATGGGCAGCCTTGGCCACCGGCTCGATCTCGGCATATTCCTTGGACAGCCGCACGAACTCTTCCGGTGCGAGGTCGGCACGCGTCATCGACGCCTGCACCTCGTCCCGGCGCGCCTCGATCTGCGCGATGCGTTCGGCGGAGATGTGCATCAGAGCGCCGTCAGCTTCCCTATCAGGGCGTCCAAGGCAACGGCTTCCTGCTCGCCTGTGCCGAGATTGCGTAAAGCCGCCTCGCCCCGCGCCAGTTCATCATCGCCCAGAATCACGGCCCAGGCCGCACCCGATGCATTGGCCCGCTGCATCCGCTTCTTCATATTGCCGCGATAGCCCATGTCGCACGCGACGCCGGCGCGGCGCAGATCCGCAATGATGCCGGTGGCCCTGATCTCCGCGGCTTCGCCCATGGGGATGACCGCGACGGCCGGTCCGGCGATCTCCGGCGCATCCACCAGCATAGCCAGCCGCTCGATCCCCGCCGCCCATCCGACCGCCGGGGTCGAGGGGCCACCGAGATTCTCGATCAGCCCGTCATAGCGCCCGCCGCCCAGCACCGTGCCCTGCGCACCAAGACGATCGGTGATGAATTCAAACGCGGTATGACGGTAATAATCGAGGCCGCGCACCAGCCGGGCATTGCGCTCCCACGCCACGCCTGCCGCGTCGAGGCCCGCCGTCACCTTCTCGAAGAAGCTGCGCGCTTCGTCGGTCAGATAGGCGTCGATGTCCGGCGCGCTGTCCGCCACCGGCCGGTCGCGAGGATCCTTGCTGTCGAGGATGCGCAGCGGATTACGGTGCAGGCGATCGATGCTCTCTTCCGACAATTCGCCGCGATGCGCCTCGAAATGGGCGATCAGCGCGGCGCGCCAGGCTTCACGGCTCGGCCCGTCGCCGAGCGTGTTGAGATTGAGCGTCACGCCTTCCGACACGCCCAGCTCACGCAGCAACTGGTCGGCCAGCACCAGCAGTTCCACGTCCGCGCCCGGCTCGCCTGCGCCGATGATCTCCGCATCAAGCTGGTGGAACTGGCGGAACCGGCCCTTTTGCGGGCGTTCGTAACGGAACAGCGGACCGTGGGTCGCCACTTTAAGCGGCGCATATTGCTGCCAGCCTTCGGTGATATAGGCGCGGGAGATGCCGGCCGTGAATTCGGGGCGCAGCGTGATGCTGTCGCCGCCGCGATCCTCGAACGTGTACATTTCCTTGGAAACGACGTCCGTGCTTTCGCCCAGAGAGCGGGCGAACACCGCCGTCGATTCGAACACGGGCACTTCCACCCGCTGGAAGCCGTAGAGCCTGCGTACCCGGTCGAAGGTCGCGACCACATGGGCGAAACGTTCCTGGAACGCTTCGCTCGTGCCGCCCAGCATGTCCTGCGTGCCGCGCACCGGATTAGGGGTCTTTGGGCGCGGGGTTTCGATCTTGGCCATGGGGCAGCGCCTTTAACGATAAAGACGCATCAAGGAAACGCGCTTTTTTGTCGTAAAATATGTCAAGTAGAGTTGGGGGTGGACGAGAGCGGAATGGCTCGCCATTCTGTTGTTATACGGTCGTTCGACCGAGCGCTTTTTCGGAGATGTTCATGATCCGCAGCCTTGCTGCCGCCCTTTTCCTTTCCACGGCGATCGCAACCCCGCTCATCGCGCAGGATGCGATCCGCTCCAAACCCACGGCGCTGCCGGTCGACAATGCCGCGCCGACGCCCAAAGATGCGCCCTATCCGGGCGGCGCCATCCGGCTGGAGGTCGACGCCACCGACACGGTGCAGCGCATCTTCCGCGTCAAGGAAACCATCCCCGTCGTCCAGGGCGGGCCCATGACGTTGTTGATGCCGCAATGGCTGCCCGGCAATCACGCGCCGCGCGGGCAGATCGAGAAGCTGGACGGCCTCAGCTTCACCGCCGACGGCAAGCCGCTGGCATGGAAGCGCGACCCGCTCAACGTCTTCGGCTTCGTGATCGACGTTCCGCAGGGGACGAAACAGGTCGTCGCCTCCTTCCAGTTCCTTTCCGCCACCCAGCCCAATCAGGGCCGCGTCGTCGTCACGCCCAAGATGCTCAACATTCAGTGGGAGTCGGTGTCGCTCTATCCGGCGGGTTATTATACCCGCCAGATCCCGATCCAGGCGACCGTCACCTATCCCGATGGCTGGCAGGCAGCGACCGCGCTGCGCGGCAGGAAGACCGGATCGACCGTCGCCTATGAGACGATCGATTATGAAGCCTTGCAGGATTCGCCGGTGTTCGCCGGCCTCTATTTCAAGCCCGTCGACCTTGGCCATAATGTGACGCTCAACATCGTCGCGGACGATGCCGACGAGCTGGATGCCAAGCCCGACCAGATCGCCAAGCACAAGAAGCTGGTCGATGAAGCGGGCGCCCTTTTCGGTACCTATCATTTCGACCATTATGACTTCCTGTTCGCCATCACCGACGAAATGGGCGGCATCGGGCTGGAGCATCACCGCTCCTCCGAAAATCAGGTGGAACCGGGCTATTTCAAGAAATGGGGCGATGGCGATGCGCTGCTGGACCGCAACCTGCTGCCGCATGAATTCACCCATAGCTGGGACGGCAAGTTCCGCCGCCCCGACCTGCTGTGGACGCCCGATTTCAACGTGCCGATGCAGGACAATCTGCTCTGGGTCTATGAAGGGCAGACGCAATTCTGGGGCTATGTGCTCGGCGCCCGTTCGGGTCTGTTCAGCAAGCAGGAAACGCTCGACGCCTATGCCCATATCGCGGCCAGGCTGGACACGGCGCGGGGCCGCGAATGGCGGCCGATGGAAGACACCACCCATGACCCCATCATCTCCGCCCGGCGTCCCAAGGGTTGGTCGAGCTGGCAACGGTCGGAGGATTATTACAATGAGGGCCTGATGATCTGGCTGGAGGCGGACGCGATCATCCGCCAGCAGACCAGGGGCGCCAGGGGCCTCGACGATTTCGCCAGGGCTTTTTTCGGCATCAATCCCGGCGACTGGGGGCAGGTCGTCTATAATCGCGGGGATGTGATCAAGACGCTCAACGCGGTCGCGCCCTATGACTGGGCCGGTTTCTTCCAGAAATATGTCGACAGCACCACCAGGGAAACGCCCAAGGGCGGCTTCACCCTGGGCGGTTACAAGCTGGTCTATGGCGACACGCCGGGCGCCATCACGAAGGCGGCCGAAGGGTCGGGCAAGTTCACCGACCAGAGCTTCGGCATCGGCCTGATCGTCAAGAATGACGGGGAGATCAGCAATGTCGTCTGGGACAGCCCGGCCTTCAAGGCAGGCCTTGCCATCGGTTCCAGGATCGTCGCGATCAATGGCGACGAATATTCGGGCGACGTTTTCAAGGCGGCGATCAAGGCCGGAAAGCCGCTGCAGATCATACTTAAGCAGGACAAATATTATCGCACTTTGACCCTCGCATATTCAGGCGGCCTGCGCTATCCGCGCCTCGAAAAGACAGGAGAGGGTGAAGGCAGCCTGGACCGGCTGCTGAAACCGAAAACATAATCACCCGTAGCGCCAACGCGTATCGAAAAAGGCTTGAAGTCCCATGAATATCGAACTGATCCCGGTCGGCGACGATCCGCCCAACAGCCTGAATGTCATCATCGAGGTTCCGGTCGGCGGCGAGCCCGTCAAATATGAGTTCGACAAGGCTTCCGGCGCGCTGTTCGTGGACCGCATCCTGCATACGCCGATGCGCTATCCGGCCAATTACGGCTTCGTGCCGCACACCCTGTCGCCCGACGGCGATCCGCTGGACGCGCTGGTCATCGCCCGCTCGCCCTTCGTGCCCGGCTCGGTCGTGCGCGCCCGTCCCATCGCCGTGCTGAACCTGGAAGATGAAGCCGGCGGTGACGAGAAGCTGGTCTGCGTGCCCGACAACAAGACTTTTCCCTATTACCACAATGTGGGTGAAAAGGACGATCTGCCCGGCATCGTGATGGAGCAGATCGAACATTTCTTCACCCACTACAAGGATCTGGAAAAGCAGAAATGGGTGCGGATCGGCACCTGGGGCGGCGCGGAAGACGCCCGCCGCATCACGCTGGAGGCGATTGAACGCTACAAGGCGGGCAAATAAGCCGACTGGCTGCAGCTTCTGCGAAAAAAGGGCCGCGCGGACATTCCGCGCGGCCCTTTTTCCATATGTCCAGGGGAGGCGGTGATCTCAGGTCAGATGAGCCGATCCGCCTCCAGCGCGGCGGCCACCGAATCACGACCGCGCGGCGTGCGGGCATGAAGCCGCGCATCGGCTTCGGCCAACCGCTCCACGCCCATCGTCAACTGCTCCTCCGGCAGGGTGAAGGGCAGGCGCAGAAAGCGCTCGAATGCCCCGCTCACGCCAAAGCGCGGCCCCGGCGCGACACGCACCCCGTGGCTCTCGGCAATGGCGGCCAGCGCCGTCGCCTCCCCCCGCGGCAGTTCCGCCCATAGCGACAGGCCGCCGGCGGGGGATTCGGCACGCCAATGCGGCAGGTGCCGCTCGATCAGAGCCAGCAGATGGTCCCGGCGTCCGCGCAGCATCGCCGCCCGTGGACCAAGTCCTTCATCACCGTCGATCAAATGCGCGACGGCAAGCTGTTCCACCACCGGGCTGGCCATGTCCATCGTCGTGCGCAGGCGGCCCAGCGCCGCCACGGTCTGAGGATCGGCGCGAATCCACCCGACGCGCAATCCACCCCAGAAGATCTTGCTGGCAGAGCCCAGGGTGATGACCTGCCGTCCCGAAGGATCATGCACGGCGACCGGCGGCGGCGGCATATTGTCCAGGCCCATTGCCGCCATGGTCTCGTCGATGATCAGCGGCATGTGGCTGCGCGTCGCCGCCGCCACCAATGCGCGGCGGGTGGCCGGGTCCATGCTGCGCCCGGTCGGATTGTGGAAATCCGCGATGATATAGGCGAAACGCGGGCTGGTCTGGCGAAAGGCCGCCTCCATCGCGTCGATGTCCCATCCCTGCGCCGGCAGGCCGACCGGCACCGGCACGACATGGGCGCGCTGCAGGGCCTGGATCGCATTATGATAGGTTGGATGGTCGATCACCGCCCGGTCCCCCGGCCCCGCCAGCCAGTGCAGCAGCAGCGAAAGTCCCTGCTGTGCACCATTGGTGACGATGATCTGGTCGGGACTGGTCGGGCATCCGCGCCGCTCATAATAGGCCGCGATCGCCCGGCGCAACGGCGGCAGGCCCAAAGGATCATAGCCCAGTTCGCCCAGAAAGGCGGGCAAGGCCTCCACCGCCAATTGACAGGCGCGACCAACGCCAGGCGCAGCCGGCAGTGCGGCATGGGTCCAGTTCAGTATATCCACACCATCGGTCAGTTCGATCTCCGGCAGGGCCTGTTCCATCCGGCCGGGCGGCAGGCGCGTGACGCTCCCCGATCCCTGCCGGCTTTCAAGGAAGCCCTCGTCGCGGAGCCGGTCGAAGGCGGCGGCAATGGTCGTGCGGCTCAGCCCCAGCGCGGCGGCCAGTTCCCGTTCGCCGGGAAGACGGACGTTCAGGCCGACGCGCCCGTCCAGCACCAGCATCCGCAGCGCCTGCGCCAATTGGCGATAGGCCGGTTCGGCGCTGCCCTCTGCACGCCAGGCACCCAGCAGGCGAAGCAGGGAAGGGGGCCGCAGAAGAGAAGTGGACATGGCAAAGGCTTCCGATCCAGAGAACGAAGAGGCCAGTTATCCGATAATGGCTGTTTTGTAAAAGGCCATTTTGCTCGATGTGAAAAGCCATGATGATGCCGCGCCGCCTTTTCCAGCTTTTCTGGGGCCTCAACCTTTATGGCTTTGCCATGGCCGTGATGCTGCGCGCCAATCTCGGCCTTGATCCCTGGGATGTGCTGCATCAGGGGCTCGCGTCGCGGCTCGGCCTGAGCTTCGGCATGACGGTCAATCTGGTCGGCGCGGCGGTCCTGCTGTTGTGGTGGCCGTTGCGCCAGCGGCCGGGCCTGGGCACCCTCTGCAACATAGCGGTGATCGGGACGGCCGTGGACCTCAGCCTCATGATCCTGCCGACGCCGGACGGCTATGCCATGCGCTGCATCTGGCTGGCGTCGGGGATCGTCCTCAATGGCATTGCGGGTGGCGCCTATATCGGCGCGGGGCTGGGACCGGGACCGCGCGACGGATTGATGACCGGCTTCTGCCGCCGGACGGGATGGCCGGTCAAATGGGTGCGCACCAGCATCGAAATCGGCGTGCTGGCGATCGGATGGCTGATGGGCGGCACGGTTGGGCTCGGGACTTTGCTCTATGCGGCGACGATCGGCTGGATCGTCCACCATGCCCTGCCCTTCTTCACCATCGCGCCGCGGGAAGCGCCCGTCCTCCTCTGAACCCTTTGCCCCCTGACCGGCCGGCACGGAGACCCGCCGGCCGGTCCTTTTATTTCACCTGGGTATCGACAGCGGCACCAGCCGCCATATCTATGGCATCCTATCGGCACGATATGAGGAGAGCCTAGTGGCCACCGATCTATATGATCTGACCGTTCCCGCCTTCATCCGGGGTCTGCGCAACCTGTCCGCGATCCTGGACAAGGCCGCCGCCTATGCCCAGGAAAAGGGAATCGATCCGCTGACCCTGACCAGCGCGAGGCTGATCGAGGACATGGCGCCCCTCACCGCCCAGGTCCAATTCGCCAGCGACAGCGCCAAGGGCGCGATCATCCGCATCGGCCAACTTGACCCGCTGCCCATGCCCGACACCGAACAGAGCTTTGCCGAGTTGCAGCAGCGGATCGCCAAGACGATCGCTTTCCTCGAATCCGTGCCTCGCGAACGCATCGACGGGCAGGAGGATGCGCAGGTCGTGCTCAAGACCCCACGCGGCGATTTCCCCTTCACCGGCCGCAACCATGCGTTGGGCTTTGCGCTACCCAATTTCTATTTTCATGTGACAACCGCCTATGCCCTGCTGCGCCAGGCGGACGTGCCTCTGGGCAAGCTGGACTATCTGGGCGGCATCTAGGCGCAGAACCTCGACGCTCTCTTCCCTAGCCCGCGATCAGCCGGATCGCGGCGCTCGACACCCAGCCGCTGGGGCAGGGGCCGTCATAGGGCTGCTTGCGATCCGCCGGTTCAGCGACGCCGCAATCGATCGGCGCCGTCGCATTGTCGGCCGGGGGTTCGGGAGCCAGCACGATCCCCAGCCACTTCTGGTCGAGGCTGCGGGTGCAGATCCAGGCGCGGCTGCCCTCCGCCATCCGGGCGGTTTCCCGGGCGTCGGCAAAGGGCGCGGCACGCACCGACGCGCCCCTGGCGCCGACGCGCACCGCCTGGCCCATGGCGCCGCAGGCGTCGAGGCGCGGACCGTCCTCTCCGATGGTCACGGGGCGGACGAGATGCGATTCCAGCCGGGTATCGGGCATCTCGTCCCGCGGCGCACCCGCCAGGGAACTGTTGGGCAGTTCCTCCAGCACGTCGCTGCTCTTGGAGCAGGCGGCAAGCATCAGGGCCAGGGCTAGGATCATGCGCATAGGCGCGTGATAGACCTTGCTTCGGGCAGGCGATAGCCGCCATGTTTCGCTTTAGTTTGCTGGACCTTTTCCCTATATGCTCGGCATGAGCGAGGAAATTCAGAACAGCCCCAACAACAACGCCTATGGCGCCGACAGCATCAAGGTCCTGAAAGGTCTGGACGCCGTTCGCAAACGCCCGGGCATGTATATCGGCGACACCGACGACGGCTCGGGCCTGCACCACATGGTGTTCGAGGTCAGCGACAATGCAATAGACGAGGCGCTGGCCGGCCATTGCGACCGCATCCTCATCACGCTCAATCCCGACGGTTCAGTCAGCGTCGAGGATAATGGCCGCGGGATCCCCACCGACATCCACAAGGAAGAGGGCGTGTCGGCGGCAGAGGTGATCATGACCCAGCTCCACGCTGGCGGGAAGTTCGAGAATACCTCGGACGACAATGCCTACAAGGTGTCGGGCGGCCTGCATGGCGTCGGCGTTTCCGTGGTGAACGCGCTCAGCGAATATCTTGACCTCCATATCTGGCGGGACGGCAAGGAGCATTATATGCGCTTTGCCTATGGCGACGCCGTCGCTCCGCTCAAGGTGATCGGCGACGCGCCAGAAGGCAAGAAGGGCACGCGCGTGACCTTCCTTCCCTCGACCGAGAAAGTGCCCGGCGACGGCGGCACCTTCAAGAACCACACCGAATTCGATTTCGAGAAGCTGGAGCATCGCTATCGCGAACTCGCCTTCCTCAATTCGGGCGTGCGGCTGTTCCTGGTCGATGCACGGCATGAGGAGAAGAAAGAGATCGAGCTGTTCTATGAGGGCGGCATCGCGGCCTTCGTAAAGTGGCTGGACCGCAACAAGCAGCCGCTGATGCCCGATCCCATCGCCATTTCGGGCAGCCGCGACGACGTCACCATCGACGTCGCGCTGGAATGGAACGACAGCTATTATGAAAATGTCCTCTGTTTCACGAACAACATTCCGCAGCGGGACGGCGGCACGCACCTTGCCGCGTTCCGCGCGGCGTTGACGCGGACGCTCAACAATTATGCGGACAAATCGGGGCTGCTGAAAAAGGAAAAGGTCTCGCTGACCGGCGAAGACATGCGGGAGGGGCTTACCGCCATCGTGTCGGTGAAGCTGCCGGACCCCAAATTCTCCTCGCAGACCAAGGACAAGCTGGTTTCGTCCGAAGTGCGCCAGCCGCTGGAAAGCCTGATGGCGGACAAGATGGCGGAGTGGCTGGAAGAAAACCCGCAGCATGGCCGCCTGATCGTGCAGAAGGTGATCGACGCCGCCGCCGCGCGCGAAGCCGCGAAGAAGGCGCGTGAACTCACCCGGCGTAAGGGCGTGATGGACATCGCGTCCCTGCCCGGCAAGCTGGCCGACTGTCAGGAGCGCGACCCCGCCAAGTCCGAACTCTTCCTGGTGGAGGGTGACTCGGCCGGCGGTTCGGCCAAGCAGGGACGAAACCGCCATAATCAGGCGATCCTGCCGCTGAAGGGCAAGATCCTGAACGTCGAGCGCGCCCGTTTCGACCGGATGCTGTCGTCCAAGGAGGTGGGCACGCTGATCCAGGCGATGGGCACGGGCATCCGCGATGATTTCAACCTGGAAAAGCTGCGCTACCACAAGATCGTCATCATGACCGACGCCGACGTCGATGGCGCGCACATCCGCACGCTGCTGCTGACCTTCTTCTACCGCCAGATGCCGCAGATCATCGAGGCGGGCCATCTCTATATCGCCCAGCCGCCCCTGTACAAGGCGACGCGGGGCCGGTCGGAGGTCTACCTCAAGAACGAAGCCGCGCTGGAACAGTATCTGGTCGACAATGGCGTTGAATCCATGGCGCTGGAAACGACCGGCGGCATGCGCTCAGGCGAAGACCTGCGCCACCTGATCGAACATGGCCGGCGGATGCGGGCGGTTATGCGTTATGTCCCGCGGCGCTACAATCCCGCAATCATCGAGGCGCTGGCGATCAACGCCGCGCTTGATCCGGAACTCAGCCAGGAGGCGCAGGCCGATCGCCTGGCCAACACCGTCCGCTGGATGGACGCGCAGGACGATGAAGGCAGGTGGAGCGGCCGGATCGCGGAGGAGGGCGGCTTTCATTTCGAGCGGCTGTGGCGCGGCGTCACCGACCACCATATGATCGAGGCAGGCTTCATCGGTTCGGCCGAAGCGCGCAAGCTGCACGCCATCGCGACCGAGGAAGCGGACAGCTATCGCACCGCCAGCCGGCTGGTCACGGCCAAGGCGGCAGCCGCCGCCGAGGATGCTGGAGAGGACGAACTACCGGTCGCGACCAAGGGTTCGACTGCGGTCACCCGACCCAGCGAATTGCTGGAGGCAATCCTCGCCGCCGGGCGCAAGGGACTGGCGATCCAGCGATATAAGGGCCTGGGCGAAATGAATGCGGAACAGCTTTGGGAAACCACGCTGGACCCCGATAATCGCTCCATGCTGCGGGTGGAGGTCGAGCAGGCTGACGTGGCCGACGAAATCTTCACCCGGCTGATGGGCGATGTGGTGGAACCGCGGCGCGAGTTCATCCAGGACAATGCGCTGAACGTCGCCAATCTGGACGTCTGATCCGATGGAGCAGGTCCGTTGCGGTTGGGCCGGGACGGACCCGCTCTATTGCGCCTATCATGACAGCGAATGGGGCGTTCCGGAACGCGATCCGCGGATGCTCTGGGAAACGCTCATGCTGGAGGGCTTCCAGGCGGGGCTGAGCTGGATCACCATATTGCGCAAGCGGGAAAGCTTTCGCGTTGCCTTTGCAGGCTTCGACCCAGACAGGGTCGCGGCATTCGGCGAGGATGATGTCGATCGGCTGATGGCCGACCCCGGCATCGTCCGGGCCCGCGCGAAGATCGAGGCGACGATCACGGGCGCTCGGATCTTCTGCGCGATGCGGGATGGGGGCGAGGATTTCTCGACCTATGCCTGGGGGTTCGTCGACGGCCAGCCGATCCGGAATGATGGCTTGACCTTCCCGGCCAGGACCGATCTTTCAGAGGCGATTTCCAGGGATCTCAAGCAGCGGGGCTTCAAATTTGTGGGGCCCACCATCGTTTATGCGTGGATGCAGGCGATCGGGATGGTGAACGATCATGCGCTGGATTGCTTCCGGCGGAATGAGGTCTGAAAAAGGCATGAGGCGGTTGCTGCCATTGGCCCTGGCCGTTGCGCTGGCGGGATGTGGCAAGGATGAGATGCCCGCGGCCAATGTCGCGCAATCTCATGCCTCCACACCAATCACCATGCCTGACCCGGCGCCGAACCAAGTTTCTGAGAATATTCCACAAAAGGTTCCACGTGGAACAGATGGAAGCGCGCCGGCCAACTCAGCGGAAGACTCTGCGGACGTCAGGCGTCCTGCGGAAAATGGCTATCGCGCTATCGGAACCGAGCCTTTCTGGGCGGTGACGGTGAAGGGCTCCACCGCCTTGCTGGAACGGCCCGACAAGGCGCCGGCCCGCTATGCGATATCGCGGAACGACGACGGGCGCGCCGTGCGGTTTATGGGCGAGGGTTTTTCGATGACCGTCACCGAAGGACCATGCAGCGATGGCATGAGCGATGCGGTCTGGTCTGACCGCGTAGCGCTCGCTTTCGGCGAAGGGACGCTGAATGGCTGTGGTGGCACACGCTATGATCAGGGTGAACCCTGAAGGCGCATCTTTGCCGATCGGCATGGGGAGCCCCGCCTGTCCTGCCCGAATGGAAGGGCGAGGTGCCAGAGGCCGGAACATAGTTCGGCTTAACCGGAATGAACAGCGGACACGGCAAAAGTCAGGGAAGGCAGGATACTGCCCATCCTGATCTTTTTAGAATTTGAAGATCGTGCCCAGATAAACGGCCTGCGCGTCCTGCCGATCATCGGTCATGGGCGTCAGCCGCCCGGCGAAGCTGTTATTATAGCGCACGCCCGCCGTGACGTTCAGGTTGCGCGTCAGCGAATAGGAGCTCGCCAGGTCCAGCGAATAATCCTTGTCCGCACTGGGGTTGCGGATCGTCGCGGCGGGTTCGCGGCGGCTCTCGATCAGCACCTTCGTGCTGAAACGATCCTTGCGCTCCTGATCCAGCGAGAAATTCCTGGCGCCTGCCATCGGCTCGACGGCGACCGGGTCCAGCTCCTTGCGACCGACGGTTTCGGGCAGGGCGAACTTGCGCCAGTTATGCGCGCTGTTGAGGCTGAAGGCGACCGGCGCGATATTCACCGCATCGATCGTCCGGCTAACCGCGACACGATCGTTCAGGTCGGCGGCACGGACCATGACGGTCACCGAACGCTGCCCGCTCAGCGATCCGCTGGTGGGGGTAAAGCGGAAATTCTGGCGACTCGCGGAGGCGGCGATCTTCGCATAAGCGGCCGCCAGGCGCGAATCCTTGGTCGTCGGTGTGAAGGAAGAAATACTGCCCAATGCGCCCAGCGAAACCGGGATTTCGGCGCGCATCCGCACGAGGTCGGTCGCGGCGCCGATCGCAGGAGACAGCATGAAGCCGGCCACGGCAACTGCCGAGCCTGCCAACGCCATATGTCCCCTTTTCAGGCCCATGATCCGAATCTCTTCCCCGCCGACTAGTTTTCTATCGTCCTTCATATAAGGAAGGCGCTGTAATTGGTAGAGCGCTACCCGTTTTTTGTCCGAGCTGTTGCACGGAACACACAGGACTCATTCCGGTTGCGCGGCGGGCCGTTGCCGCCATGTCCCGGAGTCCCCCTTGCCCATTGCCGCCGGTCCTCTATAGAAGCGAGGCATTTACTCGTTTGATGGGACAATAATGATGGTCCGCCGCTTTTCTTCGCGCCTTTCCTCCGGTCTGCTGCTGGCCGCACTCCTGCCGCTCGCCGCGTGCGGAGGCGGCGCCAAGGACCGCCCCAAGGCGGATCTCGCCGCATCGAAGGTGACGACCATCGGCGTCAACGCCTATCTGTGGCGCGCGAGCCTCGACACCCTGTCCTTCATGCCGATGGTGCAGACGGATTCGAACGGCGGCGTGATCGTCACCGACTGGTACGCCAATCCCAACAGCCCCAATGAACGGATGAAGCTGACCGTCTCGATCCTCGACCAAGATCTGCGCGCCGACGCGCTGCGCATCGCCGCCAGCCGTCAGGTCAGCCAGGGCGGCCAATGGGTCGACGCGCCAGTGCAGGCGGCGACGGTGCAGAAGCTGGAAGAGATCATCCTGACCAAGGCGCGCGACCTGCGCCGCATGGCGATCGCGGGCTGACCGCAACTTATATTCCATTCGGGCCGAGCCTGTCCAAGCCCTGTGCGTTTCTTCGGAATTACGGCCCTTCGACAGGCTCGGGGCGAACGGCAGTTGAGTTAAGGATCATCCATGCAAAGGCGCTTCAACCCGCTTGAGGCCGATGCCCGCTGGCAGGCCGTCTGGGACGAGAAGCAGACGTTCAGGGCGTCCGACAGCAGCGACAAGCCGCGTTCCTATGTGCTGGAGATGTTCCCCTATCCCTCCGGGCGCATCCATATCGGCCATGTCCGCAATTATTCGATGGGCGATGTGCTGGCGCGTTTCCGCCGGATGACGGGGCATGAGGTGCTCCACCCGATGGGCTGGGACGCCTTTGGCATGCCAGCTGAAAACGCCGCGATGGAGAAGAAGGTGCATCCGGGCGCCTGGACCCGCTCCAACATCGCGACGATGCGCGCGCAGCTCAAGAAGCTGGGCTTCGCGCTGGACTGGAGCCGGGAACTGGCGACATGCGAGCCGGATTATTACGGCCAGGAACAGGCGCTGTTCCTCGACATGCTCGAAGCCGGCCTGGTCTATCGCAAGGAATCCGCCGTCAACTGGGATCCGGTCGACATGACCGTGCTGGCGAACGAGCAGGTTATCGACGGCAAGGGCTGGCGGTCCGGCGCCCCGGTCGAAAAGCGCAAGCTGTCCCAATGGTTCCTCAAGATCACACAGTTCGCGGATGATCTGCTGGCCGGCCTCAAGACGCTCGACCAGTGGCCCGACAAGGTGAAGCTGATGCAGGAAAACTGGATCGGCAAGTCGGTGGGATTGCAGTTCCGCTTCAATCTGGATGCGCCAGTGGGTGGAATCGGGGAGCTGGAGGTTTTCTCGACCCGGCCTGACACGATCTTCGGCGCCAGCTTTGCGGCCGTCGCAGCGGATCACCCGATCGCATTGGCGCTGGCGGAAAAGGATGCGGTGCTCGCCGCCTTCGCGGAGGAATGCCGCCAGACCGGCACGGCCGCTGCCGAGATCGAAACCCAGGAGAAGAAGGGATACGACACCGGCCTGTCGGTGATCCACCCCTTCACCGGGCACAAGCTGCCGCTGTTCGTGGCGAATTTCGTGCTGATGGACTATGGCACCGGCGCCGTCATGGCGGTTCCGGCCCATGACCAGCGCGATCTCGACTTCGCGCGCAAATATATGCTGCCGGTCGAGCGCGTCGTCGCGGCCGAGGGCGATGAGCAGAAGGGCATTGGCGAGGAGGCCTATGTCGGCCCCGGCAGACTGGTGAATTCCGGCTTCCTCGACGGCCTGGGCGTCGAGGAAGCGAAGGCGGAAGTGATCCGCCGCGCCGAAGAGGGCGGCTGGGGCACCGGCACCACCGTCTTCCGGCTGAGGGACTGGGGCGTTTCGCGCCAGCGTTATTGGGGCACGCCGATCCCGGTCATCCATTGCGAGGATTGCGGTCCCGTGGGCGTGCCCAAGGACCAGCTTCCCGTGGTGCTGCCCGAGGATGTCGGCTTCGACGTTCCGGGCAATCCGCTGGACCGGCATCCGACCTGGAAGCATGTCGATTGCCCCCGATGCGGCAAGGCGGCGCAGCGTGAGACCGACACGCTGGACACCTTCGCGGATTCAAGCTGGTATTTCATCCGCTTCGCCAGCCAGCCGAAGGACAGGCCGTTCGACCGGGAAACCGTGGAGAAGTGGCTCCCCGTCGGCCAATATATCGGCGGCGTGGAACATGCGATCCTGCACCTGCTCTATGCGCGCTTCTGGACCCGCGCGCTCCAGCATATGGGGCAGTTGGGCTTTGCCGAACCCTTCACCGGCCTCTTCACCCAGGGCATGGTGACGCATGAGACCTACAAATCGCCCGACGGCGCCTGGCTCGCCCCGCAGGATGTGGAGCGGCAGGGCGACAAGGTCGTGATGATCGACGGCGGCGCCTCCGTTACGGTCGGCCGTGTCGAGAAAATGTCCAAGTCGAAGAAGAATGTCGTCGATCCCGATGACATCATCGCCCAATATGGCGCCGACGCGGTCCGCTGGTTCATGCTGTCCGACAGCCCGCCGGAGCGCGACCTGCCCTGGACCGAAGCCGGCATCGAAGGCTCCTGGCGCTTCGTCAACCGCCTGTGGCGCCTGTTCGGGGAGGCCGACAAGGTCGCCGACGGAGCGGACAAGGCGCTGGACCGCAAGCTGCACCAGACCATCGACGGCGTGGCGAAGGATATCGAGGCACTGTCCTTCAACAAGGCGGTGGCGAAAATCTACGAACTCACCAATGCGGTCGAAAAGGCGAAGCCATCGGCCAGCCGCAGCGCGGCGATCCGGGCGCTGGCCCTGCTGGTCGCGCCGATGACGCCACATCTCGCCGAGGAGGCGTGGGCGGACATGGGCGAGGAGGGACTGATCGCGGAAGCCGGCTGGCCCGCCGTCGATCCCGCGCTGCTGGTGGAGGATGAGGTCACCATCGCCTGTCAGGTCATGGGCAAGCTGCGCGACACCATCACCGTGCCCAAGGGCACGGCGAAGGAGGAACTGGAGCGCCTCGCCCTGGCCGCGCCCAATGTGGTGAGGACTCTGGACGGTGCTACGCCGAAGAAGGTGATTGTGGTGCCGGACCGTCTGGTGAATCTGGTCGTCTGAACTCCAGGCATCGGTTCGGGCCCCGCCTGTCGAAGCCCTGCGCTTCTCCCTGGGAGAGCACAGCCCTTCGACAAGCCCGGGGCCAACGGGTATAGGATTGCGCATGAAGCCTTTATTGCCGCTGCTCTTGCTTGCCTCCCTCTCCGCCTGCGGGTTGCGTCCCGTCTATGGCGGAGGCAGCCATGGCGCGGTTGCGCAGGCGCTGGGCCATGTCGAGGTGCAGCCGATCCAGGGCAAGGGCGGCTGGCTGGTGCGCAACGCGCTGAACGACCGGCTGGCGGCGATGACCGGCACCGGACCCAGCTACAAGCTGGTGGTGAAGCTGGACGATGACATCAGTGGCTTCGGCCTGCGTTCCGACGCCGCCGTCACGCGTGAGCGGCGGACCCTGCGCGCGCGCTACCAGCTTATCGACGGCGCCACCGGCGCGCAGGTTCTGGACGATACCGCCGGATCGGACGTTGGCATTGACGTCGTCTCCAGCGAATATGCGACGATCGCGGCGGAAGACACGGCGCTCGAACGGCTGTCCCAGACCATCGCGGACCAGATCATTGCCCGGCTCGCCCGTTTCGCAACGCGGGACAGGTCGCGTTGAAGGCCAATCGGGGCCAGATCGAAAAGGCGCTCGACGCAGCAGGCCAGGGGTCGGCCGCCGACTGCCGCTTCTTCCTGCTCTATGGCCCCGACGAAGCGGGTAGCACGGCACTCGCCCGACGGCTGGAGCGCTCCATGGGGCCGGACGCCGAGCGGATCGACCTGGACGGGCAGACGCTGCGCGACGATCCGGCGCGGCTGGCGGATGAAGCGGCGTCCTTCTCCATGTTCGGGGACAAGCGCTGGATCCGCATCACGGGCATGGGGGAGGAATCGCTGCCTGCCCTCAACGCCCTGCTGGAGGCGGAGGCGGCCGGCAATCCCGTCATTGCCATAGCAGGCGCGCTCAAGGGCACCTCGAAGCTGCTCAAGCTCGTGCTGGACCACAAGCAGACCATGGCCTTCATCTCCTACCAACCCGACGCGCGGGAGGCGGAGCAGATCGCCATCGCGATCGCGCGGGAAGGGGGGCTGCGCCTTTCGTCCGAACTGGGTCGCCGCATCGCGGACTTGGCCAATGGCGACCGCGCATTGATGGCGGGCGAGGTGGAGAAGCTGATCCTCTATCTCGATGCCGCCCCGGATCGCCCGCGCGAGGCGACGGAGGAGGCGCTGAACGCGCTTTCCGCCGATAATCCCGACAGCGACGCCGGGCCGCTGGTGAACGCGGTCCTGGGCGGCGACCTGCGCGGCATGCATCGCGAACTGGGGCGCCTGGCGGAGGCGGGGACGGCGATGGCGGCCGTGCTGCGCCCGCTGCTGACCCGCGCCATGCTGCTTGCCAACATCCGCGCCGACTTCGATGACAGCGGCAGGCTGGAAGGCGCGATAGAGGCGGCGGGCAAGGCGGTGTTCTGGAAGGAAAAGGGCGTCGTCACGCGCCAGGTCCGCATATGGGACGCCGGCGGTATCGCCCGCGTCATCCAGCGCCTCGCCCAGGCCGAACGGGCGAGCCGGTCCGGCAGGGGCCTGGGCGATCTCATGGTCCGCCACGAACTGCTCGCCATCGCCCGCCAGGCAGCGCGGGATCGGTAGGATCTGTCATGTCCCCGGGAAGGCAGGAACATGACGGCGCTGCGCGAAGCCTTCCTAAGCGCTTGATCGGACGGCCACCGACCGCCATATTGCCGGCATGGACAAGCTCAACCTGACCGACGCCGAATGGCGCGAGCGCCTTTCCCCCGAACAATATCATATCCTGCGGGAGGGCGGCACGGAACGGGCCTTCACCGGCAAATATAACGGCAACAAGGCCGATGGCCGCTATTTCTGCGCCGGCTGCGGCACAGAATTGTTCGATGCCGAGGAAAAATATGACAGCGGATCGGGCTGGCCCAGCTTCACCGCCCCCGTCGATATCGACGCGGTGGACGAAATCCGCGACAACAGCCATGGCATGATCCGCACCGAGGTCCGCTGCGCAAAATGCGGCGGGCATCTGGGCCATGTCTTTCCCGACGGGCCGGGCGTCAACGGCCTGCGCTATTGCATGAACAGCGCGTCGCTGGATTTCCAGCCGCGTGACGACGCCGAATAACGGTTCATCGCCGGTACAGCGGACTTTCTCTTGAAACCCTGGGCGATTCTGGTCGATGGCATCACTGGCGGCCGGCAAATCGCGGAAAACACAAAGACGCTGGAGATTTTGCGCGGCCTGCACGGCTTTTCCACTGGCCGCCTTTCCGTTTAGCGCATATCCGGGCGAACCATGGCACGATCAGGCAAGAGCAGCGAACCGCGGGGCAGAGTGAAGACATGGCTGGTGCGGGGTCTGAAGATCGGCCTTGTCGGCGGCCTCAGCGCGCTTGTCGCGATCGTGGTGGCGGTGGTGATCGCCTATCAGTCGCTGCCCGACTATGAATCGCTGAAATCCTCGCCCAATGGCCAGATGATCCGCGTCCACGCCGCCGACGGCAGCGTCATCGTCTCCCTGGGCCCCAGCTTCGGCCGCTGGCTGAGCTACGATCAGATCCCGACGGTGATGGTCGATGCCATGGTCTCGACCGAGGACAAGCGCTTTTATCTTCATCCCGGCGTCGATCCCATCGGCATGGCCCGTGCCGCCTGGGTAGCGCTGGAACGTCGCGGCAGCGGGCGGCGCTGGCAGGGCGCGTCCACCATCACCCAGCAGGTGACGCGCAACATCTTCCTCAACAACAGCTACAGCTGGGGCCGCAAGGTCCGGGAGATGGTCCTGGCCCTCGCGCTGGAGCGCAAATTCTCCAAGCGGCAGATCCTCGAGCTTTACCTCAACAAGGTCTATTTCGGCGGCGGCGCCTATGGCATCGACGCTGCCAGCCGGAAATTCTTCGGCCATCCCGCCACCAGCCTCGACCTTCCCGAAGCCGCGATCGTCGCCGGTCTGGTGAAGGCACCCTCCAGCTATTCCCCGACCGCCGACGCCGACGCCGCCAGGGGCCGGGCGGGCGTGGTGCTGGAACTGATGGAGGAAAACGGCAAGATCAGCGCGGCGGAGCGCGCCAATGCCGGCCTGGAAGCCGTCAAGATGGCCCCAGAACCGCCGCAGAACAGCGTTCGCTACTTCACCGACTGGGCACTGCCCCAGCTCGACACGCTGATCGACGAACCCAATGAGCCGCTGGAGGTCTATACCACCATCGACCTCGGCATGCAGAAGGCCGCGACCGCTGCGATCCAGGCCAATGTGCCTACGGGAACGCAGGGCGCCCTGGTCTCGCTGGACCGCGATGGCGCGGTACGGGCGATGGTCGGCGGACTGGACTATGTGAGTTCCAACTACAACCGCGCCACCACCGCGACGCGCCAGCCGGGGTCGGCGTGGAAGATCTTCGTCTACATGGCCGCGCTGGAGGCGGGCTATACGCCCGATACCGGTATCACCGACAGTCCGGTCGACATCAACGGGTGGAAACCGCGCAACAGCAACGGCCGCTTCTCCGGCGACATCGATATCCGCACCGCCTTCGCCTATTCGGTCAACACCGTGGCGGCGAAGCTGGGCGTGGAGGTGGGCTTCCCCACCGTGGCGGACATGGCGCGGCGCTTTGGCATCACCACGCCGATCAACACCCATCCCTCCATGGTGCTGGGCACGTCGGACGTGCGCCTGATCGACATGACTCGCGCCTTCGCCTCGATCGCGCGCAAGGGCGTGGCCGTGACTCCCTATGGCATCACCAGGGTGACGACCTCCGAAGGCCGCGTCCTCTACGAGCATCAGGATGACACCAGCCGGGTACTGGTCGCGCCCTGGGTCGCGGCGGGCATGACCGACCTGATGCAGACCGCCGTCAGCACCGGCACCGGCAGGGCGGCGCAGATCGGCCGCCCCGTCGCCGGCAAGACCGGCACCACCAGCAGCAACAAGGACGGGTGGTTCCTGGGCTTTTCCAGCGGCATCACCACCGGGGTCTGGATGGGCCGCGACGATGCGCACGCCGTCGGCGTTCTCCAGGGCGGCCGGGCACCCGCGCGTGCCTTTGCCGACTATATGAAGGTCGCCGTCGCGAAACGCCCGGTCGAACAGTTCGAAACCCAGGTGACTTTGCCCGAATGGCAGCTCGAACCGGATAACGAGGCCTATTATGGCCAACCCGACGGCGGGACCGAAGGCGGCATGATGGTCGATGAAAACGGATTGCCGATCGAGCGGGGACAACAGCCGCCCCAGGATGAGGCCCAGCCTGAAGACGGCCAGCAGGCCGCGCCCAATCCCGCCGACCGCCCGCAGCCGCCCCGTTTGGACCAGCAGTGGATCGACAATGTGCTGGGCCGCAACCGGCAGCAGCAGCAGCAACAACGCCAGAATGCGCCCTGATTGCGGCGCGGCATGCGTCTGCAAGGCCAGGGTTGCGCTACCGTAAAAAGCACCCCTGGGCGGTTTTCGGGGAAATCGCTCTAGCCTGCGGCCCTCTGCGCCGTCGCAAAGCGTTTCTGGTCGAGCAGCCCCGTGTCCGGCAGCAGGAAGTCGACCTTCCCCCGCCCGAAATCGATCGCGACCCGGTCGAACAACTTCAGCGCGTCGATGCCGAGCAGCAGCGCAGGCTTGTCCTGAAGCTCCAGTTCCGCGAAGGGCTGGGCATCGGCGAACATCACCGGCATCGCCCTGAGCATGACTTGCCCCATCCGCACCCGTTCGATCAGTCCCGCCTGGCCGAACAACGTCTCCCCGGTCACGCTGGTCAACGACACCAGCTTCAGCGGAGGCGCCTTCTTCTTGCGCAGCAGCCTGTTCATCAGCGCCATGTTGCCGACGCTGATCGATGTGCCGGTGTCGAGGATGATGCTGACCTTCATTCCGTTCACGTCGGAATCGAGCAGGATCAACTGCCCCTTTCGCCGCCGCGCCTCGACCACGATGACGTTGGGATCGCGCAAGCTCCGCTGGCTGCTGCTGATTTCCATCCGTCCTGTGCGAAAATTCATCAGCAGCCGCTTGGCATGGAGGCCGTCCAGACCCAGAAGGCCGGCAGCGCCGATATGCTCCCCCTCCAGCACGGGCGCCTCGATATCGTCCACTACGGTCTTGCCGAAGACCAGGCGCGGAACCGAAACGGTGTCCACCTCGGCCCGGCCGGTCATGCTGATCACCGTCACCCGCTCCCGCAGGGGCAGGGCGAGCCGTTCGGCCAAAGCGCGGGAAATGACCGTGCGTTGCGATCCGGTATCGACGACGAAGTTCCACGGACCCCTGCCGTCGATCTGGATGGGGATGGTGATGCGCGCGTCGTCGCTCGCAACGGTGCGGATCACGGCCGGCGGATCATCCGGGTCCAGAGCAGGACGGTCCTGCGCAACTGGGGCAGGACTGATGGCAGGAGGAGGACTCATGGGGGCAGGGCTGGCAAGCGCAGGACTGGCGATCACCATCGCCATGCCCAGAGCGGCGCGCCAGCGTCCCATCTCCCGTTCCTCCTTATTTTATCCCTGTATAGCATGGCCGCGCCGGTTCCGCCCATCCCATTTCATTGGCGGCAGGGCGCATATTCCCAATTTACCGCTCGCCCATGGCTCAGCCACCTTGACTTGGGCCATGTCGGATCGCTAAACGCCAAACATTCTATCCCGCCCGTCCGGCGCGGGTTCTCCCGAGTCATGAGCCGGGTCAGCCTTCCCCAATTTTACTTCCTCTGTTTCTCATTCCATCGGACTTCACGCGAATGCACCTCAAGGATCTCAAGAAAAAAGCGCCCGCCGAACTCGTGACCATGGCGGAGGAGCTGGGCGTCGAAGGCGCGTCGACCCTGCGCAAGCAGGACCTGATGTTCGCCATCCTCAAGGTCGAGGCCGATAATGGCGAACAGATCATGGGCGAGGGCACGATCGAGGTGCTGCCCGATGGCTTCGGCTTCTTGCGCAGCCCGGAGGCGAATTTCCTGGCCGGCCCGGACGACATCTATGTCTCGCCCAACCAGGTCCGCAAATTCGGCCTGCGCACCGGCGACACGGTCGAGGGCGAAATCCGCGCGCCCAAGGATGGCGAGCGTTATTTCGCGCTGACCAAGCTCATCTCGGTCAATTTCGACGATCCCGAAGTCGTCCGCCATCGCGTCAATTTCGACAATCTGACGCCGCTCTATCCGACCCAGAAGCTGGTTCTGGACACGCTCGACCCGACGATCAAGGACAAGTCGGCCCGGGTCATCGACATCGTTTCGCCGCAGGGCAAGGGCCAGCGCGCCCTGATCGTGGCGCCGCCGCGCACCGGCAAGACCGTCCTGCTCCAGAACATCGCCAAGGCGATCACCGACAACCATCCCGAAGTCTTCCTGATCGTCCTCCTGATCGACGAGCGTCCGGAAGAAGTCACCGACATGCAGCGCAGCGTGAAGGGGGAGGTCGTTTCCTCGACCTTCGACGAACCGGCACAGCGCCATGTCCAGGTCGCCGAAATGGTGATCGAGAAGGCCAAGCGTCTCGTGGAACACAAGAAGGACGTGGTGATCCTGCTCGACTCGATCACGCGTCTGGGCCGCGCCTACAACACCGTCGTGCCCTCGTCGGGCAAGGTGCTGACCGGCGGCGTGGATGCCAATGCGCTCCAGCGCCCCAAGCGCTTCTTCGGCGCCGCGCGCAATATCGAGGAGGGCGGCTCGCTCTCCATCATCGCCACCGCGCTGATCGACACCGGCAGCCGCATGGACGAAGTCATCTTCGAAGAGTTCAAGGGCACCGGCAACTCGGAAATCGTGCTGGACCGCAAGGTGGCGGACAAGCGCATCTTCCCGGCGCTCGACGTCGGCAAGTCGGGCACCCGCAAGGAAGAGTTGCTGGTCGACAAGGCCAAGCTCAGCAAGATGTGGGTGCTGCGCCGTATCCTGATGCAGATGGGCACCGTCGATGCGATGGAATTCCTGCTCGACAAGATGAAGGATTCCAAGACCAACGAGGATTTCTTCGACTCGATGAACCAGTAAGGGGCAGGGCGGTTGTGTCCCTGACGGACGCAGGTCGCCTTCGCTTCAAGCGCCATGTTTTTGGGGCCGTCGGACTTCGGTCTGGCGGCTCCGCTATTTTCAGGGGAACTGTCAGGCCGTGATGATCGACCTAATCGCAACCGCCGCAGCCGCGGCTCAGGGGATCGGCTCACCCGCCGATATCTGGGCCCATATCGTCAACGACTTCAGCAATATCGGCTCGCCCGCCGCGCTGGCGGCGTTCGGACAGGTGCTGATGATCGACGTGCTGCTGGCCGGGGACAATGCGATCGTCGTCGGCGCGCTGGCGGCGGGCCTCCCTGCGGAACAGCGCAAGAAGGTCATATTGATCGGCATCATCGCCGCGCTGGTCCTGCGCATCGGCTTCGCGCTGGTGGTGACGCAGCTGATGCAGATCGTCGGCCTGATCCTGGCGGGCGGGCTGCTGCTGCTCTGGGTCGCGTTCAAGATGTGGCGGGAACTGCACCCGAAACGGGGCGGCGACACCGCCGATACGAGCGACGACGACATATCCGGCCTGCGTCCTGCCAAAAGCTTTGCGGGCGCGGCCTGGGCAGTCGCGGTCGCGGACGTTTCCATGAGCCTCGACAATGTGCTGGCCGTGGCAGGCGCGGCGCGCGACCATCCGGGCATCCTGATCATCGGGCTTGTTCTTTCCGTGGCCCTGATGGGCATCGCGGCCAATATCATCGCCAAATATATCGAGCGTTTCCGCTGGATCGCCTATCTGGGCCTCGCCGTGATCATCTATGTCGCGATCAAGATGATCTATGACGGCTTCGTGGACCATCAGGTCGGCATATTGACGCTGTTCGCATAGTGCAGGCCGATCTGATCGGATCAGATCGGCCTACAGCTTGATCTTGCCGTGATGTCCCATCATGGGATCAGGACAGTGCTTCCCCTGGTTTGCCGCGCCTCCAGCGCGCGGTGCGCCTCTGCTGCATCGGCCAGGGCAAAACGCTGGCCGATGACGGTGTTCACCACCCCGCGCGCCATGCGGTCGAACAGTCTTTCGGCGGTTCGCGCCAACTCCTGGGGCGTAGCGACATAGTCATACAATGTAGGCCGCGTGACATAGAGCGACCCGCCCCGGCTGAGTTCCAGCAGGCTGATCGGCGGGACAGCGCCTGAAGCATTGCCATAGCTGACCATCATGCCGCGCCGCCTGAGAGAGGCGATGGACGCCGCCCAGCTATCCTTGCCCACGCCGTCATAGACAATATCGACGCCGCGCCCGCCGGTAAGCTCCCGCACGACGGACGCCAGGCCTTCAAGGGGTCCGGAGAGGCTGTGATCGGCTTCCACCGTCGCCGCCTTTTCCGGCGAACCGCAATGGGCGATCACGATCACGCCCTTGTCGCGCAGCCACGGCACCAGCACGGAGCCGACGCCGCCTGCCGCCGCATGAACCAGCGCGAACTGCCCTGGCTGCAGGGGCAGGATGTCCTCCGCCAGAAAGCAGCTGGTCATGCCCTTCAGCATCATGGCCGCCGCGTCCTGCGTCGTGACAACGTCCGGGATCCTGACCGCTTGGTCGGCCCTGACCATGCGGTGCGTGGCATAGGCGCCCAGTCCCACGGCACATCCCACCTTGTCCCCGACGGCAAAGCCGACCACCCCGGGGCCGATGGCGGCGACATGCCCCGCCCCTTCGGCCCCCAGGGGAGTTGGCAGCGGCGCGGAATAGAGGCCGCTGCGATAATAGGTGTCGATGAAGTTCAACCCCACGGCATCCTGCGCGATCAGCAATTCGCCTTCCCCCGGCAATCCGGGATCGAACGCCTCCCGCGCGATCACGTCTGGCCCGCCATGGCTGCGCGCCACCATCCGCCATGCCTGCGTCATGCCGGAATCCGATTCAGAGATGAGCGGCGAAGAAATCAGCGGTTCGACCGTCGGCCAGTTCCGCCGCCGCTTCATTGCGGCGCGCGCCCATTTCGGCGGCGAAACCATGATCCAGCCCTTCATAATCATGCAGGATCACATGGCGGTTGTCCTTCAGCCCTTCGTGCATCTTCTGCTGGACCTCGGGCGGGACAAAGCCGTCGGCAGTGGGGATATGCATCAGCACCGGCTTGCCTATGGCATGCTGTTCATTCAGCAACCCGTCAATGCCGACGCCATAATAGGCGACAAAGGCATCGCCGTCCGTACGGCAGGCCGACATGAACGCCAACCGTCCGCCCAGGCAATAGCCGACCAGACCGACCTTGGCATCTTGTCCCAGTTCCGCGCGGGCGGCCTTGATCGTCGCCTCAATGTCCCGAATGCCTTGATTCTGGTCGAATTTCTGGAAAAGGCCAAAGGCCGCCTGAAGATCCTCCGGAATATCGGCGTCGAGTTCGATATGCGGCTCCTCCCGCCAGAACAGGTCAGGCGCCAAAGCGAGATAGCCGGCCGCCGCCCAGCTATCGCATTTGCGGCGAATGCCTTCATTCACGCCGAAAATCTCCTGGATCACCACGATTGCGGCCTTGGGGGTTCCTTCCGGCCGGGCAACATAGACATCGAACCGGGCATCGCCCTCCAGCGTGGAAACGGGTGTGAATGCTGCCATGGGAAAATCCTTCCAATTCGTTCCGGGCCGCCATAATGGCGCTTGCAGGGCGAAGCGCAACCACCTCTGCCGTCAAAAAATTTGCGTTGCGCGCCCTTGTTGCGGCATGAGGCGTTGTAAAGGGCGGCCGCAGCAAGAGGTAGCAAGATATGAAGGTGAGCGTTGATGTCGACTGCACTCCTGCGGAGGCTCGGGCTTTCCTGGGGCTGCCGGATGTGACCCCCATTCACGAGAAATATGTAAAGACGATGCTGGACAGTTTCGATGGCGTAGCGAATGTCGAGCAGATGGAGACGCTGTTCAAAAGCTTTTCGCCACTTGGCGACGCCGGCATGCGCCTGTTCAAGCAGATGATGGACATTGGCCTGTCAGGAATGGCCGGTCAGAATGGCGACAAAAAGTCCGGCTGACCGATCTGCGACGGCGCCTGTGACGGACACCATCTATGCCCTGTCCAGCGGCGCTCCGCCCGCGGGCATCGGCGTCATCCGGATCAGCGGCCCCGCGGCGGGACAGGCGCTGCAGAGCATCGCCGGTCAGTTGCCGCCGCCCAGAAGGGCACGCCTGTCCTCCCTCCACGACCCGCGCGACGGCGCATTGCTCGACCGGGCGCTGACGCTGTGGTTTCCGGGGCCGAACACCGCTACCGGAGAAGATCTGGCCGAATTGCATTGCCATGGCGGCCGCGCCGTCATCGCAGCCGTGGAGGACGCACTGGGTTCCCTGGCAACATTGCGCCGCGCCGAAGCGGGGGAGTTCACGCGGCGGGCCTTCACCAATGGCCGCATGGACCTAAACGCCGTGGAGGGCCTCGCCGACCTCCTCGCGGCAGAGACGCAGCAGCAGCGGCGGACGGCTCTCCTGATGGCGGAAGGTCATTTTTCGCAGCATGTGGAGGGCTGGCGACAGACATTGCTGAACCTTTCCGCAATGACCGAAGCGGCGCTTGATTTTTCCGACGAAGATGATGTCCCGGAAGAGAATATCGACCTGCAAATCCGCCGCGATATCAGTAATTTGGCATTGGACGTCGAAGCCGTGCTCGCATCCCCCTCTGCGGAAAGATTGCGCGACGGCGTTCGCGTGGTTCTGGCCGGTCCGCCCAATGCAGGGAAATCGACCCTGCTCAACCGCCTTGTAGGGCGCGATGCTGCCATTGTTTCCGACGTGGCGGGAACCACGCGCGACCGGATCGAGGTGCCTGCTGCTCTTGGCGGCAGCGCCTTTCTCTTCACCGACACGGCGGGCCTGCGCGATCGCACCAGCGACGCCATAGAGGCCATCGGCATGGACCGTGCGCGTGACGCACTGGCGGCGGCCGACATCATTCTCTGGCTCGGGCCGGCAGCGGATATCCCTCGGCCGGATGCGATAGTGATCGCCGCCCAATGCGATCGTACCAAGGGGGAGGATCGTCCTGGCCTTGAGCTGTCCGCTGTGACGGGGGAGGGGATGGATGCTCTGATATCCATTTTGCTGGACCGCGCCGCTGCTCTCTTGCCGGGTGAGGGGGATTACGCACTGCATCGGCGACAGCGCGATGCAGCGGCGTTGTTGCATGCGCATCTGACGCAGGCATATGGATCGGATGATCTGCTGATCGTGGCGGAGGAGTTGCGGCAGGCGCGCACGGCTATTGACCAGCTAACGGGGCGGGCCGGCACAGAAGACATGCTTGACCGCCTGTTCGCCGGCTTCTGCATCGGAAAATAGCCATGTTCCACGTGGAACAGTTTTGACCGGAGCGCCCCAATTCTGTTAAGGGGCGCGCATGCGAACAAGCTATGACGTGATCGTGGTCGGCGGCGGCCATGCGGGCTGCGAAGCGGCGAGCGCTGCGGCGCGAAAGGGCGCGTCCGTCGCCCTGCTGACCTTTGACAAGGCCACGGTCGGCGCCATGTCCTGCAACCCCGCCATCGGGGGCCTCGGCAAAGGCCATCTGGTGCGAGAGGTCGATGCGCTGGACGGGCTGATCGCCCGCGCTGCCGACGCCGCCGCGATCCACTATCGCATGCTCAACAGCAGCAAAGGCGCAGCAGTCCAGGGGCCGCGCATCCAGGCGGACCGCAAGCGCTATCGCGCCGAAATTCATCGACTGCTCGCCGCTCAGCCGGGACTTCATATTGTCGAGGGTGAGGCAGTCGGACTGCTGCTGACCATGGGCGCGATTGCGGGCCTGAGCCTCGCCGATGGAAGCACGCTTCATGCTCCCACAGTCGTGCTCGCGACCGGCACATTTCTGGGCGGCAAATTATTCCGTGGTGAAGAGGCGCTGACCGGCGGCCGCACAGGGGAGAGGGCGGCAACGGCCTTGGGAGTTCAGCTTCGCGCCCTGGACCTGCCAATCGGAAGGCTGAAGACAGGGACGCCGCCACGGCTGGATGGCCGGACCATCGATTGGGCCCGGCTGGAGGCGCAGCCATCGGATAGCGAAGGCTGGACTATGTCGGCCCTGTCAGCATCCCGCACATTGCCGCAACTCAGTTGCGCGATCACGCGCACCAATGACCGGACGCACGCAATCATCCGGGACGGTCTGGGTCGCTCGCCCCTGTTCAGCGGAGCGATCGAGGGGCGGGGTCCACGCTATTGCCCCTCCATCGAGGATAAGGTGACCCGCTTCGGCGACCGCGACGGACACCAGATATTTCTCGAACCGGAGGGGCTCGACGATCATCTCGTCTATCCCAACGGCATCAGCACTTCGCTGCCCGCCGATGTGCAACTGGAAATGGTAAGATCCATGACCGGACTGGAAAGGGCCGAGATCGTGGTGCCGGGCTATGCCGTGGAATATGACCATATTGATCCGCGCGCCCTGGACGCAACGTTGGAAGTTCACGCCATTTCAGGTCTCTTCTGCGCGGGGCAGATCAACGGCACGACCGGATATGAGGAAGCAGCGGCGCAGGGACTGATTGCCGGGATCAATGCGGCGGCCAAGGCGATGGCGGATGAACCGCTCATCCTCGATCGGGCAAGCAGTTATATTGGCGTAATGATCGACGATCTCGTCCTGCAGGGCGTCACCGAACCCTATCGCATGCTGACCGCCCGGGCCGAATATCGCCTGCGGCTGCGCGCCGACAATGCGGGAACCCGGCTGTCGAAAATCGGGTTCCGCCATTCCGTTTTGGGGCCGGAACGCTCAGCCCATTATATTCGGCGCGACCAGGACCGTGCCGCGGTGAACGAGGAACTGAGCCGTTCCTTTTCGGCAACGGAGATGGCGAAGTCCGGCGCGACGGTCCGGCAGGATGGCGCACGCAGGACCTTGTTCGAATGGGCACGTTTTCCGGAAGTCGGGCGCGCCCTGCTTTTCGATCTCGCACCCGTTCTGTCCCGAATAGCGCCTGACCTGCGCGACGAGATATTGGAGGACGCGCATTATGCGCCCTATCTCGAAAGGCAGGAGGCCGAGATAGCGGAAATGCGCCGCAATGAACGAGTGGTCATCCCGGCGGATTTTGATTTCGCCTCCATCGGCGGCCTGTCGACGGAAATGATCGAGCGGCTCAACCTTGCTCGCCCGGACACGCTGGCCGCCGCCGGGCGCATCCGCGGGATCACGCCTGCAGCCCTGGCAGCCGTTCTTGTTCACATCAGGCGGCGCGCCGCGTGACGGAAGAGGAAGCACGGCAATGGCTGCAAGTGCGTTTCGATGTTTCACGTGAAACATGGCAGCGCCTCGAACGCTATGTGGCCATCCTTCTGGAGGAGATGGGTCGCCAAAATCTCATTGCAGAATCGACCCGCCCCCAGATCTGGTCCCGCCATGTCGCTGATTCAGCACAATTGATTCCGCTCGCCGGGAACTGGCAGGGTCCGTGGGTCGACCTGGGATCGGGCGCCGGCCTGCCGGGCGTTGTCGTCGCCATCCTTTCCCAGACTCCCGTCCAGATGGTGGAATCCCGGCGCAAGCGGATCGACTTCCTCAATTCGGTCATCCAGGCCCTCGATCTTCCGAATGCGAGCGTCTTTGGCGGCCGCGTGGAAGCCGTGCCGCCCATGACGGCAGCGGTCATCAGCGCCCGTGCCTATGCGCCCTTACCCAAACTTATCGACTCGGCGGCACATCTGGCTGGCGAAAAAACGATATGGGTGCTGCCAAAAGGACGAAATGCGCAGAATGAACTGGAGGCCGCGACTCGATCATGGCAAGGTGTGTTCCACGTGGAACGCAGCGTGACCGATGCCGATAGTGCCATCATCGTCGCGCAGGCGATCCGATCCGCCAGGAGGAAAGCCCGAGGATGATCTGTATTGCGATAGCCAATCAGAAGGGGGGCGTCGGGAAGACCACCACCGCCATCAATCTGGCCACCGGGCTGGCCGCTACTGGACTGCGCGTCCTGCTGGTCGACCTTGATCCTCAGGGCAATGCATCGACCGGGCTTGGCGTCAATCAGGCCGATCGTGTCCAATCCAGCTACGACCTGCTGGTCGGCAATTGCGCGCTGGAAGATGCGATTATCAGCACCCGCGTGCCCAAGCTCGACATCGTCCCTGCCACGCAGGACCTTTCCGGCGCGGAAATCGAGTTGATCGAATATGAGGAGCGGACGCATCGTCTGGAACGGGTGCTCACAGAAGCACAACCAGGCCGCTGGGACATCTGCCTGATCGATTGCCCGCCATCGCTCGGCCTGCTGACCATCAACGCGATGGTCGCGGCGCAATCGCTGCTCGTCCCGTTGCAATGTGAGTTCTTCGCTTTGGAGGGACTGTCCCAGCTTCTTCAGACCGTCGAACGCATTCGTGGTCGTTTCAATCCCGGCCTGTCGATCATGGGCGTTGCGCTCACCATGTATGACCGACGCAATCGCCTGACAGATCAGGTGGCCGACGATGTGCGGGCATGCCTTGGCGACCTGGTATTTTCCACGGTCATCCCGCGCAATGTCCGATTGTCGGAGGCGCCCAGCCATGGCGTACCGGCGTTGATCTACGATTTCCGCTGCTCGGGATCGGAAGCCTATATGCGTCTGGCGCGTGAATTGATCGCGCGCCTGCCCCGGCAGGAGGTTGCTGCTTGAATAACGACAATGCAATGAAGTCGGCGAAGCGTCCCCATGGTCTTGGTCGCGGACTGTCCGCCCTGCTCGGCGATGTGGCGCGGGAAGAGCCTGTCGCGCCGACCTCTGTGATGCCGCCCTCCACCAAGGCGATCCAGAGCATTGAAGTGGCGCTTATACAGCCGCATCCGGAACAGCCCCGTCGCCATTTCGACGAAGGGGCGTTGCAGGAACTGGCCGAAAGCATCGGCAAGCGCGGCGTGATTCAACCGATCATCGTCCGTCCCCATGGCGGCGGCTTTCAGATCGTCGCGGGGGAACGCCGGTGGCGCGCCGCGCAGCGCGCTCAGCTTCATCGCATCCCCGCCATTGTGCGCGATTTCGACGAAGCAGAGACGCTGGAAATCGCGCTGATCGAGAATATCCAGCGCGAAGACCTGAACCCCATCGAGGAAGCGGAGGCCTATCGCAAGCTGATCGCCGAGTTTCAGCACAGCCAGGAAGCGCTCGGGCGCCTGGTCGGCAAGTCGCGCAGCCATGTCGCAAATCTGATGCGCCTGCTGGATCTGCCCCGGCCCGTCCAGCAGCAGGTGATCGAACAGAAACTCAGTATGGGCCATGCCCGCGCGCTCATCGGCGCGCCCGATTGCGAAAATCTTGCGCGCACCGTCGAAACCAGGGGCCTGTCCGTTCGCGATACCGAACAACTCGTCCGCCGCGCGAAGAAGGGCGATGACGCCCCCGGTCGCAGGCGTGGCGTCGCCATCAAGGAAAATGATCCGGACATCGCGGCGCTGGAACAGCATCTCGCCGACATATTGGGCGTAAAGGTCGATATAGACTATGCGCAGGGCGGCAGCGGCATACTCTCGCTGCATTATTCCACGCTCGACCAACTGGACATGCTATGTCAGCGCCTCTCGGGCGAGCGCATCTGACAGCCCGGTAAAAAGAACCGGTGCGCAGCCGCATTTAGCTGCGGCGGCCACTGGTCTTTTCGCCTTCAACTGCCTAGCCTGATCGCATGGCAGACAATTCATCCTCTCTCACAATAGCCCATGTCACCCGTCGTGAGGACTATCGGCCGCCGGACTGGCTGGTGCCTGAAATCGCGCTGGATTTCGACCTGGATGCCGCGTCCACGCGCGTCCATGCGACATTGTCGGTCACGCGGAACGGCGATCACGACCAGCCGCTGAAATTGGATGGCGACGGCCTCCTGCCGCTTGAAATCAGGGTCGACGGCGCGGTTCTTGCGACCAACCAGTGGTCCATGGAGGGCGGGACGCTGGTCATCGCACTTTCCGGTCCCTCCCATATCGTTGAAACGTTCGTGGAGATCGCCCCCCAGGACAACAGCAAGCTGATGGGGCTTTACGCCAGCGGCGGCCTGCTTTGCACCCAATGTGAGGCCGAGGGTTTCCGGCGCATCACCTTCTTTCCTGATCGGCCCGACATTCTGTCGCGCTATTCGGTGCGAATGGCGGCGGACAAGACGCTCTATCCGGTTCTGCTCGCCAATGGCGATCCGGTGGAGCAGGGGGAACTGCCCGATGGCCGGCACTGGGCCCGCTGGAACGATCCCTTTCCAAAGCCCTGCTACCTGTTCGCGCTGGTCGCGGGCGACCTGGCCTGCAATTCCGACCATTTCATCACGATGAGCGGGCGGGAAGTGCGGCTGGGCATCTGGGTCAGGGAAGCCGACCTGCCCCGCACCGCCCATGCCATGCAGGCGCTCAAGAACAGCATGGCATGGGACGAGCGGGTCTATGGCCGGGAATATGATCTGGACGTGTTCAACATCGTCGCCGTAGCCGATTTCAACTTCGGCGCGATGGAGAACAAGGGCCTCAACATCTTCAATTCGCGTTACATATTGGCCGATCCGGAAACCGCGACCGACATCGACTATGATGGTGTGGAAGGCGTTGTGGCGCATGAATATTTCCACAACTGGTCGGGCAATCGCGTCACGTGCCGCGACTGGTTCCAGCTCAGCCTGAAGGAAGGCTTCACCGTCTTTCGCGACCAGAATTTCTCCGCCGACATGGGGTCGCATGCGGTCAAGCGGATCGAGGACGTCCGTATCCTGCGCGCCGCGCAGTTCCAGGAGGACAGCGGACCGCTCGCCCATCCGGTTCGGCCAGAATCCTACATGGAAATCAGCAACTTCTACACTGCGACCATCTACAACAAGGGCGCGGAACTGATCCGCATGATGGCGCTGATGCTGGGGCCGGAGCGTTTTCGTGCCGGAACCGACCTCTACTTCAACCGGCATGACGGGGAAGCCGCAACCTGCGAGGATTTCGTCCTGGCTATGGAGGAGGGGGGTGAGATCGACCTCAGCCAGTTCCGCCTCTGGTATCAGCAGGCCGGCACGCCGCATGTCCGCGCCTTGCTCCACCATGATCCCGCTGCCCAGACCGTAACCTTGCTACTCGAACAAACGGTTCCACCGACTCCAGGGCAGCCCGAAAAGCGGCCCATGGCCATCCCTCTCCGCACCGCCCTTTTCGACCCGGAAACCGGCCGGAACCGGGGTGACGAGCTGCTGATGCTGAGGGAGACGCGCCAGAGCTTCACTTTCGAGGGCTGGACGACAGCGCCGATCCTGTCCATCAATCGCGGCTTTTCCGCGCCGGTCATTGTCGAAACCAACCGCAGCCAGGCCGATCTTGCCTTCCTGTCTGCTCATGACGACGATCCCTTCGCCCGGTACGAGGCCATGCAGCAACTGATGGTCAATGTGCTGGTCGGCCGCATTGGCGGGCAGGCGGTCGATGAAGAGGCGGTGATCGCCGCGATCCGCAACACCGCCGACGACCCGCTGCTGGACCCAGCCTTCGTCGCGGAGGCGATCCGCCTCCCAAGCGAAGCCTATCTGGGCGACCAGATGGCGGTGGTCGATCCCGACGCGATCCACGTCGCGCGCGATGCGCTGCAAAGGCGCATAGGTACCGAACTGGAGCCGCTCTGGCGCGACATTCACGCCAGGACCAAGGCCAATGCCTTCGCCCTGTCGTCAACCGCCAAGGGCGCGAGGAAGCTGCGTAACACGGCTCTTCTCTATCTGGCGGCTTCCGGTGCGACGGATGGTCCGGCTGTCGCCTTCGGCCAGTTCAGCGAGGCCGACAACATGACCGAACGGCAGGCGGCGCTCGCGACATTGGCGAACGGCACCAGCGCGGAACGGGAAGCAGCGCTCGACATCTTCTACAACCGCTACCGCGACGATGCGCTGACGCTCGACAAATGGTTCCAGACGCAGGCCTTCGCCTTCCATCCGGACACGGTCGACCTGGTCGAGGAACTGGGCAGGCACAGGGACTTCACCCTGACCAATCCCAACCGGGTAAGGGCGCTTTATGGTGCCTTCGCGGGCAACCAATGGGCCTTTCACCACCGTTCGGGCAAGGGCTACCGCTTGATCGCGGACTGCATCATCGCGCTCGACAAGCTCAATCCACAGACCGCCGCGCGCCTGGTGCCGCCGCTGGGGCGCTGGAAGCGCTTCGATGAAGGACGTTCGGCGCTCATGCGGGCGGAATTGCAGCGTATCCTGCTCCAACCCGGCCTCTCAAAGGACGTGACGGAACAGGTCAGCAAGAGCCTGGAGTAACGGAGATCCCTACCGCCCCGAAGCCTCCAGCCAGGCCGCGACATCGGCTGCGACCTTGTTGGCGGCGGCATTGAGGGGCGCTCCGACGCTGTTCGCGTCTATCTTGCCCCCGACCGGGGCCGTTGCGGTGAAGCGCTGCTTGGCGATGGCCGTGCCACCCGGTCCGGTCAGCATGGCGTCATAGGTCACGACCGCGCTGTTGCTCGCCTCATCCACGCCGAAATCGACCAGTTCGCCCATCAATCGCTGCCCGGCATCGGCGGAATATTGGCCGGGGTCGAGCACGATGCGATTGCTCGTCGCGGCGATGGTCTCGGCCAGCAGCTTCTGGAACAGATGGCGCGGCGTGTCGGCCCATTGCACCTTGGTCACATAGGCGACCGACGTAGGCGAGGTGATCACCGGAACACGCACCGTGTCCAGCATCTTGGGCGCTTCGGGATCGGCCACGGTGATGGCCGCGGCCGAAGACGCGCTGCGCAGCGTACCCGGCGCCACCTTCTGGGCGGCGTTCAGCGACAGCAGCCGCTCCGGCGGCTTGCCGCCGAAGGACACGCAACCGGCCAGCATGAGAGCACCGAGGGCCACCGGCATCAGGCCAAGTTTCCTGTGAAACATCATCATGTCCCTCTTATCGCTTGTAATCGGGCAATTTGGGCGATCCGACGATCGATCCCGCACCCTGCTGATCCAGTTTTTCGGCCACGCCCCGGAAGGAGCGCGACATTTCGCGCAGATCGCGAACGAGCTGGTTCACCTCCGGCATGGTCTGATTGCTGAAGGCGCGAACGCCCGGCTGCGCCTCTGCAATGGTCTTGTCGAGTGTGTCGATGCTGTGCGTCGCGGACTGGATGCTCTTGCGCAGGTCCGCCAGCAGCGGGCGGCCCTCATCATTCACCATGGCGTCAGTAGAAGCGGCCAGCTTGCCGATCTGCTCGGCCGCTATACCGGTGCGCTGCACGGCAATCCGGGCTTCGGCAAGGGTCGCCGCGATTTCCGGGCTGCGATCAGCCAGCGAGCCGGAAATCCGCTCCACATTGGCCAGGATGCTGGCGATCGATTGCTGGTTCTTGTCGTTCAGCAATTCCGTCAGCCGCTCGGTCAGGGTCGATAGCCGCTCGAGCAATTGCGGCGCATTGTTGAGCAGTTCGCCGAGCGCTCCCGGCTTGGTCGGGATCACCGGCACGCCGTCGGGGCAGGAGGCGAGGGGGTTTTCTGCCGGGCAGGTGATCGGCCGCGCGCCCTTGACCGCACCGTCCAGCACGATTTCCGACACGCCGGTAAAGCCCACCCCGGCAATGGTCGCGGTCGTCCCCTGCAGGACCGGCGTCCCTTCCTTCACCGAAATGCGCACCTTCACGAAGCCGGGATCACGCTTCCACAGTTCGATCTTCTCCACCTGTCCGGAGGGGACGCCGGAATAATTGACGCTCGATCCCTTTGCGAGGCCGTTCACCGACTGTTTGAAGAAGATGTCATATTCCATATTGTCGCCCTGGGAGAGGCGCGAGAACCAGAAAGCCGCGATCATGATCGCCGCCAGCAACAGCAGCGTGACCGTGCCCACCAGCACATGGTTGGAGCGGGTTTCCATATCCTATCGCCTCTTGTCCTTTTCGCGGGCAACCGCCGCCGTCGCGGCGCGCCCGCGCGGGCCGTTGAAATATTCCTGGATCCACGGGTGATCGGTGGCCAGCAGTTCGTCGATGGTGCCGACCGCCGTCACCTTCCTGTCGGCCAGCACCGCTACCCGGTCGCAGATCGAATAGAGCGTGTCGAGATCATGGGTAATGAGGAAGACCGTAAGTCCCAGCGTCTGCTGCAATTTTCGCGTCTGATTGTCGAACGCCGCGGCGCCGATCGGGTCCAGCCCGGCGGTGGGTTCGTCGAGGAACAGCAGATCCGGGTCCAGCGCCAGGGCTCGGGCCAGACCCGCGCGCTTCTTCATGCCACCCGATAGCTCGGCGGGATATTTGGGGCCGGCCTCAGCCGGCAGGCCGGTCATGCGAATCTTGTAGGCGGCAATCTCGTCCCGGAGCGTTGCACCGATATTCGGATAATATTCGCGAATCGGCACCTCGACATTTTCCGCCACGGTCAGCGTGGAGAACAGCGCGCCACCCTGAAAAAGCACGCCCCAGCGCTTGCGGATGGCCAGGGCTTCGTCATCCAGCCGACCGATCATGGATTCGCCGAAAACATGCACCTCGCCCTCGTCAGGCGTCTGGAGGCCGATGATGGATCGCATCAACACCGACTTACCCGTGCCCGATCCGCCGACCACGCCCAATATCTCGCCCTTGCGCACGTCGAGGTTCAGCCCCTCATGCACGACCTGATCGCCGAAGCTGTTGCGGAGATTGCGGACCGATATGGCGATGTCGTCACGCTCCAGCGCCTTTTCGACCCGCTCTTCTTCCGCGCTTATCGCTTCTTCGGGCGTCATCAGTTCCAGCCTACCCAGGTGAAGAAGACAGCGAAGAAGGAGTCGAGAACGATGACGAGGAAGATCGCCTGTACCACTGCCGCTGTCGTGCGCAGACCCACTTCCTCGGCATTGCCCTTTACCTGCATGCCCTGGAAACAGCCCGCCAGCGCGATGATGACCCCGAAGACGGGCGCCTTGATCAGGCCCACCCACAGGTCATGGATCGGCACCACCTCCCGCAGGCGCTGGACAAAGGTGATGGGCGGAATGTCGAGCGACACCGCACAGAGGAAGCCGCCGCCGATGATGGCGACGATGGACGAATAGAAACCCAGAAGCGGCATCATCACCACGACGGCCAGGGTCCGCGGCAGCACCAGCGCCTCCATGGGCGACACGCCGATGGTCCGCATGGCGTCCACTTCCTCGGTGAGCTTCATCGTCCCCAATTGCGCGGCGAAGGCTGAGCCGGAACGGCCCGCGACCATGATCGCCGTCATCAGCACGCCGAGTTCGCGGAAGGTGAGGCGGCCGACCAGGTTGATCGTCAGCATCTCCATGCCGAACTGGCGAAGCTGTACCGAGCCCTGCTGGGCAATGACGATGCCGATCAGGAAGCTCATGAGGCCGATGATGCCCAGCGCCGAGACGCCGACCACCTCGAAACGCTGGACCACCGCATTGATGCGGAAGCGTCTGGGATGACGGATGACGTTCCAGGTCGCGACCAGCGTGCCGCCGAAAAAGCCGAGCAGGCCGAGCAGGGTGCTGCCGGCATTGACCACAGCCTCACCGATCTGGCCCACGACCCGCTGCCAGGGCGGCACATAATCCGGTCGGATGTTTACCGGCTCGTCGACGCGGCCGACCGCCGCGATCAGCCTTTCCGCATCGCACCTGTCGCCTGTGATCCTGCAGTTCCAGCGCTTGATCGTGCGGTACAATATCCAGGCGCCGATCGTGTCCATATGCTCCACGTCGGACAGGTCGATGATGTCGACCGGCCCCTCCACGGCATCCAGCCGCTCGGGCAGATGGTGAAGACAGGCAATGGACAGATTGCCCGAAAGCCGAATGACCGTCTCGCCGTCGCGGACTTCCTGGGCAAGATCAGCGGCTTTGTTCATCAAGGCGGAGATGTGGTCCATTATCGGTTGCACGGCAAGCCGAAACGGCCCATCCGCACGGTCAAACGAAGGGACGCCCTAAAAAGTTTCGGACATGGCATGACGCACAGGCTTGCAATCTACGATATGGACCGGACGGTGACGTTCAGCGGCACCTATACCGGCTTTCTGCTTCATGTCGCCAAACGCATGGCGCCTTGGCGTCTGGCCTTGTTTCCAGCCGTGATCCTGCTGATGCTGGCCTATGTTCTGAAACTGATCACGCGTCAGCGACTGAAGGAACTGAATCAGGCGCTGATGATCGGCCCCAATGTCGAGCGTGCCCGGCTGATGCCCCATGTGGAAAGCTATGCGGCGAAGGTGATCGCGCATAATGTCCGTGCCGGTGCCCTGGCGCAGATCGCGAAGGACAGGGCGGATGGGTATCGGCTGGTGCTGGCCACGGCCTCCTATCGCCTTTATGTCGAACCGATCGCCCGCAGGCTGGGGTTCGACGCGGTGATCGCGACCGATCATCTGAGCCAGGATCTGCGCTATGTCCGCGCCAGGATCGCAGGCGAGAATTGCTATGACACGGGCAAGCTGCGGATGATCAAGGCGTGGATGGCAGCCGAGGCGATCGACCGCACGCAGGCGCATATCCGCGCCTATTCCGATCACGTCTCCGATGCGCCGATGCTGGAGTTCGCTGACTTGGCCATCGCCTCCAACCCTCATAAGCCGCTGGCGAAACTGGCGGCGGAACGGGGGTGGAAGCGGGTGGACTGGGCATAAGGGAAACCACGGGCGCCGCGATTATCGCTGCGCCTCCAGGACGGGTGAAACCAGCGGCTCCCCCGAAAAAAGCGCGGCAAGGTTCGCCAGCAGCAAATCCGTCATGCGTCCGACCGCCTCGCGGGTAGCGCCGCCCATATGCGGCGTCAGCACGACATTGGGCAATTCGGCCCAGCGCGCTGCCGGCGTGGGCTCTCTCTCGAACACGTCCAGCGCTGCCCCGCCAAGCCGTCCATCGCCCAGCGCCGCGATCAACGCATCCTCGTCCACCAACTGTCCCCGCGCGACATTCACCAGCAGCCCGTGCGGCCCCAATGCATCCATCACGCCCGCATCGATCATCCCGCGATTTTCCTCCGTCGCCCTGGCGGTGATCACCATGACGTCACTGTCGCGAGCGAGCACCTTCAGGTTCTCCGCCCTTGGCCAGGGCAGTTGCGGCTTTTCCCGCGGGCCCCACCAACCCACGTGCATACGCAACAGGTCGGCTCGCTCTGCCAGGGCGATGCCGATGCTGCCCATGCCGACGATCCCGATCCGCGCGCCCCCCATCGATCGGGTGAGCCTCTTCGTCCCCGCCGTCCATTGACCCGAACGCACCTGCCGGTCGCCCGCCAGTATCTGCCGCCTGTGCGCAAGGATCAGGCCCAGGGCATGATCCGCCACATCGGCCGCATTGGCGTCCGCCCCGTGGGTGACGGCCACGCCTCGCGCCCGCGCCCAATCAAGGTCGACCCCGTCATAGCCCACGGTGAAGCAGGCAATCAGCCGCAGCGCCGCCATCTGCTCCAGCATCGCGGGGTCAAGCCGGTATTCACCCGCCGTCACCAGCACTTCGGCTTCCGCCAGCCGCGCCCGCCCGCTCTCCTCCCACAGGGCCAAGGCCTCATAGCGGGGGGAAAGCGCATCCAGCAGCGGCGCCAACAGCGGCTGCCCCACCAGGATCAACGGCGTGGCCGTCATCCGCCGATCCCCTCCACCGCCCGCAAAGCCTGCGCGAAATCCGCGATCAGGTCGTCCGCATCCTCGCAGCCTATGGAGATGCGCACCATATTGTCACCAATCCCCAGCGCCTTCTTCCTTTCGGCGGGCACGGAGAGATGCGTCATGGCCGCCGGATGACTGGCCAGCGTTTCGGTTCCGCCCAGGCTGACGGCGAGCTTCGCGATCTTGAGCGCATCCAGGAAAGCAAAGGCCTCCGCCTCGCCCCCTTTCAGATAGAGCGAGAAGGTCGATCCCGCTCCCGTGCAGTGCCGGCGATAAATGTCCGCCTGCCGTTCCGTTTCGGGGAAGCCGAGATAGACGACCTTCTCCACCTGGGGCTGGTCCTTCAGCCAGGCGCAGACCTTCGCCGCATTCTCGCCCGCCCGGCCCATGCGCAGTTCCAGCGTCTCAAGGCTGCGCAGCAACATCCAGGCCGAATGCGGGTCCAGGATCGTGCCGATGGTGTTCCGCATCAACCGGATCATATTGATCAGCGCATTGGACCCCAGCACGCCGCCGGCGACCAGATCGCTATGCCCGCCCGCATATTTGGTGAGGCTGTAGATGACGAGATCGGCACCATGGCTCAGCGGATGCAGCCAGAGCGGCCCCAGAAATGTGTTGTCGATGGCGATGGGCGGGCGATATTCTTCGCCTGCGAAGGAAAAGTCGCGCCGCGCAACTACCGCCTCCAGATCGACGAGAACATTGGTCGGGTTGGCCGGACTTTCCAGATAGATCACCGCCACGCGGCCCAACGCCCTGGCCCTCTCGATCACCGCGCCGATCTCCTCCTCCGTCGCGCCCGCCGGAAAGTCCAGCCACTGCACGCCGAATTTGCCGAGGATGCGGCCGATCAGCGATTCGGTCGCGGCATAGAGCGGTGCGGAATGCACGATCACATCGCCCGGCTGCACCAGCGCAAGCAGGGTGGTCGCGATCGCGGACATGCCGCTGGAAAACAGCAGGGCATCCTCCGCCTCTTCCCAGACCGACAGTCGGTCCTCGGCGATTTCCTGGTTCGGCCCGTTAAAGCGCGAATAGACGAGACCCTCGGCGCCACCGGGTCGGATTCCCGTTACACCTTCAAAATGCCGCTTGCCGGCCGCCGCGCTTTCGAAAGCGAAGGTGGACGTCAGGAAGATCGGCGGCTTCAGCGAGCCCTCGGACAGGGTCGGATCATAGCCATGGCCCATCATCAAGGTTGCGGGCTTCAGTTTGCGACCCTCGATCTCCATGATCGGTTGCTTGGGTCGGCGGCGGTTATGGGTAGGTTCCGCCCCAGTGAGGTCGGCTTCGGTTTCGCCGGTCATCGATGATCTCCTGCATGTCTGCGGCATCTGCTGCGCCGCTGTGATGAGGAGGAGTGTAACGCCTTTCGGGGGTGGGGAGCCAGAGCCGATTTGTTAGATTATTTCATGGAACCAAACTTAAATTACGGGCCACATGGTGCTCGGCAAAGGGGGAGCAGGGGAGCGTTCACGGCAAGGCCGCGTTGAACGGGATGACGTTCCTGTGTTCCCATCCTACATGTTCCTCATGAACCAACGCCTGTCCGAACCGCTGGAGCGATGGTTCGCCGCACGAGGGTGGACGCCCCGCCGCCACCAGCTCGACATGCTGACTGCGGCCCGATCCGGCGCTCACGCGCTGCTGGTGGCGCCTACCGGCGCGGGCAAGACGCTGGCCGGTTTCCTGCCGACCCTTTCCGACCTAATCGAGAATCCGACGGAGGGTCTCCATACCCTCTATGTCTCGCCGCTCAAGGCATTGGCGGTGGATGTGCGCCGCAATCTCCTGACGCCCATAGAGGAGATGGGCCTGCCAATCCGCGTGGAGACCCGCACGGGCGACACGCCGTCCGACCGCAAGGCACGCCAGCGCGCCCGCCCGCCGCAGATCCTGCTCACCACGCCGGAGTCGCTTTCGCTGCTGCTGAGCTATCCCGACAGCTTCCTCATGTTCGCGAACCTGAAGACGGTAATCATCGATGAGGTTCACGCCTTCGCCACCCAGAAGCGGGGTGACATCCTCAATCTTTCCCTCTCCCGCCTCCAGAGCATCAATCCCGGCCTTCGCCGCGTCGCGCTGTCCGCCACCGTCGCGGATGTCGATGCCTATCGGGCCTGGCTGGCGCCCGATGGCGATATTGGCACCGTCACCCCGGTCATGGGCGAAGCGGGCGCCGACCCCCATGTCACCATCCTCATTCCCGAAGGACGCATTCCCTGGTCCGGTCATTCCGGCAAATATGCCGCACGGCAGGTGATGGAAGAGATCGAGCGCCGCGCCACGACATTGGTCTTCTGCAACACTCGCGGCCTGGCGGAACTGATCTTCCAGGAACTCTGGTCGGTGAACGAGGCGAACCTGCCCATCGCCATTCATCATGGCAGCCTTTCCATCGAGGCGCGGCGCAAGGTGGAGGCAGCGATGGCAGCCGGCAAGCTGCGCGCGCTCGTCGCCACGGCCTCGCTCGATCTGGGCGTCGATTGGGGCAATGTGGATTGTGTCATCCAGATGGGCGCGCCGAAGGGCAGTTCGCGCCTGCTCCAGCGCATCGGCCGGGCCAATCACCGTCTCGACATGGCGTCGGAAGCCATACTCATTCCCGGTAACCGCTTCGAATATCTGGAAGCCCGCGCCGCTCTGGATGCGGTGGAGTCGGGCGAACGAGACGCCGATGATTTTCGTCCGGGCAGCCTCGATGTCCTTGCCCAGCATGTGATGGGCCTTGCCTGCGCCGCGCCGTTCCGCGCGGAAGAGTTGCTGGCGGAAGTGCGATCGGCCACGCCCTATAGTGCGTTAACGGACGAAGCCTTCGCCAATGTCCTTCATTTTATCGAGGGCGGCGGCTATGCCCTGCGCGCCTATGACCGCTTCAAGCGGCTGACACTCGGTCCCGACGGCCTGTGGCGCGTCTCCCATCCCCGCTTCATCCAGCAGCACCGCCTCAACGCCGGCATCATCGTCGACCAGCCCGCGCTGGCCGTCCGCTTCGCCAATGGACGCAAGCTCGGCACGGTGGAGGAGGGGTTTGCCGCCGCCCTGAGCCCCGGCGACTGCTTCTTCTTTTCCGGGACGGCGCTGGAGGTGGTGCGCATGGACAGCGCCGACCTTATCGTCCGCGCCACGTCGAAGCGGGCGCGAATCCCCAGTTGGGGCGGCACCCGCATGGCCATGTCCACACGACTGGCCGACCGGGTGCGCCACTTCCTGGCCGAACCGGGCCAATGGTCGCGCTTTCCTGACGATGTGCGCGAATGGCTGGAAGTTCAGAAATATCGCTCTGCCTTGCCGGAACCGGGACAATTGCTGGTCGAGACCTTCCCGCATGAGGGCCGCCACTATCTGGTCTGCTACAGTTTCGAGGGCTGGAACGCGCACCAGTCGCTGGGCATGCTGCTGACGCGCCGCATGGATGCGCAAGGTTTGATGCCCATGGGCTTCGTCTCCAACGACTATGCGCTCGCCGTCTATGGGTTGAAGCCGATCACGGATCCGCAAAGCCTGTTTTCAGCCGACATCCTCGATCATGAATTCATCGAGTGGGTGGAACAATCCAGCCTGCTCAAGCGCGCCTTTCGGGACGTGGCCGTCATTGCCGGCCTGATCGAACGCCAGCACCCCGGCAAGCGCAAGACGGGGCGGCAGGTCACTTTCTCGACCGACCTCATCTACGACGTGCTGCGCAAATACCAGCCCGACCATCTGCTGTTGAAGGCCGCTTGGGCCGATGCGCGGGCGCGGATGACCGATGTGGGCCGATTGGGCGACCTGATCGACCGCGCTTCGGCCACCATGCTGCATATCGATCTCGACCGGGTAAGCCCGCTTGCTGTCCCGGTGCTGATCCTCATCGGACGCGAGCAGGTCGCGCAGCATGAGGTGGAGGACGCCCTGCTGATCGAAGCGGAAGCATTGGTGGCGGAGGCGATGCGTACGGACTGAAGGGACGAAGATCCCCGGTCACGACTGCATTCCTCCATTGGCTTGAGTGCGCCTTCACGGTTGTCAAAGCGACAGGCCGTCGATCGCCGCCCAGCCGGATGCACCGATGCCCGTCAACATCCCTTGATGTGCCGCGCGCACTCCACCCAGGGCGACCACCGGCATGGGGGCCAGTCGGGCCAGAGCCGCGAATCCCTTTCGCCCCAATATGGGTGAGCCGGGGTGGGAGCGCGTCGGGAAAAGTGGCGAGAGAAGGACGAAATCCGCCGAAAAATGCGCCGCTTGCACCATCTCCCGCCGGTCATGCACCGGTCTGCTGTGGAGCAGCGGCTTTGCCGCCCGGCGCCGGTCACGTCCATGCCAGCCATCGGCGTCCCAGGCCTGCGCCTGTATCGCCGTGCCGCCCAGCATCAGCACCAGTCGCCGGCTTCGGGCTATTTGGGCGATCCGGTCGAACAAGGCCCGGCGCCGTGATACGATGGTGCGATAGTGCCGGAATATGATCCCCGCCCGGCCCTTCGGCAGACGGGCGACAGCCGCCAGCAAGGCGGTCTCCTCAACCCGTTCGTCGGTCATCAACCAGATCATCGGCAGTTTTTTACGGTGGCGGCGCTGCATGGCCATCGCCTATAGCAGCCGCCATGACGACCGACAGCATTGAAGCCGCGGAACGGCTCGCCGCGAACCGATTGGCCGGGATAGGTGACGCCATGGGCCGAGCCGCCCGCCTTACCGGGCGCACCGCCGAGGACATCACCCTGATCGCCGTGTCCAAGACGCAGGCGGCAGACGCCATCCGCCCGCTGATCACGGCGGGCCAGCGGGTCTTCGGGGAAAATCGCGTGCAGGAAGCGGAAGGCAAATGGCCGGCGCTTTACGAAGAGCATGAAGGCCTTCAACTGCACCTGGTGGGTCAGCTTCAGTCAAACAAGGCGGCCGATGCCGTCGCGCTGTTCGACGTCATCCATTCGCTTGACCGGCCATCGCTGCTGACGGCGCTGGCCAAGGCCATGGATGCAGCGGACAAGCGCGTGCCCTGTTTCATCCAGGTCAATATCGGTGCGGAACCGCAAAAGGGCGGTTGTCCGATCACCGACGTACCGGCGCTGATCCGGCTGGCGCGTGAGGCGAACATTCCGCTGTTGGGACTGATGTGCGTGCCCCCCGCCGAGGGGGAGCCCGCGCCCTTTTTCGCCCTGCTCGCCAAGATGGCGCGGGAGGAAGGGCTGGAGCAGCTCTCCATGGGCATGTCGGGCGATTATGAAACCGCGATCATGCTGGGCGCAACGCACATCCGCATCGGCACAGCCCTGTTCGGGGAGCGCCCTGCCGCTCGCCCGACACCGGGGAGCGGCAGGGGCATGATCAGAAACTCCCGCGAAGGGTGACGCCATAGGTGCGGGGTTCGGCCAGATAGGCGGAGATCAACTGGTTCGCCATCGGTGCGCCCAGGGCGAACTGGCCCGTAGTCGAGGTGGACGGGCTGCTCGACTGGAGCGGGCTGCTGAAGGCGACCTGGGTATAATCCTGGTTGAAGATGTTCTGACCCCAGAATTCCACCGCCCAGCGCTGCTGCGGCCCACGAATGCCGACGCGGGCGTTGAATACCGCATAGCCGTCCTGCCGCTTTTCCGGGAACAGGTCGGACCCGGTGTTGAAGTCGCTGCTCATGCGCCCGTCGACGTAGAAGAGCGCCGACAGGCCGTTTGAGCCAAGCGGCGGCGTCCAGGACGCGCTGACCGTCGTCACCGCTTCAGGCGCCTGGGAGTTGATCGATCCCGGCAACAGGAACAGCGCCGGATCCAGGGGTACCGTTCCGTCGCCGCTGCCGACCAGTCGGTTGGCGAATTTGGCGCGGGCATAGGTGAATCCCCCCGACAGGCGCACGTTCCGTACCGGCGTAGCCGACAGTTCCAGCTCCACGCCCTGGCTGATCAGACCCGGCCCGACATCGCCGCTGGCGCAGGTCCGCGCCGCCGTCAACGCGCCATCGCAGCCATTGATGTTCTGCACGACGAAGCTGGTGCCGTTGAAGGTGTTCAACTGGAAATTCTTGAACTCCTGCCGGAAGGCGGCGATGTTCGCGCTCCATTTGGGCTGGCTATATTTCAGGCCCACTTCAAACGCATCGACCTTTTCGGCCGCGAAGCGCAGGCTGGTCACATCGGCGTTGGTGCGCGGCGCGAATACGGCCGGGACCGGATTCAGACCGGTCGATCCAAGCTGGAAGCGATCGAGATTATATCCGCCCGCCTTGTAGCCCTTGGAATAGCTGCCATAGACCAGCAGTTCGTCGATCGGCTTCCATGACAGGACAGCGGTGCCGGAAAACTCCCCATCGGTGATTTTGTCGTTGAGGTCGAGCGCGTTCAGCCCGGTGGAGCCGTTGCCCAGGCAGCCCAATGTCAAAATACCGCCCGCCAGCGTACCGGCCGAGGTGTTGCGAAGCAGCGGATTCGTGGCGATGCTCGACAGCCCGGAGGCCTGCAACGCCGCGCAGGTCGCATTATTATTGTTGAAATCGGCTGAGAAACGCTTGCTTTCATGGGTGTAGCGCAGACCCAGAGTCAGATCGAGCTGCTTGGTGATATGCACGATATTATGGGTGAACAGCGCCCAATTCTCGCTCTTCTGATGATAGAGCGAAGCGACATCCCCGGTCCCCGACGGAATCGCCGCCAAGGCCCGCAATCCATTGCCGAGACCGGTGGAAATGATGCTCGCCTGCGTCGCGCCCACCGCCGGAGTCAAACCTGCATTCAACTGCGCCTGCGTACCGCTAATCAGCGCCTGTGTCGCCAGGCCGCTGCCGCAAGCGCCGAGTTGCGCGGCGGTCAGGTTGCTGTTGACGCTCGCCCCCGCCATCAGACGGCAGGCCGCGAAACGCCCATAGTCCGCACCGAAGCGGATATTATCTTCCAGCGCCAGCTTCTCATGGGCGTAATAGCCGCCCACCAACCAGTCGAGCACCTCGCCAAAGGCAGATCCCTGCGCCCGCACTTCCTGGGTGAAGGTACGGAACTGGCGATAGGTGTTGGGATCGCGGTAGAGCAGGTCAGCCCCGCTATAGTCGTAATCGCCGTAATCCTGGCTCTTATAGTTGCGATAGGCGGTGATGCTGGTCAGCTTGGCGCCGCCCAGATCATAGTTGATCTCGCCCGAAATGCCCCAATCCTTGAGCTTGCTCACATAATCGCGGCCAGCCGTGATGTGGAGGTTGCGGTCATAGGGATCGACGGGGAATGTGCTGCCCTGTCCCGCCAATATAGCCGCGATCCGGTTGAAGGGTGCCGTGCTGTAGCCCCCTCCGGCAACCGGGCGGCGTTCCCGCGTTTCGATATAGGCCGCACCGCAGCAGCTTTCATCGCGATGGGTATAATCTCCGATCAGGCGGATGGAGAGCGCGTCATTCGGCTCGAACAATGCCTGCCCGCGCAGGAAATAACGATCGCGATCGTTGGTCTCGCCCACCTTGGCGCCGCTGGCGTTCACCAGGTCGTAGAAACCGTCCCGCTTCGACCACACCCCGTCCAGGCTCAGCGCCAACTGGTCGCTGACCGGCCCGGTGATGCGGCCCGCCAGCCGCCAATAGTCATAATTGCCATAGGTGATTTCAGCCTTGCCGGCGAGCTTGAACTCCGGCGCCTTGCTGATGATGTTGATGAGGCCGGCGGAGGCGTTGCGGCCGAACAGCGTGCCCTGCGGTCCGCGCAGCACCTCGACCCGTTCGATCTCGCCCAGTTCGTTGAGGCCGGCGCCGGTGCGCGATCGGTAGACGCCGTCGATGAACACCGCGACGGAGCTCTCCAGACCGGGATTGTCGCCGACCGTGCCAATGCCGCGGATGCGTGCCGAGGCGTTGGCCTCCGTCCCGGTGGAAGACAGCAGCAGCGAAGGAGCCAGTTGGTTGAGCGCGCGAATATCCGTCGCGCCGCTATTCTGCATCGCCTGCGCGGTCACCGCCGACACGGCGATCGGCACGTCGGACAGAGGACTGGCGCGCCGCGTCGCCGTGACGATGATGTTGACGCTTTCCGGATCGATCGCTGTTCCGCTGTCCTGCGCCCATGCGACCGGAACGCTGCTGCCCAATGCCATGGCACCGGCAGAAATCAGCCAAAGGCTCTTCTTCATGATGATGCTCCCTCTCCTTTGCCGCGCGGTTTGGCGCCGCGTCGAATTATGGTCGAACTATGCTGCCACAGCGGGGTGAAGGCAAGATATGCCTGATTTTCAGGGGCTTTTGCGCCAGATAGTGACCGGATTCTCATAGGCTGTAACGTAGAGGTCACAGCTTAAATTCCGGTTTCCGTAACGGCGGCCTATATTATGGGAAAGCGCAGCAGCCGGTCGGCGACCGGCACCAAGGCAGCTGCCTCCGATCCCATCACCCGCCGAATCGCGCCATGACTGGCATCCAGACCGCCGGTCAGCGCGCCCAGGGCAGGCAGAATCAATTTGGTCCGCGACCCGACGAAGCAGCGCCGCGACACATGGCGGCCCCGCACCGATAGGCGGAATTTGGGATGATAATGCCCTGATATCTCCGGCAGCGGGTCCGCCGGGTCCGCCTCATGCCGCAGCCAGATGCCGTCCACCTGCATATCCGCGCAACGCCTGCCGCCAGGCGTCTGCGCCATGCCGACATCGTGATTGCCCGTGATCCAGACCCAGTCGACCCTGTCCGTCAGCAGCGCCAATCTTGCCCGTACCGCGGGGTCAAGCCGCGCCGCCCCATCGGCGTCATGGAAACTGTCGCCCAGCGACCAGACAGCCCGTGCGCCGGTCCGTTCGACCAGCATCTCGATCATGTCGAGCGTGGCATGGCTGTCGTGCGGGGGCAGGAATTGCCCGAACCGCGCGAACCAGCTCGCCTTTTCGAAATGCAGGTCCGCTACCAGCAGGGCGGAGCGCGCCGGCCAGAAAAGCGCAGCCTCCGGCAATGCCAGAAAATCGTGACCCGCGAACGAAAGGGGAACCATAGCTTGCCTATGCGCCCTTGCCCCGCTGCTTTCAAGAGGGCGAGGAAGCGGCTATGGGCGCTGGCATGGAATCCGCTTTCACCATCGCTGCGCTTTACCGTTTCGCGTCCTTCGACGATCCGCAGGCGATTGCCCGCGATCTGCGCCTGCTCTGCGCAGAAATCGGTACCTGCGGCACGCTGATCGTCGCGGGAGAGGGGATCAATGGCACGGTGGCCGGCAATGAAGCTGCCATTGGAAGGCTGGTGACGCATATCCGTGCCTTGTCCGGCTGCGCCGATCTCGACGTGAAATATGCCCATAGCGATACAGCGCCCTTCGCCCGCATGAAGGTGAAGGTGAAGGCAGAGATCGTCACGATGGGCGCTGCCGATCTTGATCCGGCGCATCAGGCGGGCAAGCATCTCGATCCGGCGGCATGGAATGCCCTTATCGCCGATCCGGACACCGTCGTGATCGATACGCGCAACGGCTATGAAATATCGGTCGGCAGTTTCGAGCGCGCGATCGATCCGGGTACCCGCTCATTTCGCGATTTTCCCGCATGGTTCGACGATTTCGCCGAAAAGCTCCGCGAGCAGGGCCGAAAACCGCGCATCGCCATGTTCTGCACGGGCGGCATCAGATGCGAGAAATCGACCGCTCTGGTCCGCACGCGCGGCTTTGAGGAGGTCTATCACCTGCGCGGCGGCATATTGCGCTATCTGGAGGAAATGCCGGAAGAGGAAAGCCTGTGGCGCGGCGACTGCTATGTCTTCGATGAGCGGGTGGCGGTGGGCCATGGGCTGAAGGCAGGGGATTATGTCACCTGCCGCGCCTGCGGGCTGCCTCATGGTCGCGAGACTGCACATGATTGCCCGGCGGATGGGTCCGGGGTCTGGCCGCACCGGAACCAAGTGTAGAGGATCGGCCCGATGGTATTTCCATGGCCCTCGGCCAAGGTGGCGGTGAGATAGCGCTACTTCCTTCCCAGCGACTGTCACACGACGAAACGATGCAGCGCCGATCCATGGGTCCGCAGCCAGTTACGTGCCGGTCGGGGGTCTTCCCCCAGGATCCGCTGGTGCGCCGCGTGGAAGGCGGGGCTGTGGTCCATATGCAGCAGATGGGCCAGTTCATGCGCGACGGTGGCCCGCCGCACTCCCGGCGGACAAAGGATCAGCCGCCAGCTATAGCGGATCATTCCGCTGGAGGCACAGCTCGCCCAGCGGCTGCGCGGATCGCCAATGCCGACCGACGCCACGATCAGCCCATGGTCCCGCGCCATTTCATGGCTCTCGGTCTCCAGCACAGCCTTCGCCCGCATCTTCAGCCAGCGCAGGACACGCGGGCCCACCGATTCGGTCGCGCCACCAAGGAGCAGTCGATCCTCTTCCAGCCGGATCACGCGCGAGGCGCCCTCGACCCAGCAAATGCGCACCTCCCGCCCCTCCAGAGGAAAGGCGGCGCCGTCGCGGAGCATCACTTGCGCGGGTCTTCGCGCCATTTGCGAACGGACCCAGCCTTCATGTTCCTGCGCCCAGCCGAGAGCGCGCTTCAGATTGGCCCGGCTGGGCAGTGACAGCCTGAGTTCACCGCGCGCATGATCCAGCGACAATCGATAGGCCTTTGCCCGCGCCGAGCGGTGCACCCGCACGGGAACGGCCACGCCATCGACGATCAGGACCGCGTCAGAGCTCTCTGTCGACAAGATGATTTTCCCAATCGCCGACATCCGCTTCGGCGATCGTCCAGCCGCGCACGGATTCCCGCGCATGGTGCACCGCTTCCCGATCGCCGCAGATCAGATAATGCCATTGCGGCAGCGGCTTTCCCTCTCCACGCAGCCGATAGGCGCAGGTGCGGGGCAGCCAGCTTATCGTCTTCACCTTCGCCGGGGTCAATCGCACGCAATCGGGCACGAATTGGCGGCGGTCCTTATAGTTGGAGCATTGCCCGCTGTGCCGGTCCAGCAGGCGGCAAGCGACATTGGTGGGGTAGATATGGCCGCTATCCTCGTCCTCGACCTTGTGCAGGCAGCATTTGCCGCAACCATCGCACAGCGCTTCCCACTCGCCGCGATCCAGTTTGTCGAGGGGCTTTTCCCAGAAGTCCAACCGTCACTTCACCCATTTTTCAAGGAAAGCCGTCACCTTTGCCGGCTCCCCCTCATCCACGTCCGGCGTTCCCGGATCGTCCACCGGAACCAGCGCGACCGGCGCGCCATCACCATCGAAAAGATAGGGCGTCCGGCTGTGGCTGACCAGATAGCCGCTGGCGCCCTTGGCCTCTTCCTTATTGTACAGGACCACGAAGTCCTTCGCCACCCTGGCAATTTCGTCAGGCGTACCGGTCAGGCCGATCAGGCGGGGATGGAAGGCAGCGACATAGGTTTTGAGGACGGCAGGCGTGTCCCGATCCGGATCGACGCTGATGAAGATCGGCTGGACCTTGGCCGCCAGGGCGGGCCGTTCCTTCTCGAACCGGGTGAAACCCTGCATGATCCGCTGCAGGTCAACGGGGCAGACATCTGGGCAATAGGTGTAGCCGAAATAGACCAGGCGGTATTTGCCCTTGAAATCGTCCCAGCGGACCTTCCCGCCATCCTGATCGGTCAGGGTGAAGGGCGCGCCGATGCGCGCGCCATGCAGATCGCCCTGGACGCTTTCGTCAGCGCTTGATGCATTGCCTCCGGCCCCCATATTGCAGGCTGCCAGCAGGACGGTCAGCGGCAGGGCGAGCGAAATCAGCGCTTTGTTCATGGCGCCGCCAGCCATGCCCTGCTATGGCCCGATTTGCAAATCCCAACGGGGCTATGGATAGAATGACAGGACGTTTTCCGGCTTGGATGGGGGTTGGCCGTGCCGCCGCCCTGACTCTGGCGCTGCTGTCGCCGGTTGCGGCGCAGGCGCAGTTTTCCGACAATTACAATTTTCTCAAGGCGGTCAAGGATGCCGACGGGCAGAAGGTGACCGACCTGATCCAGAAGCCGGGATCGACCGTCATCAACAGCCGCGACGTCACGTCAGGCGATACCGCACTGCACCTGGTCGTCGCACGGCGGGACAATACATGGCTGACCTTCCTGCTGGCCAAGGGGGCCAACCCGAACCTCACCGACAATAATGGCAACACGCCGCTGATGGACGCGGTGCAGGCCCGTTTCGAGGAAGGCGTGCGCAGCCTGCTCAGCTTCAACGCGCAGGTCGACAAGGCCAATGGAAGTGGCGAAACCCCCCTGATCCGCGCCGTGCAACTGCGCGACGTCGAACTGGTCCGGCTGCTGGTGGCGCAAGGCGCCAATCCGGACAAGCGCGACACGATCGCCGGCATGTCGGCGCGGGATTATGCCGCGCGGGATTCGCGGACGCCGGGCCTGACGGAGGCCCTGAGCGCTGCCAAGACGACGGCCGCGCCCAAGGGACCGGTGCAGGGGCCGGTGTTCTGATATCCAGGCAAAACTGGTTATTTCCCCGCGCGCCGACGGGAATGGCTTCGAACCCCCCGGTTGCGTCCAGAACAGACTACCATCCCGTTTCAGCCGTATGATCCGGATCGGCCAGCGCCGTCAGGCGCCGTGCTGCCCTTCTGGCGAAGCGCAGCGTTTCCGCCTTCCGTCGCGCCGCCGCCAGCGGTTCCATCGGGGCCGGTCGCACCAGTTCGGCATCATATTGGTCCGCGACGATCAGTCCCGTTCGCCCCGGCCATAGCGCCTCGCTATCAAAGAGCGACAGGTCGAAGCCGGAAGGCACCGCCCAGAAATAACGGTCGCAATAGTCGAAATAATCAGGCCATTTCATATCACCCAACAGGTCGGCGCGGCTGCACTTGATCTCCACAATGGTGATTCTGCCCGCCCCGTCCAGCGCCATGATGTCGGCGCGGCGGCCATTGGGCAGCGGCACTTCCAATATCCCGCTCATATCATGCCGGAAGAACAGGCGCAGCGTTCCCCGCGCCACGGCCAATGCCGTGCCATCTGCAAGGGGCGAACAACTGTCGGAAAGATCGGACTCCATGTCGGGTTCTTAGAACAGGAAGGGAACAAAAGGAAAGAGCCGATTCAGGATCACCCGAACCGGCCCTTCATCACCCCCTGCGCGCTCAGCGCGAAACAGTCAGCGATAGAAGATATGATTGTCGATCGCGGCGAGCTGATGCTTGCCCCAGCCCGGCGAAACGCGGCGGGCATGGAAGAAGAGAGCACCCTCAGCCTTGCTGTTCCATCCATCTTCCATCGCGATCTGGGCGATGGCGACGGCCTCACGCCAGCTTTCGCTGCCCAGGCGGATGGGCGGCATGCCATTGCCGCGCACGAAGCTGAACTGGCCCCGCTGATAGACGACACCGCACAGGCTGTCGGCAAAGCGGCCGGACTTGGCGCGGTTGATGATGACGCGGGCAACGGCCAACTGGCCTTCCAGGCTCTCACCCTTGGATTCGAAATAGACGGCGCCGGCCAGGCATTTCATGTCGCCGGAAACATCCTCGGGCGCGCCTTGGGCATTTACCAGCGCGGCGAGATCATCGGCCTTTACATCGGCGCTGTCGGAAAGGGGGGCCAGCGGCTGCACGACTTCGTGCGGCGCGGCGAAAGTGACGGCGGGCTTTGCACCGGCCGGAGCTGGATTCAGCTCATTGGTTCCCGGAAGGGAGACGGTCGATGGAGCAGCTTCGGAAGCGCTCGACATGTCGGCCGCGGTCACCGCCGCTGTGGCGGAAAGGGTAAATGCCGCGACGATCGCAGCCTTCAGACGAAAACTCATTACAACTCAAAATCGTGCGGTTCTTGGCCGGGAACGTCAAAAAAACCCCTGAAACACCGACGTTCGGCCGCCCCCCGTCTGCGTGTTTACCGCATCCGCCCCCCATGGACGAAGCCGGCAACCTGCGCGTTGAAAGCGTCGGAGGCCTCTGCCCGCGCGCGGAAAGGGAGTCAACGATTAACAGATCGTTTCAGCGGCGAACCGTTCCGCATCCACGATATCAAGCTCTATTATCCACAGGTCGGGGTCCGAACCGCGGCGGCGCGCAATATATTGAGCCATGGCCTCTGACCCTTTTTCCGGGTCCGGACCGCAGCGGACCAGCCGGTAGCCGCCCGCATAATCAGGAACGCGCTCGAACAGGCCCTGTTCCCGGCTCTTTTCAAGCAGCTGGAGCAGAATCACGCCGCTGATCGCATCGCCCTTCACCAACACCGTGGCAAAACCGCCCTCCGCCGCGCAGCGCCGCATCAGGACACCGACCAGCATCACGCTGGTCAGTCGCGCCTCGGGTGGATCAGCCGGCATAACCCGGCAGGGACGAGAGGGAAAATTGCGACCGCATGAAGGTGCCCGTACCGCGCCCAACCTCTTCGCCGTCCGCATCGATCAGGCTGGCTTCCGCCACATAGACGCGCCGCCGGCCGCTGATCCAGCGCCCCTCAGCCCGGATCCGGCCAGGTCCGATCGGGCGGGTGAACAACAGGTTGAAGCTCGTAGTCAGCAGGAAACGGTCGCTCACCAGGCTGTTGGCCGCGTAGAAGGCCGCATCGTCCAGCATCTTGAAATAGACCGTGCCGTGCACCGCGCCGGCGGCGTGGAACTGCGTCTCGTCCACGTCGAAATGAATGATCGAGCGGCCCTCTTCGGGAATCGTCAATTCGGACCGGAACAGCCGGTTGATCGGTGCGGAACGGTAGAGACTCTCAAGCGCCCGGAAATGCGCGGCCTCGCCACTGGGCGAGGTGCTGGCCGGCGATACCGGGTCAGGCCGCGTCACGCGCCTCGCCACCAGCCAGCAGGGCATGAAGGGCCGCCGTCGACTTGGCGCCGCGCAACCGGGCAACCTGCCCCTCGTCACGCAGGTAGCGGGAAACGCGGGCCAGCGTCTTCAGATGCTCCGCTCCCGAATCGACGGGAGAGAGCAGCGCGAAGACGATGTCCACCGGCGCCTCGTCCACCGCGTCGAAGGGAACCGGCGGGTCGAGCAGAACGACCACGCCGCTCATTTTCTGGAGGCCGGGAATCTTGGCATGGGGAATCGCCACTCCACCGCCGAAACCCGTCGAACCGAGCTTCTCACGCTCCAGCAGAGCTTCCGCCACCAGGTCGGCTGCCAGTCCGTAGGCCTGCGCGGCAAGCGCCGCAACTTTTTGGAACAACTGCTTCTTGCCGTTCACCGAAAGGGCGGTGCCCAATGCATCCGGTGCGACGATATCATTGAAATGAACCATGCCGAATCCCAGCCGAGCCGCGCCCAGCTTCGGAAAAATGGCGCAACGCCCGGATCTTTAAAGTCCGGCCCCATAGGCCGCCAGCAGAGCCAGGTCAACCGGCGGCCAGGGAGGCGTTCAGCTCAGCCGCGGTTCCACCCAGCCAATGGTACCGTCGTGCCGGCGATAAACCATGTTGTATGCCGCCGTCCCCGCATTGAGGAACAACAGCGCGTTGGTGTTGCGCAGGTCGAGCATCATCACTGCGTCGGACACGCTGGCTTCGGGAATGTCGACCCGGGTTTCCGCAACGATCAGTGGTGCTTCTGCCGGTTCCTCCTCATCGGCCGGGGAAGCGAATATCGTGTAGCCGGCGCCATCCAGCTCCTCAACGCCATATCCATTGGTCCGGCTTGCCTCGGCCGCGGCCGCCTGTGCGCTGCGGTCCTTCAGGCGACGCAGATAGCGGCGCAATTGCTTCTCGATCCGTTCGGCCGCCTGATCGAAGGCCGGATGCGCCTCCTGCGCCTCTCCCGCGCCCTTCAGGATCAGGCCGGTCATCACATGGCAGACGATGTCGCAATGGAAGGCGCCGTGCGGAGCTGGTCGAAAGGTGACCTGAGCGGAAAGCGCGCGGGAAAAATATTTCTCGGCCATGGCCTCCAGACGGGACCAGACATGCTCCTTGAGCGCGTCGCCCGTATCGACCTGATGTCCGGAAACACGAATATCCATATGCCTTCTCCTTATTCTTGCCGGACCGCCCGGGATGACGGCCCGGTTGGCGTGGAGGCCTGAAGGCTGTGCATCCCGGACGGGGATGCCCGATTCAGGCCTCCTCAAGCCAGAGCGGCTTTTCCAGCGTTGCGACGAACGCTGCATGCCGCTCCAGCTCCTCCGCGCTTGCTGAAAAAATGCGCGCGGGACGAACAGGGCGAACCGCGACTTCCGTCGCAAGTTCCACATTTATAACGAGTTTCTCTTCCTCCTGTGCAAGACCAAGGCCGATCTGACGGCCGCCGGTCAATTCGATATAAAGCTGGGCCAGCAATTCGGCGTCGAGCAGGGCGCCATGCTTGATGCGATGGCTGCGGTCTATGCCGTAGCGGGTGCAGAGCGCGTCAAGGCTGTGCTTCGCGCCAGGGTGGAGCTGCCGCGCTATGGCGACGGTGTCGATCATCCGATCCATCGACACTTCGGGCAACCCACACAATTTCAGTTCATGGTTGAGGAAACCGAAATCAAAACGCGCATTATGCGCGACCAGATGGCTGTCCTCCAGAAAGGCGAGCAGTTCCTCCGCGCCGTGTATGAAAAGCGGCTTGTCCTTGAGGAATATGTCCGAAAGGCCATGAACGGCCTCCGCTGCTGCGGGCATGGACCGTTGCGGATTGTAATAAGCGTGGAAGGTGCGCCCCGTGGGCACCCGGTTCAGGAGCTCAATACATCCGATCTCGACCAGACGATCGCCGGAGGCCGGATCGAATCCCGTCGTTTCGGTGTCGAAAATAATCTCGCGCATCGCCCTCTACAACGACTCTTGCCGGATCCCTCTTATCGGCCTGTCTTCGCACCAAGGCAAGCGACCAAGCGGCGCACCTGGAAGCGTGTTTCGGCGAAGGTCGTGCCGGTATGAATGATATAATCGGCCCGCCGCCGCTTTTCAGCATCGGGTATTTGCAGATGGACAATCCGGCGAAACTTCGCAGCGGTCATGCCGGGCCGTCCCAGGACTCGCTTGCGCTGCTTCCAGGCCGGGGCCGTGACCACGATGACGCCTGCCAGCTTGCGATAGCCATGAGTCTCGAACAGCAGCGGAATGTCCAGCACGACGAACTTGCGCGATCGGTTTCGTTGCAGGAACGCCTTGCGGCCCTGCTGCACGGCGGGATGGACAATGGCTTCCAGCGCCTTCAATTCCTGCGGATGACCGAAGACCGCGGCGCCCAGTTTCGCCCGGTCGACACCTTTGACACCCGTCGTGCCGGGAAAGCGCGCCTCTATCGCCGGCAGCAGCGCACCGCCTGGACCCTGCAGCCGATGCACCTCCGCATCGGCATCGAAAAGCGGAACCCCTTCCCGCCGCAGCATGGCCGCGACGGCGGATTTGCCCATGCCGATGGAACCGGTGAGGCCATAGATCTTCATCCCATCATCTTCATCGACATCAGGCGGCGAGCAACAGGGCGCGCAATTCCTCATCCCGATCGCGGGGCGCCTCTGCATCAAAGAAGATGTCGAAGGCCAGGGCCGCCTGCCCGATCAGCATCTCCAACCCGTCGAGGGTCTTCAATTCCCTCCTTCGCGCCGCGTTGAGCAGCTCCGTCTCCAGCGGCGCATAGACGATGTCATAGACCGTCGCTTCGGCACCCAGGGGCGCCAGATCCAGATCCAGCACTGGCTGGCCGATCATGCCGAGCGAGCTGGTGTTGACGAGCAGGTCGGCCTGGGGCAGCGGATCGGTCATGCCGATCACGCGGCCGTTGAATCCTGCCCGGTCCAGCAATGCCTGCCCCTTTGCCGGATCACGCGCCATGACGGTGACGTCCGGCACCCCAAGGCTCATCAACGCGAACAGGATCGCCCGCGCAGCGCCGCCAGCGCCGACCAGAACGGCGCTCTGCCCCTTCCATTTATCACGCAATAAAGGCTGCAGGAACCCGCCAGCATCAGTATTGGTGCCGATCAACGGCCCGCCCGTTTCGCTGGCGATGGTGTTCATGGCACCGATCCGGTCACGCACCCCACCCGGATCGTCGGTATAGTCCATCACCGCGATCTTGTGCGGGATCGTGACGTTGCAGCCAAGCCAGTCCGGATCGGCCCGCCGCGCCAGGAAATAGGCGGCCAGACCCTCGCTGGTGACGTGGGTCTTCCTGTATTCCGCCTCTATTCCCAGCACATCCAGCCAGAAATTATGGATCAGCGGCGATTTGCTGTGCGCGATCGGATCACCGATCACTTCGGCATAGGGGAGCGTATCGGTCATGCCGCCAGAACGCCCCGGATGCGCAGAAAGTCAAGCAAAGGCAGCAGCGGCAGGCCCTGAATCGCAAATTGGCTGCCTTCGACCCGGCTGAAAAGCTGCGCGCCCGGCCCTTCGATCCGGTAGCAGCCGACGCACCAGCGGCATTGCTCCCAATCCCCATCGAGATAGGACGCGATGAACGCGTCCGACAAGGGTCGCACCGTCATCCGCACCCGTTCGACATGGCGCCAGATCGGTTCGCCGTTCAGGGCGATCACCGCCGCGCTGTGGAGATGATGCACGCGGCCGGAAAGCAGCTTCAATATGCGCTCCGCATCGGCACGGTCGACCGCCTTGTCGATCATCGTGCCGTCGTCGAGGCTGAGGGTCTGGTCACAGCCCAACACCAGTCCGCCCGGCACCCGGCGCGACACGCGCAACGCCTTCAGTTCGGCCAGGGCATCGGCCAGTTTCCGCGCATCCAGCCCGTCAGCGCGCAGTGCATCCCTGGCGGCCTCCTCATCGACACCGGGAGACAAGGCCTCGAACGGAACCTGCGCCGCTTCCAGCAGCGCGCGGCGGCTCGCGCTTTGCGATGCCAGCACGATCATGACTTAACTCCCTTCCGCCAGAACGCGGTCGTTGAACAGGTTGATGATGGCGGCGGCTGCTTCCTCGATGGAACGGCGAGTCATGTCGATCACCGGCCAGCCATTGTCCGCAAACATGCGCCGGGCAAAGGCCAGCTCCTCCTGCACCCTGTCGATGTGGACATAGCTCGTCTCTGGTGCCTGGTTCAGCGAGAGCAGGCGATTGCGGCGAATCTGCACCAGCCGTTCCGGACTGACGGTCAGCCCGACTACCATCGGATGCTTGAGCGTATAGAGGCTGCGCGGCGGTGGCGACTGGATCACCAACGGAATATTTGCGGTCTTGTATCCGCGATTGGCAAGATAGATGGAGGTGGGTGTCTTGGACGCGCGCGACACCCCCGCCAGCACGATGTCCGCCTCTTCCCAATTTTCATGACCCACGCCGTCATCATGGGCTATGGTGAACTGGATTGCCTCGATCCGGGCGAAATAAGCCTCGTCCAATATATGCTTGCGCCCCGGCCGGTTGCGCGTTTCCTGACCCAATATGTTGGAGAGTGCGTCAGTCACGCTGTCCAGCGCGGCGACATGCGGCAGGCCGAGCGCCCGGCAGCGCGTCTCCAGGCGTCGGCGAAGCTGGTGATTGGACAGGGTGAACAGAACCAGGCCCGGATTGGCGGCGATCTCCTCCATGATGCGGTCGAGATGGACATCAGAGCGTACCATCGGCCAGAAATGGCGTACGGCTTCGACATTCTCGAAAGCGCCGATCGCAGCCTTGGCAATGTTTTCCAGCGTTTCGCCGGTAGAGTCCGAAAGCAGGTGGAGATGGATGCGCGACATGAAGCATATCTCTGTGGGGAGGCTGTGGATAAAGCAAGGGATAGGTTGCGGGGAAAATCAGCGCCTTATCGCCCTCCTCGATTCCGGTAATCTTGTCCACAGGCCGCAAACAGGCGGTGATTTTGATCCACAGGCTGTGGATAATGGGAATAAACGGACTGACTCGGACGGGAATCAGCCGCCTCAAGGAGTCAAGTTGTTGGCAAATCGGGGCACAGCGCATAAACCCCGCTGCCAACCGCTCTACTATCTCCATCATCCTTTTTTGAATCTAAATATAAGAGAGTCTATGACGGGACCTGATGCCGGCCGTTCGAACGGGCCATCCGCCAAGCCGTTGCTTTCAGTCCTGAAAGGCGAGCGCCCCGATGTGCCGCCCATTTGGCTGATGCGGCAGGCGGGCCGCTATCTGCCGGAATATCGGGCCTTGCGAGCCGAAAAAGGCGGATTCCTGGAACTCGTTTATGACAGCGCGGCGGCGGCGGAGGTGACTCTCCAGCCCCTGCGGCGATTTGGTTTCGATGGCGCGATCCTGTTTTCCGATATTCTGATCGTGCCCTATGCCATGGGACAGGATCTCTGGTTCGAAGCCGGGGAAGGCCCGCGGCTGGCCCCAGTCCTGGCGGAAACGGAACTGTCGGCCCTCAAACCCGACTTCAGCCGCTACGAGGCGGTCTATGAGACGGTGCGACGGGTCAGGGCGGCGCTGGACCCCCAGGTGACCTTTCTCGGCTTTGCAGGCAGCCCCTGGACCATCGCGACCTATATGGTTGCCGGGCAGGGCAGCAAGGACCAGGGTGCAGCCCGCCGTCTCGCCTATCAGCAACCACAGAAATTCGGCGCGATCATCGATGCGATCATCGACGCTACGGTCGTCTATCTTTCCGGCCAGATCGACGCGGGGGTAGAGGCCGTGCAGCTCTTCGACAGCTGGGCAGGCAGCCTTGCCCCGCTGGAGTTCGAACGCTGGGTGATCCAGCCCAACAGGCGGATCGTGGAGAAGCTGAAGGCGATCCACCCCACCATTCCCGTGATCGGCTTTCCCAAGGGCGCCGGCGCCAAGTTGGCGGATTACGCTGTGGGGACAGGTATCGATGCCGTCGGCGTCGATGAAACCGTCGATCCGCATTGGGCGAACCGCACGCTGCCGCAGGGATTGCCGGTGCAGGGAAATCTCGATCCCTTGGCACTGATCGCCGGCGGCAAGGCAGTGGAAGAAGCCGTCGACAACATCCGTGCCGCCTTTGCCGGGCGACCGCACATTTTCAACCTGGGCCACGGGATTCTCCCCGACACCCCCATTGATCATGTCGAAGCGCTGCTTAGCTATGTGCGCCGGACGCGGTCATAGCGGGAGATTGGACCATGCCTTATCTGGGAGCAGCCTATTTGTGGGTCAAAGCCGCGCATGTCATCTTCGTCATCTTCCTGATGGCGGGCCTGTTCATGATGCCGCGCTTCTTCGTCTATCACCAGCAATGTCCGGTGGGGTCCGACGAGGATAGAAAATGGATCGACCGTGAACGGCGGCTGCTCAGGATCATCCTCAACCCGTCCATCATCCTGGTCTGGATCTTCGGCCTGATGCTGATGGTGGAGATCGGCGCCTGGCACTTCGGCTGGTTCCATCTGAAGCTGCTCTTCGTGCTGGGCCTGTCGGCCTATCATGGCTGGATCGCAGGCTATGTCAAAAAGCTGGCCAAAGGGGAGCGTCCGCTCAGCGAGAAGCAGTTGCGGTTGCTGAATGAAGTTCCGGGAATTGCCGCCGCCGTGATCGTTATCGCGGTGATCGTGAAGCCGTTCTGATGTCGATCAGATCTGGCGTGCCTGGTCACGCCGGATCGACCGGAATATTGTCGATCAGCCGCGTCTTGCCGATCTTCGCAGCGCCCAGCAGCCTTGCCGGACGGTCCAGCACCGACATCGGTTCCAGAGTCACCGCGTCGCACAGCGTCACATAATCGATCGGGTCGAATCCATGGGCCGCCAGCAAGGTGATCGCCTTGGCGAGGGCAGCCTCGACGGTCGCGCCATTTTTCATCTGCCGGGCCGCTTCGCCCAGGGCGCGGGGCAGAGCCAGCGCCTCCTTCCGTTCTTCTTCCGTCAGATAGGCGTTGCGCGACGACAGCGCCAATCCATCCTCCGCTCGCTGGGTCGACACCCCGACGATCTCGATGGGCACGTCCAGGTCGCGCACCATCTGCCGGATCACGGCGAGTTGCTGATAGTCCTTTTCCCCAAACAGCGCGACATCGGGACGGACCTGGTTGAACAGCTTCGTCACCACCGTGGCCACGCCGTCGAAATGGCCCGGTCGCGCCGCGCCGTCCAGCCCTTCGGTGAGGCCGGAGACGGAGATGTTGGTGGCATAGCCGGCCGGGTACATGACCTCGACGCTCGGCGCCCAGAGGATGTCCACTCCGGCCGCCTGCAACATCTGCGCGTCCTTGGACTCGCGCCGGGGATAGGCGTCCAGATCCTCGTTCACGCCAAACTGGCGCGGATTGACGAAGATCGACACGGCGACATGCCCGGCATGGCGGCGCGCTTCCTCGACCAGCGCCATATGCCCGTCATGCAAAGCGCCCATGGTGGGCACCAGCGCCAGCGGTTTTCCGTCGCTTTTCAGCGTATCGACAGCAGTGCGCAGCGAAGGCAGGTCACGGAGGGTTTGCACGACAGGAACGGCTCCGATAAGGGCATTATCAGGGGTACATCCTGCTAAAGGCACGACCGGCTGAAACGGTCAAGAATCATTGCGACAATCAACGGGGTTACAAAGGTCCGATGGCGAACGCCCAAACGCACCATATCGTCTTCGCCAATGAGAAAGGCGGAACCGGCAAGTCCACCACGGCCGTGCATACGGCCATCGCGTTGACGGTATTGGGTCATCGCGTCGGCATGATCGACCTCGACCCGCGCCAGCGCACCATCACCCGTTATATGGAAAACCGCGCCGACACCGCGCGCCGCCGTGCCATCGACCTGCCTACCCCCGATTTCGCGGTGTTCACGGGCGACAGTGTCGAAGCGCTGAACGAACAGGCCGCTGCGATGGCGCAGGACAAGGATTTCCTGGTCATCGACACGCCCGGCCGCGACGATGACTATGCCCGTCACATGGCTGCCCGCGCCCATACGCTGGTGACGCCGATGAACGACAGCTTCGTCGATTTCGACCTGATCGGGCAGGTCGACGCCGAAACCTTCAAGGTGAAGCGGCTCTCCTTCTATTCCGAGCTGATCTTCGAGGCGCGCAAGACCCGCGCCAAGGCCGACGGCGTCACCATCGACTGGGTGGTGCTGCGCAATCGTGTCCAGCATCATGATGCGCGCAACAAGAAGCGGGTGGGCGACGCGCTGATGGAATTGTCGCGCCGGGTCGGTTTCCGCGTGATTCCAGGCTTGTCGGAGCGCGTGATCTTCCGCGAACTCTTCCCGTCGGGCTTGACGCTGCTGGACAAGGGGCATCTGGGTGAACTGGGCGTCAGCCATATCGCCGCACGGCAGGAACTGCGCGAGATGGTGTCGGGCCTTGCCCTTCCCTCGCGTGACGAGGTCGCGCCGATGGATCTCCTCGGCGCGGCCTGATGGGTCTGCTTGCCCTGGCTTTGATCGGGCTTGCCGCCTGGCTTGTCTGGACGGGACGATTGCAACGCATGACCGCAAAGGATGGGATGGCGCTGGGTGCCGCTCTGGTCGGCGCGGTCATGGCGGCCAAGGGCAAGCCGCTGGTCGGTGCACCGCTGCTGATTGGTGCCGCGCTGTTCTTTTCCGCCAGGAGCCGGCCGGGCAGGGCAAAGGCTCGATCGAGCGGTCCCGCCACGCAAACCATTGCTCCGCAGGCGATCGTCGAGGCCCGCAAACTGCTGGGCGTGGGGCCGGATGCCGATGCCCGCGCCATCCGCGCCGCGCATCGCCGGCTTATCGCCTCGGTCCATCCGGACAAGGGTGGCACCGAAGCGCTGGCCGCCCAGATCAATGCGGCGCGTGACCTGTTGATCCAGGAAGTAGCGCAGCGTCACAAAACCTTCTGAAACCAAGGGAGAGGATGTCATGGCCCATCGCTTTCATCCCACGCTCCTGCGCGAATATGACATTCGGGGCGTCATGGGCCGGACGCTGAGCGAGGCTGATGCCTATGCCATCGGCCGCAGTTTCGGGACGATCGTCATGCGGGCTGGCGGATCAAGGGTCGCGGTGGGCTATGATGGACGGTTGAGTTCCCCGGCGCTCGAACAGGCGGTCGTCCAGGGCCTTCAGGACGCCAGCACCGATGTGCTGCGCATAGGACTGGGCCCGACGCCCATGCTCTATTATGCCGAAGCGGTCCTGGATGTAGATGGCGGCATTCAGGTAACCGGCAGCCACAATCCCCCCGATCATAATGGCTTCAAGCTGGTGCTTCAGCATGATGCCTTTTTTGGCGAGGCCATTGCCGATCTGGGCGCCATGGCTGCGGCGGGGGACTGGAGCGAGACGGGGAGCGGACGTGGCGGCCGGGTTGAGACGGTCGATATCATGGACCGATACGCCGCGCGGCTGGTGGAGCGGTTCGACGGCGCTGCCTGGCGTATTGGCTGGGACGCCGGCAATGGCGCGGCCGGGCCGGTGGTGGACAAGCTCGTCAAGCTCCTGCCAGGTGAGCATCATGTGCTTTTCACCCAGATAGACGGACATTTTCCCCATCATCACCCCGATCCCACTGTCGAGGCCAATCTGGCCGAGCTGAAGGCCCTTGTCCGTTCGAAGAAACTCGATTTCGGAGTGGCTTTCGACGGTGATGGCGACCGGATCGGCGTGATCGACGGCAAGGGTCGGACGATCTGGGGCGACCAGTTGCTCGGAATCTTCGCCGAACTGGTGCTGAAGGATCACCCCGATGGCGTGATTGTCGCGGATGTGAAGGCCAGCCAGGCCCTGTTCGACCGGGTCTCTGCGTTGGGCGGGCGACCGCTGATGTGGAAGACCGGGCACAGCCTCATCAAGTCCAAAATGAAGGAGATTGCTGCTCCCCTGGGTGGGGAGATGACCGGTCACATCTTCTTCGCGGACGATTATTATGGTTTTGACGACGGCCTTTATGCCGCGGTCCGGCTTATTCGGGGGCTGACCCGGCTGGGCCGCAGCGTATCGGACCTGCATGACGAAATGCCCGTCATGGTCAACACTCCCGAAATCCGCTTTCCCGTGGAGGAGAGCCGCAAATTCGCGGTGGTGGAGGAAGTACGGGCGCGATTGCGAACCCTGGGCGCCAGCATGGATGAAACCGATGGCCTGCGGGTCAGCACGGCTGATGGCTGGTGGCTGTTGCGGGCGTCCAACACGCAGGATGCGCTTGTGGCGCGTGCCGAGGCGCAGGACGAGGAAGGTCTGGGTCGCCTGGTTGCGGAAATCGATGCGCAACTGGCCGATTCGGGCGTGAGTCGGATTTCCGAAGCCGATCACTGATGGATGAATGGAAAAAATGGCGCGGTTTGTCAGCCAGATTTACGTTACGGAATTCATGCAGACCAGTGACGATTGCATGAAACGCAACCAAGCATCAGCTTTTCGCATTTGCGAAATAAAGCGCTGCACCGCAAAAGGAAAAGGCCTTTCAGGCATCCTCTCCTAAAACTTTCAAGCCGTCCTTCGGGGCGGCTTTTTTTTGCCTGCAGAGGGTCCGCTTTTTCGCTCCCTGCCGTAGCGTCGCTTCGCATTTTGACCGCCGGACGCCGAGAAACGGCGCAAATTAGGGCTTTTCGAACGAAAATTTAACCATATTGCTAATAGGGCGAGGCTTTGAGCGGATCACTTTGCCGCGAACGCCATTTGCCAGTGACGAGTTTGAAGAGAGGATTCACCATGCCCTTCCGCCGCCCCATCCTTGCGAGCCTCCTGTTGTCGGGCATATGCGCGGCACCTGTTCCGGCTCTGGCAGGTGGTTTCTACCTTCAGGAGCAGGCGCCCAAGGAAACCGGGCGTGCCTTGGCAGGCGCGGGCGCGGTGGCGGACGATCCGTCGACCATCTACTTCAATCCTGCGGCCATGACGGAATTGTCGGGCGTCCAGACCTCTATCGGCGGCATCGCGCTGATGGCGTCCGCGCATCAGGCCAATCGCGGCACCTATCGCACCGTTCCCACCCTGCCTGGCGCACGGGTGCCGGTAAGCGGCAATGACGGCGGGCAGCCGTTCGAAAAGGTCATTCCCATTCCCAGCTTCTATATTACGGCGCAGGCGACCGACCGGCTGTGGCTGGGCCTTGGCGTCAATGCCCCGTTCGGGCTGAAGCTCGATTATGACGACGGGTTTTTCGGGCGCTATGACTCGCTCTACACCAACCTCAAGACCTATAATATCCAGCCCAGCGCGGCTTATAAGCTCAACGACAATTTCTCGATCGGCGGCGGCGTCGATGTACAATATGTGAAGGCGACGCTGACCAACGCCCTGCCGCAGCTTTCTCCCCTGGCGCCCGCCGACGGCTTCGCGCGACTGAAGGGTGATGATTGGAGCGTCGGCTGGAATGCGGGCCTGTTCTACACCAATGGCGACACCAATATCGGCATTTCCTACCGTTCCGCGATCAAGCACAAGCTGACCGGCACGCAAACCATTTCGGGCCTGCTTGGACCGATCGCTGCGGCCAATGGCGAGTTGGACGCGTCCGCGCCGCTCAACCTGCCCGACATCGTCACCGTCGGTTTCATGCATCGCCTGACGCCCCGGTTGCGGGCGATGATCAGCGCCCGCTGGTACAATTGGTCGACGTTCAAGGGCATCGCCATCACGACCGCCACCGGTACCAGCAACAAGGAACTGGACTACCGGGACAGCTACAGCGTCAGCCTGGGTGGGGAATATGACGTCAGCCCGGCTCTGACGCTGCGCGCGGGCACGATGTTCGACCGCACGCCGACCAATTCCCAGCATCTGACGACGCGCGTGCCCGATGGCGACCGTGCATGGCTGACGGCTGGCGCCACCTTCAACCTGTCGCCGGCCTTTGCGCTGAACCTCAGCTATGCCCATACATTTGTGGAAAAGGCCAACATCATCCGTCCCGACAGCTATTATCCCGCGCCAGCGACGGTGACGGCGACCACCCTGTCTCAGACCAGCGGCAATGCGGACCAGATCGGCGCATCGCTCACCGCACGCTTCTAACTTGATCCAATAATCCCTATAGGGGCTCCATCAGAACGGAGCCCCTTTTTCATGTCCGACCATAATCCCGGCCTGCGTCCCTGGCGCGATATTGCTCGTCGAGAGTGTCGCCAGATCATGGTCGGCAATGTTCCGGTGGGCGGCGGTGCTCCGGTCACGGTGCAGACCATGACCAACACGCCGACCCATGACGTCAGGGCGACGATCGACCAGATCCGCCGCTGCGAGCAAGTGGGCGTGGACATCATCCGCGTCTCCTGCCCCGACGAGGCGTCCACTGCTGCCCTGAAGCAGATCGTCCGCGCTGCCCGCGTGCCGATCGTCGCCGACATTCACTTCCACTATAAGCGCGCCTTGGAAGCCGCCGATGCGGGCGCGGCCTGCCTGCGCATCAATCCCGGCAATATCGGCAGCGAGGCGCGGGTCAAGGAGGTGGTCGACGCGGCCAAGGCCAATGGTTGTTCGATCCGCATCGGGGTGAACGCAGGCTCCCTCGAAAAAGACCTGCTCGAAAAATATGGTGAGCCTTGTCCGGAGGCGCTGGTCGAAAGTGCGCTCGACCATATCAAGCTGCTGCAGGATCAGGATTTCCACGAATATAAGGTGGCGGTGAAGGCCAGCGACGTCTTCCTGGCGGTCGCCGCCTATATGCAACTGGCCGAAGCGGTGGACTGCCCGCTGCACCTGGGCATCACCGAGGCGGGCGGGTTGATCGGCGGCACGGTGAAGAGCGCCATCGGCATCGGCAATCTGCTCTGGGCCGGGATCGGCGACACGATCCGCGTTTCCCTTTCCGCGGAGCCGGAAGAGGAAGTCCGCGTCGGCTATGAGATATTGAAGTCGCTCGGCATCCGCACACGGGGGGTCAAGGTCATCTCCTGCCCCAGTTGTGCGCGGCAGGGTTTCGATGTGATCCGCACGGTCCAGGCTCTGGAGGAACGGCTTCAGCATATCCATACGCCGCTTTCGCTGTCGGTCCTGGGCTGCGTGGTGAACGGTCCCGGCGAAGCGCGGGAAACCGACATCGGCCTGACTGGCGGCGGGGCGGGCAAGCATATGGTCTATCTGTCCGGCCTCACCGATCATACGATCCAGGACGAAGGCATGATCGACCATATCGTCAACCTTGTCGAAGCCAAGGCGGCGGAGATCGAAGCGGCGAAGCTGGAAGCCGAAACGACCGATGCAGGCAAGGCGGAAGCGGCGGAATGACGGACCGCTTGCCTGATGCTGACGAAGAGGCGGTGGAACGGGGCAAGGTCATGCCGGCTGGCCGTGTCGTGGAGAAGAGAGGCGCATCAGCGGTCGGCGCGACCGCTCTGGGCACCGGAGCAATCGGCAGCCTGGCGATTGGAGCGCTGGCATTGGGTGCAATGGCTCTGGGCGCTCTGGCCATCGGCGCAGTCGCCGTCGGCCGCATGCGCATCGGCCGGGCGCGCATTGCCCGTCTCCAGATCGACGAACTGACTGTCGGGCGCCTGATCTGGAAGAACCGCGACTGACGGAGCCGGCTCACCGCGCTCTGCATCCATTAGGCATATCATGGGCAGCGATACTCACCGCGCCGCATCGGCGACTGCATTTCCCCTCGCATTCGCGGTCTGTTGCGTCGGAGTAGCGCTGTTTTCGGTGATGGATGCGGCCATGAAGGGATTGAGCCTTTCCATCGGCCTGTTCAATGCGCTGTTCTGGCGCGCCATGGCGGGGAGCCTGCTGGGACTGGCGCTGATGCTGCTGACGCGGCAACGTTGGCCCCATCTGACCGTGCTGCGACTTCATATGCTGCGCGGGACGGTGGTGGCGGTCATGGCCAGCCTGTTCTTCTGGGCGATCATGCGGATGCCCCTGGCCGAGGCCATCGCGCTTTCCTTCATCGCGCCGCTGATCGCCCTGTATCTCGCCGCCCTGTTGCTCAAGGAACGGATCGGGCGACGAGCCATTGGCGCGTCTCTGCTGGGACTGATCGGCGTTGCCGTCATCCTGTCGGGGCGAATGCGGGGCAGCTATGATGCAAATGCACTTCTGGGCGCGGGCGCGGTGCTGCTGTCGGCGGTGCTATTCGCCTGGAACCTGATCCTTCAGCGCCAGCAGGCGCAGCTTGCGTCCCCGATCGAGGTGGCCTTCTTCCAGCATGTGGTGATGCTGGCGGTATTCTCCCTTTTCGCCGTTCTTGCCCAGGAAATGCCGATTGTGCCGGCCGCGCCGTCATGGGCGCTGGTGCTGCTGTCCGCGACGCTGGCCTTCACCTCGCTCACCGCGCTGGCCTGGGCCTATGCACGGGCGGAGGCGCAGCGATTGATCCCGGTGGAATATACGGCTTTCCTCTGGGCGGCGGTCATTGGCTGGCTTGCCTTTGGCGAACGGCTCACCCTGACTACCCTTGCTGGCGCGCTGCTGATCGTGGTGGGGTGCCTCATCGCATCCCGTGCAGGACCGACCGAACCGCCCCATGTCGAACCGTCCGTTGCCTGAAAGGAAGAGCATGTCCGTCACCATTCGCGAGGCTGTTTCCTCCGACATTGCTACGATTCACGCCTTCATTCTCGCCCTGGCGGACTATGAGAAATTGTCCCATGAGGTGAAGGCCGACCGCGCCTCCCTCGATAAATATCTGTTCGGCCCGCGTCCCATGGCCGAGGTGCTGATCGCGGAAAATGAAGGGCGCGCGATCGGCTTTGCCCTCTTCTTCCACAATTTCTCGACTTTCGAGGGGCGACCCGGCCTCTATCTGGAGGATCTGTTCGTGATCCCGGAGGCGCGGGGGCTGGGCGCAGGCAAGGCGCTGCTCTCGCGCCTCGCGCAACTGGCGCTGGAGCGGGATTGCGCGCGGCTGGAATGGTGGGTGCTGGACTGGAACGAACCGTCCATCGCCTTTTACCGCTCGCTGGGCGCGCGGTCCATGGACGAGTGGACGGTGCAGCGCGTCGATGGCGCAGCGCTCGCCGCCCTCGCATCAGCGCATCCTGCACGCTGATGTCCGGCAATGTGGCAATCATGGTAACGCCTCCTTTCGCCAGGCTTTTTTGTCGTTCTGATCCGTGCCCGAGGATTCTTACGGAGTCCGCAAGACGAGCCGAGGGCCGGACTCTTGACGGAGACTCCCTCCCCGGCGCATTGTGCCGAAACGGAACATTTGGGGGACAAGGACTGCCATGGCTGTCAGCCGCGGAGCCAAACGCACGCCGGAATGGCGTGAAATGCTGAAACGCAGCCTGATCCGCAGCGGCGCGCTGATCGGTGCGATTGCGCTGTTGCTGGCGACCCTGTTCCTGGCGCTGGCGCTGCTCAGCTATCAGCCGAGCGACCCGTCAATGAACACGGTGGCGGGCGATCATGTGCAGAATATCATGCAGGCGCCGGGTGCCTGGGTCGCGGATTTCCTGCTCTGGCTGCTGGGCGTGCCAGTGGCGCTGGTGCTGCCGCTGATGGCGATTACGGCACGACGGCTGTGGGGTGATCAGGACATGAGCGGGTGGAAGGCGCAGTTCGGCAAATGTTTTGCCGGCATCGTGCTGCTCGGTATCGCGCTGGCGCTGTTCCAGACCAATCCACTGGTCGGCCTGCCGTCGGGCTGGGGCGGCATCATCGCGCTGGTCACGGCACGCGGCGTCGCCAGCCTGACCGCGCAGGCTCCAGCCGCGCAGGGCTGGATCACCGGCATCCTGATCGTCCTGACGCTGATCGCGGGTCTTGTCCTCTGGTATCGCAGCCTCGCTCTTGAAAAGCCGATCATCGCGCTGCGCCGACCGTCGCTGCCACGCCTGGCGCTGCCACGGCCTGCTTTCGCTCTTCCTGCTCCTGTGCTGGTAGCCGATGCGGATGAAGATGACGAGCTGTTCGAGCGCGTCGCGACGCCGCGCCGGACCGTGACCAACGAACCCAAGCCGCCGATCAATATCCAGACGCCCAAACCCGCGCCCGTGCAACGCTCAATGGCGCCGGTCAGCCAGGACGACCTGTTCGGAAACAGCTCCCTGCCGTCACCGGACCTGCTTAATCCGACCCCCGCCAGCCAGGGGCAGAAGATCGACAAGGCTGCGCTGGAGCGCAATGCCCGTCTGCTCGAATCCGTGCTGGACGATTTTCATGTGAAGGGAAATATCGTCGAGGTTCGTCCCGGCCCGGTCGTCACCATGTACGAACTGGAACCGGCGCCGGGCATCAAGGCGAGCCGCGTAATCGCGCTGGCCGACGACATCGCGCGCAACATGTCCGCGCTTTCGGCGCGCGTCGCGACGATTCCCGGACGTACCGTGATTGGCATTGAGCTGCCCAATGCGAACCGGGAGGGCGTGTCCTTCCGCGAACTCATCACCAGCGAGCAGTTCGGACAGGAAGCGACCCTGCCGATCATCCTGGGCAAGAATATTTCGGGGGAGCCGATCATCGCGGATCTGGCGCCGATGCCGCATCTGCTGATCGCCGGTACGACGGGTTCGGGCAAGTCCGTGGGTCTGAACGCGATGATCCTGTCGCTGCTCTACCGCATGACGCCCGATCAGTTGCGGCTCATCATGATCGATCCCAAGATGCTGGAACTGTCGACCTATGACGACATTCCGCATCTGCTCTCCCCCGTGGTGACGGAGCCGGCCAAGGCGATCCGGGCGCTCAAATGGGCGGTGGAGCAGATGGAGGACCGCTATCGCATGATGGCGTCGATTTCCGTCCGCAACCTTGCCAACTATAATGAAAAGGTCCGCGCGGCCAAGGCGAAGGGCAAGCCGCTCGGCCGCAGGGTGCAGACCGGCTACGACCCCGAAACCGGCAAGCCCATTTACGAGGAGGAACAGCTCGATTTCCAGCCTCTGCCGCAGATCGTGGTCGTGGTGGACGAGCTTGCCGACCTGATGATGACGGCGGGCAAGGAAGTGGAATTCCTGATCCAGCGGCTCGCGCAGAAGGCGCGCGCGGCGGGCATCCACCTCATCCTCGCAACGCAGCGTCCGTCGGTCGACGTCATCACCGGCGTCATCAAGGCCAACCTGCCGACCCGCATCAGCTTCTTCGTCACGTCGAAGATCGACAGCCGAACCATATTGGGCGAACAGGGCGCCGAGCAGCTGTTGGGCAAGGGCGACATGCTCTACATGCATGGTGGCAAGGGGCTGATGCGCGTGCACGGTCCCTTCGTGTCGGACGATGAAGTGCGCGTGGTGGCCGATCACTGGCGCGCCCAGGGCCAGCCCGACTATATCGCCGCCGTCACCGAGGAGCCGGAGGAAGGCAGTTTTGCGCTGGATGGCGTGGATCTGGGCGACGACAGCCCGGATGCGCAGCTTTTCCGCAAGGCATGCCAGCTCGTCTTCGAAAATCAGAAGGCGTCGACAAGCTGGCTCCAGCGGCAATTGCGCATCGGTTATAATAGTGCCGCGCGCCTGATCGAGCAGATGGAGGAGCAGGGGCTGGTGGGCCCCCCCAACCATGTCGGCCGCCGCGAAGTGCTGCGTGACGAGAATGGCAATCCGCTCTGACGCCGTGAGTGCAGAAAAATTTCATTTGGCCTGATGCCAAAAAACCACTGCCCATTTCGCTCTGAAACCGATTTTTGCGTGTGATTCCGCGAAATGGCCTCGCGCCAAAAGCCGGCAGTGCCGAGAAAAATCGCGATTTTCCAAGGATGATTGCGTTTCATGCAATCGTCCCTCGGTTCTTCGCATTTGCGAAGGAACGGGATTTGGATGAAAAAAGACCCTGCCTTTCAGGCATCCTCTCCTAAAAACTTTCGGGCTGGTCTTCGGATCGGCCTTTTTTTTGTCGTCGCATCGGACTAAGCAGGGGTCGCTCACCGCAGCGCCTAAAAAAATAAATTGGGAGAGGGGCCGCCGGAAAGACCGGCAATGGCGAAGCGGGAGCAGAGGGGGATTGAGCGACCATGTCGCTCTCCCCCTTCCCGTTTTTCTCTGGCTGTGATGCGGACTGGGCTGTTCTGGACCAGCCAGACCGTCCGGCTGCTTCCGACCCTTATCGTTCTGTTCGTTGCACGACAGGAACGAAGGGGTTCACAGCGGGTTCAAGCCCTGCCACCTAGAATCCTCATCCTGAACAACCGGAGACGATTGCATGAAGCGCATGTCTGCGCCCCGCACCCTGACGCTGGCCGCCCTGACCTTGACCGTCGCGTCATTTGCGGCGCCCCTGATCCCGGCACTCGCGCAGGCGGACCAGTCCGACCTGTCGAAGGTCAACGCCTATATCCGCGCCGTCACCACCATGACCGCCGATTTCGCCCAGACCGACCGCAACGGCCAGACGCTGACGGGCCAGCTTACCCTCAAGCAGCCGGGCAAGATCCGTTTTCAATATCAGAAGGGCGTGCCCTTGTTGATCGTCGGAGATGGCAAGGCGCTGACGATGATCGATTATGAAGTGCGTCAGGTGCAACGCTGGCCGATCGGCAATTCGCCTCTGGGCGCGCTGATCGATCCGTCCAAGGACCTGTCCAAATTCGGCAAGGTGATCCAGACCGGCGACCCGACGATATTGTCCGTCCAGGCCCGGGATCCCAAGCGGCCGGAATATGGCACCATCACCATGATCTTCAAACGCGATGCCGCCAGTCCGGCGGGTCTGCAGCTCTATGGCTGGGTGGCGCTGGATTCGCAGAACAACCGAACGGCGGTGAAGCTCAGCAACCAGCGTTACGGGGTGCCGGTGGCCGATTCCGCTTTCCGCTGGATCGATCCGCGGCCCAAGGGTCGCGCCGCTGGCGGTTAAACGGGGCACAGGCGCGACGGGCCGAAAACTTTTCAAAATCGTTCATCTGAGGCTCATATCCGGAACCCTAGAAGGAACTCCACGGCGCGAGACGAAACCGGGATTTCCCCCCTGTTACCCGGAACCCCGCTCCCGCCGCAAAGCGCTTCAAGGGCGCGATCGAGGCCCCCGTTCCATGCCCCCGGAGCGGGGGCCTTTTCGTTCCGTCCCGGGCCATATCCCAACCGGTCATCAGCGATCCGCCACTCTTGCGCGGGGCGGCGGAGGGTCCTAGTGGATCAGCCATGCCTCAGACACTCAGCATCGCTTCCTGGAATATCAACAGCGTTCGTGCCCGGCTCGAAATTGTCGAGCGCTTTCTGACCGAGGAATCGCCTGACGTCCTGTGTCTGCAGGAAACGAAGGTGGTGAACGACACCTTCCCGGCGGGCCTGTTTCGGCAGCATGGCTATAATCATCAGGTGCTGAACGGCCAGCCGATGCATCATGGCGTGGCGATCCTGTCGAAGGTCCCGATCCGGGAAGATGATCGCCTGGACTGGCAGGCCAATGGAGAGGCGCGCCACGTCGGCGTTCGGCTGGACAATGGCGTCAGGATCGAGAATGTCTATGTGCCCGCCGGCGGGGATGTGCCGGATCGGGAGGTCAATCCGAAATTCGGGCAGAAGCTCGATTTCCTGGAGCGCATGATCCAATGGTCCTCTACGCTGGAGGACAAGCCGACCATCCTGACGGGCGATTTCAACATCGCACCGATGGAATGCGACGTGTGGAGCCACAAGCAGCTCCTCAACGTCGTCAGCCACACGCCCATCGAATGCGAGATCCTGGCGCGCTTGCAGGAATCGAACAACTGGGTTGATATCGGCCGCAAATTCCACCCCGCGCCGCAGCGGCTCTACACCTGGTGGAGCTATCGCGCCCGCGACTGGGCGGAATCGGATCGCGGACGACGGCTCGATCATATGTGGATGACGCAGGACGTCGCGGAAAAGGCCGTCGGCCACCGCGTGGTCGAACCCATCCGCGGCTGGACGCGGCCGTCCGACCATGTGCCGATCATCACGGAATTTGCATTCTGATGAGCGCCCGCACCGCCGCCCGCGCCATTGACGCGCTGCGCCGGGGCTGGCCGGTACGGGTGCAGGCCGCCGATGGGGTCTTGCGCCTCATGGCGGTGGAGGGGGCCGATGCGGTGACGCTTGCCGGCTTCGATCCGGGCGCTGAAGCCGATATATTGATCTCGGCCGCGCGGGCGCAGACGCTGAAGCTCGCCAACCAATTGGCGGCGGCCGATCCCGACATGCCGGTGCTGGTGGCGCGCGCGCCCTGGATCGATGTCGACGTGGCGACGGCGATCTCCGATCCGGTTCTGGACCTCGGTTCGCCGCTCAAGGGGCCGTTCATGGCAAAGCCGCTGGCGGCGCCGTCTGCGGCCAAGGCGGCGCTGCGGCTGGCGCGGCTGGCGGGCATTTTGCCGGCCTATTTCGTGACGTCCGACGGTGACGTCGAGGCAGAGGTGAGCGCTGCGGACATCGACGCCTATGACGATGCCGTGCATCTGGCCATCGCCACGCGCGCGCGCCTGCCCGTGTCGGCCAGCGAAATGGCGGAGATCATCGCCTTTCGCAGCCCCGATGAACCGCGCGAACATGTTGCGCTGGTCATTGGCCGGCGCGATTCCTCGCCGCCTGTCGTCCGGCTGCACAGCGAATGCCTGACGGGAGATGTGCTGGGATCGCTGAAATGCGACTGCGGGCCGCAATTGCACCAGGCATTGCACCAGATTGCGGATTCAAACTGGGGCATATTGCTCTATCTGCGGCAGGAGGGCCGGGGCATCGGCCTCGTCAACAAGCTGCGCGCATATGCCCTGCAGGATCAGGGCTTCGACACGGTAGACGCCAATGTGCGGTTGGGTTTCGCGATTGATGCACGCGATTTTTCAGTGGCGGCACGCATGCTCGACCTGCTGGGCGTGCGGGAGGTGCGATTGCTCACCAACAATCCCAACAAGGTGACCGGATTGGAGACCGCCGGGATCAAGGTGGCGGAGCGGCTGCCCATCATCCTGCCGTCCAACCCCCATAATGAACGCTATCTCGCCACCAAGCGGGACCGGACCGGCCATCAGCTATGAATGTCATCCGCGTCGACACGGGTGCGGGGCGTCTTTCCTTCGGTGACATGGAGATGTCCTGCACGATCGGGCGCGGCGGCGCTTGTGCGGCCGCCGACAAACGGGAAGGGGATGGCTGCACGCCGCTGGGGCGCTGGCCGATCCGGGGCGTGTTGCTGCGGCGGGGCAAGGTGGCGGCGGCGGATATCCGCCTGCCCTGGCGTTGGGTGCGGGAGGGTGATGGCTGGTCCGATGACGTAGCTGATCCGGCCTATAACCGGCCCGTCCATCTGCCGCGGGACTTTTCGGCGGAAAATCTGCTGCGGAACGATGAAGCCTATGACGTGATCATAGTGCTGGGGCATAATGACGCGCCCCCGGTGCCGGGGCGGGGGAGCGCGATCTTCTTCCACCTGTCCGAAGGAAGGCCCACCGCCGGATGCGTGGCGGTGGAGCGGGATGATATGCTCCGTCTGTTGCCTTTGCTCGTGCCGGGTGACCTGATGGAAATCCATTAGAGTTTTGCGCAGGAATCGAGCGTCAAGCCTGCTCCAGTTCCGCTACCTCGCCGCCGGCCGCTTCCAGCAACCGCCGCTCCAGCGTTTGCAGCCGTGCCTTGCTCTCGATCTTCCCGGCCAGAAGGTCGGTCACATAGAAAGTATCCACGGCGCGCTCGCCATAGGTGGCGACATGCGCGCTGTGCACCGTCACCTTCGACTGGAACAGTGCATTGGCCAGGCTGAACAGCAGCGCCGGTCGATCCCGCGCATTGACCTCTATCACGGTGAAGCGGTTCGATGCCTTGTTGTCGATCAGCACATTGGGTTCGATGCGGAAGGCTTCCGCGCGCGTGCGGGGCAGCGGGCGCGCCTCCAGCTTGGTGATCATGCGGTGCCGATTGGCCAGCGAATCTTCGATCGCCTTGCGGATGCGCGTCAATTGATCGGGGCTGTGGAAGGCACCGCCCAGCGGGTCCTGCACCAGGAAATTGTCGATGGCCACGCCGTCCCGGGTCGTGTGGATGCGCGCGTCGATGATGTTTCCGCCCGCCAGATGGATGGCGCCAGCAATCCTATAGAACAGGCCCGGATGGTCGGCGGCATAGACCGTCACCAGCGTCGCGCCGCGCTGCGGATAATATTGCGCGGCGATGGATAGCGGGGAATCCCCCGCTTCCAGTATATGCTGCGCATTGTGGATGAGGATGTCCTCCGGCTCCGCGATCCAGTAGCTTTCCGGCAGGCGCTTGCGCAGCTTCTCGAAATCGGTTTCGGACAGGCCCAGTGCCTCGCGCAACGCCCGCTGCTTGGCGGTGACGCGCTCGCTGCGGCCCTTCTGCTTGTGGCCAAGGCGCAGCACTTCTTCGGCGGCCTCATAGAGGTCGCCCAGCAATTGCCGTTTCCAGCTGTTCCAGACACCAGGTCCGACGGCGCGGATATCGACCACCGTCAGGCACAGGAGCAGACGAAGCCGCTCCGGGCTTTGCACCACCTCGACAAAATCGAGGATGGTCTTGTAATCGGCCAGGTCGCGCTTGAAGGCGGTGGCCGACATCAGCAGATGGTGCAGCACCAGCCAGGATACGGTCTCAGTCTCTGCCGGAGTTAGCCCCAGGCGTGGGCAGAGATTCTCCGCCACCTGCGCACCCAATATGCTGTGGTCGCCGCCGCGCCCCTTGGCGATGTCGTGCAGCAGCACCGCAACATAGAGCACCCGGCGCGACACCAGCTTGCCCATCAGGTCCGCCGCCAGCGGATGATCCTGGTTCAGTTCGCCCTTTTCGATCCGCGCCAGCAGGCCGACGGCGCGGATCGTGTGTTCGTCCACCGTATAATGGTGGTACATGTCGAACTGCATCTGCGCCACGACGCGGCGGAAATCGGGGATGAAGCGACCGAAGACGGTCGACTCGTTCATCCAGCGCAGCACCGTTTCCGGATCACGGGGGGAGGTCAGCACCTCCATGAATGCGGCGTTGGCGCGGGGATCGCGGCGCACCTTGGCGGTGATCAGGCTGGCGTCGCGGCTGGCCGCGCGCATGGCGCTGGGATGGATGGCCAGGCCATGCTTGTCGGCCAGCGCGAAGATTTCCAGCAGCCGCACCGGATCGTCCTGAAAGAACTGGTCGTTGGGCAGCGCGAGCCGTCCGCGATCCAGAACGAAGCCGTCCAGCTTCTTCGGGCGGCGGAAGAAGCTGGGGATGTAGCGGCGGCCGCGCTCCGCCATCTGGTCGTCCAGATGGGCGAGGAATACGGCGGTCAAATCACCCACCGTCTTCGCGTTCAGGAAATAATAGCGCATGAATCGCTCGACGCCCGAACGCCCGGCGCGTCCCGTGAAATGCATGCGGGTCGCGGTCTCGAGTTGCAGGTCGAAGGTCAGCCGGTCCTCCGCCCGTCCCGTGATCATGTGCAAATGGCAGCGCACCGCCCAGAGGAAGTCCTCCGCCTTCTGGAACTGGCGCAGTTCGGCTTCGGTGAGCAGGCCGACATCGACCAGTTCCGCGACCGACTTCACCCGGTTTACATATTTGCCGATCCAGAACAGCGTGTGCAGATCGCGCAGCCCGCCCTTGCCTTCCTTCACATTGGGTTCGACCACATAGCGGCTGTCGCCCATGCGCTTGTGCCGCTCATCCCGCTCCTCCAGCTTTTCGGTGACGAAGGCGCGGGCGGTGCCCTGCATGATTTCGGTATCGAAGCGCTTGGCGGTTTCCTCGTACAGCAGGCGATCGCCCCAGATGTAGCGTGCCTCCAACAGGGCCGTGCGGACGGTCAGGTCCGCCTTCGCCATGCGCATGGTTTCGTCGATGGAGCGGCTGGAATGGCCGACCTTCAGCCCCAGGTCCCACAGCGAGTAGAGCATGGATTCGATGACCTGTTCGGTCCATCCGGTGGGCTTCCACGGGGTGATGAAGCCGATGTCAACATCGCTGTGCGGTGCCATCTCGCCCCGGCCGTAGCCGCCGACTGCGATCAGCACGATCCGCTCGCCGGTGCTGCGATTGCCGGCCGGGTAGAGATGATGGGTCGTCGCGTCGTAGAGCAGGCGCAGGATCTGATCGATCAGGAAGGCGAAAGCGGTTACCACCTCGCGCCCGCGAGTCGGCTTGTGTTCGAGGCGGCGGGCGACATCTTCGCGCCCGGCGTCCAGCGCCTCCCTCAACTCTTTCACGATCAGGCCGCGCAGCTTGATCTGGTCGCCCCGATGCTCCTGCGCCAGGGCGTTGATGCGATCGGAAATGGAGCGCCGGTCGATGATCGCGCGCCTCGAACCCAATTTTGGAAACTGCATGACCATAAGGCTTATCTAGTCTTCCTGCCCGGCCGCCGCCAGTTGCTTGAGCCGATAGAGATGATCGAGCGCCTCGCGGGGGGAGAGCGCATCGGCATCGATCGCGTCCAGTGCGGCGCGCAGCGCGTCGACCTTCTCCTCCGGCTGCGCCGTGGCGGCAGCGAAGAGGGGCAGGTCGTCCAGCCCCGCCGCAATGCCGCCGGTCCTGGCCTTGCCCGCTTCGAGGCGGGAGAGAACATCCTTGGCCCGCTTGAGAACCGCGGGAGGCAATCCGGCGAGCCGCGCCACCGCCAGGCCGTAGCTGCGATCCGCCGGTCCTGCCGCGACCTCATGCAGTAGCACCAGATCGCCCTTCCATTCCCGCGCCCGGACATGGTGCAGCGACAGCGAGGACAGCGTCTCGGCCAACCGGGTCAGTTCATGATAATGCGTCGCGAACAGGCAGCGGCAGCGATTGACCTCATGCACCGCCTCGACAACCGCCCAGGCCAATGCCAGCCCGTCATAGGTCGACGTGCCGCGCCCGACTTCATCCAGGATGACGAAGCTGTGTTCGGTCGCCTGCGCCAGGATGGCGGCGGTTTCGACCATCTCGACCATGAAGGTGGAGCGTCCCTTCGCCAGATTGTCCGACGCGCCGACGCGGCTGAAGAGGCGATCGACCAGCGTCATGGTCGCGGATGCGGCGGGGACATAGGCGCCCGCCTGCGCCAGGATGACGATGATCGCATTCTGCCGCAGGAAGGTCGACTTGCCGCCCATATTGGGACCAGTGACCAGCCAGAGCCGATCGCCTGACGACAGCCGGCAATCATTGGCGACGAAGGGCTGGCCCTCGCGGCGCAGTGCATCCTCGACCACGGGATGACGGCCGCCGACGATTTCCAGGCAGGGGCCTTCGCCATCCTGGGCGACGAAATGGGGCCGCTGCCAGCCGCCCTCCGCCGCGCGTTCGGCCAGCGCCGCAGCCACATCAAGCCGGGCAAGGACATCGGCCGCCCGCGCGATATCCGCCTTGCGGGCAAGGGTTGTTTCGATCAGTTCTTCCAGATGCGCGGCTTCGGCCACCAGGGCGTGAGCGCCGGCCTGCGCCACCCGGCTCGCCTGTTCGTGCAGGTCGACCGAATTGAAGCGCACCACGCCGGCAAGCGTCTGGCGATGGGTAAAGCCGCTGTCGGGCTGCATCAACTGATCCGCGGCGCGGGCGGGCACCTCGACATGATAGCCGAGCACGCCATTATGCCGGATCTTGAGCGAGGCGATGCCGGTCTGCTCGCGATATCGGGCCTCCAGCGCGGCGATGGCGCGGCGACCATCACCGGCAAGCCGGCGCAGCTCGTCCAGCGCCGGGTCATAGCCGTCCGCGATATAGCCGCCATTGGCGGTCTCGGTCGGCGGGCTGGGGACCAGCGCGCGGGACAGGCTGTCGACCAATGCGCCGTGCCCGTCCAGCGCGGGCAGCAATTGGGTCAGCAGCAGCGGTTGGTCGGGCAGGCGTCCCAAGCGCTCGCGCAACAGCCGCGCTTCGCCCAGCCCGTCGCGCAACTGGCCAAGATCGCGGGGACTGCCCCGGCCCATGGCGAGCCGGCCGAGCGCGCGCCCGATGTCCGGCAATGCGCGCAGGGCAACGCGCAACTGATCGCGCAACATGCTGTCGTCATGGAACAGTTGCACCAGGCCCAGCCGCGCCTCGATGGCGGCCTGATCCATCAGCGGCGCGGAAAGATTCTGCGCCAGCAACCGCGCGCCGGCGCCCGTGACCGTCCGGTCCACAGCGGCCAGCAGGCTGCCTGCCCGCGTGCCGCTCATGGTGGCGATGATCTCCAGGCTCTCGCGGGTCGCCGCATCGATGGCGACGTGGGCGCCGCTGGTCTTGCGCATGGGCGGCGCCAGGAAGGGAAGGGTGCCCTTGCCTGCATGATCCAGATAACCGAGCAGCCCGCCCATCGCCGCCAGTTCAGCGCGGCCGAACTGGCCGAAGCCATCCAGCGTGACAACGCCGAACAGGCGCTTCAGCGCCGCTTCGGCCCGGCTGCTGGAAAAGGCAGCCCGGTCGAACGGGTGGGAATCGGGCAGTTCCAGCCCCAGCCCATCCGGCAACACGATCTCGCTCGGCCGCAGCCGCGCCAGTTCGGCGGCCAGATCGGCCGCCCGCAAGGTCAGCGTCTCGAACCGTCCGGTCGAAATATCGGCGGCGGCCAGCCCATATTCCCCCGCCTCCTCGCCGCCGACCTGCGCCAGCGCGACCAGCATATTGTCCCGACGGCTGTCGAGCAGCGTCTCCTCCGTCAGGGTTCCGGCGGTCACATAACGGACGATGGCGCGCGCGACGAGGGACTTGGACCCCCGCGCCTTGGCCTCGGCAGGGGTTTCCGTCTGCTCCGCAATGGCGACGCGGTGGCCCGCCTTGATCAGCCGCGCGAGATAGGATTCCGCGCTGTGCACCGGCACGCCGCACATCGGGATCGGCGCGCCGCCATGCTCGCCACGGCTGGTCAGCGCGATGTCCAGCGTTGCCGCCGCCGCCTTCGCATCCTCGAAGAACAGTTCGAAAAAGTCACCCATGCGGTAGAAGAGCAGGCAATCCTGCGCTTCCGCCTTCAGCGCCAGATATTGCGCCATCATGGGCGTCGCTTGTTGCGTGGATGTGTCGATCGTTCGCGCCATGGCAATGCGGATAGCCGGAACGACAGGTTCAGGCCAGAGTTTCGGGAAACGGCAGGAAAATTGCGCTTCTCGCACTTGCCCACAAGATATTCTTGCCGCTAGGGCCTCCTCATTGTTGCATAGATAGGGGGCGCGCCGCCATGACCGAGAAGTCGAACGTCGAATTTTCAGAGCGGGAGGCGCTGTTCTTCCACTCGACGGGACGCCCCGGCAAGATCGAGATCATCGCGTCGAAACCGATGGCGACCCAGCGCGACCTGTCGCTCGCCTATTCGCCCGGCGTCGCCGTGCCGGTGCGCGCCATCGCGCAGGACCCGGCGACGGCCTATGACTATACCGCCAAGGGCAATCTGGTCGCGGTCATCTCCAACGGCACGGCGATCCTGGGCCTCGGCAATCTGGGCGCGCTGGCGTCCAAGCCGGTGATGGAGGGCAAGTCCGTCCTCTTCAAGCGCTTTGCCGACGTCGATTCCATCGACATCGAGCTCAAGACGGAGGATGTCGACAGGTTCATCGATGCGGTCGAACTGATGGAGCCGACCTTTGGCGGCATCAACCTGGAGGACATCAAGGCGCCGGAATGCTTCATCATCGAACAAACGCTCAAGGAGCGGATGAACATTCCGGTCTTCCATGACGACCAGCACGGCACGGCGATCATCGCGGCGGCGGGCGTCATCAACGCGGCGATGCTGACCGGGCGCGAGATGAAGGACATGAAGGTGGTGGTGAACGGCGCGGGCGCCGCGTCCATCTCCTGCACCGAACTGATCAAGGCGCTGGGCGTCCAGCATGACAATGTGATCATGTGCGACAGCAAGGGCGTGATCTATCAAGGCCGCACCGAGGGCATGAACCAGTGGAAGTCGGCCCATGCGGTGAAGACCGACGCCCGCACTTTGGCCGAAGCGGTGAAGGGTGCGGACGTGTTCCTGGGGCTCTCGGTCGCCGGGGCCGTGACGCAGGATATGGTGAAGTCCATGGCGGACAAGCCTATCATCTTCGCCATGGCCAATCCCGATCCGGAAATCCTGCCGCCGGACGCCAAGGCCGTGCGACCCGACGCCATTGTCGCCACCGGACGATCGGACTATCCGAACCAGGTCAACAATGTGCTGGGCTTCCCCTTCATCTTCCGGGGCGCGCTGGACGTGCGGGCAACCGGCATCAACGAGGCGATGAAGCTGGCCGCTGCCAAGGCGATCGCCGAACTGGCGCGCGAGCAGGTGCCGGAGGAAGTTGCCAAGGCCTATGGCCGTTCGCACAGCTTCGGACCGGATTACATCATTCCCGCACCCTTCGACCCCCGCCTGATGGAACTGGTGCCGGCCGCGGTCGCCCAGGCGGCGATGGAAACCGGCGTGGCGCAGCGTCCGATCGCGGACATGGCCGCCTATCGCCAGTCGCTCAAGGGACGGCTCAACCCGACGACCTCGGTGCTCACCACCGCTTATGAAGTTGCGAAGGCCAATCCCAAACGCGTCGTCTTTGCCGAGGCGGAAGAGGAAGTGGTGCTGCGCGCCGCGATCCAGTTCCGCGAACTGGGCTATGGCATTCCCGTGCTGGTCGGCCGCGCCAATGTCCATGACAAGCTCAGGGAACTGGGCGTGCAGGATCCGGAGAGCTTCGAACTGCACAACAGCGTCAATTCGCCGCTGGTGCCGGAAATGGTCGACACGCTCTACAAGCGGTTGCAGCGCCGCGGCTATCTGCGCCGCGATTGCGAGCGAATGGTGAACCGGGACCGCAACATCTTCGGATCGCTGCTGGTGAAGATGGGCCATGCCGACGCGATGATCACCGGCATGACCCGGCCCTTTGCCCAGACATTGCGCGAGGTGAAACGTGTGATGGATCCGGCGGCGGGCCGTACCCCCTTCGGCATCCATGTGCTGGTGACGAAGGACAAGACGGTGTTCCTGGCCGACACCACGGTCAATGAGCGTCCCTCGGCGCAGGAACTGGCCGATATTGCGGAGGGTACGGTCGCCGTCGCCCGCCGCATGGGCCATGATCCGCGTGTCGCCTTCCTGTCCTATTCCAACTTCGGCAACCCGCCGGGCAGTTTCCTCGACAATGTCCGGGACGCGATCAAGGCGCTGGAAGAGCGGAACGTCGACTTCGAATTCGAAGGTGAAATGACGGTCGACGCGGCGCTCAACCCGACGGTGATGAAGAACTATCCCTTCAGCCGCCTGTCGAGCCCGGCCAATATCCTGGTCATGCCGGGTCTTCAGTCCGCCAATATCTCTGCCAAGCTGTTGCGCGAACTGGGCGGCGCGACGATGATCGGGCCGATGCTGGTCGGCATGGACAAGTCGGTGCAGATCGCAACCATGGCGTCCAACGCCTCGGAATTGCTGACGCTGGCGGTGCTGGCTTCCGCCGGTGTGGCGGTCTGAGCCCCTTGCGGAACGGAATGGCGGGTAAAAAGGGAATAGGGGCCTGGTCCCTTTGAGGAAAAGGACAGGCGGCCTTGCCAGATGCGGCGAGGCTGCCTCCTTGCAGCCAGGGGAATGCAACCCGTTGCCTGCAGCCGCCGCATTGAATGGGCCAATGCCTCGATCAGGAAGATCTGGCGGTTGCAATCTCATTATGGGCCTGCAGATCGATCAAAGTTCTGCCCTTCGTCATAGTTTCATGCCGCGACGGCGCCAGACGAGCGTCGATGGATTGCAGCAATATCGCATAGCGGATGAATCAGGATCGCGCCGTGCTGATGCGCGCCATGGCGGCTTAAGATGGCGCTTCGAGGTTCCGGAAAAGGAAAACTCGTGAGCGTATCAGCGGGATTTGCTTGTCATGCCCCGCCAGGTTTAGAAGAGATGCGATGATGAAGATCAGTGTCGATATTTTCCTCCTCTGGGGTCAGTGCGGATGAGTGAAGCCATAGCGTTCGATAGTGGCACGTTCCGGCGCGTGCTGGGCCATTATCCGACCGGAGTCTGCGTTGTGACTGCGGTGTCAGGTGATGATGCGCCCACCGGCATGGTCGTCGGCTCCTTCACCTCCGTTTCGCTCGATCCCCCGCTGGTCGCCTTTTTCCCGGCCAAGAATTCGCAAAGTTGGCCCCGGATCGAAAAGGCGGGGAAATTCTGCGTCAATATCCTTGCCAGCGACCAGAAGCCGCTCTGCCAGCAATTCTCGGCCAAGGGCGCGAACGACAAGTTCGCTGGCGTGACGCATCGCGTTTCGGCCAATGGTTCGCCGATACTGGACGGGGTGGTGGCGTGGATCGATTGCGGGCTGGAAGCCGTGCATGAGGCCGGCGACCATTATATCGTGCTGGGCCGGGTCATTGCGCTGGAGGTGGAAACGCCCGGCAAGCCGCTGCTTTTCTTCCAGGGCGGCTATGGGGAATTCGCCCATCTGAGCTGATGGGCTGCTTGCTCTGTTACTCTTGGTCGTCGCCCTTTAGAAGATGGGCGACGATCTGCGTGCGGTTGGACGCGCCGTTCGCCGTCATGATGGCCCGTACATGCACTTTCACCGTGCTTTCGCTGATGTTCAACCGGTGGGCGATATCCTTGTTGGAGGCGCCTTGCGCCAGCAGGCGCAGCACGTCGCGTTGCCTTTTGGTCAGCAGTTTGAACCTGTCGACTGCCAGCGCAATCCGCTCGGTCAGACCGTCGGTCTTGTCTGGCGGGCGCAGGTGCAAGGCGGCGGCGATCGCGGCCGGATAGACGGAAAGCCCCTCCTTCAACAGGGAAAGCACCCGGTGCATGGTGACGATGCCGGTGCTGGATCGCAACAGCGCCTGCGCCCCGGCCGCAATCGCCGTCTGCATCAATGCTTCATTGCCATGGTCCGCGATGACCAGGATCGCGGCTGTCGGCCATAGCTGCCTCGCCTGCGCGATCTGCAGCGGCAGGGCCGCATTTTCCAGTTCGGATTCGCCGGTCTGGAGCAGGACGATGTCGGGTGGATCGTGGGTTTCCCAATCATCCAGGCTGGATTGCTGCAATATCCGGACGCCTGCCGCCTCCAGCGCGACGGCCATGCACGCGCGACGCAGCGGGCTCCCGTCCAGGATCAGCAAGGTGAGACGGGGCGGATCCTCTTTGATCATAACGCTTTCGAAACCAAAAGGAGACGATGGCGCCTCCTCCAGGGGCGGCAGGCGACTCATGCAGCCTTGCGGGTGAAGAGGTTACGGACGCGCTCTGCCAGGCTGGGCCGAATGGGGAAGCTGTCGGAATAATAAGCGGCAGATCCCATGTAGAACTGGACCGCGTCGCCATAACCGCGGCGGGCATGTTCCTCATAATCGACCTGGTTGAACACGGCGCCGACCACCTGATTGTTCACCATCTGGAGCGAGGCGCGCAACTGTTCGACCGTCGTATGTCCCCAGCGCACGACCATCAGCGTCGAATCCGCAAGGGAAGAGAGGGTGCGCGCGTCGCGTACGGCCAGGATGGCCGGCGCGTTGATGACGACCAGGTCGAAGCGTTCGCGCAGATCGTCCAGCAGTTGGCCGATCTGCCAGCCCTGAACGACGGCGGCCGGATTGCGGATCTGTTCCCGGGTGCTGAGAACGACGGGCATCAGCGCGACCGGCGCTGCACCCTTGGCCGCATCATGGTCGACATGGGGTTCGGCCTGGGGAATCAGGCGGCGGCTTTCACCGCTATGGGTCAGCACCTCGATCAGGTCGGGCGTGTCGGAACTGTCCTGGATCGAACGCAGGATGCTGGGTCCGGGGCGGCGCAGGTCGAGATCGACAACGATGGCGCGGCGCCCCATGGATGCGGCGGCTGCCGCCAGCGTCAGCGCGACGCTCGACTTGCCGTCGCCGGGCAGCGGCGATGTCACCAGCACCCGCTGGCTCGTCCCCTGATGCGGCAACTCCTCGATCTCGCTGGCAAGGTTGCGGGCGACTTCGGTGAACAGCGATTGCGGTTGCGTGATCACCGGATTGTCCTCGATCGTCGTGCCGATCGAATCCTCCAGCTTCGGCAGCATCGCCAGCGTCCGCAGAGCGAAGAGGCGGCGGAGTTGTTCGCCGCTGCGCAGCCGGTTGTCGAACATCTCGATCCCCAGCACGATCAGGAAAGCCAGGACGGAGGAGCCGACAAACGCAGCCAAGGCCATCTTCTTGGGTGCGGGCGCGACTGGCTGGAGCGGCACGGCGGCTGCAGAAACCATGGTGGAGTTGACGCCGGTGGTTTGCAATTCCGACTGCACCGTCTGGGCGCGCTGGGCCGTGGTCAGATAAGCCTGGCGCGCTACCTCAGCCCGACGGTCGAGGATGGAAAGGTCCACCAGATTGGCATTGTTGCGGAAAGCTGCGCCGGTCATGGCGTTGAGCTTCGCCTGCAACTGGCCTGCCCGGGCGGAGGCGGCACTTGCCTCCGCCAGCGCCATGGCCCGCTCGCGCCCGGCATCGGTGTCGTTTTTCGTCTGCTGGGTTGCGACGACGGCGCCGCGCTCCTGGATGAGAGCCCTTCCCACCTGGGCGATCTGCGCGGAGAGCGCCTGCATCTGCGGATGGTTTGCGCCCATCTGGACCGACATTTCGGAGCGTTGACGGATAAGGTCGTCATATTGCTTCGCCAGATTGTCGAGCGCAGGCGAGCTCGCGCCGGCCACCGTCCGCATGCTCGCGGCCCGGCTGACGCCGGCTGCCTGCGCCTGCATGGCGCTGCTCATCGCGGCGGTGGATGCTGCCTCCACGGCGATCCGGTTCATCTGCTGATAATCCTCCGCGCTCCCCGCGCCCATCGGCATCAGATGCTGCCGGCGGAAATCAGCGACGGCGCGTTCCGCCAGCTCAACCTCATGGGCGAGGCGCTTGGTCTCCTTGTCGAGCGCGGTGCTGAGGCCATCGCGCCATGTCTGGCGGCGTTGCGAGCGCATCTTCTGCAGGCTGTCGATGAAGCGATTGGCGATGCGCGCCGCCAGTTCGGCTTTTCGCGACTGAACGATGATGTCGATGAAGTCGGAATCGGTGGAGCTGACCACACGAGTGTTCTTCGTCAGCTGCACGGCGGCCTGCTGCACCGTCATCTGCACGCCATGGGTAAAGGCCGGGTTGCGGTTCAGGTTGAGGTCGCGCACCACTTGTTCCGCCAGCGCCTGCGATCGATACATGCGCGCCTCATTGGCGACGCGCTGCTGGTTGCGGGTGGCATCGGCCTGGTTGGAGCCGGTGGAATCGTTCAGCTCGACCTGCACGGTCGCCGTCGCCTCATAACGATTGGGCAGTTGCAACTGCACGATCAGCACGACCACGACGCACGCGCTGACGATGCTGGCCACCAGCTTCATATGGCGGCGGAGAAGAAACCAGATCTGGCGCGCCGACATCTGCTGCAACTCGAACGACAGGTCGCGCGGCTTTTCCGCTCCGCCGCCTGATGCGACGCCATCGACCAGAGTGAGCTGTGCAGACGCCATGATAGTCTCCCAATCGCATCGGGCGCGCAGACGCGCCCCGTCGTCAGGGCTGTCCCCAATGGAATCGATAGTGCGGGTTGCTGCGCAAGAGAGCAAAAGCGCATCGGGGACCGATGATGCGCATAGGTGCTAACCCTTCGGAACAGGATAGGGCCTCATGCTCCGGCTAGACATTTCTGATGTATGTCTGGCTATTCCGGATCGTCGATTTCGCGTCCTTGAACGAAAGTTGATCAAGGATAAGAACGCTCCGCACGAGGGGACCGGGACATGATTGCGGAGCATGCATATCAGGAACTGGAACCGGGCTCATTGGCCCGGCTGTTCAGTGCGGGCCATGTTGCGGTGCTTGTGCGCTGTCCCGACGTCCTCGCCGAATTGTGGCAGGGACTGCTGGAAAATCCGGATGAGCAGATGCCCTGGGAAGCGCCGCTGGTCGACATCGCCCGCAATTATCACGGCAGCGGCGACATCACGGCCAGCCTCGGCGATCTCTTCTATTTCCAGCCTGGGCATCACGGCTATATCGCTCGGAAAATGGCGTTATCGCGCGGGCAGGAAGAGGATCCTGTCACCATGCATCCCCCATCCTTCGTGCAGGGCAGGCGCCATTATGCGCCCGGTCCCGCGCTTCTGGACCAATGCTGGTCGATCGGCCGGCGGCTGATGATGGCGCTCGCGCCGGATGGCATGCCGCCCAGCGATATGCAGATCGTGGTACAGAGGCTGAAATATCAGGAAAGTGCAGGCGATTTCGACCGTCTGGGCGCGCTCGCCCGCAATTCGCTGGGGCGGTGGGGCCGGGCGGGCTGTGGCCTGGACGAAAGACGGTGGCAGGCGGCGGGCGTGCTCAGTCTGCGCGGGCTGTCTGACCTCTACGGGATGCTGGCCGATGCGCCGGGCGTGGGGCGGCTGCTCCGGCGGTTGAACCGGCTTTTTCTGCATGGCGACCGCCGCCGGGATATCGCGCCGGATCAAACGCTGATCGAGGGTGCGCATTTCGACCACCGCTATTTTTCGGCGCTTTGCGGCGAACGGTCGCAGATGCTGACACAGGTCTTTGCTGATGGACGATGGATCGATCTGCCGATCGACCGGGCGACGCTGGCGGTCTTTCCCGGCAGCATGGCTACGCAGGCCTATGGCGTGCGGCATGTGCTGCATCGCGTGCTGCATGTGGAGAAGCCGGGACAGGTCGGCGGCCGCAATCCTCGGACCGACAATGTGACGTTGCTGATCGGGGCAGCCTGATGGAGCACGGCCCGCTTAATGGCAGCAACTTGCCGGCCTATAGCTCCGGCAGGGGCTGAGGGCCCACCGGCCGCGCATAAATCAACGCCGCTGAGTCCGGCGCGGTCCTGCGGGGTACGTAGATGGTCGCCAGCGCGACCATCACCGGCATGATCCACATGCGCGAATACATATGTGGGTAGGACAGGGTGTAGATCAGGAACACCAGCACCACCGCCACCGCCATGGCGCCCTTGTCGCGGTTGACGCGCAGCCCGTTCACCGCCAGCAACCCGATCAGCCCCAGCAGCATGATCAGCCCGCAAAAGGCGATCGCTCCGCCCTCGTTCCAGATCAGCAGGAACAGGTTGTGCACCGGATTGTCATAGGCGCTGAGTTCGCGATAGCGGTCCACGCCCATGCCGATGACGGTATAGTCTTCGGCGAATCCCCAGGCTTCTTCCATGAGCTGCGAGCGGTTGAGGAATGTCCCCGCCTGATTGATGTCGCCGCTCTCCACCGCATTGCCGACGCGTTCCTGAAATGCCTTGGGCAACGGGGCGCCGCTGGCGAAGAAGAGCGCGGCGGCGACCCCGGCGGTCAGCCCCAGCCGGAAGATGTAGCGCACGCCCATCAGCAGCAATGTGGTGAAGATCGCCAGCAGCGAGGCCGAAAATCCGGTGAAGGACGCGCTCAGCATCAGGCCCCATAGCAGCAGGATCAGGCAGGCGACCCCGCCAAGGCCCCCGATCAGCCGGAAGCGCATCGAATAGAGCAGCATCGGGAGGGAGAAGGCGACGACCGCGCCATTGGGATTGGGCTGGCCCGCCATGGAACCCAGCCGCCCGTTGCCGGTGATGAAGCCGTCGCCGAGCCAGTGCAGGGTCTCGTGGAAGGTGAAAAAGAAGCTGGCCGTGATGCCCACCATTTCGGAACAGGTGATGCCCAGCATGAAGATCAGCGGCGCCTTGCGGATGGTGCCTTCCTCCTGCTGCATCAGCAGGATCGGAATGCACAGGAAGGCGACGGTATATTGCAGGGCGATGTTCACCCAACGCAGCGGATCGCCGTTGATGATGGACCCGATGAACAATCCGCCCAGCATCATCACCAGCCCAGCCAGCCAGAAGGGGGTGAGCGAGCGGAAAGGCGTGACGCTCAGCCGGCCGCGCAGGGCGGAAATGATGAAGCTGAGGAGGAAGAAGATATCGGAAAAGGTGAGGTTGATCTGGCCGACCCGCAACAGGCCCCAGCCGCTCAGGAAGATCGCGATCAGCAGGGAGGAACGCGCGATCCTGTCCCATGTCTGCTCATGCGCGGCCAGGATATTCGGCCTGGCGATCGCGGCGGACGCAGAAGGGGAAGGGCTGGCGAGAGTCGTCACGGTCCCGGAAGCTGCGCCTCGCGCCGCCGCCGCGCAAACGCCCTTCGGGGCAGGATGCAGGGCGATTCCAGCCAGCTCGCCTATCCGAATTTGCCGGAGGATCAGCCTTGTGATCCGTTGAAATGACCTCGCGACTGACGGGATAACGGCACCGAGCGCCGCCGGATCGGCAGGGCGTCTCGCGCGACAAGGATGACCTTGGTGACCGATGCGACACTGCCCCTGCGCAACAGCGAACCGCCCCCAAAGGCCGGGCAAGCCGCGATGTCCGCGTCGCCCGCTGCGCAGCAATCCGCCATCAAGCTGATCTATGTGGCCGGCTATGGACGCAGCGGGACGACCCTTCTGGACATCGCGCTGGGCGAGCATCCCATGATCATGGGCGCGGGCGAGGTGACCACACTGGCGCGGCATGTCTGGGAAAAGGGCGAATATTGCGCCTGCGGTGCGCAGGTGCGGGAATGCCCGCAATGGCAGGCGATCGTCGCGCGATGGACCCAGGGCGAACCCCAGGGCTTCCTGGACCGTTACCGTCGCGCGCAGGAACGGACGGAGACCCTGCTGGCGCCAGCGCGGCTGCTGCGGCTGCCGGGGTGGCGGGACCATGGGCGCCAGACGGTGAAATTGCTGCGCGGCATGGCATTGGCTTCGGGGCGGGCCGTGCTGGTCGATTCGTCCAAATTGCCGGGACGGGCCTTCGCGCTGGCGGCGATGCCTGGCATCGACCTGCACGTCGTGCATGTGGTGCGTGACGGGCGTGGCGTGGCCTGGTCGCTGATGAAAGGACACAGACGCAGCGTCGAGAAGGGGGTGCAACGCGACTTGCGGCCAAAACCCCTGCTCTACACCGCTCTGCGCTGGGCAATGGTGAACATCGCGGCCGAACTTCTCTGTCGCCGGGTCGGGGCGGAGCGCAGCATCCGCGTGCGTTACGAGGATTTTGTCGATGACCCGCGCCGCACGATCGGGCGGATCGTCGCGCTGGTGGGCGAAGCGCCGCATCTACCGGCAACCGATCTTGCCCCCTTCACGCCGCAGCATCAGGTCGCGGGTAGCCGCCATCGCATGCAGAAGGCACTCACGATCAGGGGCGACGACAAGTGGAAGAGGGAGATGCCGGGCTGGAAGCAGCGGCTGTTCACCCTGTTCTGTGCGCCCTTGCTGCGGCGCTATGGCTACGCCTTGCGCAGTGGGGATGTCTTATGAGGCGGCGACTGACCGGGATGCTGCTGACCATCCTGATTGCGGGCTGTTCGGGTGCGGGCAGCGAGTCGCAGGCGCAGCCGGTAAAGGGCGAGCCGGCTTTTCCGGGCGCGGTGGGCTATGGCGCTGCGGCCAAAGGAGGGCGCGGCGGGCGGATCATCGCCGTCGACACCCTGGCCGACAGCGGGCCAGGCTCCCTGCGCGCCTGCATCGATGCCACCGGACCCCGCGTCTGCATATTCCGGGTAAGCGGAACCATCCGCTTCACCAGCCGGCCGCCGGTCATCGCCAACCCCTATCTCACCATAGCCGGCCAGACCGCCTCGGGCGGGGGTATCGTCATTGCACATGCTGGCGGCGAGGAAGGCCGCACCCCGATCCTCATCAAGAACACGCACGACATCGTCATCCGTCATGTCCGCGTGCGCAACGACCGCACCGGCACCCACCGCGGGTCGGAAGACAGTTTCACCATCGAAAACAGCCGTCAGGTCATCGTCGATCATGTGAGCGCAAGCTGGGCACGAGACGAACTGATCAACGGCTATGGCGACAATGACTGGATCACCATCAGCCATTCGATCTTTGCCGAGGGCATTCCGCGACACGACAAATGCGCCCTGCTGGCGAGCGATCCCAAGGGGCCGCAGCATCTGAGCTTCATTGGCAATATCTGCGCCCATAATGGCGACCGCAATCCCGACCTCAACTTTCCGCCAGGTTCCTGCGCGGAGGTGATCAACAATATCCTTTATAACGGCCAGTCGGAATTTGCCGAAATCTGGGAAAGTTTCGGCGGCGTGCCCGTCTCCCTGATCGGCAACAATTTCATTGCGGGGAAGAACACCCGGCCGGACACCGTCGGCGTTGCGCGCAATCTCATGGGGTCGAAGGGAAGGGCGAGGGTCTATCTGGCCGACAATCGCTTCGACGGCGACTTCGTTCATCTGTCGCCGCAGTTGAAGGAGGCGGAGGTGGACAGGCCGCCTTGCCCGCCGACCATCGCCGCCGAACCGGCGGATGCGGCCTATAAGGCGGTGCTGACCGAGGCTGGCGCCTTTCCCCGCGACCCGTTCGACAGGCGGATCGTCAAGCAGGTGCGAGAGCGCAAGGGGCATATCGTGAAGCAGCCCGGCATGATCGACGAACCGGGGCCGGGGACGCCCTATGCCGATGCCGACGGGGACGGCATGGACGACAGGTGGGAGGCGGAGCACGGCGCCGATCCCCGCAAGGCCGATCCCTGGGCCGATGCCGATGGCGACGGGCTGGCCAATCTCGACCAGTTTCTCGACCAGCGCGCGCGCGAACTGATGGACGCGGCGGCGCCATGAACGCGCCTTCGCCCACCCTGCAACCGGCAGTCGCGGCACAGGATGATCGGCTGCGCATCTGCTTCCCCTTCTCCGGCGACAGCATCGGCGGCAGCCATATTTCGGTGCGCGGGCTGATGGAGCATCTGGATCGGGCGCTATATCGTCCGGTGGTGGTGACCGAGGTGCCGGGCGGCATGATCGCCAATTTCTTCGCCGGGCATGAGCAGATGGACGATCCGGGTGCCCAGCGGCTGTTCGTGCCGGGCGAGGCCTTCACCGCCCGCAAATTCGCCCGGACGTTGACCGGCGTTCTACCTCGCGCCCGCTTCCTGCGGCGAAACCGGATCGACATCGTTCACGTCAATGACGGGCGGAGCAGCGCGAACTGGGCCCTGGCGGCGCGACTGGCCGGAGCTAAGCTGATCTGGCACCATCGCGGCGATCCCGGAGCGCTGGGATTGCGTCTGCTCGCGCCGGCGCTGGCGCATCGGGTGCTGGCGGTATCGTCCTTCGCCTTGCCGCCCGCCGGTCTCTGGTCGGCACGGAAGCGCGCCTCGGTGGTCCACAGTCCCTTCGACACGACGCTGGAGGTGGACCGGAGCAAGGCGCGCGAGGCGCTGATCCGCGAACTGGGGGTACCGCACGACACGCTGCTGCTGGGCTATTTCGGCGCTTTCGTACCGAGGAAGCGGCCCCTGCTTTTCGTCGACATGATCGCCCGGATGGGGGAGATCAGCCCGCGCCCCGTCATGGGCCTGATGTTCGGGCAGGCGCGGGTGCCCGCCATGGACATCGCCCTGCGCAAGCGGATTGCGGCGACTGGCGTGGAGGACCGGGTGAAGCTGATGGGCTATCGCACGCCCGGACCCTTCTGGATCGCGGCCTGCGATCGGCTTGTCGTGCCTGCCGTGGGCGAGCCGTTCGGGCGCACGCTGGTGGAGGCGATGCTGGTCGGCACGCCCATCGTCGCCGCCCGATCCGGTGGTAATGTGGAGGCGCTGGAAGGCGGCATCGGCCTGCTTGTCGAACCGGACGATGCCGATGCGCTGGCGCGGGCCTGCATCGAGGGGAGCGACGCCGATGCCATGGCCCTGCGCGCGCAGGTCAATGCCCGCGCCCGCTTCAGCGAAGCGGCCCATTGCGCGCAGGTCAGCGCCATCTACAAAGCGTTGCGGCCATGATCGCGGTGGTGAGGCGGCATTTCCTGTGGGCGGCGCTGTTCAGCGCGCTCGCCAATCTGCTGTTCCTGGCGCCGACGCTCTACATGCTGCAAATCTATGACCGGGTGGTGCCGACGCGGGGCGGGACGACGCTGGCCTTCCTGACGCTGGCGCTGCTGCTGGCCTATGCCACCCTGTCGCTGCTGGAATATATCCGTTCGCGCATATTGGTGCGGGCGAGCATCGGGCTGGACCGCCGGCTGGCGCGGACGCTGATTGCAGCGACCCTGCGGCAACAGCCTGCCGACCGGGCCGGCCGTCGAAGTCGCCAGCCGATCCGCGAATGCGACCAGCTTCGCCAGACGCTGACCGGCCCGGCCATGTTCGCGCTGTTCGATGCTCCCTGGACGCCAATCTATATTCTGGTCTGCGCGCTCATCCACCCGCTGATCGGCTTGATGGCGCTGCTGGGCAGCCTGGTGCTGGTCGCCGTCGCCTGGACGAGCGACCGGGCAACGCACCAGCCCCTGTTCCGCGCCAATGCCGCGGCGAACCTGTCCTACAGCAGTCAGGAACAGACGATGCAGGGGGCCGAAGCAGTGCGCGCGCTGGGAATGCAGGGCGCGATGGTGCGACGGCATCTGGCCGAGCGGGAGGATATGCTCGCCTGGCAGGCAGAAGCCAGCTTCGCCGCCAGCAGCCGCATGGCGGCCAGCCGTTTTCTGCGCAACATGTTGCAATCCGGGGCGCTGGGACTGGGCGCGCTGCTGGCCATAGACGGGCAGATTTCGGGCGGCGCGATCTTTGCCTCCTCCTTCCTGCTGGGCCGGGCGGTGGCGCCGGTCGACCAGCTTGTGGGAAGCTGGCGCAGCATAATCGCGGCGCGGGCATCCCATGGGGAGATCATGGCCTGGATCGACGGCGCGCTGGACGATGTGCCGCAAACCGGCCTGCCCCGTCCAAAGGGCAGGGTCGACGTGGAGCGCGTGACCATAGAGGATCCGCATTCGCAGCGGCTGATCCTCAACAACCTGTCCTTTGCGATCGGCCCCGGCGAGATGGTCGCGGTGATTGGCGCCAGCGGCGCGGGAAAATCGACCCTGGTGCGGCTGGTGGCGGGCGCCATCGCCTGCGACCAGGGCGAAATCCGGATCGACGGGGCTGAGCGGTCGCAATGGGATGGCGACGCGCTGGCCGTGCATGTCGGCTACATGCCGCAGCAGCTTTCCCTCTTTGCGGGGTCGATCCGCGACAATATCGCGCGCTTTGCAGATCCCGACATGGACGACCGCATCGATGCGGACGTCATCGCGGCGGCGCAGGCATGTGGCGCGCATGAGATGGTCCTGCGCCTGCCTCAGGGCTATGACACGATGCTGGGCTGGGGCGGGATGGGCCTGTCCATGGGCCAGACGCAACGCATCGCGCTGGCCCGCGCCCTGTTCCGCGATCCGGCCGTACTGATCCTGGACGAACCCAATGCGCATCTCGACTCTGACGGCGAAGCGCAACTGGTCGCCGCGCTGGCCAAGGCGAAGGCGCGAGGGGCGGCGATCATGGTGACTGCGCATCGCACCGGCCTGCTGGGTCCGGCGGACCGGATCCTGGTGCTGGACAATGGTCGCATGCGAATGAGCGGGCCGCGCGATCAGGTGCTGGGCGCATTGACCCGGCCCCGCCCCGCGCCGGTCGCGGGAGTGGGCTGATGCTGATGCGAACGACGCAGCCCCTGTTATTGCCTTCGCCGGATGGGCGGTCCGCGGTGGCGGCCGATCCCAGATCAGAGATACGGGGCGGGCTGGCGGTGGCCGCCGCCTTCTTCCTGCTGTTTCTGGGATGGGCGGCCTTCGCCCGACTGGACGCCGCGGCGCTGGCGCCTGGGCGCACGACCGTGGCAGGCCAGAGGCAGAGCGTACAACATCGTGACGGCGGCATCGTTGCGGCCATATTGGTCAAGGAAGGCCAGGCAGTCCGGCAGGGCGAGGTGCTGATCCGGCTCGCCGCGCCCGCCGTCGCCGCGCAGGAACGGGTGCTGGCTTCCCAGGCGATCTGGCTGATCGCGCAACGCGCCCGCCTGCGCGCCGAACAGGCCGGAACCGGCATGGAGGTGCCGGTAGAGTTCCGCAATCTGACGGGGGACGACCGCGCCGATGCGCAGGCCGCCCTGCGGGCGCAGCGGGCGCAGATGGCTGCACGGTCGGCGCTGCTCAGCACGCAGCAGGGCGTGGCGATGCATGAGGGGAGTCAGGCGGGGTCCCAAGCGGTGGGCTATCGTGAACAGGTCGCGTCGGTGATCGAGCAGGAGCGGCTCATCACCGACGAGTTGGACAGCCTGCGCACCGTGGCGGAGAAGGGCTTTGTCAGCAAGACGCGCATCCGGGCGCTCGAGCGGGCGAAGGCGGATCTGGTCGGCCAGCAAGGCCGTCTGCGCGCGGCGCGCGACAGTGCCGCCAACATGGTGGGCGAGGCGCGGCTGAAGGCGTTGGAGGCGAAGCAGAATCTGCAGGAAAAGGTCACTTCCGACCTGCGCGATACCGAAGCGCTGTTGGGTGATGTGCTGCCGAAATGGAGTGCTGCGCGGGACGAACTGGCCCGGACGCAGGTCCGCGCGCCAGTGAGCGGGACGGTCGTTGGCCTCAGCGTGCACACTATCGGCGGGGTTATCGCGGCCGGGCAGACGTTGATGGACATCGTGCCGCGCGCTTCCGCCGTGGTGATCGAGGCCCGCTTTTCTCCGACCGACGTCGACGATCTGGCGGTGGGGCAAAAGGCGGAGATCCGCTTCGCCGGCTTTCCTGGACGCAGTCTGCCGATCATCGAGGGCAAGCTGACGCGCCTGTCCGCCGACAGCTTCGTAGAGGAGAAAACGGGCATCGCCTATTTTCTGGGGGAGGTGACGATCGCGCCTGATCAGATTGCGCTGATCCGCGATTATCGCGAAGGGGATTTTGCGATGAAGCCGGGCATGCCGGTGGAGGTGGTCGTACCGCTGCGGCGGCGAACGGCGCTGCAATATATGATCGACCCGCTCACCGATACGATGTGGCGGTCCTTCCGGGAGCAATAGGAGCCATTCCTACACCCATTGGCGCACTCCCGAAGACGTAGGCGCTATCCCTAAGACCCCACCGCCCCGGCACGGTTTCCCGCTAAGGAATCCAGACCTTTCACAAGGACGCTGGACAGGGGGCGAACATGGCAAATTTCTTCAACGTGGTGGGAAGTCAGACCATCACGGCAGGCAATGAGAAAGACCAATTCTTCGCCTTCACCCGGCTCGCCAATCTGGACTATGTGCGCCCCGATGCAGTGATGGCGCAACTGGTCTGGAATTCGGCGATCCTCACGGGCAGCGGCACGGCCTATCAACTCACGGCCACCAACATCCAGATTTCCATGGATCTGCTGATGGGAGGCACGGGCACGGACGTCATCTACGGATCCAATTTGTCCGACGCCATCTTCTACAATAATGGCGTGATTTCGGGGGGGGTCGGCAGCTTCGACAATATCGAGCAGTTCTGGCTGGGGGACGGAGACGACATCATCGACCTGACCGCGCATGGCGCGGGCGGGATCGACTATGCCAAAGACGTGCTGGTCCAGGCAGGTCTTGGCAACGACATCATCATCGGCGGCGCGGGCAAGGACAATCTGCAGGGCGACGGCGGCAACGACATCATCTTCGGCTGGCGCGGCAGCGACACGATATCCGGCGGGGCAGGGGACGACCTGCTCTACGGCGATGACCTGGGCTTCAACGGCATATCCGGGGACGATACCATCGACGGCGGCACGGGCAACGACATCCTCTATGGCGGCCGCGGCAGCGACAAGATGACCGGCGGCGACGATGACGACATTCTCTACGGTCAGGCGGGCGGCGACAATATGTCGGGCGGCAGCGGGAACGACCTGCTCTATGGCGACGATGCCGACACCAACAGCAATGATACGCTGAATGGCGACGCGGGCAATGACCAGCTTTATGGCGGCGCGGGCAGCGATGAACTCTATGGCGGCACTGGCGACGACCTGCTGGATGGCGGCACCGGCAACGATTACATGCATGGCGGAGCGGGCGACGATACGATCCTTGCAGGCGCAGGCAATGACGTGATCGACGGCAGCGCCGATATCGATACGGTCGTCTTTTCCGGCAACCGGATGGACTATATCTTCACGCTCCAGACAGATGGCAGCTATGTTGCGGTCGACCAGCGCGCAGGCTCTCCAGAGGGCAGCAAGACGATCCGCAATGTCGAATATTTCCAGTTCGCGGACATGACGACGCCCTCGACCGCGCTGAACGCGCCGCCCGTCATCACCTCGAACGGCGGCGGTTCCAGCGCGTTGCTGACGGTCGATGAGAACGGCACCGCCGTCATCACGGTCATCGCGACAGATCCCGACATGGGGCAGACGATCGCCTTTTCCATCGTCGGCGGAGCGGATGCGGCGCTGTTCACGATCGACGCGGTGACGGGCGAATTGCGTTTCCTTGTGGCACCCAATTTCGAAAGCCCGGCCGATGCCGACCACGACAATGTCTATGATGTGATCGTTGCCGCCAATGACGGCAATGGCGGCATGGATACGCAGGCGCTTTCCGTGACCGTGAACGACGTGCCCGATGGCTTTGCGCCGGTCATCACCTCCAATGGCGGGGGCGCGAGCGCGGCGATCACGGTCGATGAGAATGCGACCGCCGTGACCACGGTAGCCGCCACGGATGTGGACGGCCCGTCGATCAGCTATGCGATTGTTGGCGGGGCCGATGCCGCGCTCTTCGCCATCGATGCCGCGACCGGCGCCCTGACATTCAAGGCCGCCCCCGATTATGAGATCGCCGCCGACGCCGATCACGACAATGTCTATGACGTGATCGTGCAGGCGAGCGATGGCTCCAACGCGGACCAGCAGATACTGGCCGTGACCGTCGCCAATCTCAACGACAATGCGCCGGTGCTGATGTCCTATGCCGGGGCGGCTTCGGTTGCCGTTTCCGTGGCGGAAAACAGCTTGCTCGCCGCGACGGTTCAGGCCAGCGACGCTGACGGCACGGCGCTCAGCTACAGCATCAGCGGCGGCGTCGATGCGGCGCTGTTCACCATCGATGCCGCGACCGGTGCGCTGAGTTTCAAGACGGCGCCCGATTTTGAAGCGCCCAATGACAGCAATGGCGATCGCATCTACAATGTCGTCGTCAGCGCCAGCGACGGCAGCAACAGCGTCTCGCAGACCCTGGCAATCAGCGTCACAAATGTGAACGACAATGCGCCAATCATCACCTCCAACGGCGGCGGCGCGTCGGCATCGATCAACATGGCGGAAAATGCCAGCGCCGTGACCGTGGTGGCCGCCAGCGACGCGGACGGGACCACGCCCGGCTTTGCGATTTCGGGGGGAGCCGATGCGGCGCTGTTCACCATCGATCCGGTGACCGGCGCCCTGTCCTTCATCAACGCCCCGGATTTCGAGAACCGGGTCGATGCAGATGGCGACGGCGTCTATCAGGTGACGGTACGCGCAACCGACGGCAGCAACTTCGATGATCAGTTGCTGTCGATCACCATCACCGACGTGGCTGAAAACGGGCGGACGATCACGGGATCCTCGGGCAACAACACGATCAGCCCGACGACCACCGTGCTCGCCTACCAGACCACGGCGCTCAACGACACCATCTACGCCCTTGCCGGCAACGACGTCATCGATGGCGGGGTGGGCGCCGACTATATGGACGGGGGTGCGGGTAACGACATCTTCTATGTCGACACCTGGTCGGATGACGGCTTTGACGGCAATGACGATCAGGTGATCGAACTGGCCGGTGGCGGCAGCGATCTCGTCTATGCTTCGGTCAGCTATCGCCTGGCCGCCAATGTCGAGAAATTGACGCTGACCGGCACGGCGTCGATAAACGGCATGGGCAATGAGCTCGCCAACACGATCACCGGCAATGATGCGGCGAACATGCTGTCAGGCGGCGCGGGAGCCGACATTCTGTATGGCATGGGCGGCAACGACACGCTCGATGGCGGCGACGACAATGACAATCTGTTCGGCGGCGACGGCAATGACGTGCTGCTGGGCGGCGCGGGCAATGACTATCTGGACGGTGGCGCCGGCGCGGACAGCCTGATCGGTGGAGACGGTGACGACAGCTATATCGTCGACAGCTGGTCCGATGACGGCAACAGCGCCAATGACGACCTGATCTTCGAACTGGCGGGTGGCGGTAACGATCAGGTCAATGCCTCGGTCACCTACAAGCTGGCGGCGGAGATCGAGAAACTGGTTCTTACCGGCACCGACAATATCGACGGCACCGGCAATGATCTGGCCAACAACATCACCGGCAACAGCGGCAATAACAGCCTCTGGGGCGGCCTGGGCAACGATATCATATTGGGCAATGGCGGCGGCGACCGGCTCTATGGCGAGGACGGGCAGGACAGCCTGGACGGCGGCGCGGGCAATGACCTGCTGGACGGCGGTGCGGCGGGCGATACGCTGAAGGGCGGAGCGGGCAGCGACACGCTGATCGGCGGCGCGGGCAAAGACGTGCTGACCGGCGAGACGGAAGCGGATGTATTCGTGTTCAATCGCGGGGACACAACGCTCAACACGTCCAGCTATGACCGCATAACCGATTTCAAGGCGAGCGAGGGCGATCGCATCGACCTCGACTTCCTGAACGGCAGTCCGGCTGCCGCCGATTATGCGGAAAAGGCGATAGCGACCAATGTTTTCGCCGATGCGCTGGCGGCCGCCAACACGACCGCCGGGGTCAATCATGTGACTTTCGTCGCCGGGACGACCGACGGCTGGATTTTCTACGATGCCAATGGCGATGGCGCATTCGACCAGAGCGTTCAGCTGGTCGGGGTCAACACCCTGGCCGGGGTCGATGCGAGCAGCTTCTTCTAGATTGGTTTCGATCTGATCAGATCGACCGCTCAAATGACATAAGCAGCCGAGCCGATCAAATCGGCTCGGCTGCCATATTTTTTGAGCTGTCCTTTTCTGGAACGAAAGATGGCGTTGCCTGCCGAGTTCGACGGCCAGGTTGCGTGCCACCGTCGCGGGCACTTATTTCTGACCTTGCAGCGGCGGACGGGGAATGCGCCGGGCGAGTCACCGCCCGGTTGGCTCATCCGATGCTCGCCGCGACCGGCCGAACCCTCGCCCTTCGCAACCAGGCGACGTCCAGCAACACTGCCGTCACCACGCCCAGGATGACATGGGCCATATTACCGCCAATGGGTCCATAACGGGGAACGGTATAGGCCGCGACCGCCACGAACAGCGCCGTGCCGAAGCCCGAGATCGCAAGAACGGTCCAGCTTCGGTTCATGGCCAGCATGGCCGATCGGGAAGGCGCCGCATGCAGCATCAGCATCACGGCGACCAACTGTGTCAGCAGCAGGATATAGGTTTCCGAATAGGCGACGCCCGGCCCGATGCGGATGAGCAGCGGACCCAGCAGCCAGGCCCCGGCGAGCATGGTGAAGCCGACCACCGCCAGCGCCATCTGCACCTGCAGCGTGGCCGCCCGGAAGGTTCGGATGTTGCCATTGGCCCACATGCGGGCAACGTCGGGATAGACGACAGCCTGCACCTGCGCGCCCACCTGCGTCGCGACCTTCGCGATGCGCTTGGCGAGATAGTAGACCGCGGCGGCCGAACTGCCCGCCACGGCGCCGACGAACAGCGAGTCCGCTTCCGTGGTGATGACGCGCAGCGTCAGCGACAGGTTGGTCGAGCAGGCAAAACCGAAGAAGCCGGGGAAGTCGCTCACCAGGCCCTTCAGCCGGGCATGCAGCGGATTGGGTATTCCCATCTTCCGCAGGGCCCGGAAACCGACCCAGAAGACCAGAACGGAACCCAGCGCCTGCGAAACCGTCCACGCCACCATGAAACCGATGATGCCGGCATGGGTCACCATGCAGAGGAAGGCCAGCAGGATGCGCAGCACATTGCCCGCAACCTGCGCATAGGCCAGCATCTTGAACTGGCCGGACAGGCGCAGCGCCGCGGTCGGCACGCCGGCGATGTTGAACAGGGTTGCGACCGAATAGATCGCGACCAGTTCGACATGCAGGGGCTTGAGGCCGAAGAGCGGCCCGAACAGCCATGCCAGACTGACCGCACTGAGCGCCGCGACTGCCGCAGCGCCGATGTCCAACATCAGCCCATAGCAATACAGCCGCTGCATTCGCCGTGTTGAACCCTTCGCCTCTTCCTCCACGGCGAACCGGATCAACGGCTGCCAGGATTCGAAGCGCAGAATTCGTTCCACCACGCGATTATAGGACAGCACCAGAACCATGACGCCATAGGTCGCTGGTCCCAGGGATCGGGCGGCCATCGCCACGCTGACCAACATGATCAACGCGTTCAGGAAATTGCCTGACAGCAAATGCCCGATTGCGATCAGCCGGTTCCGAGTCCCCTTTACCAGGAAATCACCGAACCGGCCGCGCAACATGGGCAGGGCGCGCGCTGTCAGCGCGCCCCTTATGTCATATGCCATGACGATCCCCCCATTTGGGGTCGTGAAGATCAGGCGCGGTTAGCCACGCCGGCCATTTCCAGGACAGGAAGCTGCGCTGGATGAGGTATGGCGGCAGGAAGTTCAGGTTCGACCTCCGTCACGCGTCCGCGCATGCCGTGATTGGCTGCCCAGATCGCCGCCTGGGTCCGGTTCTTGACGCGCAGCTTGCGCAGCACGGCCTTCACATGGACCTTTACGGTTGCCTCACTGATGTCCATCCGCTTGGAAATGACCTTGTTTGGGCATCCCATGATGAGCCAGCGCAGGATTTCCAGTTCCCGATCGGACAGGCAGGCCGCATCCACCGGACGTTCGACCTCCAGAGCATCGGTCAGACTGGGCCGGGATTGCAGCTCGTCCGCCAGTTGCGGCGGAAGAACGCGCTCGCCCATGGCTACCAGCCGCAGAGTCGCCACGAGTCGGTCGCAGGAGATTTCCTTGACGATATAGCCCAAGGCCCCCAGACGGAACGCCTTCAACATGATCTGAAAATCAAATCGGTCCGACAACAGGACAAGATAGGAACAGGGAAAGCGCTTCTGCAGAACGGAAAGCGTTTCGAGGTCCATGGATTCGGTGCCGTCGTCGATCAGGAGCAACGATGGTCCCGGATCCTCTTCCGGCACCTCAACTTGTTGAAGTACAGTCGCAATATTTGGGTATTGAGTTACGCGGAAATCCCGTTCCATCAGGATACGGCTCAGCCCCTCCCGAACGATTGCATTACCGCACAACAGACGCACATTAACTGGGTACGACATTGGGTGGTCCCCTCATGATCTCCTCTACCTTCGTAAGCAGGCCCCAAACGAAATGTAGAAGACCAGTAATCAAATGCCTGTAGTGCGACCCTTTCTTTTCGTTTCAACAACTTATCAGTAGCATATTTTTGCCGCGAGAGTCCCCTAATGTACACTGGAAATTTCGGGTGCAAACGACCAGAGGTTAACGCATTGTTAAAATAATGTAATTTTGCCGCACTGCGGAATTTTTCCGCGCTTGCAGCAGTTCCGATTACCACTTTGGTAGTATGCCAACGGCCTGGAGGACAGAAAAGGCGGCTATCGGACATCGCGACTGATTCGCCTTTTTCGCAACATAAGTTAGTTAATTTGTCGAACCAGAACAAATGCTTCCGCCGCGATTCGATATACGGTGGCGCCTCTCAGGGTTGCCAGTGCCCGGATGGCCTCCACCGACCTTTCGTCGGGGCTTGGTTTGACCTGAGACTCGAATGACTGGAAGGCGGCGATCTTCGTTTCTATGGTTTCGCTGATGTCCACGAACATGTTCGGAATGAAGGCGGGCGTGACGCCGGGCGCCAGCCAGTTGGTCTCCGACAGCGTTTCATAGGCCAGAACACAGGCGGGGCCGCCGGGCCCGCGCGGCCGGGCATGGACCAGGGCAGCGTTGAATACGATCTGATGGTCCAGATGGATATCGCCGACGAACGGGATCAACAGCAGGTCGGGCTTGATGCGGGACAACGCATCCGACAGCGCCGCGTTGAGTTCGCTTCGCCTGACCTGGTCCAGGGCGGCGGCGGGAAAATCCAGGAACTGGGTGTCGGTCACGCCGATCATCCCATGCGCGCGCAGGGTTTCGGAGCGGATCTGCCGCACCAGTTCCTCGTCGAACAGTGGCGGCTGTCCCCGGGTGACGACGACGACATGCACCTCCGCCCCCGCCGCCGCGGCGCGCGCCATGGTGCCGCCGCATCCCAATATCTCGTCGTCGGGATGGGGGGCGACCACTGCGATCCGACGGGCATTGAAAGGCAGCGACATTGATTATTCCCCCAGAATGGCGTGGAGTTTGGGCGGCTTTTCAGGACCGCCCCATTGCGTGACGTCAATCGCGGTCCGCTGACCGCACAGGATGGTGAAGCCATCGGCAGATCGCGCTACAACCTGCCCCGGCAGGGCCGCGTGACGCCCGCCCATGTCGGACAATGTCGCCGACCAGATGACGAGGCCCGCGCCGTTCGATCGGGTGAAGGCGCCGGGATAGGGGTGGCCAGTGGCGCGGATCAGACGCAACACGTCGCCGGCCGGCTGCCGCCAGTCGATCAGCCCGTCCGTCGGAGTGCGGCGCGCGGCCCAGGTGGCGCAATCTTCGTCCTGCGCCATGCGCGGCATCTCGCCCGCGGCGATCCGCTTCAGCGTGCGGTCCAGCATGACGGCCAGAGCCTGCATATGCTTGGCATAGAGCGACGCTGCGGTTTCATCCGGCGCGACATGGAAGAATTGCTGGTCGACTATGTCGCCCGTGTCCGTGCCCTCGTCTATCCAGAACAGGGTTCCGGCCGTGATCGGTTCCTGCTGCAGGATCGTCCACGGTATCGCTGCGCGACCGCGAAGCCGGGGCAGGGCCGCGGGATGATAGCCGACCACCCGATCGGGAAAGAGCGCGCGAAAGGCAGCCCCGCAAATCTGCGACCAGCCCATGACGAAAGCCATGTCGGCGCCGGCATCACGGATCGCGGCGAGCGCTTCCTCCCGGTTGATATTGTCGACATGGATGATCGGGCAGCCTTCGCGCCGCGCCGCCGGTCCCAGGTCGACAAAATCGGAATGGCGCGCCGCCAGCGCGGGATCGAGCGTGACAAGCGCGGCGATGTTCCACGCCGGATGGCGGGCGATCGCTTCGAAGGCGATCCGCGTGGTTTCAACTGCCCCAATGAGGAGGGCGCGCTTCGTCGGCATGCCAGTCGATCCTTTTTTCACCGCCGACCACGACCAGCAGCGTGCGGGCGATGATCTGCGCGTCGAGACGGGCGCTGCGGTGGCGTACGTACCAGAGGTCGAAGCGCAGCTTTTCCTCGACGGCCAGCAGCGTATTGCCGCTGACCTGCGCCAGACCCGTCAGTCCGGGCCGCACCTTGCCGCGCTCCACGCCGTCGCGACCCATGGCGGCGATGCTATGGGGCAGCAGCGGCCGGGGACCGACGAAATCCATGTCGCCGCGGGCGATGTTGATCAGCTCGGGCAATTCATCCAGCCGGGAACGCCGCAGGAATCGCCCCAGCGCCGGGGTCCGCTGCGCATCGGGCAACGGGTCGCCGCGGCTGTCGCGCAGGTCCCGCATGCTGCGGAATTTGATCATGGCGAAGGGCTGGCCGCCCAGACCGCTTCGCACCTGGCGGAACAGCACGGGCCGCCCCAGGCCGACCAGCACCAGCAAGGACAGCAGCAGCAGCAGGGGAGCGAGCAGCGCGAGAAGAGCCATCGCCAGCCATGCCGAGGGGCGCAGGCAGGCGGTCATGCGCGTTCCGGTACCAGCAGCGCTGGTGGCGGCACGGACTGGGGCGGTGTGTGCGCGGCGCTTTGCAACTGCATGGTTTCCAGCAGCAGCGCATTGACTTTGTCCACATCATAGACGTCGACCGCTGTCTGCCGCGCCGCCCCGGCCATGGCGGTGACGCGCTGCGGATTTGCGATCATCGCTTCCATGGCGTCCGCCAGTGCTGAGGCGTCGCGCGGCGGCACCAGCAGGCCGTTGACGCCATGCCTGATAGGATCACGGCAGCCCGGCATGTCGGTGGTGATGACGGGCCGTCCGGTCGCCAGCGCTTCCAATATCGTGCGCGGCAACCCTTCCCGATAGAAGGACGGCAGTACGAAGGCATGGGCCGAAGCGATGAAGGGCCGCACGTCGCGCGTCTCCGGCAGGAATTCGATCAGCCCCGCCTCGCGCCATCGGTCAAGATCGGCAGCGGTGTAGCCGGTGGGATTTTCCGTCTCGGGCCGGGTCAGCAGCAGGAAACGCACGTCGGGGTGCCGGGCGCGGACGATGCGGGCCGCCTCGACATATTCGCCGACCCCCTTGTCGCGCATCAGGCGGCCCATCATCAGGAAGGTGAAGGGCCCCTTCGGCAGGGGCTGCTCGGCAAAATGGCGCAGGTCGATGCCCGAGCCGGGAACCTGCATCACCCGCTGCGTCGGCGAAACGATCCCGCTTTCCTGCATCAGCCGGTGATCGTCGCTGTTGAATACGAAGATGCACCGCGCCTGGGCGATGCCGATCCGGTAGAGGCGCGATACGACGCTTCTCAGCCAGCGGCGGCCGTCTGCCTCCTCGCTGAACACATAGCCAAGGCCGCTCATGATCGAGAAATAGCGGGCCCGGCTCCACAGCCGTGCAGCCAGCCCGCCATAGATGATCGGCTTCTGCGTATAGGCGACGACCACATCGGGCCGTTCAGCGCGCATCAGGTGCCGATAATGGAGCAGGGTGCGGACGTCGTGCAGCGGATTGGTGCCGGCCCGCGCCATGGGCGTCCGACGGAAGCGCACGCCCATCCGCGCCAGCCGCTCCAGCACCTCCGGCTCCTCGTCGGGGGCGCAGGCGACGACCTCGTGCCCCTCCTCGATCATCCGCGCGATCAAAGCGCCGCGGAAGTTGATCAGCGACCAGGACAGGCTGGAGAGGATAACGACTTTCATGGCGCCTATGCCTCCCGCTTTCCGCCTGAACCCATTGCGTATCGAGGATGGGAGGTATCACAGCCCCTTCCGCTGCTCGGCGGTGCATCGGTAGATTACCCCTTTGAGGCAAGGCGGCTCCCCTCCGCGCCCGCCATTGGCCCGTTTCTGCCAACATGGGGCCTGCCGCATAGCCCCAATGGGCGACCGGACGCGCCGGGCGGGCCCGGGGTGGGATAAAGGATAGTGTCCGCTCGACCGATTACCGGAATGCCCTTGTTTCGATAGCTTCAAATGCACCGGCGGTTGTGGACGGCACGCAGGGCGGCGCCTCCAGGCAGCCTTCAGCCCCCGCAACCGGCGGACCATGGATCGGAGACATCGGAATGCCGAACATCGCATCAGCCAGGCTGGACGGGACCGAAAGCGTCGTTCAAACGCCGCCCGCCGCCATGCTTCTGCGGCTGGACGCGGCAGCCCGCGCCTTCGCGGCGCAGGGCCCGGCGCGTTTCCGCGCGATCAGGCTGGCCGTCATCCTGGCGCTGGATGCGCTGATCATGCTCGGCAGCTTCCTTCTTTCGCGGCTGATCCTGTCCGACCTGCCCATGCCCGGGACGCTGATGGAACCCTGGTTCATGACCCTGTTCGTCGGCGTTAACCTGGCTGCATTGTTCGTCGTGGGCACCTATCGGCAAAGCTGGCGCTTCCTGTCGCTCGCGGATGCGCTGTCGCTCGCGGTCAGCCTGCTCGCCAGCAGTTGGCTAATATGGATGATCACCGCCGGGCTGCTGGCGCCGCAGAAGATGATGCGCGGGCCGATGACCGTCTTCCTGACCGTCGACGTGCCGTTGACGGTCGCCGCGCTGCTGGTGGTGCGCGTGTTGCGGCGGCAGTTCTTCAAGCATGTCCGGGCGGCGCGGTTGCGCCGGACCGTGCAGGCGCGCCGCCGCATCCTGTTGCTGGGCGAACTGGACTGGGCACGGGTGATGGCGGATCTCGTGCCCACCGACACCCAGTCCGGGCTGGAGATTGTCGGCGTCATCTCCTTCGACGGGCATGAGCGGCGGCTAAACCTGGGTGGCCTGCCCATATTGGGATCGCCCGACATGCTGCCCCGGATCGTCGCGGATCTGGACCGCGCGGGCAGGCGGCCCGTCAGCCTGGTGGTGCAGGAAAGCAGCGAACGGCTCGACCGGCAGCAGATATTGCGCATCGCGGCGCTGGCGGAACAGGAAAATCTGGTCGTCTCGCGCTTCCGCAATCCCTGGACCAGCGCGCAGCCGCTGACCGGCGACCGCATGGCGATAGAGAAGATGCCGCTCGCGGAATTGCTGGGGCGTCCGGAAATCACGGTGCAGCACAGCTATCTCGAGCGGGTCGTCACCGGGGCGCGGATCATGGTGACGGGCGCGGGAGGCACCATCGGCGGCGAGCTGGTGCGCCAGCTTGCCTATTATGCGCCGGCGGAGATCGTGCTGCTCGATCACAGCGAATATAATCTCTACACCATAGAGATGGAGGCGCGGGAGAAATTCCCCCATGTCCGTTTCCATGCCGAACTCTGCTCGATCCGCCAGCGCCCCGCGCTATGGCAGGTGTTCGAGCGGCGGCGACCGGAAATTGTCTTCCACGCCGCTGCGTTGAAGCATGTGCCGATGGTGGAGGCCAATCCCTGCGCGGGCGTGCATACCAATGTGCTCGGCACCCGCAACGTTGCCGACGCGGTGTGCGAGTTCGAGGCGCGGGCGATGGTCCAGGTGTCGACCGACAAGGCGGTCAACCCGGTCGGCCTGATGGGCGCGACCAAGCGGCTGGGCGAGCTGTACTGCCAGGCGCTCGACCTGATCGGCAGTTGCGATCCGGACAGCCCCCGCTTCCTGACGGTGCGTTTCGGCAATGTCCTGGGATCCAGTGGCTCATTGATCCCGCTGTTCCAGCAGCAGATCGCCAGCGGCAAGCCGCTGACCGTCACGCATCCGGACATAGAGCGCTTCTTCATGACGGTGCAGGAGGCGGTGCTGCTGATCCTGCAAAGCAGCGCCCGCGCACTGGAGACGGATTCGGAGCGCGGCACCATCTTCGTTCTCGACATGGGCGAGCCGGTCAAGATCGTGGAGATCGCTCGCCGCGTCATCCGCATGGCGGGACTGCGGCCGGAAATCGACGTGCCGATCAAGTTCATCGGGCTTCGTCCAGGGGAAAAGCTGTTCGAGGAACTGTTCGACAGCAGCGAGGACAAGATCGAAAGCGCGATTCCGGGTATTTTCGAGGCCATGCCATCCCCGATTCCGCTGGAGATGCTGGTGGAGGGCTTTGCCCAGCTCGCCCGGCTGATCGCGGTGGGTGACGCGGATGAGCTTGTCCGGCTGACACACGAAATGGTCGCTGCTTCCGCCAGTTCGCGCTGGGCGGAGATATTGCGGCGGCTGGCGGCGGAAAGTTCCGACACGCTGCTGATGATGCCGCCGCGCCCGACGGATATTCCGGCCGCCCTGACCCCGCCGCTGCCGCGCGATGTCGCCTGACCTTTTTGGGGGAAACCAAGATGCAAGCCGTGCCTGCGCAAGCCCATATTCAGTCCCCTGTTCCGCTGCGCCTCAGCCCGCTTGACCATGCCGCGTTGCGTTGGCCGCAGCATGAGCCGGACGAGATCGCGGCGGTGACGCGGGTTCTGGAAAGCGGGCGGGTCAATGCCATGGTCCATGGCGAGCAGAACCGCGCCTTCGAAGCGGAATTCGCGGCGTTTTGCGGCATGCCCCACGGCGTCGCGGTCAGCAATGGGACGGTCGCGCTGGAACTGGCATTGCGGGCGCTGGGCGTCGGGGCGGGCGATGAGGTGATCCTGCCCTCGCGCAGCTTCTTTGCCAGCGCGGCCTGCATCGTCGCGGTCGGCGCGACGCCGGTCTTTGCAGACATCGACCCGATCAGCAACGCCATTGATCCTGACTCCGCCCGCCGGATGCTGTCGCCGCGCAGCCGGGCGATATTGTGCGTGCACCTGGCCGGCTGGCCCTGCGACATGGCGGCGTTGCGCGCGCTGGCCGATGATCACGGCCTGTGGCTGATCGAGGATTGCGCGCAGGCGCATGGCGCGACCCTTCATGGCCGTCGGGTGGGCAGCTTCGGGGATGCCGCCGCCTTTTCCTTCTGCACCGACAAGATCATGTCCACGGGCGGCGAGGGCGGTATGCTCCTGCTGCGGCAGGAAGCGCACTGGAAACGGGCCTGGGCCTATAAGGACCATGGCAAGAACCCCGAAAAATTCTTTACGGCGGCCACGACGAGCGGTTTCCGCTACCTGCACGACAGTTTCGGCAGCAATTGGCGGATGACGGAGATGCAGGCCGCCATCGGGCGGGTGCAGCTCGCCAAGCTGCCCCGCTGGCTGGCCGCCCGGCGCGACAATGCCGCAACCCTGATGCGCCTGCTGCGCGCCAATCCGGCGGTGGAGGTGCCCGATATTCCGCCGGAGGTCGGCCACGCCTTCTACCGGCTTTATGTGACCATTGCGGCCGACCGGCTGGGGGAGGCGGGGACCACGCCGATCATTGGCCGGATGATGCAGATGGGCATGCCGGTGGGCAGCGGTTCCTGCGCCGATATGACGTGCGAAGTCGCCTTTGCGGGTCGGAACGTCCGCCGCGACGGCGCTCTTCCGATCGCGCAGGATCTCGGCCGCCGCAGCATAGCCTTTCCGGTGGATCATCTGCTGGATACGGAAGACATGCACCGCCTGGCGAACTGCCTGGAGATCGCCATGGCGGAACTGTCCTGTTGACGAAGGGAGAAAAGACGATGGCCAACGGCCGCCTGCCGCATTTTGTCATCATAGGCGCCGTCAAGGGGGCGACGACCTGGATCCACAACCAGCTTCAGGACAATCCGGCGATCTACCTGCCCGCGCCGGAGCCGCATTTCTTCAGCCAGGAGCATGCGCAGGGGCTCGATCATTATCGCCGTTTCTTCGATGGCGCGCGGCCCGACCAGATCCTGGGGGAAAAGTCCGCCGACTATCTCGCCCACCCGGACGCGCCCGCCCGCCTTGCCGCTGCCCTGCCAGAGGCGCGGCTGGTGGTGCAGCTTCGCAATCCGGTCGACCGCGCCTATTCCGATTACAAGATGCTGTTCCGGCGCGGTACGGTGACAAAGGGGCCGGAATATTATCTGGACGGGCGGCCGAACGACCAACCCCGATTTCTGGAGGATGGGCTTTACGCGCAGCATCTGCGCCGCTGGCTTGCCCATTTCGACGCGGAGCAAATCAAGATACTGCTGTTCGAGGATGTGAAGGCCGCGCCCGAGGCGAGCGTCGCCATCGTCAGCGACCATATCGGAGCGCCCCGTCATTATTCGAAGCAGGTCGGTTCCGACCCGCGCAACGACAGCAGCGAGCGTTTCCTGCCGCTGCCGGTACGGACCGCGCTGGCACCGTTGAAGGAGGCTGTGCGGCCGTTGCGCGGCAAAGCGATGTTCGAACGGGTGCGTGGGGTATTCGCGCGGCAGATCGCCTATCCGCCATTGCCCGCGGCGCTCCGCCAGCGGATGGTCGACTATTATGCGCGGGACATTGCCGATCTGGAGGAGCTGATCGGGCGCGATCTCAGCCATTGGAGGCAGGATCGGAGGCTGGCGGCATAGCGCAGGGCCTGTTGCCCCTCCGCAGGCGCATGGCGTTTCCAGAATTCTCGTTGGTATCACTCCCAAAGCGTTCGGGGGCCTGTCCCTTTTTGCCTGTCCGCCAGCCGTTATTGCCCGCCCCGGAATCAGCCAAAGGGCTTAAACTTCCACCACATCCATTTGAGAGGGGACGCAGATGCGCAACCGGCTTCATCATGGCCTTTTCCTCGGCCTTTTTGCCCTGACAGCCGCCTGCTCGAGCGGGCTGTCAGGCCTTGCCAGCCTGCCGCCGGCACCGACCGTCGCCTATCGGCTGGGCGCGGGCGATGAGGTGCGCGTGGCGATTCCCGGCCTCAGCGCGGCCGATCCGGGCGGCAGCAGCTATGTGGTCAACGATCGCGGCCAGATTTCCCTTCCGGTGCTGGGCGATGTCGATGCGGGCGGCAAGACCGTGCCCGAATTGCAGGCCAGCATCGCCCAGCAATTGACGCAGCGCCAGTTGCTCAATGCCCCGACCGTCAGCGTCCAGCCCGTCAGGCTGCGTCCTTTCTATGTGCTGGGCGAGGTGAAGAGCCCCGGCGAATATCAATATCGTGCGGGAATGTCGGTGCTCGCGGCCGTGTCCGTCGCGGGCGGTTACACCTTTCGCGCCGAACAGGGGAGCGTCGCCATCACACGCATGGTCGATGGTCGACAGATGGTCGGCCGGGCGAGCGAGCGCGACATGATCCAGCCGGGCGACACAGTGCGCATCTATGAGAAGTGGTTTTGATGCCCTCCCCGGCTCTGGGGCGGGCCGCCGGGAGCGTTGCGGCCCTGTTGCTGATCACGGCCCTGACGGACGCCCATGCGCAGGATCTGGACCCCGCCGGTCCGGAGCAGGGGACGCCGGGCGGGCTGTTCGAACCGACGCCGCTGACGCTGGGGAGCGCGACCTTAAGGATCGGCGGCAGCGCCCGGCTGGAATATGACAGCAATATCTACGCTCAGGCTTTTGGCGAGAAGGATGATTTCCGCCTTCAGGTCCGCCCTTATATCGACCTGCTGCGCAAGGGGAGTGCACTGGAGGTGACCGCCCGGGCGGAAGGGGATATCCGCAAATATTTCCAGTATCAGAAGGAAGATGCGGTCGGTGGACGCATAGCCGCCGGGTTGAACTGGAACCCGTCAGCCGCCGACCGCCTGAACGTCGCCGCGAGCTGGCAGCATCTCATAGAGGATCGGGGCGAGCCGGAGGGCAATACCCTGCCCAATATCGGTCCGCGCGAACTGAACCTGGTGGATGGCGACCTGTCCTATCTGCACCAGGGTTCGCGGATCGGATTTCTGGCCAGGGCCACCGGAGCGCGCATGCGATATACCCGGGCCATCGATGAGGAGCGTGATCTGGACGCGGTTGGTGGGCTTGCGCGGGTGATGATGCGCGTGTCTGCGCTGACGAGCCTTTTTGTCGAGGGGGTGGCTGCGCATCGCGATTTCCGCCGTGCCCCCGCGCCGGGCCAGTTCGACCGCGACGCGTCAACCTATGGCGCCCGGGTCGGCATCGCCATCGATCCGGGTGGCACGTTGCGCGGCGATGCGGCGGTCGGCGTCTATCGCCTGGATGCCAAGGACAAGCGGATAGAATCGCAGACCCGCATGTCGGTGCAGATCGGACTCACCTATACCCCTCGCCCACGCACCGCCATTACGCTCGACGGCTTCGTCGGCAATGTCGCCACCTACCGGACCGGGGTGCAATCGCGTGAGGACATGCGCTTCCGGCTGGGAATAAACCAGGAAATCCGCCACAATCTGAGAGGACAGCTGGGAATCCTCTACCGCCGCAGCAAATATTTCGGCGTGGACGACACCGACAAGCTCTACGGCGTCACCGGAGAGCTGGAATATGCCCTGAACCGCCGAGTCGCCATCGCTGCGACGGCCCGTTTCTCCAAACGCGACAGCAGCGTTCCGCTGGACGAATTCGACCGCATTCGCGGAGGTCTCGAACTGCGCGTCCATTATTGACGCGCGGCCGTGCCGGAGCGGGACAGGACTGATCCAAAGGGCTGCCTCCTAACCCCTTCGCGCAATGGACTTGGGCTCCCCCGGCTAGGACAGTGAACGGCATAAAAGCGTGATTATACAGGAACCCCGCCGCCATGCTGGTAAGAGCATCCAGGCCACCCATGCTTGCGTTCGTCCTTCCGGGCCTGGGCGCGGGCGGGTCGGAACATATCGTCAGCCTGCTCTGCAACCATTTCGCGGCGCAGGGCTGGAGCATCACCCTGATCGTCTTCGAGGAGGCGTCCGCCCCCTCCTATTACGCCTATCATCCGCAGGTGCGGATCATCAGGCTAGGCATGAAGTCGCGCCGCCGTGCCGTCGCGACCGGCGCGCTGGCGATGCTGCGGCGGCAGAGATTGCTGCGGCGGGCATTGAAGGCGGTGCGGCCGGAACTGGTGGTAAGCTTCCTGACCCGCACCAACATCCTCTCCCTGCTGGCCGCGCGGTCGCTGCATATCCCGGTGATCGTATCGGAACGCAACAATCCCGCGCTCCAGACGGTGGGGCCGGTCTGGAGCCGGTTGCGGCAGATGACCTATCCGCGCTCCGTCGGCCTCATCACCATGACGCAGGGGGCGATGGACTGGTTCAAGGAAGCCATGGACGTGGAGGGATGGGTGATTCCCAATCCGGTGCCGCCTGCCGGTGCCGCGCCGGATCGCCGGTCGGACGGGCATACCATCGGGGCGGTGGGGCGACTGGTGCCGCAAAAGGGCTTCGACCTGCTGCTGGACGCCTTTGCCCATGTGGCGCAACGCATTCCGGACTGGAAGCTTGTGATCTGGGGCGAGGGGCCGGAGCGCGCCGCGCTCGAGCGGCAGCGCGGCCGTCTGGGGCTGGCCGATCGGGTGAGCCTGCCCGGCGTGACGGAGAAACCGGGCGACTGGGTGCCCCGGACCGACCTCTTTGTCCTCTCCTCCCGCTTCGAGGGCTGGGGCATTGTCGTGGGCGAGGCCATGGGCGCAGGGTTGCCGGTCGTTTCCTTCGATTGCCAATGGGGCCCGGCCGAAATGATCGAGCATGACCGGAGCGGCCTGCTGGTCCCCAATGGCGACGGCGCTGCATTGGGGGAAAGCATCGTCGCGCTCTGCAACGACCCGGCCCGGCGCGCCGCGCTGGGGCAGGCGGCTCGGGAGCGGATGGCGGATTTCGGACATGATCAGGTGCTTGCCCGCTGGCAGTCGGTCATCACCAGCGTGCTCGACCATCATCGGGTGAGGGCAGGGTCATGAACATGATGTCGCTGAAGGGTTTTGCGCGGGCGATGCGGCGGCGGCTGCGGGACGAGCCGCCATTGCGGCTGGCGGCGGCGCGGGCCGATGCCTTCCTGGTGTCCTATCCCAAGAGCGGGCGGACATGGCTGCGCTTTCTGCTCTCCTGCTATTTCGCGGAAAGCGCGGCGCTGGGGTTCGAACCCGACCTGACCAGCACGTTTCGCATCCTGCCCAATTTCGACCGTGATCCGGTACGGGGAATCGATGCCTTCATCGGCGGGACGGGCCAGGCTGACCTGCCGTTGGTTCTCGTCAGCCATCTGCCCTATCGCGAGAGGCTGTTCCTTGACCGGCCGGTCCTGTTCCTTGTCCGCGATCCCCGCGACGTGATCGTGTCCGCCTATTTCCATGCGACCCGGCACAAGAAGAGCTTTTCCGGCGACATGGCGGCTTTCCTGGACGAGCCCAAATATGGGATGGCGGCGCTCACCGGCTATCTGAACGGCTGGGCGGCGGGCCTGACCGGACGACGGCATCACCTGATCAGCTACGAACATATGCTCGCCGAACCCATGTCCACGGTTGCGGGTATCCTCGCCTTTCTGGGCGTGCAGCCGCAACCGGACATGCTCGCTCGCGCCGTTGCCGCCGCGCAATTCGACCGGATGCGCGACAAGGAACGCGACGGCGGCATTCCCGGCCATGATTATGACCGCAGCGACGACCAAAGCCTGCGCATGCGCAGCGGCAAGGCGGGCGCCTTCGGCGAATGGCTCAGCCCCGATCAGGCGGATCTGGTGCTGGAGCGTTGCCGTGCCGATCTGTCGCCGCGCGCCCTGGCGCTGCTGGCGGCGACCGGGGTCGATCTGGCGGCTTGAAATGCGCATCTGCTCGATCATCACCAGCTTCACCTCGGGCGGCGCCGAAATGCTGGTCTGCAATCTGGCGGAGGCCTTTGCGCAGGCGGGCCATCAGGCGGCGATCCTGTCCCTCAGCGATGCCGGACAGGTCGGCAATGCGCCCGCCACCGAAGCAGCGATGCGGGCGCGGCTGCGCGAGGGCGGCGCCACGGCCTTTTCGCTGGGGCTGGCCAATCGCAACAATATTGTGGCAGGTACGCTGGCGCTGCGGCGCGCCCTGCGCGCGATCCGGCCGGACGTGATCCACGCCCATACCGCCCGTGCGCTCTTCCCCCTCGCGCTTGCCATGCCGGGCGTGCCCGTAGTGCTGACCCACCATAACAGCCGCCTTTCCTTTCCGCCCTCTGCCTTCACCCTCTTCAACCGCATCGTCGACAGCTATGTCGCGATCAGCGACCAGTGCGAGACGCTGCTCCGCAGCCATGCGCGAAAGCCTGTCCGCATGATCCTGAATGCTGCCAGCCCCCGCTTCCATGCCGGGCAGCCGCGCGTTGCCGCCGGGCGCGATCCGATCATCCTGGCCGTGGGCACGATATCGGCGCAAAAGGATTATCCGACCCTGCTCCGCGCTGCCCGCCCGCTGGTGGGTGCACTGGCGGCGCAGGGCCGCGCAGCGCGTATCTGCATCGCGGGTGCCGGGCCGGAATTGGAAGGGCTTCAGGCCCAGGCGGTGGGAGAGCCGGTCGAACTGCTGGGCGCGCGCAGCGACGTCGATATGTTGATGCGGCAGGCAGACCTTTTCGTGAACTGCTCGCTTTGGGAGGGTTTTCCCATCGCGATGATCGAGGCCGCGATGAGCGGCCTGCCCATCGTTGCGACCGCGGTGGCGGGCAATCGGGAGATGGTCCTGCCCGGCGTCAACGGCCAGCTCGTCCCGCCCTCCGATCCCGCCGTGCTGGCGCAGGCCATGGCGGATATGCTGAGCGATGACGTCCGCTACGCCGCGCTGTCGCAAGGCGCGCTGCAAGCCGCCAGCCGCTTTTCCATCGAAAATTGCGCGGCGGCGCATCTGGACCTTTATCGCGACCTGATCGCGGCCCGCCATCCACGCATCGCCATTGCCCCTCTGGCCCGGCCGATATCGCCATGCGAATAGCCGTGCTGACCGATATCCATGCCGCCAGCGACCCGCTGCAACTGGCGCTCACCGCCGCGCGGCGGGAGGGGTTCGACCGGATGCTGATCCTGGGCGACCTCCTGACCTATGGGGTGCAGCCGCTGGAGACGCTGGAACTGGTGCAGGGCGCGGCGGCGCGGGACGGCGCGATCCTGATCAGCGGCAATCACGACATGCTGTACCGGGGGTCGCCGGCGGCGGAACGCTATCGCGCCGACCTGCCCGAATGGCTGCGGGAAAGCGTCGACTGGACGGCCGCCCATATCCCATCCGGCAGCATGGCGGCCTTCGATTGGCGGGAAAGCTGGTCGTTGGGGCCGTTGTTCGCCGCCCATGCCAATCCGTTCGCCTATGGGGACTGGCGCTACATCCGATCCGCGCAGGAGGCAGAGGAGGCCGCCGACACGGTTGCGGCGCGGGGCTTTCGCTACGGCCTGTTCGGCCATGTCCACCGACATCGCCGCTATGATTGCGCAGCCGCCACCATCTTCACCCTCGCCTCGCTCGGCCAACCGCGTGATGACGGGGACCGGACGCCCAAATGGGCGATGATCGAAGTCAGGGGAGATTTTGTGACCATAGAAAGCCGCGATATCGATTTCGATCCGGAGGACCAGATGCACGCGATCCGCGCCACTACTCTGTCCGCCGCCACGCAGGAGCGGCTCTGCCGGTTCTTCGCATGAAGATCCTGGTGACCGGAGCTGGCGCGGTGCTGGGGCAGGGCATCATCAAGTCGCTGCGGCAATCGGCGCTGGAGTGCCAGATCATCGCGGCTGACCCCAATCCGCTTTCCGCTGGCCTTTACTGGGCCGATGGCGCCTATCGCCTGCCCTTTGCCGACGATCCGGCCTTTGGCGATCGCATCCACCAGCTGCTGGATCGGGAGCGGCCCGATATGGTGCTGCTCGGCACCGATGTGGAGCTGTCCTATTTCGCGGCGGAGAGGCATCGGCTGGAGGCGCTGTTCGGGACGCATGTGCTGGTCAGCGATCCGCGCGTCGTCGCCATCGCCGACGACAAGCTGGAAACCGCGCGCTTCTTCGAAAGTGTCGGACTGCCCCACCCCGCTTCCGCCGCGGCGGAGGACAGGGAAGCGGTCGAGGCGCTGATCGCCGCCGTCGGATTTCCGCTGGTGGTGAAGCCGCGCATCGGCGCGCGGTCGGTGGGCGTGTCGCTGGTTCACGACCGGGCCGCGCTCGCGTCGGCGCTGGAGGGGCGCAGCGGTCTTGTCGTGCAGCAATGCGTGGGCGACGCCGACAGCGAATATACCGCCAGCACGCTGGTCTTCGATGGCGAGGTGCAGGCGTCGATCGTCATGCGCCGCGACCTGCGCGACGGAAACAGCTATCGCGCTTATCTGGGCGACTATCCCAGGCTCAACGAACAGGTGCGGGCGCTCGGCAGGGCGCTGCAACCCCATGGTCCCGCCAATTTCCAGTTCCGCACCGATGCCGACGGCACACCTCGCGTCTTCGAGATCAATGCCCGCTTTTCGGGTACGACGCCGCTGCGGGCCATGGCCGGCTTCAATGAGGTGGAGATGTGCGTGCGGAAACTGCTCCACGGCACGCCGGTCGTGCAGCCGCCGGTGCGCGAGGGCGTGATCCTGCGTTATCTGGACGAGATGTTCGTGCCGCAGGAGCGCATCGACGCGGTGCGATGAACGGCGGCGCTCCCTTGCTGGCGCTGACCGGCGGTTCGGGCTTTGTCGGCCGCGCCTTCGCGCCGGCGGCGCGCCGGGCCGGCTGGCGCATTCGCCATCTCTCTCGCCGCCCGCCGCCCGATGTTGATCCGGACGATGAATGGGCATTGCTTGACCTGTCGGCGGTCGAGGCGGTCGAGCTGGGCGGCTGCGCGGCGCTGGTGCATCTGGCCGCGCACATTCCCTCCGATCATCATGACCTGGCCGAAACGGAGCGCTGCTGGCGAATCAATGCGCTCGGCACGCTCAAGCTGGTCGATGCGGCGATTCGGGCCGGCGTCGGGCGGATCATGCAGGCGAGCAGCGCCAATGCCTATGCGCCGACCGCTCGACCGCCGCACGAGCAAGCGCCGCTCTTTCCCCGCAGCAGGGGCTATTATCTGGGTTCAAAGATTGCCCAGGAAATCTATGCGGAGGAACGCTGTCGCGGGGAGGAGGTGCTGCTCCAGACGCTGCGCCTGGCATCGGTCTACGGGCCTGGCCAGCAGAGCGGCGCCCTGGCTGCGATGGCACGAGCGGCGACGAGTGGGCGCCCCATCCGCGTGCATGGCAGTGGCGCCTTCGGTTCCGACCTTGTCCATGTCGAGGATGTGGCGCAGGCTATGCTGCTGCTGCTCGCCAGCGGGCATGCGGGGGCTTTCAACGTCGGCAGCGGTGTTCGCACCACCATTGCGGAACTGGCGAGGATGCTGGCGGAGCGCTGCTGCGTACCGATCGCCTATGAAGCTGAAGCAGAGGAGGACTGGGGTTTCCCCGCCCTCAATGTCGACCGGATGGCAGCATTGGGATATCGCCCGCGACCACTGGCGGCGGGGCTGACCGACATATTGAAGACGGACTGAAGCCAGGGCGCCATGCTGCTGCCTGCGGGAACAGCATCTTGGCCGGCTGTTCCGTCAGCTCCCGTTCGGGCCGCCGCCGCCGCCGGTATTGCTGCCGCCGCCGCCACCACCCATGCCGGCAGCGCCGACCGCGCCGATATTGCCGAAAATCTCGTCGAACAGGCTGCGATGGCGGCCCAAAGTCGGCGTCTTGTCGCCCGAAGGCGAAATCCTGGCGACCTGTTCCAGTCCCTTGCGATCGACCGCCACGACATTGCCCGCGCCGTCGAAACGGACATGCAGGATCGTCTGGGACACCGGCTTGGGGTTGGAAAAGGCCAGCGCGCGCATGTCGCGCGACACATAGTACCAGTCCTGGTCGCCGAACTGCGCGACGAAGCTCGGCCGGCCCAAAGTGCCCTCCACGGAGGCGCGATTGTCGATGCCGGGCTGGATCGAATCCACCAGCAGCTTGTCGACCTGATAGCCCTGATGGGTGCGGATGCGGGAACATCCCGACGCGCCCAGCAGCAGCGCGCAAAGGCCTGCGCCAAGCAAAATCCGCCCGCTGCGGGATTGGCGGCTGAACTGGCGCATGAACTTCTCCTGCGGGGCTGGCCCCGGACCTTGCCGAAAAACAAAGCCGCCATTGCATCGGGCGGCCGGGCGATCAATATGGAAATGCGCGAGCCTCGGCAAGGGGCCGCCGACCGGTCAAGCCAGGAAACAGTCAAACTCATGCCCAGCATCTTTCAGCGTCTGTTCGCGTCGAGCGATCCCAGGGACGCGATGCGCACCCTCTACAACGCCATCGTTGCAGAGGGACGACAGCCCCATTGGTATGTGAAGGGGCAGGTTCCCGATACGATGGACGGCCGGTTCGACATGATCATCGCGATCCTCGCGCAGGCGCTGATGCGGCTGGAGGCGCTGGGCGCCGCGCAGGAGAGCGTCTGGCTGACCGAATTGTTCGTGGACGATATGGACGGCCAGTTGCGGCAGGAAGGGATTGGCGACGTCGTCGTGGGCAAGCATATCGGCCGCATGGTGAGCGCGCTGGGTGGCCGGTTGGCTGCTTATCGCGCGGCGTTGTCGGGCGAAGCCGACCTGGGCGAGGCGATTGCCCGCAATCTTTATCGCGGCGAGGCGCCGTCCACAGAAGCGCTGGCGCATGTCGAATCGCATCTGCGCGCGCGCTGGGTGAGGCTCGGCTGTCTCAGCCGCGACGCGCTGATGGCGGGAGACCTTGGATGAGCTCCGCCCCCGAATTTTCCCGTCCCGTCCGCATTGACCAGCTTGCCCGCCATGCGCAACCGGTGACCATCACCGCCGATGCCGCCGAGCGCGAGGCGCTGGCGAAGCGCTTCAACCTGCTGGCGCTTGACCGTCTGGAGGCGGATTATGCCCTGAATGAGGATAATGGCGCCATCTTCGCCAAAGGACGCGTGCGGGCCGATCTTGCCCAGCCCTGTGTGGCGACAGGCGCGGCAGTGCCGGAGAAGGTCGACACGGATTTCCTGCTTCGCTTCGTCCGGGAAGGGGAGGATGTGCCGGAGGGTGACGAGCTGGAACTGGATGCCGGGGATTGCGACACCATCGGTTTTGACGGGCTTGTCATCGACATGGGTGAGGCAGTGGCCGAGACCGTGGCGCTGGCGATGACGCCTTATCCGCGCTCTCCGGAAGCGGACAGCATCCTGCGCGAAGCGGGCGTGCTGAGCGAGGAGCAGGCCAGCCCCTTCGCCGCGCTGCTCTCGCTCAAGGACAAGACATGAAGCTGGCGCTGGCGGCGGCGCTGCTGCTCAGCGCCATGCCGGCCTTCGGAGCGGAAACCGGGACGCGGATCGGGGAAAGGCGCGCCCGCGCCGAATGGGCCAAAGCGGAAAACCGCAAATCCTGCGCTCCGCTCGCGCTCGCCGCGCCCGGAGAACCGGAAGGGACGCCGCGCGCCGCCCGCTTCGGCGGCGGCTGGGGCGTCGCCTTCGACCTTCCCGGCCTGCGCAGCGCTTATGGTTTTGCCGGGACCGGCCTGTTGCCGGATGACAGGGCGGACCCGCGGACGCAGCGGCGCAGGCTGACCGATCAGTGGCCCTATATGCGCGAGCTGGCGCGGCTGCCCACCCCGTCTTTTGCCGGCTATGGTCAGGAAGGGGCGCAGCCCTATCCCGCCGCCAATCCGGGCGGCCAGGGCCTGCATTCCCTCGCCTATCTGCGCGTCGGCGGCCAGCGCTGCACCTATAATGTGTGGAGCCGGATCAGCCGGGCCCATCTGGAATGGCTGCTCGACAATCTTCGCCTGCTCCGACGCTGACGCCCGCCTTGCGTTTCCTTTTCGTTCCGGCCTGTGGCATAAGCGCGGGCCATGGAAGCTCCGCCGCGCAAGATCATCCATATCGACATGGATGCCTTTTACGCGTCGGTCGAGCAGCGCGACGATCCCAGCCTGCGCGGCAAGCCCCTGGCGGTGGGCGGCGGCGGGCCTCGCGGTGTGGTCGCGACGGCCAGCTATGAAGCGCGCAAATATGGCGTGCGCTCCGCGATGCCGGGCGCGCGGGCGCGGCGCCTCTGCCCCGACCTGCTGTTCGTCCGTCCCCGCTTCGATGTCTACCGCGCCGTGTCGGCCCAGGTGCGGGAGATTTTTGCGCGCTTCACCGACATCATCCAGCCGCTGTCGCTGGACGAGGCCTATCTCGACGTCACGCAGAACAAGCCGGGCATTTCCTCCGCCACGCTGATCGCAGAGGAAATCCGCCGCCTGATCCGGGAGGAAACCGGGCTCACCGCGTCGGCCGGGGTCTCCTACAACAAGCTGATCGCCAAGCTTGCCTCCGACCAGAACAAGCCTGACGGCATCTGCATCGTCCGGCCGGAAGAGGGTGCGGCCTTCATCGCGACGATGCCGGTGCGGCGTATCCACGGCGTGGGGCCGGTGACGGCGAAGCGGATGCAGGCGCTGGGCATCGAAACCGGCGCGGACCTGAGGGCGCGTGAGCTGTCCTTCCTCCAGCAGCATTTTGGCAGCGCGGCGCTGTTCTACTATCGCGCGTCGCGGGGCGAGGACGACCGCCCGGTGCATGAGCGGCAGGAACGCAAATCCGTGAGCGTCGAGGATACCTTCTTCGACGACCTCATCACGGAGGAGTCGCTGATCACGGAACTCGACCGGATTGCGGAGAATCTCTGGGGCCGTATCGAAAGAAGCAGCGCCTATGGCCGTACGGTGGTGCTGAAGGTCAAGTTCGCCGATTTCCGCATCATTACCCGGTCGAAGAGCTTCGCTGCTCCCCTACGCTCGCCTGACCTGCTGGTGCAGACGGCCCGGGGGCTGCTCCGCGCCCAACTGCCGCTGCGCATGGGTGCGCGCCTGTTGGGCCTGGGCGTCCACAATCTGGATCATGTGGAGCCGGACGAGGCGCGCGGCCAGCTCAGCCTCAGCTTGTAGAGCGGCGCTCCTCTTGGATCAGGTCGCCGCTCCGGAGTCCTTGTGTTCCGCTATTTCTTGACCAGAGATCACCTGGAAAAAATCGCTTTGCGCCAACCCAATGCTCCCTATGCGTCAGAAGGGCAGCCAGTTGCGCTTTTCGGTGAACTTCATGTAGCCGGCGTTGATGCCCAGCCGGTATCCCACGCCCAGCCGGATCGGGATGAGAACGACGCTGCCCCAGCGCAGATAGCTGGCGGTGAAGCCGCCCACCAGATAGGCCGTGCCTTCCGCCGCCGGGAAGCGGTGATAAAGGTCCTGCGTATCGTAGAGATTATAGACGAGGACAAAGGTATTGGCCGCATTGCCGCCCACGTCGAAGCCGATGGATGGGCCGGTCCAATATACCTCCCGCTTGCCCTCCACCTTGTGATTGAGCGTGCCGGATCCATAGCGCAGACCGACCACGAACGCGCCCGACGCCTCTCGCCCGGCGATATAGGCATTGGGACGGCCCTGATCCTTCAGGATCTTTTCGATGATCCCGGCCAGGCCTTCAGCGCCCTTGCCGAACACCCCTTCGGCCGCGCCGATCAGATCGTCCTGCTGATAGGAATCGCCAGGGGATATGGCGGCCGGCGGGGAATTGGTTGTCACCGGCGCGCCTGTCGCGGTGGAGCCGGAACTTACCGGAGGCGGATTATAGGAGGTGCCGCTGCCCGCAGGCGCGCTGTTTCCCGGCTGGGAACTGGTGTCTACCCCGGGGTCGGTCGGCGTGCCGCCCGGCTGCGGCACGGGCGCCAGATCGGAATCGATCGCGGTATTGGGGTCGACCGTGCGCACCTGCGCCTGCGCCACGGGTGCCAGCATGACAGCGCCAAGGGCGATCGCAAGAGCGCCCGCCCTTCCAGCGCGGCCCGAAACCCGCTGTAAAATCCCGATCATGCCCGCTACTCCCCAGAGAAACCGCTCTTCAACCACATTTCAGATTATCGGGGAACAAGCTGAAACGACAATGAACGAACGGCGACCCGAGTCGATTCCGCGCCAGTCCGAATCTGTTTTTCGAAATCCGGGTGATTTTTCTCCGTGCCGGACCGTTGCCATGCATGAAACCCGTCGCTATAGGCCGACATCTAGCCACTGCTCACCTTATCCGGTGGGCAAATTCGTGCGGAGACGTGGGTGAGTGGCTGAAACCAGCGGTTTGCTAAACCGTCGTAGCCTTAAGGGGCTACCGAGGGTTCGAATCCCTCCGTCTCCGCCACCTTTCCATCCTCTCACAACCGGGCCAATCGCTGAAAGTCCCGCATTTCTGCGGCCTTCAAGGTGATTCGGGTCTCCTGGGATCCACTGCCTTCCATCGGCAACCGATTGGATTTGTGGGAGATTTTGAGCATGGGAAAGCTCTCGGCAACAGCTGTCAAAGCCGCGCGCGGCGATCAGGATGAAGAGCTGGAAATTCCGCCACGGGAAATGGAGAGAATCGTCCACGAGATGATGACCCGCGAATATACGCGAACGCTTGATGAAGCCGTACCCGCACTCGGCGACAAGACGCCCCGCGCGCTGGCCCGCACCAAGGCCGGCCGGGCCAAGGTCGCCGACTGGCTCAAATATCTCGAAAATGGCGCGGCGAAAACAGGTGCTGGCGACCCAATGGCCAGCTATGACTTCACCTGGATGTGGAACGAACTCGCGCTCGGTGATCTGCGGCATTGATGGTGAACCAACGACAGCTTGTAGCGAGCTCGACCAATCCGACGAATGTCGGCTCTGCCGGCGCTAACTGTCAGATTTCACTGCGGCCTCCGCCGCTTGGAAACCGATCTTGGAATGTTGGCCGTCGCAGAACGGCTTCGTGATCGACGCACCGCACCGGCAAAGGAAAACACGGCTCTTGCCCTGAAAGTCATAGAGATTTCCAGCTCCATCGCGCAGCTCAAGTAGGGTCAAATCGCCGGTTACGAGATATGGCCCGTTTTTTGTTGCGACAATATCCACCGCCATCGGAGCCTCCTCAGGTGGCCGTCCTTGGGCAGCGCTCGTCTCCGCTGTCCGGTCTCAGCCGGAGATATATCGCCTGGCACGAAATAAGGAAATGGCCAATTCATCGGAGGAAATGTCGAACAAGCACCGATCTGCTCGATGAGCCGGCGCTGCTAGGGAGTTTTGACAAAAACTCCGGGGGCCATGCGGAAGGCAGCTATCGGGCGTACGATTTCACATCGGGAATGACCGAGAAGTTGGCGGTCTTGGTCGGTAGCGCGCCAAATCTCGATCACTCCAGAGCCTAAACGGCGCAACCGAAGCTCGCCGTTTGGCCATGCTAATCACCGCCTAGCTTTCAATAAGTTGCTGGCTGCAATTGAGCTACGTCGGCCGCCTTTGGGATGCCCGCAAGCTCGGGCTGGATTTGCCGAGCCATGAGATCGGCGATCAGAACCGATCCCTGTTGCGTAAGGTGGCCATAATCAAATTGGACGGGCACGCCTGGCGTGACCCACAGGCGGCAGTCCGGCGCGCAGAGGCTGGCATAGGGCGAGAAATACGGAATGTGCGCCCGCTTCATGGCTGCGGCCAATTGCCGGTCGACCAGCGGAACCTGTTTGTTACGATGCATGTCTATGGGCTCGTTCTGGTCGATGTGCCTTGCAAGCAGCCGGGGAAGCGGCTGATCATATTCGACGATGGGACCAGAAACGATCACGCGTGGCGTGGCTTGCTGGATCAGCCGCACGGTCTTTTCGATGTCAGGGACATCCTTCTCCAGCCACCGCGCCGACAGGATCACCATGTTCGGCCGTATCCGTTTCAGATGCTCGTTGAACACCTGATGCATGAGCGCTAGACAGCGGGCATCGCCGCGGCTGTTGACCAGGGGTTTGCATCCGGCTGCCGTGGCCTGCAGCACGTGAGCGTTGGGCAGGGCATGGTTCAGTCCGTAATAAAGATGGGCAGCATGACTGTCGCCCACGATCAGGACGCGGGACTTGTCGTGCGGCGCCCTCATGCATCGTTCGAATGAATAATCGGAAAGGCGATTTTGGGTCGTCAGGAAGCAGGATCCGGTCCGCATCATCTCCGTGCGGCCGGTTCGCTCACCATAAGCCAGGACGCCGCGCGCCTGCGCCGAGATCGGATAAAGGACGTCGCTAAGGACGGCCAACGAAAAAACCGCCGCGCCGCATGCCGCCATGGCAGCCGTGCCCCGCAGCACCACAATGCGAGAGCTCAGGCGGCTCGAACGGCGGAAAGGCTTTTCGACAAATGCCCATGAAATCGTTGCGGCTGCCAGAGCGGCGATCAGCAACGATACGCGCTCCACATTGTCCAAGCGGCTGTCGATGTTGCGATAGAAGACAATGATCGGCCAGTGCCACAGATAGAGCGAATAGGATATGAGCCCGACGAAACGCATGGGCGGGATGGAAAGCAGCCGTCCTCCCAACGTGCGCCAGCTTTCCCCGCACAACAATATGAGGGCCGTCCCCAGGCAGGGGACAAGAGCCGATGCGCCGGGGAAAGTGGTGGCCTTGTTGTAGAACAGGACCGCGTAGGCGATGAGTGCCAGGCCAACCGCTACACCGACTTCGGCCTGCCACTGCCGGCGCGGCGCGGGAATCGCCCCGATCGCCAGCAGCGAGCCCAGCGACAGTTCCCAGGTGCGGAAGGGAATGAGGTAAAAAGCCGCGCTCGCGTTGCGGGAAACCATCCATTGCGCGGCAAGGAAGCTGGCCAGCGTCAACGCCCAGACAAGCTGCCGCCGGTGCGCGGCGGTCCAGTTGCGGGTGAAGAAGATCAGCAGCGGAAAGAATATATAAAACTGCTCCTCCACCGAAAGGGACCAGGTATGGAGCAGTGGATTGCTGTCCAACTCTCCATCAAAATATCCGCTCTGACTGTAGAACAGGATGTTGGACAGGAAGAAAATGGAAGCGATGATCGACTTTGCGACTTCGGCGGACTGATCGGACATCAGCAGGCCGAAAGCGGCCAACATCACGCAAAGATAGAGCGCGAACAACGCAGGGAAAATGCGTTTGATGCGGCGTTTGTAGAAATCGAACAGCGCGTCGCGCCATCCGCCCTGTTCACCCAGAAGCGTTTGCGTGATCAGAAAGCCGGAGATGACAAAAAAAACATCGACCCCGACGAACCCGCCGGAAAAGAGGCTAGTGCCCAAGTGAAAGATAACGACCGGGATGACGGCCACGGTCCTCAGCCCGTCAATATCCGCGCGATATTGCCTGATCATACACAATCCTCCCGTGAAATATCGGCCATCACCAGGAAGTTCGGCATTCGATCAAGATTATCGAAAAGTCGTATGACGTTATGATGCAGGAATGCCTTATGGAATCAAGCATTCTCGGCCCCTTTTTCTTTATTGAATTGGCAAGAAAGTGCGCAGAAACTATTTCAGATTTTCGACCGCCAAAACCCGAGCCGGCGTCACTGCATCGCATAATATGCAACACTCATCGAATTTCTCGGGTAAACCAATATGTTACATGTTGGGTGAAGGCATCGCGTCATCAAAAAACGCTGGCGCGCCTATTCAAAACGGACGAAATGGCTACATTCAGGAAAATCGGAAAGTCGCTCGCTGACGGCTCTGCTGTGCCTGGGCGACGCTCCCTCCGAGGCAGGGTGAAGATGATAGGAGTAGGAGTCGCGGTCCTGGTCGCGATGACTGCGCTCATGCTGGTCGCTGCGCCGCGGTCTTCCGCCGATTATTCCGGAGATAGACGGCCCTTCGACATCGCCATAACGGTGGACGATCTGACCGGAAATGGCCGATTGCCTATCGGGATGACCCGACTGTCCATTGCCGAACTTTATATCAAGGCATTGAAGCAGCACGGGGTGCCTGAAGCCTACGGCCTCGTGAACGTCGCGAAACTGCAACGGGACAAGGACGGAGGCAAGGTTCTGGATAGCTGGCGCCGCGCCGGCTATCCGTTAGGCAATCATTCCTACAGTCATTTGAACCTGAACCGCGCGTCCTCTTTCGAGCAATGGAAAACCGATGTCGTGACCGGCGAGCAGGAGATCGCCCGCCGGATGGACGGAGCGGATTGGCATTATTTCCGCTTTCCCAACATGGCAGCGGGCAGGGATCAGGCCCAGCATGACAGCGCCATGGCGTTCCTGAAGCAGCGGGGATATCGGATTGCCGAAGCCACAGTCAGTTTCGACGACTGGGCCTATAGCGAAGCCTATGCCCGTTGCCTCGCCAAGGGGGACACCGCCGCAATCGCAACCATGAAGGCGCAATATCTGAAAAATATCGACCAGGGGATCGTGCGGATGAAGTCGCTTTCGCACAAGGTCTATGGCCGCATGATTCCTCAGATATTGTTGACCCATCTGAGCGGTTGGGGCGCGGTCATGCTGCCCGAGGTGCTGGCAAGGCTGGACGTCGCAGGCGCGCGTTATGTGAGCCTGACAGCGGTACAGCGCGATCCAGCCTATAATGGTGATGACCCATGGACTGGAAATCAGCTGATGATGGAGCGCATCGCTCGCCAAAAAGACATTGATATCGACGCGATTGCAAAGCTGCATCGTCCTGGCAGTCTGAAAACCCTATGCCGCAATAATTCCTAAACGAGACGTGAACATACGACCGGTTTGAGGATCGCATGCCGACTTCCCAATGTCGGCTATGTTGGCGGCTCTGGCCGCATCTTTGGCAGCGATCGAGGCAGCAGCACTCGACTAGCTCATGCCGTTCCGGTAGGGCTCCGCGTATGTCGGCTTATGCCGGAACCGGTCATTCACAAGTTTGACTGCTGTCGGTCGTTTACCGCGCCAAAGCCGGTCGCTCTGGTGCGAGTGGGAATCGCCTGAAACCGGACATTCCCGGATTGGTCTCGGCTCACGGAGCTTGGGCCGACGCCGCTCGACGTTCTCATCGCCGAAATCGTCCGCCGTTCGCCGGACGCGGTGCTGTTTGGTCATTCCGGCTCATCATCTGGACACACGATCATTTCACAGATGGCGGCGGCCGTTTCGCTGGCGCTATCCAACGCCGCAATAATTTATGGCGGCGTTCACCCGACTTATTTCTGGCGCGAAATTCTCGCGCAGGAATCGCATGTGCGGGCCATCGTAAAGGGAGAAGGCGAAGAAACGGCGCGCCACCTAATGCGCGCGATCGCACAAGGTCAGTCACTCCGGGAGGTGCCCGGTATCGTCGATCGCCAGGATGGGGAGCCTGTCGCCACCGAAGCAGCGGCCGTGATCACCGATCTGGACGTCCATCGCGTGGGCTGGGAACTCATCGATCATGCGCGTTACAGCTATTGGGGTGGCAAGCGCGCGGTCGTAATTCAGTTTTCTCGGGGTTGTCCTAATCTGTGCAACTATTATGGGCAGCGTGGCTTCTGGACGCGCTGGCGTCACCGTGATCCTGTTCTTCTCGCCCGAGAGATCGCGCGGCTCTATCGCGATCATTGCGTGGAGGTGTTCAATTTCGCGGACGAAAATCCCAGCGCTGGCAGGAAGCCGTGGAAGGCCTTTTTAGAGGCGCTGATCGCCGAAGACATATCGGTGACGCTGGTCAGATCAACCCGAGCTGACAATATCGTCCGCGATGCCGATATTCTTCACCTTTACAAGAGGGCCGGCTTCGAGCGCTTTCTCATGGGAATGGAGAATACGGACGAGGCCACGTTAGAGCTGATCAGAAAGGGAGGGGCGACGGCCAGCGATCGCGAAGCCATCTGACTGCTTCGGCAGCACGGCATCCTCTCGATGGTTACTTGGGTGGCAGGATTTGACGACCAGACCGACGCAGACATGTGACGGGGTCTCAGGCAGCTTATTTCCTATGACGCCGACCAGATCCAGGCGCTCTACGTCACGCCACACCGGTGGACGCCTTTTTTCCGTATCGCAATGGATCGCCCTGTTGTGCAGTCTGACCCGACCAAATGGGATTATAAACATCAAGTTTTGGGTATGGCACAAATGACGCCCAGGCGGCTGTTCCTCTGGGTGAAGGTAATCGAAGCGGTGGCACAGCTACGCCCCCGTGCGCTGCTTTGGTGGGCGTGGCACCCCGATCCCAAGATCCGCCATGCGATCCGCTGGTATTATCGAATGGGCCGTCGAGTATGGCTACATGAGGTGTTTGGTTTCTTTTTTCGCGATCACGTGCGCACGGATGGCCGGACTGTTGCAGATCACTTGGGGGCACCCCAAGACCATGAGGAAGAGGCTTCTCGAGCTGTCAGCCGACGGCCTCGGCGTGACGACTTGGCAGTTCAGGCAGCACAGTCTGAACCAGCGGAGCAGAGCGTGGTAACCTGACCAGCGGCAAGCGACCAATGCTGGACGCTACCCTTTGTTTTTCCTCTCCCTTAAAGCAGCCGTGAGATGATTGCAGGCGTCTGAGGGAGGCACAGCGTGATGCCAGAGATATTTTGCGAGCGGATTGTTCACATAGACGGTCAGACCGCTGGATGCCGGTTTTACCAGCGGGAGCCTGATGGACAGGATCTTCGTTGCCATTACGAAATAGACTGGCCCGAAGGCTTATATAAAGGGCGAGCCTATGGCGTGGATGCAGTTCAGGCTCTTTTGCTTGCGATGCAGAAAGCGCACACGGATTTGCTGGCTGCGCGCGAAAATAGGGGCCGTCAGATCACTTGGCTTGATAGACGCAGTCTTGGAATGCCGATCCCCGCGACGATTGCTGACTGGGCACCCGACAACGAGTTTTAGAAGATCGACGTCCGATTATCCTCTACCGAAATCCAAAGCCGACATTCCGCTACCCACCCCTTCCGATCCCAAAATCGCTCGAATTATCAGGCGCCCGTTAGCCGTTCCACGGATTGAGGATGTTGACGCCGGCGGCTTCAAAATCGGCGACGTTGCGCGTCACCACGGTCAAACCATGTACCAAGGCTGTCGCCGCGATCCATCCATCACGTTCGCTGACCGGATCGGGCACATGCAGCGCGGCGCAGGCGGCCGCCGCCGCGCCATCCATAGCGAGAACCCGACCAGCAAAGCCGGGCTTCACGATATGGTCCAGCCATCGCCGCAAATGCTCGCCCTGGACGGGATCGCGTCGCTCGATCTGGACCACCCCCAACTCAAGTTCGAACAGCGACATGGCCGAAAGAAACGTGGTGCTGGGATCCGTTACCTTAAGCCAGCCGACAACTTCGGGAGCGGCACGCCCTGATCGGACCTTACGGCTTTCGGAAATGACGTTGGTATCAATCAGAAACATCAATCCAGGTCCGCCGGACGCGCCGCGATGCGAGCCTTGGGCGGCTCGAAATCGAAATCCTGATCGTCGTTGGGCATCAGCACATCGAGCAGAGACGTTCCACGACCGGCGAGTCGTTCATAGTCCTTGATCGCCATGACGACGAGTGAGGGCTTGTTGCGGTCGGTGATGAACACAGGGCCGGACAGCGCGGCCCGCTTGATGCTGCCGGGATCTCGGTTAAAATCTCTGCTGGTAAAGGTCGCGGTCATCGCTCCGGCTTTCATGTCGTTACATACAGACAAATAAACCTCGGAGGGATGACTGTCAATGAGAGCAAGGAGGCCAGGATCAGGAATGGACCTCACGGTGCAACCAGCATCTGATAATTCGAGCGATTTTAGGACCGGCGTGGGTGGATTCCCGAACGACAGCTTCCAGACGCAAAAGGTGGAAAACAGCCGATTCTCAACACATAGGGAATTGTCGCTCCATGCCGGGCGCCAACGAGAGTCCGAATGCTCTCCGTGAATTGGCGCAGCATATCTCGTTCTGCAATGGCGAAGGCGGTCATCAATGACATTCCAACCACATCTCGACCCCTGAGAAATCGCCGGCGGCGAGGTGCTTAGGCTTGATCCAGAAGTAATAAGCCCCTGCATCCCCCCAGCACCAGTGCATCGCATCGTCACTGGCGATCTGGAACAGGAGCAAATCCTTTGCGGGTCCGGGAACAGCATCTGATTGCAAGCCGTCATGGTAACCGCCCATGCGGTGCGGTCGGTTGCTGTACAGCTGCCGCCAGTTCGCCTCGTATGCTGGCAATGCGTCGTCCGGGATCAGCGTACGTCGGGCTGGATCGACGTACATGTCAGCCATGAATTCACGCATGGCGATGGGCGGATTAAGCCGACTGCCACGTCTATGTTCGTGAAATCTGATGGTGGGCTGATCAACAGCCTCGCGGATGCGATCATTCTGCCACCGAACGAAATCGCGATTTTCAAAAACAGCGACGAGTTCATCCCAGTCTTGTTGCGAAAGCGGGGCTTCCGGATCGTGCTTGCGTACCGCTTCGATGAGGGCATCTACTTTTGTGCGCAGACCATCTTGCCACGCTGCCTCAAGCGCAGGGCTTTCCTCAAGATAGCGAATGATTGCATCGGCATCGCCCATTTCTTGCAGCCAGGCCGTCTGCCGTTCAGCGTGATCGATCCTTGCTGAATTCCATTTCAGTTGCTCAGTCAGTCGATCAGATTCGTCGCCGCTTTGCACTCGTGCTAGCAACGCTTGGCGATCCTCCTGAGCTTTCTGGGCTTGTCGTTCGCCATGCTCGCAGATTTCACGGATAATCCCTTCCTTGTGCAATTCCGAGCAGAACACGGGTGAAAGCTGGATCGGAGGGAGCGACCGTTCAAGACCGGCACGTTGATTATGCAGAGCGTAAAGGGCTTGCCCATAGGTCAGTGGTCTGATCGGAGAGGGGCGGTCACGTTCGGGGGCGATCTGCTGACCAGGGTAAAGGCGTGAAGCAAAATCGTCTGGGGCGACCAGAACCCGCCCCTCCACATGCCTGGCATCGTTCGGAACCGAAACGGTATCGATCGGCCAGCGTCGCCAGATGTTTGGCACCTGTTCGCCAGGGAGAAGGTAACGATAGTCTGGGCCGGTATAGACGCCATCGTGCACAGGTCCGAGATCGAAGGGAGGAGCGCGCTCTAAGCCTACCTGCGGAATGTGTATGACGCGAAATGCGTCGTTGCCCTCCGGGCAACCTTGATTGGGATCTATGAACAATAACAACCAGCCTTCGCGCGGCCCCAGTCCCCCCCACAACTCCTTGGGCAGGTCAGCGCAGCAAATCTGGGCCAGGAAGTGTAATGGCCGCTCTCCCTTATCGGGATATTCTGATGAGACTGATCGAGGCCACTCGATTTCTTCTGGCATGCACGGAAGCCCACCGAGCCAGGAGCGGGAAGGTTCATCAAGATTAGGCGGAATCTGGCGGCGAAGGATCACCGATACGTTTTCCGAGACGGCACTTGGTGCGGACACGGAACCTCCGATGTGAATGCCGTTTCCGCTACGTGCGGGCTCGGTTCTGATAGGCGAGAGCAGATCGCTATACCCGTCCTCCTGAGCTAATATCGCGCTCAGATTCCGGCGCCGTTGCGATGGTTCTGGGGCGCTTTCAGGACTGACGGATTTGCCCTGTTCGCCATGAGCTGTGCTTCCCTTCAACTTCGCTTTGAACCACCGAGGCACAATCACGAGCAACCAGTAAAGAAGCAACCCATACAAGAGTAGAGGCAGATACCCCATCAAACCCCAGAATGTATTCATCAATGGCCTCCCCCGATTATTCAGAAACCTCATGCGACAAGTTAAGTTAAATTGCGGATAATTTGCACCGGCGCATGCCGGACCGAGGCGCAATAGGAGCACGGGTAGCACAACAGCTGTTGGCTCATACTCAGTTGTCTTAAAATCGCTGATTTTCCGGACAAAGTGGCCTAGCCCCAGGAAGCTGCTCTTGCCGCCCCGCATCTGTAAACGCCTAAAATCTATGTCTGCAAATGGGCCGCCGATCCCGCCGACCCAACGGCAATTTCTGGTCGGTATTGCTTCTGAGTTCTACGATGACGAAGCGGGCCGAGCCTGCTTTATGACGTGGAAGGCGCCCCCCATAAGGCTGGTCACTTCGTCTGCGCTCAGCACGCACTGGGGCTCATAGTTCAAACCCATTTGTCGCGTCCGCTTCCAGTGATCGACGTACAATCCTTTTTTAGGGCCGAAGGTGAGGTCGATGTGCCTGGCCAATCTGGCCGACCCCTCGGCCGAATAAGCGGTGCGGAAAATCGAGATATCTACGACATAAGGGCCGATCATAACCCAGGCATGGCCGTCCCAATCGGGACTAGATGTGCTGAAGACTAACGAACCATCAATGGGTCGTCGGTCGCCAAAAACCGGTACGCCTTCCACAGCTAAGGTTCCGGCAACCACATGGATGGGCGCCTTCATGTGGCGCTCCAAGCCCACCGCCAAAGCGGCGCTCATCAGCGCGCATGCTCCCGCAATAGGCGGAAAGATGCTCAGCAGATCAATAGCGCAATGCGACAGCGCCACGCGATCGGCTTCATTCATCTCATAAGACTTGAAAGCTTTCGCCGCGGCCCAACTATGTTTATTGGCAACCAGCTTGCTCAGCTGAGTGATATCTTTGATTGCTGACATTCAGGCCGTTTATCGGCGCTGTCCCCCTTTGGCGATAGATGAATGGACGGCAGCTTTCGAAGAGCTGATTCCACCCTCTTAACGCCCGCTCTGTTGGCGGCTTTCGCCGGCATCCCCAAGTGCCCTACTTCCCAACTGAAAAGCCGTAGGGAATATACAGAAATACCTCGTGTTGCTGACTTGAGACCAGGCGACGGCCCGGTCGAGGCCGCTGACATTCACGGCATAGTCCGCGCCATAGAAGCCGACTGCACGGTTCGCTCCCGCGGCGATGCGACGGTAGATCTCGTCGCGGTACTGGTCGGGATTGACGATTGCGAGCGTCAGGCCGCCGGTCTTGTCGATCGTCGCGCGGCCGGAGCCCGAGATAGCCTTGATGAAATCGGTCAGTTTCTTCTCGGTGGCCGCGGCCGAGCCAGCCAGCTTTACCCTCAGCATGACGTCGATCTTACTGGTGTCGACCCGGCCCGCGTACTGGAACTGCAGTTCCAGGTAATTCGCCTTGGTTACGGGGGACAATTGCACTGTCCCGGAGACCAGTTCGATGTCGGTACCTGGCGCGCGGTCGAGCGCGGCCAGTAACACAGTATGGATCTCCTTCTTGCGCGTAGTTTCATCGCGCGTGTCCGACGAGATCGAAACCGGCACAACCGCCGCGTCGGCCTGCCGCCGCAGACCGATCACCGGGCGGTCCTGCTGGGCATAACGGGTATTGAATCGATTTCTGGTGACGGTCACCTCGGCTTCACGATTTCGCACGAATTTGCAACGTCCGCTTTTGCTCCCAATAGCCAGGCTGCAGATCCGCATCTGCGGTTGGGGGCGCTCATCTCTTACCAGCCTGAAAAGTGAATGTAGGACTGCTTTCAAGTACGTTGGAGGAGCGCCGCAACGTGGCCTTTGTCGGCGAACGAAGAAGCATGATCAGCGCACTTGTTTCTCGAACAGCGACACAAGTTCGGAAAATTTCTGCTTCTGGTCGTGTTTATCATCCGATGCGATGGCTTCCTCTACGCAATGTGCCGCATGTACCTTGAGCACTTCGGCACGCGTTGACCGCAATGCCGCTTCTACCGCCGCGAACTGCTGAAGGATATCGATGCAGTAGCGGTCCTCCTCCATCATCTTCGCGATGCCGCGCGCCTGCCCCTCTATGCGGCGCATCCGCGCGATCTGCTTGTCGAACTTGTTGCGCATCAGATGTTCACCTTGCAAAAGCATGCGAATATTACTATACCCCTCTATAGTATATTGCAAGAGGCTTTGCGGTCATGAGCGACCATCATTGCGGACATCACCATGCCCATGCGGGCCACGCGCATGGTAGTGTGGCACCGAAGGACGGACGCTATGACAGAGTGTCCGCAGGCTATGCCGGACCAGTCTACACCTGCCCCATGCATCCCGAAGTGCGGCAAACCGGACCTGGTTCCTGCCCGATCTGCGGCATGGCTCTTGAACTAGAATCCGCCGCCATGGCTGATGAAGGCACCAATCCCGAGCTGGTCGATTTTATCCGCCGTTTCTGGATCGGCGCTGTCCTCACCGTGCCGCTGCTGGTACTTGCGATGGGGCCGATGGTCGGCCTTGGCTGGATCAGGGGAGCGCTGGGCGAACACGCCGCGCAAGAGCTCGAACTCGCACTCGGGACGCCGGTCGTTCTGTGGTGCGGCTGGCCGTTCCTGGAACGCGGCTGGAAATCTTTCCTCTCATGGAACCTCAACATGTTCTCGCTGATTGCCATGGGCGTGATCGCCTCCTGGACATTCAGCGTCGTGGCCGTGATCGCGCCGTCGATATTTCCATCAGGCTTCCGGGACATGCACGGAACCGTGCCCGTCTATTTTGAAGCGGCGGCGGTAATTGTCGTGCTTGTGCTGTTGGGGCAAGTGATGGAATTGCGTGCCCGCGAGGGGACCGGCAAGGCGATCCGCGCCTTGCTCGATCTTGCCGCCAAGACCGCGCGCGTCATCCGTGACGATGGCAGCGAAGAGGAAATTCCGCTTGAGCATGTCCATGTCGGCGATCGCCTGCGCGTGCGTCCCGGCGAAAAGGTGCCGGTCGATAGCGAAGTGGTCGATGGCCATAGTTCGATTGACGAAAGTATGATCACGGGCGAGCCGGTTCCGGTTGAAAAGACGGTTGGAGATCCCGTCACCGGCGCGACTATCAACGGGACCGGCAGCCTCGTGATTGAGGCACGCCGGGTAGGCGCGGACACGATGCTCAGCCAGATTGTCGCCATGGTTGCGCAGGCACAGCGATCACGCGCGCCGATCCAGAAATATGCCGACAAGGTGGCGGGCTGGTTCGTCCCCGCCGTGATCGGTGTTGCGGTGCTGGCCTTTATCGGCTGGGCGATATGGGGTCCGGCGCCCGCACTTTCCTATGCGCTGATCGCGGCGGTTTCCGTGCTGATCATCGCCTGCCCGTGCGCACTGGGCCTCGCGACGCCGATGTCGATTATGACGGCCACAGGTCGCGGTGCGCAGGCCGGCGTGCTGATCAAAAATGCGGAGGCGCTCGAACGCTTCGAAAAGGTAGATACGCTGATCGTCGACAAGACCGGCACGCTGACCGAGGGTAAGCCCAGGCTTGTCGCCGTAATTCCCGAATCCGGCTTCGACGAGGAGGAGGTGCTCCGGTTTGCGGCAACGCTTGAAAAAGGGTCCGAACATCCATTGGCCGAAGCCATCGTCGAGGGTGCGGAGCAGCACGGCATCGCGCTCGGCTCCGCCAATGACTTCGAGGCAGTCACTGGCAAGGGCGTCAAGGGCATGGTTGACGGAAAGCAGGTTGTGCTGGGCAATCTGAAGCTGATCACCGATCTTGCACTCGACGCGAAAGACTTTGCCGAAAAGGCCGAGGCGCGGCGCAGCAAAGGTGAGACAGTAATGTTCGTCGCCGTCGAGGGCGCCGTCACCGGAATGATCAGCGTCTCCGATCCGGTCAAGGCGACGACGCCCGATGCGCTGAAGGCCCTTCACGCGCTTGGCCTGACAATCATCATGGCGACCGGTGACAATGAGCGAACGGCCAGGGCCGTTGCCGCACGGCTCGGCATCGACAACATCCGCGCCGATGTGCTGCCGGAAGACAAGGCCCGCATCATCCGCGAATTGCAGGAACAGGGTCGTAAGGTCGCGATGGCGGGTGATGGCGTCAACGACGCGCCCGCGCTCGCCCAGGCCGATGTCGGCATTGCCATGGGCACCGGCGCCGATGTCGCGATCGAAAGCGCCGGAATCACGCTAGTAAAGGGCGATCTCGATGGCATTGTCCGCGCGCGGCGCTTGGCACATGCGACCATGCGCAATATCCGGCAAAACCTGTTCTTCGCGCTAGTCTATAATGGGGCGGGCGTACCAATTGCCGCTGGTGCGCTCTATCCGTTTCTCGGCATCCTCATCAGCCCCATGTTCGCCGCTTTCGCGATGAGCGCTTCGTCGGTTTCGGTGGTGACCAACTCGCTGAGATTGCGTGGTTTCAAGCTGTAACCCACAGACTCGATGATAAGGCATCGTTTCGGATTCGCCAACGACCGAGATGTCGGCGGCTCCCGTCGGCCCGCCCGGGCCGCGAGCAAAGGGCAGCATTTCAACATTTTTACCGGGAACCAGACTTTCCGGAGCCGCCGACAAAACGGACATTGACGGTCCCACAACTGCACCTCACGATGCCCGCATGAGACGATCGCTTCGAGGAATTGCCTGCGCATCAGTGCTGTTCACGCTTGCGTGCTCGAATGGGCAGGCGACCAGTGCTCCAGCCGCTGGAACTGAAAGCGAAAATTCTGCGACCTCTATGGCAGCCGTGCCACTGGCTGGCCGCGTGACCGATACGGCTCATATCCTATCGCCCCAAGAACAGGCCACCCTGAGTGGCAGGCTAGCGAAGCTAGAGCAGAAAACGCAGCATCAACTGGTCGTTGTAACAGTGCCCTCGCTTGATGGACGCGATGTCGCCAATTACACGAGAGACTTAGCGAACAGCTGGGGAATTGGGCGCAAAGGCTATGATGACGGCGTGGTTCTTCTGGTCGCGCCAAAAGAGCGCAAGGTCCAAATAGCAGTTGGCTATGGCTTGGAGAAGCGACTGCCTGATGGGGTCTGCCAACAAATTATCGATCAGAAAATCCTTCCGAGCTTCCGAAAAGGAGATCTCTCCGGCGGCATTGAAGCGGGCACGGATGCGTTGATTGCGCGCTTGGAATAATGTCCACTCCCCCCAACTTTTCTGCCGATGAAGGCGCCCCAGGCACGGCCTGAAACCTGACTGCCAGAACGGACGACTGGTTTGGAAGAGACGATTTGGTCCGCTGAACGGCCGCTCTGTTGGCGCGTGCTGCTCGGCAGTTTGCCCGTCTCAAACCGGGAGGGTCGCCAATTGTGCGGGCCGCTCGCGTACCAGCGCCGCCGATGGTCAACGATGGGTGGTTTGCAGAAGGTCCGGTTTTGGGCAAGACGACCCTGAAAGCTGACATTACATAGGACGCGACAGTGTGATGGAGATGCAAGTGGCGCGACTGAAACACACCATTAAAAACAGCAGCAGTCAGCCGCAATTTGTGAACTTCGAACTCTCCACACAGCGCTACCGGCTCGAACCGGGGCAACAAATGTATTTCTTTTACGAGTCGGATTTCCCGACACGCGATGGCTTTTTACCCATGCGGGTAACGAACTGATCGCGGTTCCTGAAGATCTGGGGCTGGCGTCCTTTCGGCCGGAGCACGTGCGGAGCTACATCATGATCAATCTGTCGCGCATCATCAGGCCGATCTGGATACGTTAGCAGATACCATAAACGAAGCGGGTCGGGGGATGCGTCAACATCGTCCCGACCCTCGCCACGATCGATCCTGGAGGAACATATGGCTAAGACCCCCCATATCATACAAGCAGATGAACAACAGCCCACACGCGAGATGTACGTTTTCGGTGGGGTGCCCCCATGGCGATCCTCCGGCTGCCTGCGGTCAAGGCGAGGACGGGGCTGAGCCGAGCGACCATATACCGCAAGATCCAGAGTTCAGAGTTCCCGCGGCCGCATCAGTTGAGCCAGCGGGACGTTGGATGGCTCGAATCCGACGTCGAAACGTGGATTGCCAACTGCATCGCGGGAGGTACCAATGACCGTTGAGATTGGGGGCATCCTTAGGGGGCATTGATTGCCAAAGGCGTAATAAATATCACAAAATTTCAAGATATTGCGTAGATTTTGATGAATCCCTTCCTCTCCGCCACTTTTCCTCCTGTTGCAAGACTTTCCCCTTCGGGGTGACCTGTGCCTGCAAATGCTCCGCAACATATCGCTGGTCGGGCGATTGCCAGTCCGATGTCATCATCTGACAGCCAAGAAACTCGATACTAAAGGGATCGATCAGATCCAAAATCGATCGAGAGCATTGCGCGGCGGCCAATCTACCAGGAACAATTCTGCCGGCCATGTTGAAGGGACGATTGCCGAACCTTCAGATCAGGAAATCAGATAGTCAGTCTGGACGTGCCATGGCTTTGGGTAATGTGCCTTTCAAGGCGGCGACAAAACGTTGCACCTTCGGAGAAAGGTGACGTTTGTCAGGATAGACCGACCAGATCGGCTCCTCGGGAGGAGCGAACTCTTCGAGAATGGGCACCAACTGGCCCGATTGAACTGCGTCATTGAGATAGAAATTGGGCAATTGGCAGATGCCCATGCCGTCCCGGGCTGCTTCCAGGACGGCGTAGCCATTGTTGCAGCTCCAGACGGGACGCGGGCGGTATAGTATTTCATCGCCCTTTTCGGAAAAGTGCCACTGCAATGTGGTGCCTGTCAGGCAATCGTGCTCGTTCAGGTCAGCGATCTTCTCAGGTGTCCCCATGCGTTCCAGATAGGCCGGGGCGGCACAAGTACGGGACCGTCGCGAAGCAATCTTTGCAGCAATCAGGTCGGAGGATGGAAGATTGCCCGTGCGAACGCCAAGGTCATAACCCTCGGCCACCAGGTCGATCGTGCGGTCCGTCACATCCAGATAAACGGTCAGCTGGCGGTGCTGCTTGGCAAATTGTCGCGCAACTGGAGCGATGAAACGCTCGCCCAGCGCAACGCAGCAGGTGATCCTCAGATCGCCGCGCGGCTCGCCCTGATCACGGATGAGCGCGACGGCCTCGTCTCTTTCCTGTACCAGCCGAATGCAGTGGTCGAGGAAAGTTTGCCCGGTAGGAGACAAGAGCACCCTACGGGTGGTGCGGTGCAGCAGCTGGGCTCCCAGCCGATCCTCCAGCCGGGCGAGGGCGCGGCTCATATGCGTGCGCGACACGCCGAGCGAAGCGGCTCCGGCGATGAAGGAGCCAGTCCGGGCCACGGCCACGAATTCCTCTATCCCTTCCCAACCGTCCATTCGATTCGCACCCTTTTAGAGCCCAATATACTCTGGTCGCTCCACTTAAGTGTAAGGGCGGCTCTATGCTAGGCGGCGTGGACAAATTGGCGATGTTTGGCGAACAGATCTCGCTGGGCTTGGTTGACCGCTCCGCTGTCCGAATCGACTTTCCGCTTTGACTCCGGTCGAGCCCGCTCTCGAGCCAAGGAATGCCCCAGTGTAACCTGGTGCCCAAAGAACACCGCCTATCATCGAATATGCATCTCCCCCGCCTATCAGGGCTCAATAGAAATTGAAGCATCGGCCAGCCATCAGCCATGGCGCAAATCACGAGAATCGATGCAACACTCCCCTCAACAACCCTCCGTCGTCGAACCCTCCGCTGAGGACATGTCGGCGTTCTGGATGCCTTTCACCGCCAACCGGGCCTACAAGGCACGTCCGCGAATGCTCTCTTCGGCGGACGGCATGTTCTATCAAACGTCGGAGGGACGGACCGTGCTCGACGGCACCGCTGGCTTATGGTGCGTCAACGCGGGCCATAATGCGCCCAGCGTTACCCGCGCCATCCAGGATCAAGCGGCGAAGCTGGATTTCGCACCGACTTTCCAGCTGGGCCATCCGCTTCCCTTCGCGCTCGCCACCCGCCTTGCCGCGCTGATGCCCGCCGGACTCGACCGCATCTTCTTTACCGGTTCCGGAAGCGAATCCGCGGATACCGCGCTCAAGATGGCGATCGCCTATCACCGATCGCGTGGCGACGGATCGCGTGTACGGCTGATCGGCCGTCAACGCGGCTATCATGGCACCAATTTCGGCGGTATGTCGGTCGGTGGCATCGGCGGCAATCGCCGTGCCTTCGTCACACAGGTCGCCGGAGTCGACCATCTCAGCCATACCCATGGCGTGGTGCCGCGCTTCTCCAGGGGACTCCCGGAATCGAACGTCGATCTCGCGAGCGAACTGGAGGATGTCGTCGCCCTGCATGGAGCGGAAACGATCGCAGCGGTCATCGTGGAGCCCGTCGCGGGCTCTACGGGTGTATTGATCCCCCCTCGCGGCTATCTTGAACGACTGCGAGAGATCACACGCCGTCATGGTATCCTGCTGATTTTCGACGAGGTTATCACGGCCTTTGGTCGTCTCGGCACCGCGACGGCCGCTGAATATTTCGGTGTGACACCCGACATCCTTACCATGGCGAAGGGTTTGACGAACGGCGCCGTGCCCATGGGGGCGGTGGCCGCGAGCCGGGACGTCCATGACACCATTGTCGACAATGCGCCCGACGGGATAGAATTCTTTCACGGCTATACCTATTCGGGCCATCCGCTTGCAGCTGCGGCCGGCCTCGCCTCTCTGGAAACCTATGCCGAATCTCGCCTGTTTGAACGCGCGGCTAGACTCGCTCCCTATTGGGAAGCGGCAATCCATCGCCTTCAAGAGGCGCGGCATGTCATCGACGTTCGCAATCTTGGGCTTATGGCCGGCATCGAACTTTCACCGCGAAAGGACGCAGTGGGCGCGCGCGCGATGGAGGCATTCCACGCCGCCTTCGACAGAGGCGTCCTCATCCGCGTGACCGCCGATATCATCGCGCTTTCACCCCCCTTGATCATCAGCGAAGGACAGATCGACCACATCGTTGAAACGATCGCGCACATCTTGGAAGAGGTCGAATGACGACAATCGCTAAAGCCGAAGCGACGCCCGAAGCTTTAGCACTCGACGGCGAGAACGGCCGCCTTTCCCGAAGTCTGCGACCCCGCCATGTCGAGATGATCGCTATTGGCGGCATCATCGGGGCGGGCCTTTTCGTGGGCAGCAGCACCGCCATCGCTGGCATCGGCCCGGCCGCGATTGTGAGCTATATAGTCGCGGGCGGCATCGTCATGCTGGTCATGCGCATGTTGGCCGAGATGGCCACTGCGGAACCGGGCGTTCAATCCTTCCCCGAGTTCGCGCGGCTTGGCCTGGGCGACTGGGCTGGTTTCATGAGCGGTTGGCTCTACTGGTATTTCTGGGTGGTCGTGGTGGCGATCGAGGCGATCGCGGGCGCGACGATCCTGGCGCAATGGTGGCCCGGCCTCTCGATCTGGCAAGTCGCGGCGTTGCTGACCGTCGCGCTGGCGGGCACCAATCTTCTTTCCGCACGATCCTATGGCGAGTTCGAATTCTGGCTGTCGGGGCTCAAGATCGCGGCGATCCTCGTCTTCATCCTTGTCGGACTTGCCTATGTGACTGGTGTGTTCGGGACCAATGCCGGCCTTGGCAACTGGACGGCGCATGGCGGCTTTTCCCCCAAAGGGCCTTTCGCCCCGCTCGCCGGAGTTACCAGCGTGATCTTCGCCTTGGTCGGGGCGGAGATCGCAACCATCGCGGCGGCAGAATCGGACGCAGGCCCACGCGTTATCGCCCGGATGACCTTTACGGTCGCGATCCGAATCCTGCTGTTTTACGTGGTTTCGATCGCGTTGATCGTCGCTGTGGTTCCCTGGAACGAGATCCTGCCCGGCCAATCGCCCTTTGCCGCCGCCATAGCCAGGATGGGGATTCCCGGGGGCGCCATGATCATGCAGGCGGTCGTGCTCATCGCCGTACTGTCGTGCCTCAATTCCGGTCTGTATGTAACCTCTCGGGTCCTCCATTCCCTCGCTCTGCGCGGCGATGCACCGGCGGCGCTTCGGGTGGTCAGTGGTCCTGGCGTGCCGCGTCGCGCAATCATATTCGGTACGATCTTCAGCCTTGCCGCGCTGGCGGTTGCCATCGTCTCCCCCGACACGGCTTTTGCATTTCTGGTCAACGCGTCCGGGGCGATCATGCTGGTCCTGTATCTGCTGATCGTCTTTGCGCAATTGCGCCTGCGCATGAAGATGGAACGGGAAGCCCTGCGCCCCGTCTTAAGCATGTGGCTCCATCCGTGGGGCAGCATTGCAACGATTGGCGCGATCGCCGCTGTTCTGATCACGATGGCGATCGACCCGGACCTCCAAAGCCAGTTCCAGGCCAGCTCCGCAGCGGTCGCTATCGTGCTGGTCGGGTGGGCGGCACGGCGATCCAATCTTCTCACATAATTTCAAACCTCGAAACTTCGCCGCCTCTCCAGCGACTGGGTTCCCACGGCGCGGCAGCGATGTGAACCCTCCCTTCGACCGGCATCGTATGATGGTGACCGGCGCCGCCTTGTCGCCAATCGTCGTGCGCACCGTCTTGCCCGTATTTCTCATTCTCCAGGGTCGAATTCGCGTCCGAGTCCTGCGGGAAGATCAACGGTGTACATCCGCTCAGGGAAACCTTCCTACTCCGCCGCGAGACAGGACAATGATATCGACGCCGTGATTTTGATGACAAGTCAAACGTCTGCCACTAGGATGCTCTCGACAGGCCCTTGTCGATCAAGGCCGAACATGGAAGTGGAAGCGTGACCAAAATCAATACCGCTAAGGTACGCGGAACGAACCCGTCGCCGGAATCCGGGGTATCCGATCCGATCAAGCTGTCAGGCTGGGTGCTGCCGGGAATGGATTACCCAACTTATCGTCTCTCGCTTGTCGGCAAGGCGATGAACCGCATCACGGTCCGCAAGCTCTCGGCGGCCAACGATCTGACCTATGCCGAATGGCGCGTGTTGAGCCGATTGGCGACGACTACCGGCGGGGCGACGATACGACAGCTCGCGGATATGTCGTGGGCCGACCGCGCGGAAGTAAGCCGGGCCGCCAGTCAGCTCGAGGGACGAAGCCTCGTCGAGCGGCGCGACAACCCTGAGGATCGCCGCATGCCGATCCTGTCGCTGACCAAGGCGGGTCGCCGCAAGTATGAGGCGCTGGTCGGTGAGCGTACCGCGTTCCACGAGGCGTTGATGAGTGATCTGACTGACAACGAGCGAGTTACCCTGGACCGCATTCTCGGCAAGATCGCGCTCCGGTTGGAATCGATGAAATGATCTTCGGCTAAAAGCCGGGAGGTGCAGCGAGGGAGAAGCGCCGGCCCTCGTTGCCGAACCTACCGGCGTAACTTTCCGCCACCTCGTTCCACGATCGATCGTTTTCCCAGCATCGGTCATGCTCGCCGTTCGCGCACATGTGCGAGCGGCATTTCAGATCGGGTAGTGGCCGGGCTGGGTTTCGATCGTGATCCACCGCAATTCGGTGAAGGCGTCGATGCCGGCGCGACCGCCGAAGCGGCCGTAGCCCGAGGCCTTGACCCCGCCGAACGGCATCTGCGCCTCGTCGTGCACGGTAGGTCCATTGATGTGGCAGATGCCCGACTTGATCAGCTTGGCGACGCGAAGTCCGCGCGCCGTGTCCCGCGTGAACACCGCCGCCGATAGCCCATATTCGGTATCGTTTGCGAGCTCGACTGCATGTGCCTCGTCGCGTGCGCGGATCACTCCCACCACGGGTCCGAAGCTCTCCTCTCGGAACAGCCTCATTTCGGGCGTCACTCTGTCGATGACGTGCGCCGGCATCAGCACCCCGTTCGCCTCGCCGCCGACGAGCTGCTCTGCGCCGTTCGCAATCGCGTCGTTGACGAGCTCGCGCACCCAATCGACTGTCTTCTGATCCACCACGGCGCCAAGCGGGGTCTTCCCCTCGCGCGGGTCTCCGACCGGCATGCTCTCCACCTTTTCCTTGAATCGGCGGTTGAACTCGTCGGCCACGGCGTCCAGGACGATGATGCGTTCGGTCGACATGCAGATCTGGCCCTGGTTCATGAACGCGCCGAACGCGGCAGTCTTCACCGCCTCGTCAAGGTCGGCATCGTCTAGAACGATCAGCGGCGCCTTGCCGCCCAACTCCAGCAATGCGGGCTTCAGATGCTCGGCCGCGCGCCTGGCGATGATTTTGCCGACGTGGGTCGAGCCGGTGAAGTTGATGCGCTTCACCTCCGGATGATCGATCAGCGCGCCTACGATTTCCGCGGCGTCGGCAGGGGCGTTGGTGACAATGGAAATCGCTCCCTCGGGCAACGCCTCGTTGAACGCCTCGCCGATCAGCGTGTGCGTGCGCGGGCACTGCTCGCTGGCCTTCAACACCACCGTGTTGCCACATGCCAGCGGCGTTGCGACGGCGCGCACGCCAAGGATGATCGGCGCGTTCCACGGCGCGATGCCGAGCAGCACGCCCACCGGCTCGCGCAGCGCCATTGCGATGCAGCCCGGCCTGTCGGAAGGGATCACCTCGCCCGCGACCTGCATGGTGAGCGCGGCAGCCTCCCGGATCATGCTGGCGGCAAGCATCAGGTTGAAGCGCGCCCAGCCTTCGGTCGCGCCGATCTCGCCCATCATCGCGTCGATGAACTGGTCGGTCCGCGCCTCCAGCGCGATCACCGCCTTCATCAGCGCTGCGCGTCGGGCGTTCGGTCCCAGGGCCGACCATGCGGGGAATGCCGCTGCCGCTGCTGCTACGGCGGCTTGGGCGTCCTCGACACTCGCGGCCTTGACGGTCGTCGCCACCTCGCCGGTGAGGGGGTTGCGGCGTTCGAACACCGCGTCGCGCGGTGCTGACGGTTGGGTCTCCATGATCTATCCTCTAAAGCGTGTGACTTGACGCGATCAGGTCTCGCACCCTTGGTTCGGCCATCTGGCGGACCGTCGTCATCATGTTCGACAATCCCTGCGAGTCGTCGCGCCTCTTCCATTGTCCACATGAGACGCGTGTATCGCCGCCAGCCTCACTGAAATGCGCTCAGCTCGGAAGGGGAGCGACCCCCCCCAGCTTACTGCGATATCTTCGCTAACCCGAGTATCTCCCGCGCCTCTTCGGGGGAGGCTATCTCCCGTTGGAGTTCGTTGGCGATCCTCACCGTGCGGGCTACCAGCTCCTCGTTGCTGGCTAGGCGACCGCGGCTGTAGTAATTATTGTCCTCCAGACCGACCCGGACGTGTCCGCCCAGGAGCATCGCCTGAGTGGTTGCGGGAAGCTGTGCCGGTCCGATCGCGGACACGCAGAAGATCGATTGCGGCGGCAGCATGCCCACCATCGCCGTAAGAATGTCGTGACTATAGGGCATCGCGCCCTGGAAGCCGTGGTCCGCGCCCAGAACCATGTTGATGTAATAAGGGGGTTTGTCATACCCCTTCTGGATCAGGCGGGTGACATCCTGCAGAATGTGGCTCGGACCGAACACCTCCCATTCGGGCTTGATGCCACGCTCCACCATCCGCTTGACGAGAGTTTCGCACCGCGATGGCGGCGTGACGACGAGGATTTCCCTGCCGCCGTGGACGTCCACGAACGTCATTCCGTCGAAGGTCGCCATCTCGGCGCCCGCTTCGCAGCCTTTCAGCCGTTCCTCGAAGTTCGATTCGAACAGGCCGTCCTCGCGGGCGACGAGCATGTCGCCGCTGGAGCCGCCACCCGTCGAGTTATTGATGATGATGTCGCACTTGGCGCGAATCCGTTCGTTGATGTCGCGGTAGATGTCTGCATTGCAGGTGGCCCCATCGTCCGGCCGCCGCGCGTGGAGCGCCGCGATCGCCGCGCCTTCCTTGTAAGAGTTGTAGACCGAATCGGCGATCTCCGCCGGCTGCGTTGGCAGATTGGGGTTCTGCGCTTTGGAAGCCATGCCACCCGTCGGTGCCACGGTGACAATCAACTTCGAGCTGGCCATTCGATATCCTTCCGATTCAACGATCAAGCATGACACTGGCTGGGCCTTTGCGACGTGCCCACAGCTTTCGGGAAGCTGCCCGCCGGCTGGCGACCGCTTCCTGCAACGGCCCGGTCCGTGCGCCCTGTCTTCAAACACATTGACGAATCAACGATAGCGTTCAGAAAGGACTCGTGCAAGCAGATCGAACATCGCGGTGAAGAGACTGGGGGTTCATGCCTGTTCAAGGCGGTGCGGTGCCGGGAACGGGCCGTCCCTGCGCTCGAAGATGAGCGCCGATGTGCTAAGGGGGAGTTCTTCCCGTCGACCTGGCCCGGCGCTGATCGAGCTAGGACGGACCGACATTCAGCCCCGACGGCCTGCAAATGTTGGCCCTTCGTGCTTCCGGTGCTCACCTACTGGAAGTACGCGGCGCGCCGGGTCACGAAAAATCACCATTTTCGGCTCGTCATCATCTGAACGTCGATCCGTCCTAGGACTGATCGGGCCAGGGAAACTTTCAGCCGCCATTCCTGATAGAGATCTTATCGAGCTCGGCTGGACTCGCGTAGCCGGTGGCCGGCACGGGCTGCTTGTTCTCGTTGAGGATGAATGTCGTGATATCGAGCGCCGCCTTGGGATCAAGGCTGCCGGGATCGGTGAGGGGCATCGTGCTGAGTATCCGACTGTAGAGCCGGCGCGCCGGCGCGCCCGCCCAAGTCGCAAGGAACGCTTTTCCCTTGAGCTCAGGGGCACCGGGGCCGACCAACTGTTCGCCGTGGCAGCTTGCACAGTTTTGGCTGTAGGATGCGGCGCCGGCGACGAGCTGTGGGGCCATCGAGCCTGAGACCTGAGGCGCCGCCGCTGCTATCGGCTGCTGCGCCCACGCGAAGCCCGCCCCCGCCAGGAGCGCCACGGATGCCGCAGCTGCGATGATCATTGTCGCACCGCCCAACAGCCGTCCATGACCACTCTGCTGCACCATAGTATCGCTCCTAAGTTCTCCAGCCAGGATGCTGTGGGCACATCCTTGGCTATTCGCCTCCAAGAGGCGCCCTTCCCGCTAAATGCGACCTGAAGTGGAACCGCAATGTCGATGCCGCCGGAGCCTCAGGGCAGAAGGATGCGGTATATGATCAGGACGCCAGGAACTCAAGATACTTCATGACTCATCATGGATTTCTGTGCTGGAGCGTTCCGAACCGGCGCTCCGATGGACTGGCGAGCGTTGCGGGAACCTGTCCTCTATATGCTCTGGGCCACAGTTGGAAGGGCAGCTATAAACTAGGCGAGTGCAAAAGTCGTTGCACTGCTCGTATCATTGATCTATCAAATATTAGGCAAGGAGAGGCAAGGCCGATCTCACTTGCTGCGCGATGCCGTTGTCGACTGTCGGGCGCTGCTCGTGGCGGCGTGCTGATTGACCGCTTGAAAGGGGGCAGGGCATGGAAGGTAGTGGGCGCCGGGAGGTGAATCTCGCCGCGGTGCTGGACAACCAGCCCTTCGGCCGGACACAGATTTCCGTCCTTATCCTCGTCGTCGCGGCGATGTTCGTCGATGGATACGACATCTTCATGCTCGGGAAGATAGCTCCGGCCGTCGCAGAGGGTGTAGGTGTGAAACCCGCTGCCATGACGATCGTCTTCCTCCTGCAGCAAATCGGACTCACGATCGGCTCTTTCGTTGTCAGCCCGCTGGCTGATCGCTTCGGAAGGAAGCGTGCTCTCGTCTGGTCGCTGCTCGTCTTTGGCCTCATCACGCTTGCGACGTCCCTGGCGCACAACATTATGCAGATCGCCGTGCTCAGGGGCCTGGCCGGCATTTCTCTCGCCGGTACCGTGCCGATGGGGGCTGCCCTCATTTCCGAGTTCGCGCCTCGACGGCTGCGGAGCACAGTGATTGGGGTCGCGATGGTGGGCTACTCGGCTGGCAACGCGGCCGGCGCCGGAGCGGCGTTCCTGATTCCGGTCTACGGTTGGCAGGCTGCCTTCTGGGTGGGCGGAGCGCTTCCGCTCCTGCTCACTCCGCTGATGGCTGTTTTCCTGGTTGACTCCGCCGTCGCCCAGCCTCGTCGAACAGGCGCGGGAAGTGATCTGAAACGGTTGGTGCGGCGCATCGATCCCAGACTGGATCTGAGCGGTGACGAGCGGTTCGTGCTGCCGGAACGGCTGCCCCGCGAGAGGTCCGGCGTCTTCGAAATCTTCCGGGGCGGCCGGGCACGTGCGACCACGATCATCTGGATCTGCTGCTTCTTCAGCATGGGCAACATCGCCCTGCTCTACGCTTGGCTGCCGTCCTTTTTCCGCGAGATGGCGGGGGTGTCGCTGCAGCGTTTCGCGGTTGTGGCTGCTATCGGCTTCTTCGGAGGCGTCATGGGCACGCTGAGCGTCGGCCGCCTCATGGACTGGTTCGGTGCGGGCCGCCTCATACCGCTATTCTACGGTGCTCTGGCGGTGTCGATTTTCGCCATCGGACAGGTGCCATTCGACAGCCCGTTTTTCGTGCTCGTGCTGGTTGTCTGGAGCTTCTTCTCCGCCGGGGGACAGTCCGGACTGAACATGCTCATGGCCCAGATATATCCGCCCGAGATGAAGAGCACCGGGATCGGCTGGGCCGGAGGGGTCGGACGGATCGGCGGCATTGTCGCGCCCCTGCTGGGCGGCGCCGCGCTCACCTACAACTGGTCGCTCCCGATGACCATGACCACGATTTCCATACCCCCGCTCATCGTCGCGATGCTGTTCCTGTTCATGCGCGGCACGCCGCAGGCTGTAGCTGACGTCGCACGGCCAGCAGGTCTGCATTGAGCGAGCGAGCGGCGGTCCATCATTTCAGCAACAAGGGACGATAATGGCCTATCCTGAACTTTGCATGATCATCGACGGCGAGCGGATTCCCGTCGGCCATCGTCGCACGCACACTGTCATCAATCCCGCGACGCTGGAGCGACTGGGCGAACTGCCCCTGGCGGACGCCGCCGACCTGGACCGGGCACTTGACGCTGCGGCGCGTGGCTTCGCGACATGGCGGAAGTCGACGCCGGAGCAGCGCGCCGCGGTTCTGCTGGGCGCCGCTTCGATCATGGCCGCGCGGGCCGAAGACATCGCGCGGGTCGCGACGGCCGAGCAGGGCAAGACTCTGGCCGAAGCCAGAACCGAAGTAGCGATGAACGTGAACCTGTTCCGGTTTTACGCGGGCGAGTGTCACCGGCTTTACGGGCGTTCGCTCGTGCGGCCAGCGGGCTCACGTTCGATCGTGACGAAGGAGCCCATTGGCCCCGTAGTCGCGTTTAGCCCATGGAACTTTCCCATCAACAATCCTGGGCGCAAACTGGGCGCGCCCATCGCTGCGGGCTGCTCGGTGATCCTCAAGTCGGCGGAGGAGGCGCCGGCCTCGGCAATCCTCGTGCTGGAGTCCCTGCTCGAAGCCGGACTGCCAAAGGACGTTGCGCAGGCAGTATTCGGCATCCCGGACGAGGTGTCACGCCATCTTCTGGCATCGCCTATTGTGCGCAAGCTCTCCTTCACCGGATCGACTCAGGTTGGAAAGCATCTCCTCAAGCTTGCGGCCGATGATTTCAAGCGGACCACCATGGAACTCGGCGGCCACGGCCCGGTGCTCGTGTTCAAGGACGCGAAGGTGGAGAAGGTGCTGGACACGGTGGTCGCCCACAAGTTCCGCAACGCCGGCCAGGTGTGCGTCGCACCGACGCGCTTCATTATCGAGGACGCCATTTACGACGAGTTCGTCGACGGCTTCGCCGGTCGCGCCGCCGCACTGAAGGTCGGCAACGGCGCCGATTCCGACAGCCAGATGGGTCCGATGGCGAACGCGCGCCGGCTGGACGCCATGGACCAGTTGATCGGTGACGCCAAGGCGCGTGGCGCCCAGGTTCGGGCCGGCGGGGAGCGGATCGGAAATCGGGGCTTCTTCTTCCAACCGACCGTCATCACGGATGTTCCGCTGGACGCCGACATCATGAACACGGAGCCCTTCGGACCTGTAGCCATCTGCAACGCCTACGGGTCGGAGGACGAGATGGTCGCGGAGGCCAATCGGCTACCCTATGGGCTGGCCGCCTATCTGTGGACCGACGACGCCAATCGGCAGCGCCGGCTGTCGCGTGAGATTGAGACCGGCATGCTGGGCATCAACACCAGCAAGATCGGCGGGGCGGATGCCCCGTTCGGCGGCGTCAAATGGTCGGGCCACGGCCATGAGGACGGCCTGGAAGGCGTTGACGCCTGCCTCGTCACGAAGGCCATCCACGAGGAGTAGTCCGGCGCACGGGCTAAATCAATGATTGGCCAATTGAGAATCGTTCGACGTTCAGAAAAACGCAGGATTCTTCAGTAGGCACTTTGCACGCCGCGCATATTTCATTATGATGATAAATCAATGAATATATGAATATGTGCATCGGAGGTCCGACTCCCTGGAGTCGGGGGACATCAAGAAGGGGAGAAATTTGATGACGAAGGCGCGCATCGTCCACCGCGATCTACGCGGATCGGGCCGAGAACGCCCAGCTCTGGGATGTCGAAGGGCGCAGGTTCATCGACTTCGCTGGAGGCATCGCCGTACTTAACACTGGACATCTCCATCCGAAGGTCACCGCTGCCGTCCAGGCGCAACTCGCGCGATTCTCGCACACTGCCTTCCAGGTGGCCGCATACGAGCCGTATATCGAATTGTGCGAGCGACTGAACGCTGCGGCGCCGTTCAGCGCCGACGCAAAAACGATCCTCCTGACGACCGGCGCGGAAGCGACCGAGAACGCGGTGAAGATCGCTCGCGCGGCGACCGGCCGATCCGGGGTCATCGCCTTCAGTGGCGGCTTCCATGGACGCACGCTGCTGGCGTTGGCCATGACCGGAAAGGTTGCGCCGTACAAGCGACGCTTCGGCCCCATGCCTGGCGAAATCTTTCACCTGCCGTTCCCGACCCAGATCGGGGACGCCACCGTGCGGCGCAGTCTGGACGCGCTCGCCGGACTATTTGCCGCGGATGTCGAGGTGGAAAGGAACGCCGCCATCATCATCGAGCCCGTCCAGGGCGAGGGCGGCTTCCATGTCGCTCCAACCGAACTGCTCCAGGCCCTGCGCCGGATCTGCGACGAGCACGGTATCCTCCTCATCTCCGACGAGGTCCAGTCGGGTTTCGCCCGTACGGGCAGGATGTTCGGCATCGAGCACAGCCACGTCGAACCCGACCTCGTCTGCGTGGCCAAGTCGCTCGCCGGCGGTTTCCCGCTGGCGGGGGTGATCGGTCGCGCCGAGATCATGGACGCGCTGGATCCGGGCGGACTCGGCGGGACCTATGGCGGGTCGCCGGTGAGCTGCGCGGCGGCGCTCGCCGTGCTTGACGTAATCGAGGAGGAAGGGCTCAACGCCCGTGCGGAGATCATCGGAGCGGCACTGCGGAAGCGCATCGAGGGATATCGCGACGCCGGGCTGCCGGTCGCGAACCTCCGTGGCCTTGGCGCGATGATCGGCTTCGACGTGCTGGGAACAGACGGCGTGCCCGACGGCACCGCTGCCAAGGCGGTCTGCGCGGCGGCGCTTGAGGAGGGCTTGATCGTCCTGTCTTGTGGAGCGAAGGGGATCCGGATCCTGGTGCCGCTCACCGCTTCGGACGCGATAATTGGGGAAGGGCTCGATATTATCGAGCGCTCGCTGACAGCGGTGGCTGGTTTCGGGCTGTGACCTGGCGCAGCGGCTCGGCAAGTGGCCTGCCGATCCGAGAGCGCTTGACCCGAGATCCTCGAAGTGTAATGTCGTTGACTAAACAATGATGTCGCGCTGAATCGCGTCGCTACATTCGGCGGCCCTGCGGCGCCGCCGAATATATCATCATCATCTTGACGAGGCACGGTATGAAATTCCCGGACACGCCCAGTTTCACCGGCTTCTTCGCCCCTTCCGGCGTCGAGGCCGAAGTGCGCAACCTCCCGGTGGTCGCGGGTGTCATTCCGGCGGACCTCGACGGCAGCTTCTACCGCGTCGCGCCCGATCCGCAGTACCCGCCACTCGCCGGAAACGACATCTGGTTCAACGGCGACGGCATGGTCACGCGGTTCCGCTTCAAGGATGGCGAGGTCTCCCTGCAGCAACGCTGGGCGCGCACCGACAAGTTCCGATTGGAACGGGAGGCCGGGCACGCGCTTTTCGGCGCCTATCGCAATCCGCTGACCGACGACGGGAGCGTGAAGGGCCAGGTGCGCGGAACGGCGAACACCAATGTGGTCGTCCATGCCGGCAAGCTGCTCGCGCTCAAGGAGGACAGTCCGCCGGTGTGGATGGACCCGGAGACGCTGGAGACGATCGACCCCAAATACACCTTCGGGGGCCGGATGACGTCGGAGACCTTCACCGCGCATCCGAAGATCGATGCGCGCACCGGCGAGATGCTTGCCTTTGGTTACGCCGCGAAGGGCCTGTGCACACGCGACATGGTATTCTACGTGATCAGCCCGGAAGGGGAGATCACGCGCGAAGTTTGGTTCGAGATACCCTATTACTGCATGATGCACGACTTCGGCATCACCGAGGGTTATGTTGTTTTCCACGTCGTGCCGATCGTTGGCTCCTGGGAACGGCTTGAGGCGGGCCTGCCGCATTTCGGCTTCGATCGCGGCCGCCCCGTTCACCTCGGCGTCCTGCCACGGAACGGTGGCGCCGAGGACATCCGCTGGTTCTCGGCGCCAACCTGCTTCGCCAGCCACGTCATGAACGCGCACAATGAAGGCACCACGGTGCATTTCGACGTGCCGATGGCGAGTGGCAATATGTTCCCGTTCTTTCCGGACACCGACGGCGAGCCGTTCGACCCGGTCGCCGCGGCGGCGCGGATGACCCGCTGGACCGTTGATCTGCGTTCCAACAGCGAAGACATCCAGATGACTCCCCTGGCGGAGCTGACGGGGGAGTTCCCCCGCATCGACGATCGCTTCGCGGGATTGAAGAACCGCTACGGCTGGCAACTCGCGCAGGATTTGTCGAAGCCGATCGATCTGCCGGGCGGTCGGAGCGCGGCCGGCTTCATGATGAACACGCTTGGCCGGATCGACCTGGAGACGGGCGAAACGGACACATTCTGGGTCGGCCCGACCTCGTCCCTCCAGGAGCCCGCCTTCGTCCCGCGCCCGGGATCGACCGAGGAAGGGGACGGTTATCTCGTCTGCATCGAGAACCGTATGGCGGAGAACGGATCGCGGCTGCTGCTGCTCGATGCGCTCAACCTGTCGCAAGGGCCGGTCGCTTCGATCGCCCTGCCGTTCCGCATGCGTCAGGGTCTGCACGGCAACTGGGTGCCGGGTCAGACCCCAGGCGCAGCCTGATCGTACCGAACAACCGTTGAACCGAGGACGTGATGAAAAGCTTCAGCGAAAATGATCTGCTCCGCGAGGCCTGCCTGATCGACGGGACCTGGATTGAGGCCGGAGGCGACGGGATCGCCGTCGACGACCCCGCGACGGGCGAGATCGTCGGCCGTGTGCCGAAGCTCGGCGCGGCGGAGACCGAGGCGGCGATCGTCGCGGCCGACCGGGCGATGCCGGCGTGGGCGGCGCGCACCGCCAAGGATCGGGCGCAGGTTCTGCGTGCATGGTTCGACCTCATCATGGCGCACCAGGACGTGCTCGCGCGCATCCTCACGCGCGAACAGGGCAAACCGCTCGCGGAGGCGAAGGGCGAGATTGCCTATGCCGCGAGCTTCATCGAGTGGTTCGCCGAGGAGGCGAAGCGGATCTATGGCGAAGTCGTGCCTGGACATATGCCTGACAAGCGCATCGTCGTGCTAAAGCAGCCGATCGGCGTCGTCGCGGCGATCACGCCGTGGAACTTCCCGGCCGCGATGATCACCCGCAAGTTGGCGCCGGCACTGGCGGCGGGTTGCACGACGGTGCTGAAGCCGGCGAGCCAGACGCCCTTCACCGCCCTCGCGCTCGCCGTCCTGGCCGAGGAGGCAGGCGTGCCCGCCGGCGTGATCAACGTGGTCACCGGCGGTGCGGCCGCGATTGGCGGAGCGCTGACCGCGAGCCCGGTGGTTCGGAAGCTGACGTTCACGGGATCTACCGAGATCGGCGCCAAGCTCTACGAACAGAGCGCGCCGACGATCAAGAAATTGTCGCTGGAACTCGGCGGGAACGCGCCGTTCATCGTGTTCGACGATGCCGATCTGGACGCCGCCGTCGCGGGAGCGATCGCGTCGAAGTACCGCAACGCCGGACAGACATGCGTATGCGCCAACCGCCTCTATGTGCAAGCGGGCATCCATGACCGCTTCGTAGAGGCGCTTGCGAAGGCGGTGAACGGACTGGTCGTTGGAAATGGACTGGATCAGGCGACCACGATTGGCCCGCTGATCGACGAGGCTGCTGTCGCCAAGGCCCAGCAGCATGTCGATGACGCCGTCGCCAAGGGCGCTCGCATCGTCACCGGCGGCAAGGCTCATCCCTTGGGCGGTCGCTATTTCCAGCCGACCATAATCGAGGGCGTCAAGGCCGGCATGCTCGTCCTGAACGAGGAGACTTTCGGCCCCGTCGCACCTATTATCCGGTTCGAGGACGAGTCCGACGCCATCGCCAAAGCCAATGCGACCGAGTTCGGCCTTGCCGCCTACTTCTATGCGCGCGACATGAGCCGTGCGTGGCGCGTGGCGGAGGCGCTGGAGAGCGGCATAGTCGGCATCAACACGGGCCTCATATCCACCGAAGTGGCGCCGTTCGGCGGCGTGAAGGCCTCTGGCCTCGGACGGGAGGGATCCCGTCACGGCATCGACGATTATTTGGAGATCAAATATCTTTGCATCGGTATCGCTTGAGCCTGGAACGACCTGCGGATGCGTCGCTCGGTCGCAGATCCGGCCCTGAGACGACAGAAGTTGCGCCAGGATGCTGAGGAGACGAGAATGTTAGATGGTCCCGATCTGGCGCTGCAGTACGAGCATGCGTTCGACATCCGCGTCAACTTCGATCGACGATGGACGACGGGTCCCATCCATCCTGGCGGTCCCGACTGCGGCTACACGTCGGTGGGCGAGGGCGGCATCGTGTTTGGTCCCCTACTGAACGGGCGTCTGGTCGACTATAGCGGCGCCGACTGGCCGATGATCCGCAGCGATGGCGTCGTGGAGCTCAACGCCCACTACATGATTGAGGCGGATGACGGCGCGCGCATCTACATACGCAATCTTGGCTATGTACACGGTCCGTTGGAGCGGCCTGGACGGCCGCCCCTCCCACGCTATTTCCGCTGCACGCCTTATTTCCGTGCGCCCGATGGTCCGCACGAGTGGCTGAACCGCACCGTGATCGTGGGCGTGGGACAGCGCCGGCCGCGTATCACTCCGGACGACGAGCCCGACCACTCGCTATTCCGCTACTACGCGATCAAGTAGGCGGCGGTGACGCGGACGCCTCTCGACAAGTAGAGACGATCGCGCATCCTGCCGATCACGCGCCCAAGAAGGTCGCTCACCGCGCGCTCGCGCGGAAATCCACATCCCTCACAAGCGAATACCGCACTCGACCGCGCTCTCCCGCCGCGCCACCGGCAGGAGATGCGGCCACTTCAGCGTCCCCCGGTTGGGGCGGGAGAGCGCGGCCGGGACACGGCCTCAATCGGGAGGGAAGGCACGTTGAGCGTTTGCGTGGCCTCGGTCGCGGCGCGCACGCTGTCTTGATCGAGCGGGATTACCTTCAGGTCGAGATCGACGTGCCGCTGGATCTGATCGGTGAGGTGAGGATTGCCGCGTCCTTGCGGATCGATGAAGAGGTTTTGGCCGCCAGCGTCCACGACGCTCAGCATCTCGCGCCGATCCTTGGCCAGCTCCATGAAGGCTACCCACTCGTCGCCGCCATTGTCCCGCACGAAAGCCGGGGCGAGTCCGCGCATCGCGGCGGGCAGCTCGACGTCACCACGATCGAAAAAGCTGTCAACTGGCGCGGTGGGCCGGCTTGACTCCTTCTTCGAGGGGTCGAAATAGCGGTAGTAGACGGGCTGGCGAAGCCCGCGCAGGGGCCCTTGACCGAAGTCCGCGCGGAGCTTGGCCAAGGTGGTCGTCAGCGTCGAGCGCAACACCGCGTCACGATCCCGTCCCTGCAGGAAGTCGAACTTCGCGGGCGTGGCGGCATCCTTGCCCTCTATCACCCGCAGAAGGAGGCTCGTGCGGTACTTTATGTGCTTGTAGTCGTCGATCCGGTGCCACCAGTCGCCGATGACGGAGCCCACCAATGCTTGTTGCGCGATCGGCAGCCAGGCCTCGAACGCCACCAGACCGGGATCGTCGTAACGGCCATCCCCGTCGGCATCCGTGAAGAGACCGTTCCAGCCGGCCATCAGCTCCACCAGTTCGGTGAGGCGCGCGTCGCCCTGCGCCGCCGCCCTCAGATAGGGGATGAAGTAGGCGGGTTTCGTTGCTCCGGTCCGCGTGGAGGCAAAGGTAGAGGCGATCTCGCGATTGAGCGCCAGCATATCGGCCTGGGTGATGCGTCCACCCTTCTGCGCCAGCAAGTCGAGGTCCACCTGCTGGCGGTCGGTCTTGCCGTAACGGGCGTTCTCGCCCGCTGTCCAGGTCCTCATGGGGAGTGAATTCCAGCTGTAGATGACCCCGCTTTTGGGGTTCACCACATGCGGCATCTGCTGGAGCTTGGCATATCCTGTCCACTCGAACTCACCGGTTCCCGGAGTGGGTAGCCGAGGATCGACGCCAGGCGCGCGCAGCGGGTAGAGCCCTGCCGACCAGAAGGCGATCTGCCCCTTCTCGTCGCCGTAGCAGACCCCGAAGGTCGAGGTTAGCGTAGAGACCGCCGCCTCGAATTGCTTCATGTCGTGCGCCCGGCCCATGTCGATCATTGCCGCCCAGGTGCTCAGTCGGCGGGACGCGTCGCCTGCGATCTTGCGGCTGAAGGCGCGCCCGTTTTTCAGATCCCAGTCGGTCACGACACCGTGGACGGTGTAGGCGATCTCCAGCTTGGTGGCGTTGCCGCCCTTCACCCGGATCGTTTCGACCCGCCGCTGCATGTCGTGCCAGCGGTTCTGGAACCAATATTGATATTTGTTGGCCGGGTTGAGCTTTTCGACGAAAGTATCGGCGTTGTCGATCTCGGCATTCGTCAGCAGCCATCCATGGTCGTGCGCGCTGCCCATAACCACAGACCTCCGCCTCGATAATCGCGATCTCGAGGTCCGGCTGCTGCTTCAGCAGATGATAGGCGGTCCACAGGCCCGAGAAGCCATTGCCGAGGATCGCGACATCGACGGTGAGGTCGCCGTCCAGCGGCGGCCGGGGCGTCAGATCGTCGACGCAGGTCTCCAGCCAGAAGCTCAGCTTGTCCGAGCCGGACTTGTCGCCCGATTGGGTCACGCGGCGGCGCCTTCCTCGAAAATCAGGTACACCTTGCGGCTGTCCTCCAGTATCTCCCACTCGCCCAGGCTGTTCGCCGGGAAGTAGACGGCTTCACCGGTGCCGATTTCCAACGTGGCGCCGCCGTCGGCGGGCGTGAACCTGGCGCGTCCCTCCAGGAAGACGCAGAACTCGGCTTGGCGGATCTGCCGCTGCCAGCGGCCCTGGGTGCACTCCCAGACGCCGGTGCGGCTGGTCGGCGCGCTGGCCGGCGACTCCGAACGCACGCGGACCTGCGAGACCGGCTCGCCGATCGGTGCCGGGACGGGTGCGAAAGCCGGCAGCTGCGTGATGAAGTCGTTGATAGAAAAGTGGATGATCGACATGTTGTCTCCGCATAGGCGTGGTGAGCGACAAGCGCGCCGATCAGCAGGGTCGCCAGTCCCGCTCGACGGTGCATGATTCTGTCCGACGACATGCTCAAGAGACCCTTCTCTGATCGGGCAGGTGGACCAGAGCTGCTATCCTCCATGCAGCGATCGGCCGGAGTATAGGGGCTATCCGCGAACCCGGTGTGTTGCAAAATTTCATTGATTTAGCATTATTCTTGCTGGTCAGGCACTGTCAATCCTCACGCTTGCATTATGAAGGGCCAAGGACAGCATGGCTCCCGGCGGCTTGGAGACCCGGCAAGTGTCGACACTAAATGCGGCCACCATAATTTATTGACGGATCAATGGAAATGACTAGACTGACAGGGAAGTCGGGGCACGGCTGCGTCGCCGACGGGGTGGAGAGGAAGAGAATCGATGATTGGGCAGGAGATGAAGGAGTTCGACTCGGAAAAGGTCGGATTCTTCGCTGAGCGTTCATTTATCATCGAGTGGGGGCAATGCGATCCCGCCGGGATCGTATACTATCCACGGTATTTCGACATGTTCAACGAGTCGACGATCCATCTCTTCGCCGCGGCGGGCTATCCGAAGCATGAAATGCTCGAGCGTTTCGACATGATCGGCTATCCGATGATCGCGACCAACGCTTCTTTCCATTTACCTTCGACATTCGGTGACACCGTCACGATCAGGAGCTTCGTGGCGGGGTGGGGGAAATCGAGTTTCGAGATCCGTCATGATCTGCTGCACGGTAGCGCGCTGGCCGTTGCGGGCTACGAGAAGCGGGTCTGGGCGGCGCGCGATCCGGAGACGCAGCGCATCCGTGGCGTCCCCACGCCCAGGGAGGTGGTCGAGCGCATGATGCGAGCCCGCTGAGTTCCGCACGCGGAGCACTTTTCGAACGCAATTTCAATTCAGCTTGATATCATTGATTAATCTATGTACCTGCTTCTGATACATACAGAATGGGCACGTAGCCAATCACCGGGGCGCCGGGGCAGCGTTGCGATGAAGGGACCGGGCGGACCCCTTTCGACGCAGTCGATCGGCGCGCGAGCAACGGCAGCCACGCCATTCGCCCTGCAGATTACGGGTCTAACCTAAATCCACTGGCCGATCGAACGGCATCAAAGGAAGGATCAGCATGACAAACACAGACTATCCGCTCCGCACCGGCGGCGATCGCGGCTACCTCCGCATCGCGACCGAGGAAGCATTCTGTCCGCCCGAGCTGATGGACCGCTTTATGAAGATCATGGAGGATCGGTCGATCGACGATCCGGGCTTTTACAGCCTCTGGGGTTTCTATGGTGGCCCCAGCGAGCGAGCGCGACTGCTCCGGGAGCGTATCCAGGATCTGGGCGACCGCCGCATCGCCGACATGGATGCTACCGGCATCGATATGCAGATCCTCGGCATCACATGTCCCGGCGTCCAGATCTTCGAGCCGGCCGAGGGTGCGGCCATGGCGATCGATGCCAATGACCAGTTGGGGGAGGCTGTAGCCGCGCATCCGGACCGTTACGTCGGCTTGGCTGCCATCGCGCCGCAAGCCGTCCACGAGTCCGTGCGGGAGGTCGAGCGCGCCGTCACGAAGCACGGGTTCAAGGGTGTGATCGTGAATTCGCACGTTCAGGGCCGCTATCTGGACGAGGCCGACTTCTGGCCGATCCTCGAGGTGATCGAGGCGATGGACGTGCCGCTGTACATCCATCCCAATACGCCTTCGAAGCAGCTCATCCAGCCTTTTCTGGACCGGGCGCTCGAAGCGGCGATCTTCGGCTTCGGCGTCGAAACCGGACTGCACCTGACGCGACTGATTACTGCCGGCGTGTTCGATCGGTTCCCCCGGCTGCGGGTCGTGGCGGGGCATCTTGGCGAGGCTCTGCCTTTCTGGATCCGCCGCATGGACTTCTGGCACACGGCCTCGGTACCGGCCGGCCGCAAGGGCACGATCAAGCTGGACCGCTCCCCGCTCCAGGTACTCAAGGAGAATTTCTGGTTGACGACCAGTGGCATGCCGTGGACCGACACGATCCTCTACTGCCAGAAGGTCATGGGTACGGATCGCGTCATGTACGCGATGGACTACCCATATCAGTATGTGGCGGACGAGGTGCGCGTCCAAGACAATTTGCCGATCGGTTTTGAGGAAAAGCGCCAGTTTTTCCAGACAAACGCGGAGACCGTGTTCAACATAAAGCCCCGCTGACCGTCAGCGGCTGCCTGCATCGTAGCCATATCATCAACGATGTTCGGACCGGCCGGCGCCGATCCTCTCCCAGCCGAGTTTGGGTAGGGGGTCAGCGCAAAGACGCCGCGGGCACATTGGTGACTTCTCCATTATAGCCGGTCCATTATAGCCGGGGTGGGCCGTGCAATCGAAAGGTCGTTCTGGTGAATTAAGGAGGTTTGGTGGCCAACCCGAAAGACTACCCGCCGCTGGCGGCGCTGCGAGCCTTCGAAGCCGTTGGTCGGCTGCATGGCATCCGCCGCGCCGCGAAAGAACTGACGGTGGACCATGCTGTCGTCAGCCGCCACATACGATCGCTGGATGCGTGGGTCGGCGCACAACTCTTGACGAGAAATGCGAAGGGCTATTCGCTGACCGAGCTGGGCAGCACATATCACGAGCAGATTTCCTCTGCCCTGGGGGCCATCGCCAGCGCGACGAGCATGTTGATGAGCAGGGGCGGCGACCTTAAACTCAGCATCGAGTGCATTCCGGGCTTCGCGTCCCTGTGGCTGAGCGATCACCTGGGCGATTTCATCAGCAAGAATAGCGACATAGACGTCGACTTCCGCCCCTCCGACCATAGCCCCGATTTCCGGGGAAATCTGGTCGATACGGACATCCGCTATTTGCGCGAATGGGAAGAAGCGGCACTGCCCAAGTCCGTACGGCGCTTCGAATTCGTTCGTCCCACGGTTTTCCCCGTGGCAAGCCCCGCGTGCGCCGCAAACTTGAAGCCGATCGACAGTGCCGAGGATTTCCTTTCCCTGCCGCTCCTGCATGAGGAAAGCGACTTGGAATGGCGGCACTGGCTGCTGAGTCATGACGTCAGAGTGCCGGATCGGATCGGGGGGTCGCGCCTCTGGCACGCTCACCTTACGCTGGCGGCAGCACGCCAGGGCCATGGCGTGGCGTTGGCGAACCGCTGGCTGCTGCGCGACGATATTGAAGCGGGACGGCTGGTGGAAATCATCCCCGCCAATGGCAGCTTTCGTCCGATCCGTTTCGGCGCCTACACAATCCTTGGGCGGGAAGATCGCTGGAATTCTCCCAGCGTGCTTCGCTTCCGCAGGTGGCTTCAGGAGGAAGTCGCATCCAGCGACACCGCATCCGGCAACTGAGGCTCGAAGGAAGCGGCAAGGGCCGCCTGTCGGCGCGCTTTGCAACGATCCGCGCGTCGAACAAATCACCCCCGCCTAACCCGGCCACAGCTTATCTGCAAACCGTTCGGAAAGGCGGCGGCCCTGATCGGATTGCACCACCAGCGAAACAAAGATGTCCAACTTGCTCACTTGACCGAATTTTGACTCACCCATAGTTTCCCGACCCGATCTCACGAGATAACTACATAAATTCTGAGAGTGAGATCAATTTTCTGCACCAGAAGGGAGTCATTTTCAGTCCATGTAAAATTATATGAAGAAGATGGACTGAAGACAAGGTAGCAGAGATCTTGAAAAGTCGGGTACTTGTCACAAAATCGGGGGGTAAATATGTCTCTGGAATTGAAGAGCATACTAAGGGATGCTGCGTCAATTGTAACCATATTCGTGCTCTTGCCTGCTGTTGCACAAGCAGAGAAAAATCCCGCCCCGCAGTCGAAAGCCTCTGAAGGCGGTATGGACAACGGCGAGATTGTCGTGACGGCGCAGCATCGTGAGCAGCGTCTTCAGGATGTTGGCATCTCGATCACCGCCCTGGGGAGTGAGCAGCTGGCCCGGCTTGGCGTGACGAGCAGCATCGACATTGGCCGCATTA
>NZ_JBEGHQ010000002.1:0-173500 GCF_040676285.1 Sphingobium sp. LMC3-1-1.1 | reverse complement strand
GTTCGGGGTCATGAAAAACCAGCGACGCATCGCCACCCGCTATGACAAGACCGCGCTCTCCTTCGCCAGCTTCCTTAACCTCGCCGCCGTGCGCCTATGGCTGAAATCTTTTGTCAACATCGCCTAGGTTGTTTGCCGTTGGAAAATTGTAGTCCTCTTGACAAATTTCCATCTTCTCGCCTTCAATCGTACATTATAATAAGAATAGTTGCTGCCATAAGAGTAAGTAACGCATTCATGATGACCGCTCGAGTCAAGGTGTTATCACGGAAGAGGTCAGCGCTGAACCAGAATATTTTCGTACTTCGTGGCGTGGTGGAAATACGAGATGTTGTAACATCGGAAAGGTGGCCGTCTTCATTTTTCCATCCGTCGATGGCCTTGTTCGGATTAGTTTCGCCCGGCGCCAGTATAAGACGAGCGCGAAGCCTCCGCTCTTGTTCCGCACCCAGTGCGAGCCCTAGCCGCTCGACCCGCTCATGCAGGGCAGATCGCGGCAATGGCATTTGGGACGGTGTGTTTGATGAGGCAGACATGACACTCTCCTCGTGGGGCGGGAGCGCGACAGTCTCTCAGTCACGGCGGCCATGGACGGAGTCGAAGCCGGGATACGCCAGCATACCACATCTCACGTTGCGATCCTAAAGCCGTTTTCGTAAATGGACGTCTTCACGGAATTGTGGCTTCTTGGCGGAGGGGGTCGTTGCTGCTAATCCTCTCTCATCCTGATTGTCGCGCGGCACCTCTCGCTCGAGAAAGTGTCCGGCTCAAGCTTCCGGCCGCCGTAAGTCGCCATTCGGCGATCCGTCCTGACCGCCCTTAACCGGGGCGACCGGCACAAGGCTGGCCGAAAGCGATCGTTCTGCTCACGCGCGGAAAGGATGCCTAACTGGAAGCGGTAAAGGGAGGCATCCACCACCTCTGTTCAGTCTTATGACTTTGGTAAATCGTTAGCGAGACTTCCGCCGATGGTTCTCAACAAGGCAACCGCCTGTGGCTGTCCACCGGGAATATGAATCCGATCCTCGTCCATTGCGGACTGCACCCCTGCCGCATCGACGATAATCTCAATGGCTTCGAGGGTGCTTAAGCTGCCCTTTGCTACCAGCGCGTGGATCAAGGTTTCAACTAGGACCAGCGCCGCTTCTCCGTGCGGGTCAGGGCCCTTGAACGGCGAAGCGAGGCCCGCACCGAGGTTGTCAACATCTTGCGTCATCGGTTGCCTCCATCAGGCGAGAGCGCGCGTCTCTCAGCCGCCGGAGCCTGAAGTGCGGGCCGACGATCTTGTCATTTTAATAGCAACATGCATCGAGAGCCATCATCAATGTTAACTTTCGACAATAATATACAACAATATTAATTTTGATGATCCTGTGGGACTGTGGCTGATGAACCGGTTCATCAATAAACTGAGCAGATTCGCGACACTGTCTGAAAATGATATAGCGGCTCTGGCCGTGGCGACCGCACATCCGAGAAAGATTGCTGCTCGACACGACCTCATTAGAGAAGGCGATCGCCCCGGGCCGGTGTTTGTGGTTCTGGATGGTTGGGCATGCCGCTACAAGATTTTGCCCAGCGGGACGCGTCAGATCCTGGCCTTTTTAATGCCGGGCGACTCCTGTGACCTGCATGTCGGTCTTCTTGAGCAGATGGATCACAGCATTCAGTCCATAGGGCCAGCCGTCATCGCTACGATTGATCGCCCAGAGATTGACAGAATTATGGATCGCCATCCCAACGTGGCAAAAGCCATGTATCTTGCGCAGTTGATCGATGAAGGGACGTTGCGTGCCTGGATCACTAGCATGGGGCGGCGGACGAGCATCGAGCGCGTCGCGCATCTGATATGCGAACTGTATTTGAGGGCTCGCAATATCGGCCTTATAAATGGTCAGCACCTTACGCTGCCGCTCTCTCAGATATTGCTGGCCGATGCATTAGGCATGACACCTGTCCATCTAAATCGCATTTTGAAAGAATTGAAGGCAAGTGGCGCCATGTCGCTCAGCCGGGGAAGCCTGATTATATCCTGTCCAGAGAAGCTTGTTCAAATTGCAGGGTTTGATGAAAATTATCTCCATCGACATATAAGGAATGGATAATTTAAGAATGGTACAAAAATATAATTCATTTGGGAATTATTTATTTTTTGGTCGAAGTTAAAATAATCGATCTATACATATGTTAATATCCTTTATCTGTCGTAGTGTTATCCATGCACTGCGACCCGAGCCTCGGTAACGAGACTCTACTGGCCCGGTGATTTAGGTCGCTGGGCCAATTTTTTGTCTCGACGATGACGTTCAGAATAGCGGGTATGCGACAGGTGGCGGAAATTGATCTCAACTCGCCGGTGCGGATCGGCCACTCTTTGCTGTCAAAAAGGATTGCTGAAATTGGCTGATTGTTAAAGGGCAGCTATCCGCCCTTAGCCAAAAGAAACCCGACATTCTGAAATCGGCCAGTCGCGGGCTGCCGACAGGCAAAACCGGACCGTCCGCACCTGGGACTTTTCTGCCATTCGCGGGCCCGACGGCGAACGGCTAATCTTGGAAGGATGTGCCCTGCGCGCGAAAATGTGGCGAACGGCATCTTCGAGGCAGCCCAACTCGGTGAAGCTGTCACTGACCGCTTTCTCGAAACGCCTTTAAGTTTGCCGAAAGCAATGCGTGAAGAGTTGATCTTCTCGAGTGCAGTGCGGCCATTTCTTCAGAAACTCGCCATCAAATTGAAGGAAGTATAGCGGGTCCACTTCCTTGGAGGCGCATTGGGCGCGTCGCGCAGGAACCTTCCCTTGGCGAGCAGCACCCCGTCAAATTCGAACCGAAGCCGTAACGGGATAATCCAGTAGCGTACGCGACCTTCGATCTGATGGCCGGCGAAATTGCCGGAACGCCCGCTGCTGTCCCGAACCCCTGTGGACGAAAAGGCGTCGGTTCGCGATGCCAGCCACATCGCGCGATAGACTGCGCACCAGTCCCAGCGCTTGTCCGGCGTCGCCTCCAGCCGAACGCCGGGCGTCACGATGTTGGCACGCGCCACGGAATTGTAGAGCCCCGCAGGAGCAAGGTCTGCACGACGCATCCCGAACAGCGTATCGAACCGACCGTAATCTCCTCCTGCGCGGTCGCCACTTGCCCGGTCGAATTCGACGGATAGTCGCGGCTTCCATGGTCCAGGAAAACTATATCCCGCATCGGCATGGATGAAGCTGGCGCTTACCGATTGACGCTGTGCTGTGGTTACCAAGGATCCACTGATGCTTCCGGTTTGGTAGAAGGCTTCAAGCTCATAATCGAACTTTCCCGTTTCCGGTTCGCGAATGATGCGCCCGCCGAAGGTATTCAGCGATCGATCGCGGGTCGGCCTTCCTGGCCTGTCATGTTCGCCCAGATGGAAATAGGTCAGCTCCGCCGCTGCTGGCCCTAAGGCCTTCGTCTTGCTGACGACGCCGCCCCACAGCACCAGATCGAAGCCTTCATGATCGAACCGAACGCGATGGTTCGTGACGCCCTCCCGATCGTCGGGGCGGCGTTGTTGCGGCAGCGTGTAGATGAAGGTGGCCTTTAAGCCCTCTGGCGCGGTCAGATCTGCGCGCAAGCCAGTATAGCCATTGGTCGTGTTGCGATAATCGTCGGCGGCTACCAGTCGTCGTGATCCAAGGTTGAGGGTCATGCGTCCCGCCGTCAGCTCCAGCTTGGCCCCCTTCCCGAACGGCGCGGCAATATCGGCAGTGACATAGGCCTGCACCAGTTCCAGCGCATTGACCTCGTTGGTGGAGATCGGTGTCCCTGAGTCCTCGCCATAGGCTCGGCTGTCGAACAGCTCTGCCCCTACTCGGAAGGCGCCGCTTCGATATTCTCCAAGCACTTGGGTGCGGATGTTGAACAGGCTGTCCTCGCTGTCAAACCCTGCGCGGGGCTGACCTTCAATTTCCTCGAAGCGAAGCCTCACGCTTCCGTTGAGCGAGAACCCGTCCTCTTGTGCAAGGGCAGGTGCTGCGCAGCAGGCAAGCCACGCCGACAAAGGCAGCTTCAGGGCCAAGCGAGTTTTCATAGGTATAGCTATTTCCACGAATCGAGGTCTATGATACATATGCATCATGAATTTCACCGGAACCAGCCCTTGGCTCGCGCTTTTGCACCAGCTTCCCGCGAAGCCACCCTATCTGCGCGTGAAGATATGGCGGCGATTGCAGGCGGTCGGGGCGGTGCCCTTGAAGAATGCGGTGCATGTTCTTCCCCGATCGCCCGAGGCCGAATTCGCCTTCCGTGAACTGCTTGAGAAGATCATCGCCAGCGGAGGGGAGGCGACGCTCATCGAAGCGCAACTCCTCGCAGGCCAATCTGACGCTGACGTTCGCGTCCTTTTCGATAATGCCCGCGACGCTGATTATGACGAGATTGCTCAGGCCGCACAGCGCCTGTTGCAAACAGGCCCGGCAAGCGGCTCGGACATCGCAAAACTCCAAAAGCGCCTGGAAGAGGTGGGCAAGCTGGATTTTTTCGGCTCACACGGCCGGCAGGAAGCCGAAGCTGCCTTGGCCGAGCTCGACCGCCAGCGCTACCAGCATCCCGATGTCAGCCGGACCGAGCCGGCCCCACTTTCAGAACCGATCGACCTTACAGGGCGCACCTGGCTTACCCGTAGCGGCGTCCATGTCGACCGGATTGCGTGCGCCTGGCTGATCCGGCGCTTCATCGATCCGGACGCACATTTCAAGTTTGTCGATAGCCGTCACTATGATCCGGTGCTCGGCGAGCTGCGCTTCGACATGGTCGATGCCGAGTTCACGCATGAAGAAGGCCGTTGCAGCTTCGAAACCCTGCTGCTGCGCGCCAATCTGACAAGCGATCCCGCACTCGTCGCCATCGGAGAGATTATCCATGAGCTGGACATCGGGGACGGCAAATTCGCTCGGCCCGAGACCGCCGGTGTCGGCGCTATGCTGTCCGGCGTTTGTGCATCCACCGACGATGATCTTCAACGTATCGCCATGGCGAGCGAAGCTCTCAATCAGTTTCATGCCTTTTTCAGCAACAGAAAGACGGACCTATGACGGCAAGTGCATCCGCCATCACCACTGCGGAAACGCCTTCCGCTGGCGATCACGGCATTTCCTTGAAGGAAGCGACAAAGGTCTGGGCACGAATTGCCGCCCTCAGCTTTGGCGGTCCGGCCGGTCAGATTGCGGTCATGCACCGGATCCTGGTCGAAGAGAAACGATGGATAGGTGAGGAGCGTTTCCTTCACGCGCTCAACTACTGCATGCTGCTCCCAGGGCCAGAAGCGCAGCAACTCGCCGTCTATATCGGCTGGCTCCTGCACAAGACCAAGGGCGGCCTCATCGCTGGCGCTCTGTTCGTGCTGCCCGGTTTCCTCGCGATACTGGGCCTGAGCTACGTCTATGTGCTGCTTGGTCAGGTGCCGCTCATCGAGGGGCTTTTCTTCGGCCTCAAGGCGGCTGTGCTGGCGGTAGTGGTGCAGGCTGTCGTGCGCGTCGGATCCCGGGCGCTCAAGAACAACGTTATGCGCGGCATAGCCGCCGCTGCATTCGTCGCGATTTTTTTCCTCGATGCGCCCTTCCCAGTGATCGTGCTCGCAGCCGGACTCGCCGGCTATCTCGGAGGGCGCAGCGGCCTGCCGCAGTTCAAGGGCGGTGGCGGTCATGGCGCAGCCGGTGGTGAGGTCATCCACGACCGGGACACCGCACTTGGCGAAGCCTTGCCCGCGCATGCGAAGCCAAATTACGGCTGGTCGCTGCGAATCTGCTCGGTCCTGCTGCTGCTCTGGCTGGCACCGGTTCTGACGCTGTTCCTGGCACTCGGACCCGATGACGTGTTTTACCAGATCGCCAGCTTCTTCAGCCAGATGGCGGTCGTGACGTTTGGCGGCGCCTATGCTGTTCTCGCTTATGTCGCGCAAGAGGCGGTCGACACCTTCGGCTGGCTGCAGCCGGGTGAAATGTTGGACGGCCTTGGCATGGCGGAAACCACCCCCGGGCCGCTGATCATGGTGACGCAGTTCGTCGGCTTCCTGGCTGCCTTTCGCGATGCGGGTCCTTTGTCGCCCCTGGCAGCCGCAACCCTCGGCGCGATCCTGACGACCTGGGTGACCTTCGTGCCCTGTTTCCTGTGGATCTTCGCCGGTGCGCCTTTCATCGAGCGGCTGAGAGGCAACAGAGCCCTGTCCTCTGCTCTGACAGCGATTACGGCGGCGGTGGTGGGCGTGATCCTCAATCTGGCCCTCTGGTTTGCCATCCACACGCTGTTCGGTGAGGTCCGGTCGGTTGCGACACCGACAGGTTCTCTCGACGTGCCAGTGCTGGATTCGATCAACATCCCCGCGACTTTACTGTCGATCGGCGCGCTGGTCGCGGTCTTCCGGTTCAAAATTGGTGTTTTGCCGGTATTGGGCGCCTGCGCAGCAATCGGCGCCGCCTATGTCCTCCTGGCGTGAACTCCCGCCGAGAATGACCTACCCATCGATACGCGCTATTTCGCAGGCGATCGCTCCGCAATTCCCCGAGAGGAGATGGACCATGCAATGGTTGCACGCGAACGGCCAAAGACCGAGTGCATGCGTTTTAGGCCGACCCTAGGGAAAGGCTGGTTCGGCTGAAATCGTCCTGAACCCAATGTGCGATGTGCCCAGGTCAAGTTCCTGCGCCTGGAAGGCAGCCGGTCGGAAGTTAGCGCAATAGTTCATAGCGCAGAGATAGGAGCCGCCCTTGACCCGGCTGGTGCCATCGCGCTGTTCGCTGGTCCATTCCCAGACATTGCCGACCATGTCGTGGAGGCCCAAATCATTGCCGCCAAAGCAGCCCACCGGCGCGAGGCCGACATAGCCGTCCTTCCCAGTGTCGCGGACCGGGAACACGCCCTGCCAGCTGTTGGCGATCGAATGATCCTCGCCTGCATAGGCCCAGCTTACCGCCTTCCGTGGGGAGGTCTGGCTACCGCGAGCGGCGCGCTCCCATTGCGCTTCGCTGGGAAGCGCGCCGCCGGCCCAGCGCGCATAAGCCGCCGCATCCTGATAATCGACATGAATGACAGGCCAGTCCTCCCGCCCGGCGATGCTGCTACTGCGACCTTCAGGATGACGCCAGCTGGCGCCTTTGCGATAGCGCCACCAACTGGCCGCATTGTTGAGATTGACCGCGCCCGTGGGCGGCACGAACAGGGCCGAGCTGCCTGCGCGCTCGGCAGCGGTGCGATAGCCTGTCGCCGCGACGAAAGCGGCGAACTGGCGGTTTGTCACTTCATGCCGGTCAATCCGGAACGCCGCCACGGCGACCCTGCACCCCGGTCGCCCCTCACCATCCTCACCCAGCAGCACCGTGCCCGCAGGGACGAGCACTCGCTCGTCCTTGCTGTCGCAGCGCTTCGCCGCCGACCAAGATGCTCGGGGTAGCGGCGCCGCGCCCAGCAGCGATCCCGCGGCGACCGACAGGAAGACCGCCGATCTGACCTGCCGCACCCGGTTCATTTCCGCCCGTCTGCCTGCGCCGGCAGGATCACCCCCTTATCCCTCGCATAGTTGTTCCAGTCGGCGACTAGTTCCTGCAACTTGGTCGGCTGGCTCGCCGCCAGATCATGTGCTTCGGCGGGATCGCTGGCGATGTTGAATAACTGCCATGTGCCGGTGCCGACGCTCTTGCGCGGGTAGGCGCCGCCGGAACTCGGCAGGAAAACTGCCTTCCAGTCCCCCTTACGCAAGGCGCGGCGGTAGAAAAGCTCGGTGCCCACCGCCTCGGTCGGCGGGTGCAGTTCCGCCTGGCCGCCGATCAACAGGGGTGTCAGGCTATGCCCTTGGATGGGAAGGATGGGACGGCCCGCAAAGCTGCCCGGCTGCGTCAGGCCGGCAAGGTCGAGCAAGGTCGGCGCGACGTCGGTGACGTTAATGAAGGCGTTGGCGATCCGCCGCCCGGCAATGCCAGGTCCCGCAGCAAAGGCGGTGACCCGCGTCCCGCCCTCGGTCGGATAGCCCTTCACCAGCCGGGAAGGCGAACTGTTTGCCTGCGCCCAGCCAGCCCCGTAGCCGACATAGGATGTGGCCGTGCCGATATTGCCGAGGCTGTTGTCGATTCCCAACTTGGCCTTGTCTTGCGGCGTCAGCGTCAAGTGGATTGGCGCGTCGATGTCGGTGCCTTCCGGTCCGTTATCGGCAAGGAAGATGATGACCGTGTCATCATATCTGCCAAGGCGCTTGAGCGTGCTCACGACCCGTCCGACATTCTGGTCCATGCGGTCGACCATCGCCGCATAGACTTCCATCTTGCGCGCTTCGATCGCCTTTTCCTCAGGGGTGAGCGAAGCCCAGGGCTTCACACCCTCCCAGCCATGGGGCTGAAGGCTGAAGGGAACGAGCCCCAACTCCTTCTGCCGCTTCAATCTCGCCTCACGCAGCGCCTCATAGCCCGCATCGTAGCGGCCCTTATATTTGGCGATGACCTCAGGCGGCGCCTGGATGGGCCAGTGGGGCGTCGAATAGGGCAGATAGGCGAAGAAGGGGCGATCGTCCTTCGCGCCTTCCTCTAGGAAACCAATCAGCCGGTCGGTGAAATAGTCGGCGGAAAAACGCCCTTCGGGATAGGTCACGACCTTCCCATCATCGCGATAGGTGGGGGAGGATTTGATCGCTTTCCAGGCGTCATTCTGGTCCGCGCCGAAATGGTTGCCCAGCCCTTGAAGCAGGGCATAGGATCGTTCGAACCCACGCGCCGCCGGGCCGCGATCAGGCGTCAGGCCAAGATGCCATTTGCCTGACATGAGCGTGCGATAGCCGCCTTGATGAAGCAATTCGGCGATCGAAGCGACCCGGTCGTTCAGATATCCCTCATAGCCCGGCTGCCCGACCTGACCGGGTTGAAGCGTTTCGGCCATGCTGCCAAGGCCCGCCTGGTGGTTATCGACGCCGCTCAACAACATCGATCGCGTCGGCGAACAGGTCGGCGCGGAGTGGAACCCGGTGAAGCGGACGCCCGCCGTCGCGATCGCGTCCAGATTAGGCGTTGCAATCTCTCCGCCGAAGGAGCCGAGGTCGGACCAGCCCAGGTCGTCCGCAACGATCAGCAGGAAATTGGGACGGTGCGGAGCGGGAGCGGACCTGGACGCGCTTGACGCAACGGGAGCAGTCCGCGCCTCTGCCATGCCGCCGCAGGACAGGGCGGCGAGGCCGAGAAGGATGGCTGTTTTCGAAAATTTTTTCATTCGACAATCCGTAACTGGCTCGCGTCGCCAGATGAAAGAATGCCGGGGACAGCAAGCTGCCCCCGGCATCGACGATCATCAGGCAGCGATGGCTTGAACGGCCTTTTCGACCTTGACTGATTTACTACGGCGACCGTCGATCGCCACCGGCACATCGCCCGCCACCGTGGCACGACGGAGCGTCCGGCGCTGGAAGCCGAAGTCGGCGATGGCGCGATGCTGGGTCGACCGGTTGTCCCAGATGGCGACATCGCCCGCCCGCCAGCGCCAGCGAACCGTATTTTCGGGCTTGGTGATATGATCCTGCAGCACGGAAAACAGCCGCTGCGAATCCGCAGGGTTAAGGCCGACGAACTGCTTCACGAAATGGCCCAGAAGCAGGCTGCGCTCGCCCGTTTCGGGGTGGATGCGCACTACCGGATGTTCCGTCTCGTAAACGGTCGACGCAAATATCTTGCTATATTCTTCCGACCGCTGGGCATCCTTGCTGCCGAGCGCAGCGGCATAGTCATATTTGTTGGAATGCACCGCCCACAGTCCGTCGACCAGCGTTTTCAACGCTTCGGGCAATTCCTCATAAGCCGTCGCGCCATTGGCCCAGAGCGTATCGCCGCCCGCCTGAGGAACGGTGATGGCGCGCAGGATCGATGCCTGCGGATAGGCTTCGACGAAGGTCACGTCGGTGTGCCAGCTCGAGGCGGCGTAGCCTTCTTTGGAGTCGAGTTCGAGCAGGTAGCGCGATCCTTCCGCGACCGGCACGGTGGGATGCGCGACCGGATCGCCCAGCAGCGCGGCGAATTCCTCATGCCGCTGATCGGTCAGTTCGTCCTGATCGCGGAAGAAGATGACCTTGTGCCGCACCAGCGCCGCGCGGATCGCGGCGAGCGTTACGGGATCAAGCTCGCCCGACAGAGCGACACCGCGGATTTCCGCCCCGATGCGGCCAGCGACCGGCACGATATCGAGGGGGCTTTCGGCATCCTTAGCGTTGATGAAATTGTGGATCTGGTCAGTCATGTCACGTCTCCTTGGGGATAACGGTGGCGGGGTTATTCGGCAGGCTGGGCAGCGTGGTCGCGTTCATCCAGCGCGCGGCGAATTTCGGTATGGGCGGCCTCATCCAGCGGGAAGCCGTGGATCAGCCAGGCGGAAAGGAGGTGGGCGACGGCGGGGCCGAGGGCGAAGACGGCGAGCAGGCCGTGCAGCGCCTCGGTCGTGTTGCTCGCAACCCTGGGATCGAAGCCGAGCCAGCCAACGAGCGGCAGGGCGATGCCGACGGCGGCTGCCATCCCCGCCTTGGTCGACAGGCTGAAAGCCGAGAAGAACAGGGCTGTCCGGTCTTCACCCGTGCGCAGTCGGTGTTCGTCGGCAATGTCGGCCACCATGGACCGCAGCATCAGATTGCCCGACCCTTGCGTCAGCCCCTGAGCGAGGGTCAGCGCCAGCAACAGGCCGATCTGGCCCGGCACGACGAGCAGCAGCCCGACATTGATTGCGGCCTGCGCCAGTTCCCCCGCGACGGCGGCGCGATGCTTGCCGATGCGATAGCCGATCTGCGCCCAGATCGGAGCGGCGGCGATGCCAAAGACGAACTGGAAGAGGAAGAGGCCACTCGCCCAGTGGGGCAGGCCCATATAGTGCGTCACGAAAAGAACGATCAGGGCGCTGCGGATGCTCTGTCCCGTCGTGACCGCGAAGTCGGACAGCAGCACCCGGCGTAGCAGCGGGTGACCGAACAGCGCGCCCAGCGTTTGACGGAACGATAAGCGCGCGCTTGTTGACGGCGCTGCGGGCGCCTCGGCCTGGCTGCGCAGCGTCACCGCCAGCGAGACGATGAGGCTGACAAGCACGACGCTGCCCATCGCCGCGAGCTTGAGGGCGCCATCCTCCGGATTGATCTGGTCGATGATCGTCGGCAGGATCAGCACCACCAGCAACGATGCGGAGCCGGCGACGGTCTGGAACGTCGCAATCCGCGTACGTCCATGATAGCCGCTATCCAGCTCGCCCGACCAGGCCAAATAGGGTATCTGCACCATCGACCAACCGAGATAGAAAAGGAACAGGCTGGCCGTGAGATAGAGCGGCGATACCAAGGAGGAGGCAGGGAAGAACAGCGCCGCGCCGGACACCCCGAACAGCGCTGCCCCGGCAACGATCCATGGCCGGCGTCGGCCGAAACGCCCATGGGTGCGGTCGCTCAGCGCGCCAATCAACGGGTCGGCCACTGCACCCCATAGCCGTTCGCCCAGGAAGATCGCGCCGATCACCGCTAGCGACAGCCCGAACTGCTGAGCGTAGATCGCCGGAAGATGAACCGCCAAGGGCATCTGCGCCGCCGTGATGGGCACGAACAGCGAGGCAAAGCCCGCCAATCGCCAGCCACTCGTGCGATTTTTATCCTGCGGTGTCGTCCGAGCGGAGGAGCGCGACGCGGCGTAGGAATATGCGGTGGCCATCAGAACCTCACAATCTGGTCTTGAGGGTGACCCCAATCGTGCGCGGGTCGCCGATCGTACCGGTGACGAGTCCGAACGCGCCAGGATTGAGCGCCTGGAAATATTGCCTGTCGGTCAGGTTGCGCGCCCAGACGCTGATGTCCCACAGGCCGTTGTCAGCGCGCAGGCCAATGCGGGCGTTGAGCAGCCCGTAGCCCGGCACCTGCGCATAGCGGCTGTTGCTGGACGAGGTGTTGAAGCTGGAACGGTGCGAGAAATCGGCATGGCCGTAAATCTCGATCCCATGGCCGCCGATCGGCTGCGCCACATCCGCGCCCAGCGAGTAGGTGAACTTGGGAATACCGCCCAGTTGCACACCGGTCAGGTCCTGCGTCGGCACCAGCGCGGCGCTGCGTTCCGGCGCCTGCGGGGCGTTCCTGTAGTCGCGATAGGTCGCCTCGACATAGGATGCCGATGCGGTCAGGTTGATCCATTTGCTGGGCGCATAGCTGAGGTCGCCTTCGATCCCGCGCGACCGCACCTTGGGAATGTTGGAAATATATTGGACGAAGGTGCCAAGGATGTTCGGTTGGGTGATCGCCGTCTGATAGTCGCTGACCTCGGTCCAGAAGGCGGCGGCGTTGAAGGTCAGGCTGCGATCCAGCCAGGCGCTCTTGAAGCCGAGTTCGAAACTGTCGACCGTCTCCGGCTTCACTTCCGGCGCCGCGCCATTCGGAATGTTGGTGAGGTTGAGTCCGCCTGACTTGCTGCCACGCGAATAACTGCCATAGACGAGGGCGTCGGGCGCGATCTTCCAGCTGAGCGTCGCTAGCCCCGACACGCTGTCGTCCCGGAGTGCGGCGGCGTAGCTGGTCTGAGGGTTGAACTGATTGCGGATCGCCGTCGCCGCTGCTGCTTCTGCGCTGGACGGCGCCGACAGATCGGCCCCGGCCACCCAGGACTGGCGATAGACGCCCTTCTTGTCCTCATGCGTGTAGCGCAGACCGCCGGTCAGGCTGAGTTCGTCGCTGATGTTCCAGCTTGCCTGCCCGAACAGGGCATAGCTTTTCGTGACCGGTTCCGAATAGCTGCGGGTTTCAAAGCCATTGAGCGCCGCATTGGAGACGACCGGGTTGGCGACCGGAACGAACCAGTTGGGCGCGGCCGCACCGTAGGCCGACGCGCCATAGCCACGGATCGTCTGCCAGAAATAATAGGCGCCCACAGTCCAGTCGACGACATTGCTGCCGGTCGAGCCAAGCCGCACTTCCTGGCTGAACTGGCGCTGGCGATTCGCCTGCTGGGCCTTAGTCGTCACCGGCAGGCCGGTGCTGTCGCCATCGTTGGCCGGGTCCCAGTCCCACCAGCGATAGGCGGTAATGGATGTCAGCGCCACCCGGCCCAGATCCCAGTCGATCTGACCCGATGCGCCATAGCTTTTCATGAAAGCCTGATAATGGCTGTCGGAATCCCCCTCGCGCGCGAAAGGATCTGCGGGCAACAGCGTGTATCCGGCGCGCGAGGCGCGGTCGAAGATGTTGTTGGAGATCGTCGCGCCGCCGTCGAAGGTCCCAAAATAGGCAACGGGAATGTTGAGCGCATAATGCTGCTTCTGGTGCGAATAGTCGCCGATCAGCCGCACGGACAGGATATCGGTCGGCTTGACCAGCAGTTGCCCGCGGATCGAGAAGTTGTCGTAGTCCTGCGCCTTCGAACCATCGTGCAGATTGGTCAGGAAGCCATCGCGGTGAGTGTCGGCGAGCGATAGGCGAAAGGCCACCCGATCGGAAATGATCGGCGCGGACACCGACGCGCGCAGCTGGTGATAGCCATAGTCGCCCAGGCTTATCTCCCCCTGCGCTTCGGGGTTGAAGCTGGGCTCCCGACTGGTGATGTTGATCGCGCCAGCGGTCGTGTTCTTGCCGAACAACGTGCCCTGCGGGCCACGCAGCACTTCGATCTGCTGAAGGTCGACGAGGTCGAACTGCGACTGGCCGGGGCGCCCATAATAGACATTGTCGAGATAGAAGCCGACGCCATTTTCCAGCCCGTCATTGGTCAGCGCGACATTGGCCCCTAACCCGCGGATATTGATATTCGTATTGCGAGGATTGAAGCTGAATATCTGGAGGCTGGGCACCAGCTGCTGCACTTGTCCCAGCGTAAAGTTTCCGGTCTTGTCGAGCGTGTCCGCGCCGAACACGTTAAGCGCGATCGGTACGTCCTGCGCATCTTCCTCCCGGCGGCGGGCGGTGACGGTGATCGCCGCCTCGCTTTCAACGGCATCGAACGAAGCCGCATCCGCTGCGGCGGCCGCAGGCGCCTCGTCAGCATAGGCCGGGCCGGACCCGACCGCTCCAATGATGGCAACGGACAAGAATAATTTCTGGCGGAACGAGCCCTTTGTTCGGCTGTTAGTTTTCACTGATTTTCCCTGTCGGTTTTACGGTTTGGATTGATGGTCGGGGCGGAACCACGCCGGATTTGTTCGCCCAGCGGGGTGATGCCGAAGATGGCGGCGGCCGCCTGTTGCAAGGAAACGGGATAGGTGAAGGGGCGCGCCCCGCCCTGATCGGCGGCGTGTCTATCGTTCGCGGCCATGATTCATCTTTCGGCCAGCGCGGCGGAGCGCTTGTCGATCACAGGCGAAGCGCGTCGCGCACCGCGAAATCGATCAGATGGGCCTGATCAGGTCAGCAGGGTGGATGCGCTCCTGTCGCGGACGCGCACCTGGAGGCCTCCGGCAGTGGGCCAGCCTCAAGCGAAAATATGTGCAATATCCGTGCATCGTTCATTCTCCTGGGGGGAGAACACGATCCCTGGCGTGGTCGCCTTAGCATCGCGCGCTTTAGCCGTTGTTGACGCGGAGCAAGCTGCACCCCTTCAAAAGCCGCGGGTCGGTTCAGGCAAGCATGCCCGGGAACGATGACCGACCGCTCCCTTACGAACAATCTCTACATAAACAATAGAGATTCGACGGCAAGCCAAGTTGTCCTTTTCATTGCCCAACTTCTGCTGTCTCGATCCTGCGGGTGACGTGGACCGGAACGCTTCATGCGCGAAGGCGTGGAAGGCCTGTTGCGTTACAAGTCCAATCCGCCCGGCAAGACGTCGGTGCCACCCAAGCGCGTGGCAGAGATTGTCCGCCCTCACGCAGAAACGCCGCCGCACGAAGTGACCCACTGGACGGCGCGGGCGATGAACGAATGTCCAGTTCCCCGAGGTGCGCCGCGAAGCGGCCTGGCCGCTTTCTATCAGTTGCAACCAAAAACTCCGACGCCTGTGATCAATCCGTCGGTAAGCTGTACCGGCGCCAATGGGGATCTTCGATCGAGATGGGTGTCTTGCCACTCGGCAGCTTCCAAGGGAGCGAAAGGCCGGTTCCGGCACATGCTGACGTTCATCATGATGCACTCAAACGTCGCAGTTTGGGTCGACATCTGCCCCAAGGCATGGGCAACAAGGAGGGCAGCTTTGCCGCTTTCGCTCTCCGAACCTGCCACTCCTCAACCGGCCATAAGGAACCGAGGTTCTCAACCATGAAATTCGAGCGGCAAACCTGAAACGCGAAAATCGCCGCAGATTGGAAAAACGCTTCAATGGAGGAAGGAGCATGTCTCCGGTGGGTGCATTTCTAAAGCAGCCGTCTTCTCTGGTCCTGAGTCAGCAACTCGCAATAGTCGACCTTACCGAACCAGCGATAGCGGTTGCGAGCAACTATGGCATAAAGCCGATCACGCAATCGCTCGGGCATGAGCGCAAAAATCTGGAACAGCCGCCACCAACCGCCGAGAATTCGGCATAACTCCAGATAACCGCGTGAAGCGGTGTAGGCGTGCCCGTTTGCGATCAACAAATAGCTCTCATCCATCTCGATGTCATAATGAGCATAAAGCGACTGGCCCAGTTTCTCCTGCCCGGGGGTAAAGTTGACGCGGGCATCGCGGTCATGGCGCATGATCCAGCTCGCTCCGCCGGAACAAAGAACGCAAATGCCATCGAACACGAACAAGGCTTTGTTGTCGTCAAAATCCGGCACGCGGGGGTCGTCTCGGTAGCTGAAGGCCCGTTCCGAAACTTCAGGCATCGGCATCATCCCGATACACAGAGATGTCGAGCCCCTCCAGCGCCGCCAGATAGCTATCAAGATCAATGAGGTCGATGCAGGGCATTGCGCCGCGTCGGGCAACCGCTCCCCTCGCCAACTGCTGCGCGAGCAGGATTGCCGGCATGCAGGGGATATAAGGGCCATGCCCTGATCGCGCGACGATCCAGAAGCGGCGTGTCAGCGGCTCGCCGTCATGGCCAGCCCCGGTCAGGAACATGTGAAAGCCGCTACGCCCAGACCCAAAGCGGTCAAAGACGAAGGCGAGCTTGAGTAGGTTTTCCGCGTGATCGCTCAGCGATCCGATCATCCCCAGCCGCACCAGCAGACCAAGCATACGCGTGCCGACATGGAGAAATTTCAGTTCATGACCCGCAGAGAACCGCATCGATCTCAATGTCGGATAGCGCCTCGGGAATAGTTCGAGGTCAGGGATGTCGCAATTTCCGAACAGGCGACAGCCAAGATCGGGATAGCGCACGGCATGCGTCTCTTCCCATCCGTAGACCGTTTTCATCACACCCTCGCGAAGCATCGTCATCGGCTTGCCGACATAGCTCAGCACGGCTGAAGTCGTGGCCAGGCCACGGTTGGTGTGTTGAGCCGCGCTGATGCCGTAATCGACCGCGCCCAGGCGCGCGAATGCTGGCAGATAGGCATCAATCACGGCGGCGGTGAGACAGGGCACCGAACTTGCGCCACTCACCACCAACACATCCTTTGCCTTCGCATCGGTATCAAGCTGATCGATGGTCGCCACAAATGTTCGTGCGTCGGCCAGATCGAGATAATGACTGCCCTGCGCGACACACGCCTTGGCGACGCGGTGATCCTGTGATTGAAATGGACCCGTCGTGTGGATGACAATGTCGGGCGCGATCCGGGCAAGCGCCTCAGCCAGATTACCATCAATATCGATGGCATGGCCCTCTGTCGCATTGCTCGCGTCAAGCGAGGTGGCGAACGCTTTCGCCTTTGCCGCCGAACGTCCACCGATCAGAAGGCGAATGGCCCGGTCCCCTGCCAGGCGGCGCGCAATATAGCTGCCGAAATTGCCATAGCCGCCAATGATGAGGACGCGCGCTACCATGTCGGCTTGGTCACCATGAGCCAGAAGATGATGATAAGACCGCCAAAAGCCGGCCAACCCAGCGTAAACCACAGCCGGAAGAGTTTGGCATAGGCCACTGCATCGAATGTTTCGCCGCGCGATTGCCGTTCCAGCAATCCTTTCATGCGGAGCTGGATTAGGACAACCGGAATCCAGCAGATCGCCGCTAGCAGATAAAAGCAATAGGTCACTATCAGCCAGTAATCATTCCACAAGAATCCGCCCTGCCATATGAGCCATGCGCCGCTGACGGGCTGGATGATGACAGACGGCAGGGTGAAGAGGAAATCAGCCTTCACTGTCATCCGGGCGGCAAAGACGCGCTCAGCCGGGACCCGGCTTCGCGCGCCGAAGAACATGAAATTGGCGATGCCGATGCCTGTTCCGAACACGATCGTCGCACTGATGATGTGCAGCGTCTTGACGAGAAAATACCAATCCATGGAGCATCGCTACAGCAGCATGTCCGGCATCGCCAGTTCCTCTTCCAAAACCAATGCGCTAAGTCCTACCCTTCGCTAGAAAGACTGCCCTCCTGAGGATCGATAGGAACAAGCTTGCCGTCGCGATATACCATGCGCGGCACGCTTTCCCGTTTGGCGGCCGCCTTGTCTTCAAGCAATTGCACCAAGCGCGCCGCAAGCGCTCGCTTTTGCTCTTCCTCGGCCTCCGCCTGCGCCGTCTCAGCTGGAGACAGCGACGCTGCACTGAGCCTGCGCCTCGCCGCCAGCTCCTGTGCCACGATCTTGGCCGCAGCCTTGTCGCCCGCCATCGCCTTGGTCATTTGCAGCAGGTAGAAGGCCTCATCGCTGGGGATCATCACAACCTCGCCATCGATGGTGACACGACTGCGCCTCTGGCGAACCTTGTCGAAGGCGTCGGGCTCGCTTGCCTTTTTACCATTCCGGCCATGAGGGTTGAGCACCTGCCCGGGCTTGACCCGGCTGTGCTGCGGGGGGCGGGCGTAGCCGATCGCATAATCGCCGCTGGGCTTTTTCTTCGGCCTTTTTGGTGCCTTTGCCATCTCGGGCCCCCTCACTCTGCCACCGCGATAAGGGCATTCGCCCGCGCCGCGCGCTCGTCGAAGGTTTCGCCGGTTTCGGCATGGGTCGCGGTCCCGCCAGTCCATGCCTGCCACCGCCGCACGGCAAGATCGACATAGAGCGGATCCAATTCAATCAGCCGCGCACGGCGGCCGATCTTCTCGGCCGCGACCAAGCTCGTGCCCGAGCCTGAGAAGGGATCGAGCACAATGTCGCCTCGCTTGGTGGTGTCGAGAAGCGCATCGGCCACCAAGCGCACGGGCTTGGGGGTCGGGTGCTCAGCCAGAATATTGCCCTCGTCACTCCCTTTGCTGGCGGTAAGCGCAGATGGGTAGGACCAGACATTGGTGCGGGAGCGGCCATATTTCCCCAGCATCACATTGTTGCGCATCTTGCCCTTGGTCTTGAAGATCAGAATGAGCTCGTGCTGCGAACGCAGGAAACTGCCCTGCCCCGGGCGATCCTTCGTCCAGACCGCGAGATTGACCAGCGGCCCCAATATGTCCCTGGTGGCATCGAGCAACGTGTGGAGGCTGCGCCAGTCTATTGCCTCGTAAACGACTGCGCCGGACGCAAGATATCTCGCCATGGCCGTGTTGAACCCGGTAAAGAAGCGGAACAGCTCGTCCCCCGACATATCGCCTGACCCCATGACGAATTCACGGTGGCGGCCCTTGCCCGACACAAATCCATCAATGCCGCAGCCATAGGGCGGATCGGTAAAGACCGCATGGGCCTTCTCGCCCTCCATCAGTTGATCATAGATCCGGCCATCAAGGGCATCGCCGCAGATCAGGCGATGGCCGTTCATGATCCATAGATCACCGAGTGTTGAAACAGCCTGCTTCTCTAGCGCGACGGGAACCTCTTCCGGTTCGTCCGTGCCCATGTCGAGCATCAGGTCGACCTGCGCGACCTCGTAGCCGAAATCACTGATGTCGTACCCCAGCTCCACTTCGCAGCGGAGCATGATTTCACCGATCTTAGCCTGGTCTGGCTTACCAATCTCGCCAAGCCGGGCATAGGCGACGGAGAGCGCCTGGGCTTCGAGTTGGCCGATCGCCTTGAGCCGTATCACCGGCACCTCGGTTAGTCCGATTTCCTGCGCCGCTAGGAACAGCGCCTGACCGATGATCACCTCGCCGCGGTCATCGGCGACAATTGGCTGCTGGATGCCGAAGCGCTTGACGATACGCTTGAGATAGCGTCGCTCGTCATTCGAGTAGAGGCGGATGCTTTCCAGCACCCGCAGAGCTGAGGTCGGTATCATCTCTACACGGAACGGCTGATTGTCGCCGATCGGGCCTGGTGACGAGCCTGGGCGATCATGATCCGCCCGGAGTGATTCAGTAGATGGATTAGGCATGTAGTGTCTCCTCGAATGAAAGAGACAGACTGATTAAGCCTGATTCCTTGTGCGGAAAAAGAGCTTATTTTCGCGGTGCGAATACCGATCTTACCTCTGCCAGATGCCGCTCGACCGCTTCTCCCAAGGGGCTAGCGACAATCACGCCATCAGGCAGGCGGGCCGGCTGCAGCAGAGCCTTACGCTGATAATAGCGCCGCTTGAGCGTTGCCTTGTGAAACCGTCGGCCCTGCGAATCCCAGAAAGGAAGCTTTTCACAGACGCTATTCACGCTCAGGCCCGTGACAACGCGCCCGATCTCCACATGGAGCAGGAGTCTCAAGTCATCTTCATGCTGAAACGGGCGTCCGCTGGCCCTTCTCAATTTCGCGGGATCATCACTCATGCGCGCCTCCTGACATCATACAGATCAGGGCAGTTGCTTCGGCGCGCAAATGCCTCACAAGGGATAATGCCGTACAGCTAACAGCGGCGCAAGCGTCGTCATGGGGGATGGCAGCTATTCCCAGCCGCATTCCCATTTTCTCGAAAGCGGTCGCCGAAAATATCTATCGCTCCAGCACGTTACGACTGTGGTCGGCGCAGATCACCGCCGCGAAAACACGAATTTCCCTATAAATTCCCATCCAAATGGGAATTCTCAGATACTGAGACCGGATCGCTCCGGACTGCGTCGCGCACCATTCCATCTTGAAAATCTCCCTCCTCCCCCCCTCAAGGGGCCCGTTGGTGGTTTACGGTGTGATCGCCCTTGTGCACGATCTCGCCCGGCTAGATGCGCTCGGTCATCGCGTCCCGCGAACCCGTCGCGATCGATCGCACTGGATCAAGGTCGAATATCGGATGAACCACGTCCGGGGATGACCTGCGCGCCTCTCCCCTAGCGTATTTTCAAGTTGACCGTTTACGGTCGACGGCTGGGAAAATGCGGCCTCAAAAGACTGAGCGATTTCCACTCAAAGTGAAATCGCTCTAGTCGTCAGCCGCGTCGAAGGCTGCACGCGCCATGCGGATCGCCTCCTCGTTCGCGTTCACCCAGTAAATCAGCCGTCGCGTCTCTCCGTGCAGCGCCGCGCCCAGCCCGGTAAGCGCATAGCTCACCTTCGGCGGCACGTCGGCGCTTACGCTGCGCGCCACGAAGCCGTCGCGTTCGAGCGCGCGCAGCTTCAGGGTCAATATCCGCTGTGAAATTGCCTGCTCGGCCGAGAGCGTCGCCAGCAGCCGCCTGAGTTCGGCCTGGCGCAGCTCGCCCGTGGCGAGCACCAGCAGGATCAGGGTCGACCAGCGGTCGCCCAGCAGGCCCATGACCTCACGCACCGGGGCGTCCCGCGCCGTGCCGTGCCGTGCCATTTCCTGGGCCAGGCTGGCCAGGCCCGGACGGTCCGGAGTATCGCTGCACCCGTTGGTCATGATGTGCCCTGGGCACAAAAAAGTGCCGTCTTCCCTCTGTTCGCGGATACATTATGCCGCCTGCCGGGAAGGTCAACGAATTGGGAGAGCATGATGGCCGAAGATGCCATTCGTCTTGACGGCAAGGTGGCGATCGTGACCGGCGGCGCCGGGGGCATCGGCTCGGCCACCGCACGGCTGCTCGCGCGGCGCGGCGCCAGCGTGGCGATCGCCGATATCGCGTTGGATCCGGCTCGCTCCTTGGCCGCCGGAATTCCCGGTGCCATCGCCGTGTCCCTCGACCTTGAGAGCGAAGCCTCGATCGAGGCGATGATCGCCGAGGTTGTCGCAAGGTTCGGCCGTATCGACGTGCTCCACAACAACGCCGCCCTGCTCGGCCCCGATATCGCCCGGGCCGACGGTGACATAGAGCACATGGCGACGGCCCTCTGGGACCGGACCTACGCCGTCAACGTGCGCGGCACGATGATCGCCTGCCGCGCCGCCCTGCCCCATCTGCGCGGCACCCGCGGCAATATCGTCAACATGGTCAGCAACCTCGCCGTGCAGGGCCATCTGATCCAGTCGGCCTATTCCTCGTCCAAGGCCGCGATCATCCAGTTGACCCGCGCCATCGCCGCCAGCCACGGCAAGGCCGGCATACGCTGCAACGCGGTCGCCCCCGGCATGACCATGACCCCGGCCCTGCGCGAGGCCTTTCCCCCTGCCCTGCGCCGGACGGTCGAGGATGAAACCCTGCGAGATCAGCTCGGCGAGGCCGAGGACATTGCCGAGGTCGTGGGATTCCTCGTTTCGGATGCGGCCCGCCACGTCACCGGTCAGGTGCTGGTGGCCGATGGTGGCTGCGCCAGCCATGTTCCGGGCCTCGCGGGCTTCCGCTCCTTCCTGTCCGGAGAACATTGAAATGAGCCCTTACGACATCGTCGTCATGGGCGCGGGCCACAATGGCCTCGTCGCCGCCGCCTACATGGCCAAGGCGGGCAAGAAGGTGCTCGTCCTCGAACGCAAACCCCATTATGGCGGCGGCGTTTCCACCCGCGAATTGCTTCACCCCGGCTTCTGGCACGACGAACATTCGAACGTGCACATCATGATCCAGGGCAACCCGATGCTGCGGGAGGACGAGCTGGGGCTGCTGTCGAGGTTCGGCCTGGAATATATCTACCCCGACCTGATCCATGTGAGCATCTGGGATGATGGCACGGTCATCCGCTCCTACAAGGATCTCGACAAGACCTGCGAGGAACTGGCGCGGATCTGCGGCCCGAAGGACGCGGAAGCCTACCGCCGGTTCGTCCAGATGAGCCAGACCGCACTGCCCATGCTGGTCAGCGGTCTCTACAGCCCGCCCTTCCCGATGGGCGCTTTCGTGGCGATGATGGACCAGTCCGACGAGGGCCGCTTCCTCCTCGACCTGATGCAGCGTACCGCGCTCGACATTGTCGACGCCTATTTCGACAGCGAACTGCTCAAGCTCCACATCGTCCGCATGGTGACCGAGAACCTGCAGATGCCGGACGAGCTCGGCACCGGCATGGGCGCCTTCGTCATGCCCGGCATCGTCCACAGCTATGGCTGCTCGATGCCCAAAGGAGGCTCCGGCCAGCTCTCCCACGCCCTCGTCCGCGCGATCGAGCATTTCGGCGGCGAGGTGCGCTGCAATGCCGAGGTCAGGCGCGTCATCGTCTCAGGCGGCAAGGCTGTCGGCCTCGAACTCGTGGACGGCGAGACCTTCATGGCCAGGGACGGTGTGATCGGCGCGATTCATCCCCACGTCCTGCGCAAGTTCGTGGGCGAAACGCCCGAACCCGTGCTCCAGCGGGCCGAGCGCGTGACCCAATCGACTTTCTCGATCAATCTCACCCATATGACGCTCAAGGAGCGGCTTCGGCTCAAGGTCGGCAACGACTGCAACGCGATGATGACCGAGCTGATGGATTTCTACACTGTGCGCGACATGAGCCTCGAATATGACAAGCTGCGCCGGGGGGAGGTCAGCTCGCGTCTCGTCGCGGGTGGCGACAACACGATCTTCGATCCTTCCCGCGCCCCTGAAGGAGCCGGCCTGTTCTACGGCGTCAACTTCGCCCCCTATAATCTCTGGCCGGGCGGCCCCGCCTCGTGGGACGAACGCAAGGAGGAGATCGCCGACAAGGCTCTCGCCCAGTATCGCAAGTTCTACGTCAACCTCACCGACGAGAACATCACCGGCCGCCTCATCCGCTCGCCGATCGACCACGAGCGCGACAGCCCGGCCAGCTTCGTGCGCGGCGACATCCACGGCTGCGCGCCGTTCTTCTACCAGTCCGCCGGCCACCGCCCGACTCCCGACCTCGGAAGCTTGCGCGTGCCCGGGATCGAGGGTCTCTATCTTGTCGGCCCCTTCATGCACCCAGGGGGCGGCGTGTTCGGCGCGGGCCGCGCCACGGCCATCCAGATGATGGACGACATGGGGATCGACTACGACAAGGTCTGCGGAAGGGCCGTCCAGTGAGCAATGCAGCCAAGCCCCCGGTGGCGAGGATTCTCGACGCCAACGACAAGGAACTCATGGCGATCCGCAAGCTTGAGCGCGACGGCAACACGCTGGTCGTGCGCGGCAAGATCTTCGGCGCCATGCCCATGGTGGCCAAGCTCACGCCGGGCGAGGCCCGCGCCGCGCTCAGGCTGCTGGATTTCCGGACAATCCTGTTCCTGCTGACCCTGCTATTTCGAAAATGAGGCGATATCCAGGAGCGCTGGAGCCACGGTGATCAGATGACCGTAGCGACATGCTCCACGCTGGGGGGCTCGACGAAGAATGGCCCGGCCAGGGCCCGCCAATGCTGGAAGCCCTGGCTTTCGCGGAAATCGACCATGTGCGCCTCGACGCTTTCCCAGCCGACCACCAGCCGATAACGCTCGGGATGCTCAATCGACCGCTGCAGGGCGAAGGAGAGGAAACCCGTGGCGCCTTCGAAAAAGGGCCGCGCCGCAGCAACCGCCGCCTCAAACTCGGCGCTGCGCGTAGGGTCGATCGTCAGCGTTGCAATCTCATATATCATGCTGGGTCTTTCACAGGCTGGGTTTTGCACAAGTCCATTTCGCCGTCAGCTCGATGCCGCTTCCGATCGGAAACTCGTCGCGCACCGCCAGCCCTCCGGGCCAAGCTCGCGCGTCCGCCGTTGCGCGGTCGGCATAGCGCTCGAACTCGGCTGCAACCTTGGGTTCAGCGAAGATCATCCAGCCCTGATCACCGGGCCGGTCGCCGCTGTCAAGCGACCACCACCCGGCCCCGGCTGCTGGGAGCCATCCTCGACAAATTCGATCAAATTGCCCGCGCAGTCGCGGATGAAACAACCCTTGCCGAAGGCTTCGCGCACGACAAACGCGATGTCGGCTCCCTTCTCCGTCATCTCGGCCAGAAATGCCTCGATATCCTCGACCCGGAAGGCCACATGCTTGTTGCCGTGGACCAGCAGGTCGCGCAGCGGAGAGCGTCGGTCCTCAGGCAGCGACGCCGCCCCCTCCACCTCGAACAGCTCGAATCGCAGCGGCCCCTTGCGCACCATGGCGGTGTGGCTGCGCGCCGCCTCGATCCAGAACCGCTTCTCCAGTTCGAAGCCGAGTACGCGTCCATACCATTCGATAGCCTCGTCAAGGCTGGGTACGGATACTCCTCCGTGATGAAAGGTGAACTCCGCCATCAGCGCATCTCCGCAAGGGTTTGGGCCCGCCAGTCGGTCATGCAGTCGCGCATGCCGATGCCGCACCCGCGCACCGGACGGCGGCGCTTGCCCGGCTCGGGATCATTGCCGCCGCAGACCAGGGCCAGGTTCATGCCGGGATTCCACATGCAGTTTCGGAAAAGCATTCGAACATGAGGATTTCTTCCTAGTCGGCGGTCCAACCGGCATCGACCACCATGCTGGTGCCGGTCATGAAAGCGGAGGCGTCGGAAGCGAGGTAGAGGACGGCTCCCATGAGGTCCTCGACCCGGCCGATGCGGCCGAGCTTGATCTTGGTGAGGACATTGGCCCTGAACACGGCATCGGCGAACATCGGGGCGGTCATCGGCGTCTCGATGAAAGTCGGTGCGATGGTGTTGGAGCGGATGGCATGGGGGGCAAGGTCGAGCGCAAAGCTCTTGTTCATGCCCTCAAGCGCCCATTTCGACGCGCAGTAGAGGCTGCGGTTGGGTCCGCCGACATGGCCCATCTGGGACCCCATGTGGATGAGGCTGCCGTGCGTTGCCGTCTCGATCATCCGTTTCGCGCAGGCCTGCGCGACAAAGAAGGCGGCCTTGAGGTTGAGGGCAAGGACGGCGTCATAATCCTCTTCGGTCACGTCCCATATCGGCTTGGGCCGGTTGGTCCCGGCGTTGTTGACAAGGACGTGGAAGGGCTCGCGCGCGGCGAAGAAGGTCTCGACGGCGGCAAGGTCCGAGACGTCGAGCACCGCCGCCTCCGCCGTGCCACCGGCGGCACGAATGGCCTGGGCCGCTTCCCCGATCTCGCCAGCGGAACGGGCGGCAAGCGTGACCACCGCGCCCGCCTGCGCCAGCGCCGCGGCGCAAGCAAGGCCGATACCGCGCCCCGCCCCGGTGACGAGGGCGCGGCGATGGTCGAGGCGAAAGCTGGGAGTCTGGGGGAGAGCGGTCATGCCCCCGGTCCTCACGCCCGTGTCAGTTCGCTTGGTTCGACCTGCCCCGCATAGGGCACGTTCCTGCCGCCGAAACGGCGGACGCGGATGTTGGCCTGCTCACCGTGGCCAGCGAAGCCCTCAAGCGCACAGAGGCGGCTGCAATATTCGCCGATGAGCGTGCTTGCCTCGTCGGTCAGAACCTTCTGGTAGGTACAGGTCTTGATGAACTTGCCGACCCACAGGCCGCCGGTATAGCGCGCCGCCTTCTTCGTCGGCAGGGTGTGGTTGGTGCCGATAGCCTTGTCGCCATAGGACACGTTGGTGCGGCTGCCCAGGAACAACGCGCCGTAATTGGTCATGTTGGCCAGGAAGTAGTCTGGGTCGGCGGTCATCACCTGGACATGCTCGCTCGCGATCTCATCGGCGATGTCGACCATCTCCTCGTAGCTTTCGGCCACGATCACCTCGCCGAAGGCCTCCCACGCCTTGCGGGCATGGTCGGCGGTGGGAAGGATATTCAGCAGGCGCTCGATCTCTCCCATCGTCTCGCGGGCGAATTTCTCGCTGTTGGTGAGCAGCACGCCCGGGCTGTCGGGTCCGTGCTCGACCTGTCCCAGGATGTCGGTCGCGGCCATTTCAGGGTCGCAGCCAAGCTCGTCGGCAATGATGAGGGTCTCGGTCGGACCGGCGAAGAGGTCGATGCCGACGCGGCCGTAGAGCTGACGCTTGGCTTCGGCCACGAAGGCGTTGCCGGGACCTACAAGGATATCGACAGGGTCGATCGTCCCGGTACCCAGGGCCATCGCCCCGATCGCCTGGATGCCCCCGAGCGCATAGATCGCATCGGCCCCGGCGAGCGCCTGCGCGGCGACAATAGCCAGCGCCGGCTTGCCCTGGAACGGCGGAGCGCAGGTGATGACGCGCGGCACGCCGGCGATCCTGGCGGTGATCACGCTCATATGGGCCGAGGCGAGCAGAGGATATTTGCCACCCGGTACGTAGCACCCGGCATTCTGGATGGGCAGGTGCTTGTGGCCAAGCACGACGCCGGGCAGAGTCTCGACCTCGACGTCCTTCATCGAATCGCGCTGGACCTGCGCAAAGTTCCTGACCTGGGCCTGGGCGAAGTCGATGTCCTTGCGCTCCTGAGGGGTAAGGCTGTCGACCGCCGCGTCGATCTCGGCCTGGCTCAGGCGATAGTCCTCTCTGTCCCAGCCGTCGAATTTGACGCTCATCTCGCGCACGGCCACATCGCCGCGCGCCTCGATATCCGCCAGTGCCGCCTCGACAATATCGCGCACCTTGCGGTCCGCGTCTGCCTTCGCTTCCGCGCTCGCTCCGCGCTTGAGCCAGATCGCCATCGAATACTCCGAAGATATGATTGCAGCACGGATCAATGCCGCTAGCTCCGTCGACCGACCATCACATTGTATCGATGCGAGCGTATCGACCAAATGCCTTTGGCCTCGTCTGCGCGGTCCGATAATCCGACGTCGAGATAATCGGGAGACCCTTCCACCATGCGCCTTGCCACGCTTCGCAACGGAACCGCCGACGGCCGCCTGGTCGTCGTTTCGCCCGATGCGGCGCACTGCGCCGCTGCGCCGGTCCGGTGCCTGCAGGAAGCCCTGGAGAATTGGGAGATGATCGAGCCGGAGATGGCCGCGATCACCAACTTCCCCGAAGCGCTGGACCTGGCCCATGTGCTCGCCCCGCTGCCCCGCGCCTGGCAGTGGCTCGACGGCTCGGTCTATCCCAGCCATGGCGAACTGATGGACAAAGCGCTCGGCATCGAGCCGTTCAAGCCCGACTGGCCGCTGATGTACCAGGGCGTTTCGGACACCTTTCACGCACCCCTAGCCGAGGTGCCGATGGCAAGCGAGGAACTCGGCATCGATTTCGAGGGCGAATTCGGCGTGATCACCGACGCCGTGCCGATGGGCACGTCCGCCGAGGAGGCCGGCAGGCACATCAAGCTCGTCGTCCAGATCAATGACTGGTCGCTGCGCAAGCTCGCCGGGCCGGAGATGAAGTCGGGCTTCGGCTGGATCCAGGCCAAGCCGCCCTGCGGCATGGCCCCCTTTGCCGTCACGCCTGAAGAACTCGGCCTGGCCTGGCGCAAAGGCCGCCCGGCGATGAACCTGTTCGTCCACTGGAACGGCAAGCCGTTCGGCAATGCCGATGGCGAACAGATGGCCTATGGCTTCGACGAGCTCGTGGCCCATGCCGCCCGCACCCGCAATCTCGTCGCGGGAACGGTGATCGGCTCGGGCACGGTGTCGAATCCCAATTTCCGGGAGGTCGGCTCATCCTGCATCGCCGAACGGCGGGGCATCGAAATCGTCGACACAGGCGCGGCCATCACCGAGTTCATGCATTACGGCGACACTGTCCGCATGGAGGCGGTGTGTCGCGACGGACGCTCTCCCTTCGGCGTGCTCGAACAGACGGTGGTCAGGGCCTGAACGAAGGTCTCTCCGGCGGCAAGAGCGCCGCCCCTTCGGTCGCCGAGCCGCTCAGGCATGGACCATAGCCGAGTCTTTGCGCAGCCGCGCGAACAGGCTCAGCGCCGCGCCCACCAGCGCCGCCGCGGCGAGGACGCCGAAGGCCCCGCGCAATCCGCCCGTGTGGCTCCCCGCCACCGTCACCACCACCGGGCAGAGGAATTGCCCGACCGAGAACGCGCCGGTCCACAATCCCGCGCCGCGGCTGCGGACCTCGAACGGCAGTCCGCTGATCGCCCAAACCAGCAGCGAGGGCAACAGCATGCCGGCGCCGAACTGGTTGATGAAGCACCCGGCAAGAAAGCCCGCCGGCGCACCAGAGCGACTCATCAGCAGGAAGCCGATCGCAAGCAGCGTGAACTCGATCAGCAGCAGACTCGCGATCGGCAGCTTCGATCCCACGCGCGAATAGACATATGTGCCCACCGGCACCCCGATGCTGGCGAGCGAAGTGAGGAAGCCGATCCGCGCCGGATCGGTGATGCCGAACTGGGTCAAACCGATCGGGGACTGGATCTGCGCGGTGTAGAACAGCACGGACCCGAACACGGTGATCGCAATGATCCCGCTCATTCGCAACCACGGGAAACCGGCCGAACTGGCGTCGCGCTGGGCAATTTCCGCATCCGGGGAGTCGCGCCGTGCCGGTTCCCAGGTGAATAGCAGCACCAGCACGAACATCAGCAGCGCCGAACCATAGACCCAGAATGGCGCGCGCCAGCCGAACCGGCCCAGGAAACCGCCGACGTTCAGGAACAGAAGAGCGGATATCGAGGCCATGGCTGTCTGCCCTGCCAGCCAGCGGTCACGCGCGGGGCCTTCGAAATAGTCGCCGATCATCGTCGTGCTCAGCACCATGATCATCGCTTCAGCCATGCCGACCGCCACGCGTGACACGATGATCCAGCCAAGATCGCGCAGGAAGACCGGCGCGATGCCCACCACCGCATAAACGAGAAAAGCCGCCAGGAGCAGCCGCCTGCGACCGAACCGATCCCCCAATATTCCCGCCATCGGCGAAAACAGCGCAACGCACAGCGCCGGCACCGTCAGTACCATCGGCACCCAATATTCGTGATGCTCAACGCTGGCGAATTCCTGGAGCAACGCCGGCAGATTGGGCGCCAGCAACACGATCGCCATTGCCGACAAGGTGATCGGCAGGAGCAGCGAGATCCCTGTGGCAAATCCCGCCCGTTGATGCGTGGTCATATCTTCTCCCGCCTTGAGGCCATGTCTTGTGGCAAGTTCCCCAGCCCTGACGCATTAGACTGCCGTGGCCCATCGATCCAAACGATGGTGTAGGATCGTGCACATCCATGAGAAGGGATCGGAAAACCTGTCGAAGGGCAGATTATTCGACGCCATGCCAAGCGGAGGCGTCGAGCGGCATCGGGTGGTCAGGAAGGGCGCGCGGCGAAGGCATCGCGCGTGGTGATGGTGCGGCGAGCGGAACTGATGCGCCCGCTCTGACCGCCGCGTTGAAAGCTCAACTAGGCTCGCAAGTCTATTTTCTACCAAAACAGAAGACAATATGCTGCTATCCTGGGCAAGCCTGAGATGGAGGACCAATGAGGAACAGTTCGCATAGCAGCGCCGGAAGCCGGACCGACGTCGGTCTGGTGGCAGCAGCGAATGACGATGGCCGCCCCCTGCTGGCCTATGACTGCGATCAGCATCACGCCGTCGGGCCCCGCGCCCGCGCCCTGATCTTCAACGATCCGCGATCGCGCGCACTCCTGCCACTGATCGCACGAGTGGCGCCCAGCGACGCCAATGTGCTGATCATGGGCGAGACCGGCACCGGCAAGGAACTGGTCGCACGCTATGTCCACAGCCTCAGCGATCGGGCGCACGCGCCCTTCGTCGCGGTCAATTGCGGCGCCTTTTCCGAATCGCTGATCGAGGGTGAACTGTTCGGCTATGAAAAGGGCGCCTTCACCGGGGCGAACGTCGCGCGGCCCGGCTGGTTCGAGGCCGCCAATGGCGGGACACTGTTCCTCGACGAACTGGGCGACCTGTCGCTGCCGCTGCAGGTGAAGCTGCTGCGTGTCCTGCAGGAGCGGGAAGTCGTCCGGCTGGGATCGCGCAAGGCGGTGCCGCTCAACGTCCGGGTGATCGCCGCCACCAATGTCGAACTGCAGCAGGCGGTGAATGAGAGCCGCTTTCGATCCGACCTCTTCTACCGCCTTCAGGTCGTGGCCATCCCCCTGCTCCCGCTACGCGAACGGCGAGCGGACATCCTGCCGCTGGCGCGCCATTTCCTCGAGCAATACGGGAAGCGAGCAGGCGCCAGCCGGCTGGAGTTGAGCGCGGCGGCCGAAGAGGCGCTGTTCCAGCATGGCTGGCCCGGCAACATCCGCGAGTTGGAAAATGCGATCCACCGCGCCACGCTGATCTGTGAGGATGGCCGGATCCGGCCTGCCGATCTCGGGCTGGGCGACCCTGTGGGCGCCAGCGATCCGGGCGCCGATCCCGCCTCGCTGGAGGAGGCGGTTCGTCCCCTCATCGGCCGGCTGCTGAAGGGCGACCATGATCAGTTGCTAGACCGGCTGGTCGCGTTCACCGTGACCGAGGCGTTTCGCCTGTCGAGCGAAAATCAGATCAAGACGGCCGCGGCGCTGGGCATTAGCCGCAATGTGGTGCGGACCCATCTCAAGAATCTCGATCTGATCTGACGATCCCGCTTCGGCCGATCCCCGCCCCCATCCGCCAGGCCGACGCCATGATCGCCATCGCTGCCCGCGCAGAGGCGAGCCGGCCAGGCTTGACGGTCTCACCTGACGCTGATTCTCGTCTGTCCGGGTTTCGCAATATGCAAGAACCCCGCCCGGACACGCTGGGCGTGCCCGGACAGGTGCACTTTATCTTACAGCTTGCCGCTCAGCGACACGCCGATGATGCGGGGTTCGTTGAAGACCGCCGCCATATAGTTTTCAATCACGCCCTTGAGGTTCTTCTCGTTGGTGATGTTGCGGGCGAAAGCCGCGATCTCATATCTGCCGCCGGGCGCGGTGTAGCCGATCTTCAGGCCGCCTTCGAAGTCGCCCTTCGAATAGAACTCCTTCGTCCGGTAAAGGACGAAATTGGTATAGCCCTGGATATTCCAGTCGGTCGCGACGAAGGCCTTGCCGCCATTGCCGAGCGGAACATCATAGCGGGCCGCGATATTCGCCGTATATTTGGGCGCGTTGGGCAACGGATTGCCGTCGATCCTCGCCAGATAGACCGGGCCGAAGGCCGTCGCCACGGTGCGCAACGGGTTTTCGACCGTGCAGACCACCACGCCGTTGAGAGCGCAGACCTGCGCTTCGGCATTGGGGTCGTCAATCTCCGTATGCAGCAGGCTGACACCCGCCGAAAGCGTCAGATTTTCGAACGGACGCGCTTCCAGATCGGCTTCCATGCCATAGGCCTTGGCCGCCCTGGCATTGAACAGGACGCCATTGCCGTTGACGTCATTGCCGTTGAGCTGGATGTCCTTCACCTTCCAGGCGAAACCGGTCAGGTTGAAGCGGACGCGGTTGTTCAGCAGGCTGGTCTTGATGCCGCCTTCATAGGACATGATCGTTTCCGAATCCGCCGTCGTGAAGTCGCTGTTGAACACCGCAGAGCGGCCCTGGATGGTCGGACCACGGAAGCCGCGCGCGACGCGGGCGTAGAGGCTGACCTCGGGGCTGAACGCGTAGAGCAGGCTGACGTCCCAGCTCGGCTCGTCGCCCTTCAGCTTCACATAGCGACGGCCCGCATAGGTGGAGACGCCCGCTGCATTGGCCGCGGCGCGGACCAGGCGGGTCGATTTCTCGTCTTCGGTATACCGGCCGCCTGCCGTCAGGGTCAGGCCGGGCACGATTTCATAGCTGGCCTGGCCGAACACCGCCCAGCTTGTGTTGACGTTGCGCAGGCGAACCCAGTTGTTGGGATTGCGCGCGGCGGTGGTCAGGAAATAGGCGCGCTGGTAGAAATCGGTCACGTCGCGGCTGTCGAATACCATGCCGCCGACCTGCCATTTCAGGGCATGGTCGCCATTGCTGGCAAGGCGGACCTCCTGCGTCAACTGGTCGAGATCGCGGACATTGCCCTGGCTCTGGCCGAAGCCGCTGGGGACGCCCGCGACGGGGAAATTGGCGGCCGCGCCGCCGTCGGTATCGCCCCGGCTGTAACCCTTTGTCGTTTCATAGGCGGTGATCGAGGTCAGGGTCACCGGGCCGAAGTCCAGAGCGATATTTTCCGATGCGCCGTAGGTCTTGTAGGCCTGCGGGTTGTTGTGCGCTTCGTCGAGGGCGATCTTCGTGCGCGGTTCGGCCGCGACGCTGTTCGATCCCTTCACCAGCGCGCCGCGATGGAAGATGGTCGAGGTGCCGTCATAGTCGCGATAATGGAAGCTGGTGAGCATCGACAGCGTGTCATTGGGCGTCAGGAGCAACTGGACGCGAACGTCCTTTTCGTTGAAGCCGCCCATCGCGTCCTTCTTGGGCGAGACGGTGCCGTCGGCGCTGGCGCCGGTATAGACATTGTCGACCCAGTCGTCGCGATGCTGGTAGAGCGCCGAAACGCGGAAGGCGAGCTTGTCGGCGACGATGGGGCCACCGATGCCGCCGTCGAAGGTGACGGTGTTGTAGCTGCCATAGCTGGCCGAGGCACGGCCCTGCCAGTCCATCGACGGACGGATCGTGTCGAACTTGATGATGCCCGCCGTGGTATTGCGGCCGAACAGCGAACCCTGCGGGCCGCGCAGCACTTCCACCTGGTTGACGTCGAAAACGGGGTTCGATTTCAGCACGACATGTTCAAGGACGACATCGTCCTGGATGATCGACACCGGCTGCGAGGCGCCGAGATAGAAGTCGATATTGCCGAGACCGCGGATGTAGAAGCGCGGAAAGATGCGGCCGGTGGTGGTTTCGGCGTAGAGGCCGGGCACGCGGGCCGCCAGTTCAAGGATGTCGCCGCCGCCGGACTGGAGGCCGCGCAGCTGGTCGCCCTGGACCACGCCGACGGAAACCGGGACGTTCTGCAGATTTTCGGAACGACGTTCTGCGGTCACGACGATCTCGTCGAGCGCGCCGTCAGTCGCCGCCTCCTGCGCGTGGGCGATCCCTGCGATCGACAGCGCGCCAAATGCCGAAGTCAGCAGCAGCACTGACCGTCCGTAGCAGGTTTTGGACAAGATGATTTCCCCCAGAATAGCCGTTGTTCACCCCGGCCGTGTCGATCCCCTGATCGTCTCTCACCGCAGGCGATGTGGCGCCTAGGAGCGGATTGTGGCGGTTCGGTGACAAAGAGCGGCCATTGCCAGACGATCGTATAATTTCTGCTGCATTGTTGCTGCCTGGCAACATGGGAACAGGCCGCGCTTCTCATCATCAGCGATCGATGGCGGCATTCCTGATGCGTCAGCTCTTCCATTCCCCGGCCTGATCGATGGCCTGGCGACCCAAGGCGGGATCATCCGTGAAAAAGGCATCAAGCCCAAGGGCAAGGTAGCGCTGCATCTCCGCCACGCTCCCGGCAGGGTTGCGGGCGCTGTCGCCCTGATCATTGCGGAAGTCGGCAGCCAGAAAATGATTTTCCGGCCGGAAAGTCCAGGTGCCGACCAGCAATCCCGCCCTGTGCGCGGCTTCGACCAGGCCTGTCGGCCGGGCGAGTCGTCCATCGGGCACCAGCGGAATGATCATGCGGGTCGACGGGGCCAGATAGTCGGCATAGGTCGCGATTTCGCTCAGACCCTGGGGTGCGACGATGTCTGCATAGGTGCGTTTCATGCCCTGCGCGGCGATGTCGGCGGGCATCGCGGCCGGATCGCCAATAAGCTGCATCAACCGGGCATGGGGGAAGGATGAGAGGCGGGGACGCAGCTCTTTCAGATTGCGCGTCTCAAAGGACTGGATGATCAGCGGCGCGCGGGACAGATAGCTGCTCTTGCCGATATGGTCCAGGAGGCGCGGCTCCAGCGGCAGGCCCAAGCGGGCAAAATAGGTGGAATGCTTGATTTCGGGAATGAGGCCGATGCTTCGTCCTCGCGCGGCTGCCTCGGCGGCCAGGAAATCGGCGATTTCCTCCAGCGAGACGATCTGGAACTGGCCATCGAAGCCGCGGCTTTCCGGCCGCATCGGCCCCAACCGCTCGCGGGCGCGCAGGGTCTTGAGTTCCGCCAGGGTGAAATCCTCGGTGAACCAGCCGACCTGCTGTTCCCCGTCGATCGTCTTGCTCGTCCTGCGGCTGGCGAATTCGGGGCGAGAGGCGACATCGGTCGTTTCGGCAATGTTGTTTTCGTGCCGCGCGACGAGAACGCCGTCCTTCGTCGCCACCAGATCCGGCTCGATGAAGTCGGCGCCGTCCTCGATCGCCTTTGCATAGGCGGCAAGCGTATGTTCGGGCCGGAGCGCCGAACAACCGCGATGCGCCAGGAGAAGCGGGCGCCTGCGGTCCGGGACAGGGGCGGCGACCGCCACCCCCGTCTTCATCGCCGCGCCCAGCAGCGCAAGATCGGCGCCCGAACGGAGCAGATCCCGCCGGGTGAAAGGTGCGGCCGTCATCAGAACATCACCGACAGCGTGCCGAACCATTGGCGCGGCGGGATGGGATAGACATTGTAATTGTTGGTGTTCGCGCTCGCCTGCACGGTCGATGCGCCCTTTTCGTCGAACAGGTTGGTGACGTTCAGGCTGATTTCCGCCTTCTGCAGGCCGAACATGTCGGCCGGCAGTCGGTAGGCGAGGCGGGCGCTGGCCTGGAAATAGGATTTGACCCAGGCGTCATTGGTGAAGGTCGTGTAACGGCGGCCGACATAATCGCCCACCAGCTGTGCATCGAAATTGCCGATGGTGAGGGTCGCGACCGTCTTGTTCATCCATTTCGGGCTGACCGGGATCAGCTTGCCGCCGGTCGGCACGACCCCGCCTGTCGTCGCGATACCGCCGATGCGCGTGCCGGTCGCCTGGCCGGTGGTGGTGCTGTAGTCGCTGTCATAGATGGATCGGTTGTAGGACAAGGCGTTGTAGAGCGAGAAGATCTGGCCGAAGCGCAGCGTCACGGCGGCGTCCACCCCGTCCGTCTTGACGTCGCCGACGTTGAACACGGCCGGCGTGCCACCCGAAATGCCGCCGCCGCCAATGCCGCCGATCGCGGCAGCAGGCGTGATGCCGATCAGGCGATCCCGGAAATCGACATGATAATAGTTCACCTGCGCGTCGATGCCGGTAAGGAAAGCCGTGTCGATTTCGCGGCTGGTGCGGAAGCCGATTTCATAGACCCAGCTCGTTTCGGGCCGGCCGTTATTCTTGAGATTGTCGAAGGCGGCCTGGCTGCCGCTGCTCCACGGCGTCACGCCGCCCGCCCCATAAGGCTGGAACTGGCGCAGGTTTTTCTGGACGTTGACGTAGAGCTGTTCCTTGTCGGTGATGTTCCACTTGGCGCCCAGTGCCGGCAGGAACCAGCGCTTGGTGTTGATCTCGCCCTCCGGCAAGGCGCTCGACGACCCGGGCAGCGAGCCGATGATCGGCTGCACCGGGAAGGTGCCGCTGGCGAATTGCAGACTGGACTTGAAGCCGCCCTGGATCAGCAGGCTGGGGGTAAGCTGCCAACTGTCCTGCAGGTGGAATTGCAGCACATTGGTCCGCATCTCGCTGCCATATTGGGTGAAGAGCGGGTTGGTCGGCCGTTCATAGGGGCTGTAGTCCTGCGGCCGGGTCACATCCAGCGCATACCAGCGGCGATAGGCGGCCGAGCTGTTATATTCATACCAGATGCCTGCCTGAATGGCATGGTCGCCCAGCGTCGCATCGAGCGAGGAAAGCACGCCGCCACGATCGATCCGATATTCGGTGGTGCGGATGGCATAGCCCGAATTGCCGGTCGCGGCCTTCAGATTCTGGCCCGGGAAGTAGAGCGAGAACAGGGTGGGAAGCGATGCGACGGTAATCGGCCCGGCGACGATGCCCGCGCCGTCATTATGGTGATAATAGACCTGGGTCGACCAGTCGACGGCATCCGAAAGATGCGCCTGATATTTGACATAGCCCAGATAATCCGTGCGCAGCGCTGCGCTGTAGTAGTTGCGGTAATTCTGCGCCTGCGCGGCAGGAACGGCGCCATTGGCGTCGAGATAGGCGATCGCCGCGTTGAAATCGGGATAGAAGAAGGGACGGACATAGGGCTGATAGGCCTGCGCCGCGTTGGCCGGGTTCTTGAAGACGGTGGTTGCGTCTTCGTTCGGCTCCTGCTTGTCGGAATAGGCGAAATAGCCGGTCAGCTTGCCGTTGCTGTCGTCATGCACGAACTTGGCATTGACCTGCCAGCCGCCCTGCCGCCCGTTGAAGTCCCAGGCGCGGGCGCGCTGGCGCAGTACCGACACATAGCCGCTGTTGCCATTGCCGAATTCGCCGCTGTCGAGGCGCAGGAAGGTGCGCGACGTCCCATAGCTGCCCACCGTCTGGTTGATTTGCGCACCCATTTGCTGGCGGGGATCGCTGGAGAAATTCTCGATCGCGCCGCCCAGGTTGCTGGTCGACGCGATGCCCAGTTCCGCCGCGCCGGTCGCCACGACCACGCTGCCGACATTTTCCGAGATGATCGCGCGCTGCGGCGAGAGGCCGTTGAAATTGCCGTAGCTCTGGTCGCCCAGCGGCACGCCGTCCAGCGTGTGGCCGAGTTGCTGGCCGCTGAAGCCGTGGATGAACAGCGAGGCGTTCTGTTCATTGTTGCCCCAGGGATCGGCCGTCGCATACATGACGCCCGGCAGGGTCTGGATCGCCTTGAACGGCGCGACGCCCGGCAGGATCTTCTGGATTTCGGTCGTCGTGATCGCAGTGGCCGACCGGGTCGCCTTCACGCCGGTCACGATGATTTCGGAATTGCCGGAAGCAGCAGCCTCTTCGGCGGGCGCAGGCTCCGCAGGCGCCTGGGCAAAGGCGGGAGCGGCCGCGAAAAACGACAGCAGTGCAGCGCCGGCAAGCAGCCGGCCCCGCGAGGACGGGTGAGCGATCATGGATGGATTCCCCTAAGGTGCCGTGCTGGCTTGCACGGTTGGCGGCAGCAACTAGGCGGGGAGAATGACGGTTTGTTGGCACCTTGGGGACAATATTGTTACACAGGAATAAAATAATCGCCTGCCGCCAGAAGCCTGTTTTCTGCGGACAATCATGGGGCTGGGACGCGCAGGATCGTCATTTCCGGGCCCTCACGACAGGATGCGCGATACAGGCTGTAAAGGCGCGAAAAACCATTTTCCCCTTGCCCCGGCGGCAATCCCATGCACAAAGCTTGCCAATTGCCGCGCGGGACATTGGCTTAAACCTGCGATAAGCATTCGGCAGCAAGGATGAAGTGATGGACGACGTAATGATGCAGGACCGGTCAGCCCCGGCATCGCCCCTTCCCCCCCAGGAAGTGGGAGAGGGCCTGTCCGTTATCTCCATCGCCAAAAGCTATGACAAGCGCGTGGTGCTGGCCGACGTGTCGCTGACCGTCGGCAAGGGCGAGGTGGTCGGCCTGCTCGGCCCCAATGGCGCGGGCAAGACGACCTGCTTCTATTCGGTGATGGGGCTGGTGCGGCCGGATCATGGCCGCATCGTGCTGGATGGGCAGGACATCACCGGGCTCCCCATGTATCGGCGGTCCATATTGGGCCTGGGCTACCTGCCGCAGGAAACCTCGATCTTCCGGGGGTTGACGGTCGCGCAGAATATCGGCGCGGTGCTGGAACTGGCGGAGCCGGACAAGGCGGCGCGGCAGGCGCGGCTGGAACAGTTGCTGAACGAGTTCGGCCTGACCCGGCTGCGCGATTCCTCCGCCATGGCGCTGTCTGGCGGCGAGCGGCGGCGGTGCGAGATCGCCCGCGCCCTGGCGGCCGATCCGTCGATCGTGCTGCTGGATGAACCCTTCGCGGGCATCGATCCGCTGTCCATCGCGGATATTCGCGATCTGGTGAAGCAGTTGAAGACGCGCGGCATCGGCGTACTGATCACCGACCATAATGTCCGCGAAACGCTGGAGATCGTGGACCGCGCCTGCATCATCTATGACGGCAATGTGCTTTTCGCGGGCAGCCCGACCGAGCTTGTCGCCAACGCCGACGTGCGGCGCCTCTATCTGGGCGAGAATTTCTCGCTCTGACATGAGCGGCGGACCGACCCTTCCTGACTTCGGCGAGGGGAAGGGCTGATGGCGCTCGCGCCCCGTCTGGACCTGCGACAGAGCCAATCGCTGGTCATGACACCGCAACTGCAGCAGGCGATCAAGCTGCTGGCGCTGTCCAATCTGGAGATCGAGGCGTTCGTCGCTGGCGAGCTGGAGAAGAATCCCCTGCTGGAAGCGGGAGGGCCCGAAGATTTGGCGCCTCCCGCCGACGGCGTGGACCGGACGGTGGAACAGCATGATCTGCCAGCCGCCACGGGCGATGCCGACCAGTTGATCAGCCAGGGTCTGGGCGCTGCGGATTCGCCGCTGGACGTCGATTATGGCGCGGAAACCTTTATCGACGACGGGCCGGGCGACCGGATGGCAGGCGGAGCCATCGGTTCCGGCGGGAACGACCTTCTGTCGGGCGGAAGCGGCGAAGCGCCCGATTTCGACAGTTTCGCCAATCCGGAGCAGGGCCTTCAGGAATATCTGATGGACCAGGCGCGCAGCGCGCTGTCGGGCAGTGACCTGATGATCGCGGCGCAGCTGATCGGGCAGATCGACGAGGCCGGCTATCTGGAGGCCGACCTGCTGGAGACCGCCCATGGCATGGGCGTTCCGCTCAGTCAGGTGGAGCAGGTGCTGATGGTGATCCAGGGTTTCGACCCGATCGGCGTCGGCGCCCGGTCGCTGTCGGAATGCCTGGCCTTGCAGGCCCGGGAAGCGGATCGCCACGACCCCTGCATGGCCAAGCTGCTCGCCAATCTGGATTTGCTCGCCAGGGGCGCCCTGCCCCAGCTTCGCCGGATTTGCGGAGTGGATGAAGAGGATATGGCGGACATGATCCGCGAACTGCGCGGATATGACCCCAAGCCCGGCCTGCGTTTCTCCACCGAAAGCGCAGCGCCGGTGACGCCCGACCTGTTCGTGCGTCCGATGCGGGAGGGCTGGTCGATCGAGATCAACGGCGCCACCCTGCCTCGCGTGCTGATCAATCGACATTATTATGTCGAGCTGGCCTCCGGTCCGCAGGACAAGACGTCCAGGGCCTGGCTGGCCGATTGCCTCGCCAGCGCCAATTGGCTGGTCAAGGCGCTCGATCAGCGGCAGAAGACCATCATCAAGGTCGCAAGCGAGATCGTCCGACAGCAGGAGGATTTCTTCCGCAAGGGCGTGGCGCATCTGAAGCCGCTAACGCTGAAGGCCGTGGCGGATGCGATCCAGATGCATGAATCGACCGTCAGCCGCGTGACGTCGAACAAATATCTGTCCTGCCCCCGTGGCCTCTATGAACTCAAATATTTCTTCACGAGCGGCGTTTCGGCGTCCGGCGGCGACGGCGCCGTGTCGGCCGAAGCGGTCAAGAGCCACATCAAGGCGCTGATCGCGGCGGAAACGCCCGATGCCATATTGTCCGACGATACGCTGGTCGATCTGCTTCGCGCCAAGGGCACGGACATCGCCCGCCGGACCGTCGCCAAATATCGCGAAGCCATGGGCATCGGATCGTCGGTGCAGCGGCGGCGGCAGAAGGCGCTGCGCGGGCAGGCGGCTTGACCCGGCAACGCCGCCGGGCCAGATCGGCCGCCCCCAGACAAGGAACAGCTTCATGTCCATCGCCTATCTGAACGGGAGCTTCCTGCCGATCGAGCAAGCCCGCGTCTCCGTACTGGATCGCGGCTTCCTGTTCGCGGACGGCATTTACGAGGTCGCAGCCGTGATCGACGGCAAGCTGGTCGACAGCGCGTCCCATCTCGCCCGGCTGGAACGGTCGACCAGCGCGATCGGCATCGCCCTGCCGCTGTCCCTGGCGGAGATCGAGGCGGCGCAGAAGGAATTGGTGGCGCGCAACGGGCTGACCGAAGGGCTGGTCTATCTCCAGATCACGCGCGGCGCCGATGCGACCCGCGATTTCCTGCCCTCCCCCGATATCCGGCCGACGCTGGTGATGTTCGCCCAGGCCAAGCATTTCCTCGACGTGCCCGCCGCGCGCGACGGCATCGCGGTGGCGACCATGCCGGACCTGCGCTGGGCCCGCCGCGACATCAAGAGCGTCGGCTTGCTCGCCCAGGCCATGGCGAAGCGCGCCGCTGCCGAGGCGGGCGCGCAGGAGGCGTGGATGGTGGAGGATGGGTTCGTCACGGAAGGCGCATCGTCCACCGCCTTCATCGTGACGGAGGACGGCGTCGTCACCCGGCCATACAGCCAGGCGGTGCTGGCGGGCTGCACCGGCGCAGCGCTGACGGCGCTGGCGGAGGAAAGCGGCATCGGGATCATCCGCCGTCCCTTCACCGTCGCCGAGGCATTGGCGGCGAAGGAAGCCTTCATCACGAGTGCATCCACGCTCTGCCAGTCGGTGGTGCGGATCGACGGTCAGGAAATCGGCGGCGGCAAGCCCGGCCCGATCGCGATGCGGCTGCGCGCGCTCTATATCGACTTTGCCCGGCGCACCGCCGTCTGAGCAAAAATGCGCAAAAGCTGATCCATATCGGATGAAGAATCGAACGAACGCCATTGCCGCCATTTCGGCGGCGATCATGGCTCCATTTTGGTGTCCGTTACGGCGATTTCGGGAAAAGACCCGTTTACAGGCGCGCTGATGGGCGCGATGCGCGGCTTAAATCTCCATAGTGGAGAATGGTCTGGCTGCGTAACGACGGCGTTACGATAAGCTGAAACAAACAGGATGGAGATTTTCGGCGTGGGTTTGGATCATGAAGAGATCGGTTTTGGCGCATCGCCGGACCAACCCTTCGGCACGCGGGACGAGCGGCCCGGGCTGCTCATCCTGGCCGACGATATCTATAACGACGATGCCGCGCTGCTGAGCCGGGCGGCGGGGCTTCGCCTGCTGGGCACGGTATCGCTGGATCAGGCATCGAACCGGCTCGACGTGCAGATCGGCTGCGACATCATCCTGTGCTTTTGCCCATCGCCCGATCCGATGGTTGAGCGGCTGCTAGTGCAGATAGAGACATTGGCGCTGCAGAATGACATGCCGGTCATATTGGTCGCCGATCTGGACACGATCGATCTCGCTTATGCCTGCCTGCGCAGCGAGCGGACCCAGTTGCTTTGCCGGCCGGGACATACGGATCTGGCCGCCGCGTTGCTGGCCGCCGCGCGCCAGACGCCGTCCCGCTCGCTTCATGAGGTGAATCGGGAGAGTGAAGGGCTGCAGCTCCAGCAGTTGAGCGACGAGGTAAGCCGCCTCGCCCGCACGCTGGAGGCACTGACCCTGCGGCCTCGTCACGCGACGCCATCCTTCGACCTTGGCCCGCGCATATCGGACGAACCAAGCGACTATATCGGCATGCCCGCGCTGGAACCGATCGGCAGCGCGGACAAGTCGGCCGAAGCCGCAACCTTGGAGGCGGCGCAGGTGCGCGACCTGCTGCGCGCGCGCCGGTTGCGCGACGATTTCCTGCCCGCCGACCTGTTCGCCGACCCCGCCTGGGACATGCTGCTGGATTTGCTGGCCGCGCGGCTGGAGCATGAGCGGGTGTCGGTATCCAGCCTGTGCATCGCATCAGCGGTGCCGCCCACCACCGCGCTGCGCTGGATCAGGACACTGACCGAAAAGGGCTTTGTCGACCGGCAGGCCGACCCGCACGATGGACGACGCGTCTTCATCGCGCTGGCCGATCACACGGCCGAAGCCCTGACCCGCTGGTTCACCGCCAGCCGCCGTTTCCTTTGCGCATGACGATTATCGCCTCTTCCCCGCTTGACCGGCGTCCGGATTGCCGTAGATAGGCGCGCACCGGACGCCCGCGATCAATGCTGGCATCGGGCGATTAGCTCAGTTGGTAGAGCGTCTCGTTTACACGGAAATTTCGCAATCGCCTTAGAGAGCCGGATTTACGCGGTTTTCTTGGTTTCTGCTGCATCCACTTCGGGAATAGTTCGGGACTCTGAAGCCTCGAGTGCCTTTCGCACGTCGTCATCGAACGCATGGGCGTAGCGCAGCGTCGTGCGAATATTCCTGTGTGCCAGAGCCTTTTGTGCGGCGGCCAGGTTGCCGGTCTTACGGAGGATGCGTGTCCCGCGCGTGTGGCGCAGATCGTGGAAGCGGAAATTTTCGATTTCGGCGGCCGTCAGAGCCTCGCCCCAGACTTTCCGCCAACCATCCTTCGAAATGGGATAGCGCTGGCCCTTGCGGCGCTTCTGGCGGCTTTGCTGGCATTCATAGGTGAAGACCTGGGGACAGGCTTGCGGCTGCGTGGCGATCAGGACGATCATATCAGTGGTCAGCGGGCGTTTGATGCGATTTCCGCCTTTGACAGTTCGCCAGGCCACCTTCGCCGGCAAGTCCAGATCGGACCAAAGCAAGGTCCGCACCTCGGAAACGCGCCAGCCCGACAGCAGCGCGAATTTCACGAATGGTTGATAATCCTGCCGGATGGTGGACAGCAGGCGATCTTCCTCATCGAACTGGAGTTCGCGGGGATCATGTTCCTTCACGGCATAGCGCATCGCGCCCCAATCCGGCATTTCACCGACGTCAAATTTCGCGCGATCGGTCGCCCGCCAGAAGGCGCGGGCGACGTCGATTTCCCGATTGACGCTGGTGCCCTCGACCAGCGCGGCGCGCTGCCGGAAATAGGCACCAATGTCGGTATGGTCGATGTCCGACATGAACGACCGTGCGCCGATCGAATTGACGAAGTTATCGAGCCAGCTTTCGGTGGAAGTGCTCCAACGCTCCTCCTTGCGCAACTTTGCTTCGTATAGGCCGGCGGCCTCGTCCATCGTGATCGGCTTCCGATGTTTGATGTCGAGGGCCGCTTCAGCCCGCTTGCGGGTTTCTACCCTTTCCGCCTCGCGCTTCGTTTTCTGGCCCGTCGAGCCGTGAAATCTCCGACCACGATGTTGGAAGTCGTAGAGGTAGATGGTCGAGTTTTTCGGCTTGTAGACGGACATTGATGATCCTCGCGGATGCGGTTCGCCACGTAGGCGTCGCAATCCTCCGGTCGGTAACGGATTTTGCGGTCGGTGATGGCAACGTAACGAATATGACCCTGCTGTCGGAGTCGGCGCAAGGTCTTGTCACTGATATGAAGGCGCTCCGCCGCCTCCGCAGGTGTCAGCAGCAGCGGCGAGCGATTCAACGGCTTTCTCCCTTTGTGCTCGCGAGAGCGCCGGCGATGATGAACGGGATCGCCAGTAGGGCGGCGATGATGAATAGGGTGCGGATCAGGCCCCTGACCATCACTCGATCCCCAAAGCGTTCTTGTAGGTGTCAACGATCGACTCATGTTCAAGCCGCGCGTGGCGCTCCAGCTTGCGGATCTGGACGATGCTCCGCATCGCCTTGGTGTCATAGCCATTGGCTTTCGCTTCCAGGTAGACGTCCTTGATGTCGTCCGCGATGCCCTTCTTTTCTTCTTCCAGACGCTCGATGCGCTCGATGAAAAGGCGGAGTTGTTCAGTTGCTGCATTGCCTTCGGACATAGGAATTCCTTTCAGTTCGTGATGGTGGCCACGATCAGCGGGCCGAAATGGGCGAGGAGGACGCCGGCGCCGATCGCGCCGGCGGCGATGACCGCGCGGGCGCGCGTCGGGGCTTCAGCGAGGCGTTCGGCCAGCGGTCGGCATCGGCCGCAGCTGCACGTCATCGCGTGGATCGGGACGGGGCGACGCATCAGCCGATGACCTTTTTGCGTTCCAGCTGCTCGCAGCGGGTGCAAAGGTCGGGATCAGCTTCCGACCAGGTGACGTCGTCGCCGTAGGTGTCGTATTGGGTCGTCCACTGATCCCACCCGCATGCCAGGCACAGGCGGGGGTGCTGATCCGGCGGGGTGTCGCAAAGCTGGCGATAGACGTCGAGGTTGAAGCTATAGGCCCGGGACATATCGGCGCCGAAGAAATGGCGCTGCATCCGATAGCCAACGGTTTCGAGTTCGCGGATATTCCGTTCGACTTCGGCCTGGTGTTCGGGGCGGCGCCAGTATGGCTTTGCCACCTGTTCGATCGTCATTCCGGCGGCACGGCGCCGCATGGCGACATATTCCCAGGGCATGACGATGGGGCGGGCCGCCGGTTCGGTTTCGGCCAGCATGACAAGAAGAGAGGGAGCGTTTCGCATGGATCGTCCTTTCGCTGTCAGGAGTGCTTGGCGACCGCGCGCGACGGGTCATGGAAGACCCAGCAGCGGACGGCGCCGACGTTGTCGTTGATGGAATTGACCGTCGCCTGTTCGATGAAGCGGCGGGATTTCGAGGTTTTGAGGGCGCGGATCAGTTCGGAATGGGTGGGCAGCTGGAGCCGCTTTTCGGCGCAGCGGGCCTCCATTTCGTTCAGGCGAACCGCGATCAGGCCTTCGTCCGCGCGACGATGGTGGTTGATCCTGCCTGTGCTGGCACCCTTGGTTTCGTTCTCTTCCAGATAGTCGAACCGCTCCCAGAAGAGGCTGACGATCGGGTCTTCGCTGTTGACGGCCAGCTGACGGTCGCTCGCCATCTGGACGATGAAGCGGGCGGTTTCGGCCTGCTGGTTGTCATTGATGGGGACGATCGCGCGGATCGCGTCGAGGAAGGCGAGCAGCTGGCCGTGGGTCTTGGCGAGGCGGTTGGTGCGGATCGCCGGCATGCCCAGCAGTTCGGCTTCATATCGGGCGAAAGCCCGGCGGAACCGGGCCATGATGTCCTGTTCGCGGCGGGCGGCATGGACGATGAAGCCGGAAATCTTTTCGACGGGCCATTGTTCAAGCCGTTCGGCCGCCGCCTTCGTCTCATTGGTGAAGTTCGACATATCGAAGCCGAGCGACATGATGCGCTCCAGCACCGCGCGGCTCGCATTGACGGGTTCGTTCTGCTCGATGACGACCGCGCCCCTGAAAGGCGGTTCGAATGTCTCCATGCCGCCGTTCTTCACGCCGCGCGCGCGGACGGTGCGCCCGTTATAGGCGGTCTTAAGTTCCTCCCATTCGAACTTGCGGGCGTGGCTGGCTTCCTCGCGGCGGTCGCCCTCGATCAGCACGACGGGCAGGTTGCCGACCTTGCCCAGGTTGCGCGCCATCGCCGCCGGCGTTGCCTTGGCGGGGTCGAAGCCCTCGTAATTCTCGCGGCCCATCAGCTTCCACAGGAATTCGATCAGGGTCGTCTTGCCGGTGCCTGGCAGGCCATGCATTTCGAGGAAGGGGAAGGATTTCATCTCGCCGCGGACTTGCTCTGCAAAAAGCGAAGCGAAGTAGAAGGTCAGGCAGGTGATGCCCTTGGGGCCGTAGGCGGTCCACAGATCAGCAAGCCAGTTGGTGTCCAGCTGGTCCGCGTCGTATTCGATATCCAGCAGCCGTTCGGATGTGCCCAGCTTCAGCGCCTGCTTGCCGATTTGGAAAAATTCATTGTCGTTGGGCCGATAGACGCGGCCACCGGAGACGGCGAACTGGCCGAAGACATAGGCCTTCGCGTCGCGGCAATAGCCGGTGAAGCCCAGCGGGCGGACGTCGGGCAGGTCGGGCGTCTGCTGTTGCAGGATACGGGTCAGCTGGTGTGCGCTGCCGGTCCAGACGCCACCGAAGGCGAAGAGGCGGTCTTCGAAATTCGAGGCCTTGCGCAGTTGGGCGGCGGTGAAATCGCCCTTCACGGACGGGCGCTTGCCGCTGGGGAAGGATATGTTGAGGAAGAATTTGGTTTCGTCCGTGGCGTCGTCGCGCTGGCGGTAGAGGACGCGGAAGGCGCAGTTGGCGATTTCCTCGACCATCAGGGCCTCGCGCGAGGCCTGCATGCGGATTTCCGCCTCTACGCTGGCGTCGATGTCCTTCAGTTCGCGGGTGCGGCTTTTGCGATATTCGTCAATCTTCTCCTGCACCACGGCGACGTCGATCGCGCACCAATAGGTCCGGTTGCCGAAGGTGAAATGGAAGCTGGTCCAGCGGTGCTTTTCCCAGATCAGGAAGGCCTTTTCCTGGGCGTCTTTCGCCAACAGCACCTTGCCGAACCACAGATATTCGGCGCGATGGTCGGCGGTCAGCCGTTCGAGGCCCAGCAGGTCGTTCCAATCCAGCACCTTGCCGGTTTCGTCTTCGCCGCAGGGCTGGGCGGCGCTCGCCTGCCATCCCTGGTCTTTCGCCAGCTTCACATGTTGCCGGCTCGCGCTGGTGCCAGCGCCGCCGGCGTCATAGGCGAAAACCAGCCTGGGCGAGCGCAGGGGGTTGTCCGATGTCGCAATATGCGCCCGAAGCCGTTTCAGGAATTCTTCGGGATAGTTGTTGCACGACATGGCGGAGACGGCGCGCTGGCCGGCCTGCTCCAGCGCCCAGGCATTGAAGATGCCTTCGGCAATCCAGATGCTGTCCGCATCGGCCATGTCCTCGATCGAGACGTCAGGCCGTTGCCACGCCTGCCCCTTGTAGGGCTTGCCGTAGGCGAAATTGGCCTTCTTCTCGAAACGGCCAGGCTGATCGATCAGCCGTTCCCACCAGCTGCCACCGGGGAGCGGGAAACGCACGGTGGCGGAGCCGATGCCGCGCTTTTGATCCTGAAACCACTCCTGCGTATAGGCATCGCGCATGCCCATCAGGTTGAGCTTGCGGGCGTCGGTCAGATAGGCGTCGGCCGCCGCATGGGGGTTCTCTCGCGTCTTCTGGTAGCGGTTCGACCAGATGTCGAAGATTTCGGGATAGCGGTCGCGAACCGTCTCTTCCCACCCGCATTTTTCCTGCCGGTTGCACTTCAGCACCCAGGGGCTTTCGGCGTTCGTATAGACCTCGAAGGCGCCGCAGTCGGGGCACTTGCCACGACGCAGCCACGATCCCTTATCGGTCTTCCACTGGAAATCGGCTTTCAGCCTGGGCAGCAATTCGCGGCGGATATCGTCACGCATGGACATGGCGAGAATGGGACTTTCGAAGGCAAGGAAAGGGCGTTCCCGGCGGCGGGGTCCGCCGGGTGGATTGGGTGGCGATCGAGGCGGTGCGACCCGCTAGATCAGATGGTTATGGCGTCGGCGGCGGGTTCGCTGGGCGGCCCGCCATCGTCATTGGCGGCGCGGTCGTTGTCCGCATGACGCCATTGGGTCATAGGCAGCGGGGCCAGCGGTTGCGGCATCCGGCTGGGCACGGTCGCCCGCAGCGTCGCCATGCTGACGACAAACTGGCAACCGCAGCGCTCGACGTTCCGGCAATGATAATAGACCTCGCGGTAGAGCAGCGTGGCCTTGCCGGTTGTCGATCGGGCAAAGGCCCGTTCGCCGCAGCCGGGGCATTGCACCGACGGCATGCGAGGCGCGCCCCCGCCATTATTGAGTTTCGGCCCCCGGCCATTGGTCATCATGCTTCCCCTGCTGCTCGCTGACCGGCTCCATTGCCGTTCACGAAAGACTTCAGCCGACCAAGAAGGCGGGTCGCGGCGCTGGCGACGTCCTCGGTTTCGGCAATGGCGCGATGGACGGCCGTGTCGGAGACACCTGGCTGCATCACAGGGATGCTGCTGCCGATGGCGTCGGCCGTCTCTTTCGATAGATCTGTGATTGCCTGGGCAAGCGCCGCGCGACAGGCCAGGGACTGGCCCAGCGTAACGTCCAGCTGGCGGGCATAGCTTTGCAGAATGGGCGGGAAATCGCCGCCGGCCTCCATATAGGCGCGATCAAGGGCGATGGCCTGGTCAAGCGTCGGCGTCCCCTTGCGGTCGCTTTCGCTCCAATGGCGCACGGTGCGCTTGGCGCGGCGCGTGAGCGCGGCGGCTTGGTCCCAGCCAATGAGGGCGACGGCCGTCGTGATGGCGAGGGAAAAGGATAGAGGGGCACGGACCTTGGTCATGCCCCAGCCCGCCCCATGGCGCACATGGCGAAGATGGTGGCGCTGCTCATGAACAGGAATAAGGCGACGCTATACCAGCACGGCAGCTGGGGAGCCGAAGCGGGTTCGGCGCGCTGCAGCGATGCCAATTCTTCCGGCACCATGTAGGTGTGACGGGAAGCAAATTGGCCGCGCAGGCGATATTCGGGCCTGTTCATGCCGCCACCGCTATGGCGCCAGCATGGCGTCCAGCTGCTACGGCGATATGGCCGGAGTTGGTGAGTTCGATGGGCTGTCCCTTGCGGATATTGCCGTGGCGATATTGGGAGGTGATGGCCCGGAAGAGATCGCGTCGGGTGCAGCGCAGCTTCGTTTCCAGATCGGTGACGCTTATCGGATGACCAGCATCGAACAGCGCGTTGAGCAAACCGATTTCCAGATGTTCGGCATGCGAGAAAGACTTGGCGCGCATTCGCGCGGGCATGGTGATAACGGGCATCAGTCGATGTCCTTTCGTTGCAATTTGACGACCCGATCGCAAGGGACGGGCACAGACAGAGCCGGTATGATGCCCCCGCATTCTTCACCGGGGTCGATGCCTTCGGTGGGCAGCGAAAGGGGGTAAATGTCGGGGCGAAGAAGGTGGCGGGAGACGCCAGTGTCAGCCTCCACGGCAAGCACATGTTCGGGCGGCAGGCGCTTTGATGTCTGAAGCCATTTCCAGACTGTAGGCTGCGTCTTTTTGCAGATGCGGCCCATGGCGGACTGACCGCCGGCTAGATCAACAGCAAGCTGAAGTGCCTGGAACGGGGACAGAGTAACGCTGCCTAACGGCGCGATCCCGCGTTGGACTGCTAACGCAAGCATCTGAGATAAGGAGAGTTTGTTGTTCATAGAGCCATCTATAGACGCATCTATAGGTCAGTCAATAGACAAATCTAACTTTCCGTCTATAGACGAGTCTATAGGGTGTCGCGTCATGGATTTTGGCAGTCGCATTCGGTCCCGGCTTGAGACTTTGGGCATGTCGCAGGCGGAATTAGCGCGGCGCGTCGGCATCAAACAACCTAGCATCAATCATCTGATCAAGAACGGCGCGCAGGGATCGAAACACCTCCACCAGATCGCCCAAGCGCTGCAAACCACGCCTGCATATTTGACCGGCGAAACAGATGATCCTGCTGAAGGTTATGTCTCCCTTCCTTCAACTGACGTCATCGCCGGTGAGCTTGGCTTGGTGCCGGTTCGCGAAATCGACCTGCGCTATGGCATGGGTGCAACCGAGTTGGAGGTTCCGGTCACGACAACGGTCCGCCATTTCTCGCGCGATTGGATCAAAATTTACACCGGCGCTTCGCCTGACCACCTATATTTCGCACAAGGTATAGGGGACTCGATGGCACCCACGATACTCGACAGTGACCTCCTGCTGATCGATGCATCCGAACAGACGCTGCACCTTGCGGACAAAATTTGGGCGTGCGCCTATGGCAACAGCGGGATGGTCAAGCGCCTGCGTCAGATGGCTGATGGCTCCGTCAAAATCATGAGCGACAACCAGAATGTCCGCGACGAATTGGCATATGACAACGAACTGCATGTGCTGGGCCGCGTCGTCGCAATCGTTAGAAAAACCTGATTTGCTGTAGGTGAAAAAGTGCCAAGGTTCGTTTTTCGGCAGGTTCAATCGCAAGACCTAGCGCTGTTTTTGCGCGACGGAGAAATCAGGGCCAAGAACCATCCTACCCCGCAGCTTTGTCACCAGGCTTCTTTTCAAGAGATCGTCAACAGGCGCGGCATGAACGAGTTCGAAATCCCGATCGGCGGAGTGGTGAACGATTATGTTCCCTTTTACTTCTCACCGATCACGTCGTTCACCCACACCATCTATCGGGGCAATGTTCCGCTCCGCTCCCCTACTGGCGACCCCCTCGGCATGGCCCATGACAATGATCGAGCCTTCATCGTCTGTGGTGTCGACAGTTTCATTGGCAGCGGCTTGCAATATTGCTTCAGCAATTTTCCGCTGAACAGCATGGCACCGATACCCGTCGTCAAGATCGACCTCGCGGAGTTAGAAACGCACGTTCATTGGGATGTTTTTGACGAAGACCCGATGTGCGCGCTCATCCCAGAGATAGGCTATGGCGGCGTTTGCCGATATTTTTTGAATAAGGACTCGCCGCCAGAGCGGCAAAATCGCGCGCAAAAGCGGATGGCCGAATTTCTGGTGCGGGGTGCCGTTCCCCTATCGCATGTGGCCTGCATAATTGCTAAGTCTGTGGCCGTGAGAGATCAATTGCAGCAGGAGGTCGATGCGTCTAGGTGGCGCATCCCTGTCTATGCCAAGCCTGGGTGCTACTTCTGATGTCACTAACCTTCAAAAGCGGAGATATGTTCGCTGAGCCGGTGCAGGCATTGGTGAACACGGTCAATTGCGTCGGGGTCATGGGCAAGGGCGTAGCGCTGGAATTCAAGCAGCGGTGGCCTGAAAATTTCAAGGTTTACAAGCAGGCATGTGATAGCAAACGCTTGAAGCCAGGCACGATCTTGATCTTCGATACGCATCAGCTGTTTGCGACGGATGGGCCGCGATATCTTGTGAATTTCCCGACGAAGAAGCATTGGCGCGCTAAGTCAGAGCTTTCCTACATAGAGGACGGCCTTGAAGCGCTCGTTGATGAAATCCGGAAGTTCGGGATCACTTCGATCGCATTGCCGCCTCTAGGCTGCGGTAACGGCGGCCTAGATTGGGCCGACGTGCGGCCGCTGATCGTGGAGAAGATGGGCGAACTTGAAGATGTCGAAACCATCATATTCGCGCCCAAAGAAGAAGCTGATCTCCCTGAGTATTCCGACAAAGCGCATCTTTCGATGACCTATCCACGGGCCATGCTTTTGCGAAGTTTGGCAGAGTTGGAAAAGTTTTTTGATGGGGCGTTTGATAGAATATCACTTCAGAAGATCGTCTATTTTCTCCAAGCGCTTGGCGTAAACTTTGGCCTTAAGTTCGAAAGGAATCTATTCGGGCCGTATTCCGACGTATTGAAGAAGGCGTTGATCAGCTTTGAAAAGAGCGGAATGATCAGCGGTTTTCTAACAGAAGATCGTCGGGCACATGTAACACCATCTGGCGTTGCTGTTGCGGACGATTACTTGAAATATACTGCTGATGGCGCAGACGAACTTGTGGATCAGCTTAGTAAACTGGTCCAAGGGTATGAAAGTCCTTATGGGCTTGAATTGCTGTCGTCGGTTCATTGGCTGGCTCATCATGAGAAGCACTTCCCTGTTGAGCGTATCATCGAAGAGATGCGCGGATGGAATGAACGGAAGCGGAATACCTTCGAGGAAAATTCTATCAGGGCAGCTTACGCGCGTTTGGTGGAAGACGGCCTTCTGAACTGAAGTCAGGGTGCCGTCTCCATGCGCAGATCGGTGCCATAGCCGCCGCTATTATCGAGGCGATGCGTGACTTCCGCGATCAACCAGGTCGTCGCGTTGATTTCATCCTTGAAGCCCGATGCCTTCACCCGCGTTTCGGGGAAAGCGTCGGGCCGGCCCAGCGCCAATTTCATATCCAGCGTGGCCGGCGCCCGTTTCAGCCGATCCCGCTCCGCCACGGCGGCGCGCTTCGCGGACGCCTCGTCGGGATAGACCTTGCGCAGCTTCTTCGCGCCGTCTTCCTTGCCCACAGTGAAGGATTTCCGCTTTGCGCCCTTCTTGTCGTGCCAGCTTGCCGTCACGCCCTCCTGGCCGTCCCGCTTCTGCCGCGACCAGCTGTGGCCGTCGCCATCGCGGCGGCTGATGTCGAGCGTCGGCAAGGCTTTGCCGCTGGTGGTCGTGCCGGCGCCCTTGCGCGCGAAAATCAGATGCTTGTCCTTGATGGTGGCGACCGCGTCGTTTTCGCTGCCCAGGCGCTTCAGGAAGGCGATATCGCTTTCCCGGTTCTGCGTGACCGACGGCAGCGCGATCGACGCCAGGTCGGCCGCCACCTTCAGCGTGAGGCCATTCCGTCCCGCGACATCCTTCAGCACGGCACCCAGCGTCGTATTCTTCCAGCTCTGTTCCCGGCGGTTCCGGATCGCGCTAGTGAAGTCGGCGGCGCGGGCGCGTATCCTGATCTGATCGGGCGGGCCGCTATGGGTGACATCGTCCACCTTGAAACTGCCCTTGTCGACCAGGCCCACGGTGACGTCGCGGCCCTGTTTCCAGCCCAGCTGGACTTGCAAGGTTGCCCCTTCCTTCGGGATCGCCAGCATGCCGTCGCTATCGTCCAGCACGATATCCAGCTGGTCGGCTTCGTCGCCCCGCTTTTCCGACAGGCTCAGCGACACCAGGCGCGGACGCATCTTGTCGGTCAAGTCCTTGCCGTCCAGCGTCACCCGCCAATCGGGGATATTGATGATCCCGTCGGTCATTCGGCGGCCTGGGCGGTGGCGGGGTCATCCACCCGCCAAAGATCAATACCGAAGTCGATGCGCTGGGCGCGGCCATCGGCCATCAGCACGGCATGGCGCTCATCGATCGAGCGGATGATGAAATTGCCGAAGACGATGCCGGCGCCGCTGACCAGGGGCAAGGCTTCGCCGGCGTCGCCCATCTCTCGCAGGGTGTCGAGCGATACCGTGCCATCGGTGATTTCCGCATAGACCGAACCGGATAGGCTGACCGTTTCGTCGCCCACACCCAGGAACTGAGCGGCGTCGCGCGTCCCAACGCGGCTTGCCATCGCGAAACGCCAGTCCGTCTTCCGCTGGAGTTCGTCATAGGCCAGCGTCGAGATCTGAAAAAGGAACATGCCAAGGGCCATCAGGTGCATCAGTCGTCCCCAAAGCCACGCCCGCGCCGCTCGCGCTCGATCGCTTCGAGGGCCTTGCGAACCTCTTCGGCGATATCGGTGGCGGATGCGCCGGGGCCAGCGGTGATGTTGATATTGTAGGTCGCCGGCGCGGCGGCGGCGGCCGTCGCGGGGGAAGCCGCGGCGGATTGTGCCATCGCAGGGGAAGCGGCGGCCAGGACGGGCGCGACGGCGCCGGCGGCGAGCGCGCTGGTCATCTTGCCGGACAGCTGCGTGATACGGGAGAGCGGCCCGGACGTATTATTCGCCAGGCCCTGGTCCAGCCCTGCCATGACGAAGCCGCCCAGGCCTTCGAAGACGCGCGAGGGCGAATGGATGCCCAGCTTCGCCTTGAACCAATTGGCTACCGAACTGGCGGCGCCGACGACGGTAGATTTGAGCGCGCCGAGCATGCCAACGAAGCCGTTGATGAGGCCCTGGATCAAATTGCGGCCGATTTCGGTGAAATTCAGTGACCGCAGGAAGGCCAGCGCCGGTGCGAAGGCGCTGATCAGTAGGCCCAATGGCGTGAATTTCAGGAAGGCTGCGATCAGGAAATTGATCGCGCCGCCAACCATGGCCTTGATGTTTTCCCACAGGGCGGAGAACCAGGCCGTGATCGCGCCCCAATTGTCATAGATCAGATGGGCCGCAGCCGCGACGGCCGCCACGGCGGCAACGATCAGCAGCAACGGTCCCAGAGCGATGCCCAGCGGCGCGGCGGCGGCGGTCAGGGCTGCGAAGCCCAATGCTAGGCCGCCGAGCAGGATCAGCAGCGCCGCGCCAGCGCCCATGAAGATCATGATGCCTTTCGCGAGGACGGAATGTTCCTGCGCCCATCCGCGCATCGAACTGGCGACCGACTTCACATAGCCGGCCAGCTGGACGACGATGGGCAGCAACGCCTTGCCCATGGTGATGTTGAGGCCGGATAGGGCGTTGGTGGCGAGGCCCGTCGCACCTTCGGTCGTCGCGATGCGGTTCAGGAATTCGCCGTGCATCGATCCCGCGACGGCGTCGGCGTTGCCCACCAGTTCTAGGCGCCGCTTCAGCCCATCGAGGTTGGTCAGCATCGGCGCGATCGCCGCGACGCTTTCTGAACCGAACAGCTGGGTCAGGATGCCCGATTGCTTGTCCGCGTCCAGCTTGCCGATCCGCTCCATCACGTCGATAATCGTGCCGGCGGCGTCCGTCTGCATCCGTTTGCCGACGTCGGTGGCTTCAAGGCCCAGCTGCTTATAGGCGGCGATCTGCGATTTGGTGGCGGCGTTGCCCTTGGTCAGTGCCAGCATCGTGTTCTTGATGCCGGTGGCGGCGACCTCGCTGGGGACGCCGATGCTGTCCAGCGTCGATCCGAGGGCGGCGATCTGGGGCGCGGCGAGGCCGGCGACCTTCCCCAGCGGGCCGATGCGGGTGATGATGTCGGTGACGTTCGCCGCCTTACCGCCGAAGGTGTTGGTCAGGGCGTTGACGCGGTCGCCCAGGGCGACCACGCCGGCCTGGGGCAGTTCGAAGGCGGTGCGCCACTTCGCCATCGTCTCGCCGGCGATATCGGCGGTCATGTCGAAGGCCACGCCCATTTCGGCCGCGTCGTTGGTGAATTGCAACAGCTGCTCGCGCTGGTCGCGCATGGGCTTGCCGAATTTGTCCATGCCGACGCCGGCGGCGCCCGCAGCGGCGGCGATGGTGGCGAGTTCGTTCGCCGCCATGGGGATGCGTTCGCTCAGGTCGAGGAAGTCGGTGGACATGCGTTCGATCGCGGGCGCGGCCATGTTGGTGACCTTGGAGACGTCCGCCATCGCGCTTTCGAGGGACATGGCCTGTTTGGTCGCGGCGACGACCGGGACAGCGGCGGCGGTGCCGGCGGCGATCATGCCCAGGCCAACGCCCGTCGCCTTGCCGCTGATGTCGTTCAGCTTTTCTGAATTGCGCTTCGCCTGCTCGACCTTCTCCAGCTGGGCCGTCTGCTGGCGCAAGGCCTGGTTGGCATCATGGACGCGGTTCGCCAGCCTGCCTTCATGCCCAGCCAGGTCCGCGACGTCGATGCCGGCGGCCGACAGCTTGGCGGACAGCTGCTGAAGTTCGGTGCCGCCGGCGTCGAGCCGCGCCGCCAGCTGGGCGGTATGGCGTTCGGCCTTCTCGAATTCCATCCGCAGCTTCTTCGTCGGGCCTTCGGTCGCGGCGATCTGGTCGCGCAGGGCGGCGACGCGCTGCTGGGCCGCCTCATAGTTGCGGGTATCGTCCGCGAACCGGCTTTCCTTCACCTTGTAGTTGCTGACCTGCTTTTGCAGGGCGTTGAGGGATTTCAGCTGCTTTTGCGTTTCCGCCAGGTCGCGGCGCGCGGTGGCCGACGCGCCGGTGATCTGTTTCAGCGGCGCGGTAACGCGGTCCAGCCCTTCAAGGATGACCTGCAATCGAAGGTTCTTGTCAGCCATCAGCGCTTCTTGGTCTTCGGTGTTTCGGGGGGCTTGGAGCGTTTCGCGGCCTGATCGCGCCAGGCCATGAGTTCGGACAGATGCATGTCGTCCATGGATTGCGGCGGCCAATGAAAGATGACCGCCACATCCGCCATCGCGTCATCTACTGATCGAGGGCATCCATGCGCTGCGACTTCTGCAACAAAAAACCACCGATTTCCGCGCCGCATGCGAGCAGGTCCGCCGGGTCGAGATTGCTGGCTTCGGCTTCGGAAATGGGCGGGGTTGAAATGCGGGGCAGCAGCTTGGTCAGGGCATCGACCTTCAGCTGGCCCAGGTCGACCAGGGAGAGGCCGCGCAGTTCGCCCGACTTGGGCTTGCGCAGCTGGAGGGTGGCGATCGTCTGTTCGCCGCGCTCGATCGGCGTGTCGAGCGTGACGGTGCGGAACAGGGGTGCGTTGGTGTCGCTCATGAGAAATTCCCGGTGATGATGGGGAGAGAGGTTGCCCGACGCGACGCGCCGGGCAGTTGGGATCAGAACATGCCGAGGGAAGCGCGCTGCTGCGCCATCAGGTCGACGCCATTGACGATGAAGACGCCGTTCAGCGGATCATATTCGATCTCGGTGCGGCCATTCCAAACCAGCTTGAAATAGGCGAGCGTGGTCGTGACCTTGAATTCGCCGACCTCGCCCACTTCTTGGTCGCCCATGTCGACTTCGTTGTGGCGCCCGCGCACGATCACCTCGACCGTGTCGGTCGCGCCGGTGTCGTCCTTCTGGTGGAAGCCGACCCAGCGCAGATAGACGCCGTTGACCAGCAGGACGCCAAACTGGCGCAGGATGTCGCGCATGGGACCGCCGAAGGTGGAGGCCATTTCCAGCAAGCCGTCCATGCCCATGTCGATGCCGATGGCACCAGGCATGCCGCCGCCGCGCCATTCCTCGATCTTGCGGGTGAGCGGGGGCAAGGTCACGGTCTTGACCTCCCCCATGTAATTCTGGCCTTCGTTGAAAAGCATCATGTTCTTGAGGACGCTGGGCAGTCCCATGGCTTGCTCCTATGCAAATGAGGGGAGAGAGGCGGGCCGGTCAGCTGTTGCCGGTCAGCAGGCTCGCGAAGTCCGCGAAATAGCTGTCGGTAATGCGCTGGTTGAAACCGAGCTCTTCCAGCGGCGGCGGGACCGTAAAGTCATAGTCGATCCGCAGCTTGCCGGCCTTCAGGCTGGCGGTGCTGTTGCCGGCTTCGTCAAAGCGGGCATTGGCGCCCAGGATCACGCCTGCGGCCTTCAGCTGAAGGAAGAAGCCGTTGATCGTCTCTACAATGTCGCGGGCAAGCGCCGGCGTGATCGGCTTGTCGATCGCCCAGATCATACCGTTGACGACGGTGTCCGCGATCAGCTGGGCGACGCGGGTCGTGCTTTCGAAGACGAACTGGCTTTCCGCCGGCGCCGTGGTCCGGTTGCCCCAGAAGCGATAGCCGCTGTCGGTGCGGATCAGTGCCGTGATTTCCTTGGCATTCAGCTGGCCCGCCTCGCTGCTCGCGTCCTCGATATCCCAATAGATGTCCTTGGTCAGACCGACGACGCCCTGGACCTCGTAATTGGATAGGGTTTTGTGCGGCCCCACTTCCTCATCGATCCGGGCGCGGAGGCCCATAGCGCGCGCAGCGGCAAAGCTGGCGATGTTGGCGGCCGATGCGGTATCGAATGCCAGGAAGTCGGGATAGAGCAGCATCAGTTCGCGCGCGCTGAAATTGGCGCGGAACAGGATCGCGTCGGCCGTTGTCTCGCCGACAAGGCGGGCATAGGCAAAGCCGCGCAGTTTCTGGGCGATGACGACCAAGGCAGCAATGACCGCCTGGGTTTCCAGGCCGGGCGCGCCGACAATCTTCGGCTTCACGCCCAGCTGCGCCTGCGCGGCCAGCAACGCCTGCATGCCGGTCTTCTGCCCATCGGCATCAGTAGCGCCGATAACATTGGCGGCGGTGCCGGCAGCGTCAGTGCCTTCCTCGACGCGGACGATTATGACGACGGGGCGGGCCTGGTCCGCAATAGCGCGCAGGGCAACGGCAAGGGTGCCATCGACCCCCGCCTTGCCGATCGCAGTTTCGATATCGGTGATGCGGACGGCGCGGTTCAGCGGGAAGGTGTCGGCGTCGGCATCAGCAGCCGTCGCGACCAGGCCGATGATGGCGGTGGAAACAGCGGTCAGGGTACGGGCGCCCTCGCTGATTTCGGTAAGCGTGATCCCATGTTTGAAGGCCATGATCGGCTCCTTGGTTGGAAAGAGGGGGCTAGACGGAAAGGGGAATGGAGAGGCGGACGAGGGCGTTGGAGACGCCGGCGTCGGTGCGGGTCGCATCGATCGTGATGGTGGCGGAGCCTGGGCGAGCGCCCGTGACCAGGCCGACGCGGCGCAGGCGGATGCGGTTTTCCCAACGCGAGAGCGCGACAGCGGTCGCAGCGTAAAGGCGCAGGATGTTCGCCTGCGTCATGGGCTGGTCGATCAGTTCAGGCAGCAGCGAGCCATATTCACGGCGACCGACGCGCGATCCCATCGGCGTGCCCAGGATGTCGGCCACCGATTGCCTGATATGGTCGAGGCCGTCGAGAACCGCCCCGCTGATGCGCGCCATGCCAGCCATCAGACGGGCGCTCCCGTCTGCGCTCCGCCGGCCTGGACGCCACTATGCTTGTGGCTCTTGAGGCTCTTGCCGCCGCCCAGGACGTCGTCAGACGCATCCACGGTGCCCGCGACATTGACGTTGCCGTTGATCGTCACATCGCCGTTGATGGTGGCGCCGCCGGGTGCGTCGATCGTCGCGGTCCCACCATCCGGCAGGGTAACGGCCAGCGCATGCGCGGCCTGGTCATAGGCGATGACCGCGCCGTCTGCGAATTCCAGATGGACGATGTCCGGATTGGTGGACGGCGGCGGGCAGGCGTCGGAATAGAGGCCCAGCACGACAAAGGCGCTTGCCATGTCGCCTTCGGGGGAGAGGATGACGCACTGTTCCCCGACAGTCGGGGGCGACCAGCTGCGGACACCGCCGGCGCGTTGGGCGATCCATGGCAGATCGCCGGTCGTGATGTCGCCCGTTTCGACGGTGCAGGTCGCGTTGGCATGGTCGACCGATGCGATGGTGCCTAGCTGGATGACCTGCCCGGTCAGCTGTTCATGATCTTGAGATTGCGCCATGGGCGGACCATGGCGTGCAGCTTCCTGTGTTTCGCTGGCCTGCATTTGTAGAGGCGGCCTCTACAAATGCAGGCGATTGCTGATATCTGCTGCCGAACAGCCCAGACATTGAACGGCAGAGCGGGGTAGAAATGATCACTTCGTAGTAATGCTCACCTATCTCGATCTCGCAGCCGAGTTGGTTCAACAGGCAAGGTGATACTTACTGTTTTGGCGACTTCCTCTCCCGCAAATGGCTCGGCACTTTGAAGGCAATCAGCCAAGTAACTGATAAACCGTCCTATCGACGTGCTGTCAGCAATGGCAGCCGCGATGCCTGCTAATTCTAGGTATACGGTGTTTATCCTTTCAGCGTGCCCACTATCGTCAACGCGCGTCACGCTAAGACCCTGCCATGCATGGTCGAGTACCCAATGTGCTGGTCTGTCCCGGTTTGGGCTGACATGAGCAGCCTTCTTGTTCGCGATATAGGAAATGACCTCCGCGCGCTTAACCTTCGTTCCGGTGATGACAAACGCCAGAGTTTTGAGAAAGTCATTGAGGCTCAATTGCACGTCTTCGTGAAAAGAATAATCCACATCTTGCCGCTGTATGGTGGTAGTCGATCCTAAAAGACTACCCATCGACGGAATATATGCCTCACCCCAAGGACAATTTCCACAATTTACGATGACCAATGGATTTGGATCATCGTAATTCATGACGCGTGCATTGACAGTGAATTGTTCGCGCCATTCGACGATATTCGCGGCTTTGTTCAAGTCTCCATCTAGGAGTAATCGCCGTAAAGGGGTGCTGATCGATCTCAAGACGGGAGGGTTATCTAATTCATGCTCGCGCACTAATCCTCGTATGAAAATCAAATCCTCAACGGTTATGATTAGATGCTCCATGTCAGATGGCGGCAGAACCTTGCCTAATGTAGTGAGTTTATAGTCGAGTTGGCGGAGTGGAGAGGTAGGTGGTCGCTTGTCTCGTGCCATCAAATGTCTCCAATATCCTGATTTTCACCAAGCACCTTTTTTAGAAGGCGCACTTTTAAGTTGCTAGGCGCAATCATCCAATGCCTTTGCCGAGCAAGATGACGTTAGACGCACTAAATCAGTCGGCACCTGCAATCGGGACGATTTCATTTCGGCGGCGCTGAGTGCAGCCAGTAGGCGAATGCGGGAGCCGTTGCGGTTAGCAATCATTCGCGGGCAGCGGGAAATTGCTGATCAGAACTTCCCCTGCCTTGGTGGGCTTGCCGCCGACACTGTAGGTCGTGTCGATCGCGGCGATCGAGAAGGCGGCGAAGGTTTCGCGCACCCCTTCATTGTCATTGAGCGACATCAGGAACCGGCCCTTGATCCCAGCCAGCTGCTCGGCCAGCGCGGCGAAATCAGCGCGGCTGAAAACGCCGGGGCCATAGTCGCGTTCGCAGGCCCAATAGGGCGGGTCGAGATAGAACAGCGCCCCTGCCCGGTCATAACGACGGATGAAATCCGAATAGGGCAGGCGCTCGATGACTACCGATTGCAGCCGATCATGGACGTCGGCCAGCATCGGCTCGATCTTGCCGACGTCGAACCGCGCCGGTGCGGACGCATCCACCCCGAAGCCCCTGCCCGCCACCTTGCCGCCGAAGGCGAGGCGCTGGACGTAGAGAAAGCGAACCGCCCGCTGGAGATCCGTAAGGCGGTCAGGATCCTGCCCCAGCAGCCGCTCAAATTCGGCGCGGCTCGCCACGCGGAACCGCAGCATGTCGACCAGATAGGGATAATGCTCCGCAAGGCAGCGGAACAGCGTCACGACGTCGCCGGAAATATCGTTGATCGCTTCGGCGCGCGGGCGACGCGTGCGGCGCAGGAAGATGCCGCCCATGCCCACGAAGGGTTCGGCATAGCTGCTGTGCGGGATGCTATCGATGATGGCGCATATCCGCCGGGAAAGGTTGCGTTTTCCGCCGATATATCCGGCGACGGGAGAAACCGGGCGAACGGGAACAAAAGGGGTAGACATGTAGGAAATCCTGCAAGATGTCCCGACGCGGCTAGGCCACGGAGGGAACTCAAAAACGGGCGGGCGCGCCGCCCTGAGAGTGCGAGTGCAGGCTCGCGGTTTGGAGATGTGGGGACATCCCAAGCCCCCTCCGCAAAGGGGGAGCGGCGGCGTTTATAGCCGCCGCCGGTCTTTATTCGGCTGTCGATTCGACAGCGGGCATTTCCGGGTCCGGCGGCGGCACGGAGATGACGCCAAGGCCGATCTTTTGCGCGACGCCAAGCGCCACTTCTGCAACGCGCTCCTTGGTAGCGGCCCGATCATAGCTGCCGTCGTCCTTCAGGACGGCATTGACCCGCCGTTCGTGCTTGATTTCGCCGCTGGCGAAGGTGACAGGCACCGAGCGCGTTTCCGCCTCGAAGGCCCCGATTTTGGTCGTCAGTTCGGTCATAATGATCCTCGATCAGTTGGAGGGGGTGGAAGGCCACTCGATGGCGGACAGGTCCGCCACGGTTTCGGGAAGGTCACGCAGGGCTTGCCGGTAAACCCGCCATTCCTCGCGCGCCGAAGCGGTCAGCGGGCTATCGGGCATCTGCGTGAAGTCGGACTCATTCAGCAAACGGTCGCGCCTGGTGCGCATCTGGCGCAGCAATTCGGAAGCCCCTGGCGGTGGAAGGGGCACTGCCATCGGATCGCCATTGCTGTCCGGCACTATGATCGAACCGCTAGAGGCGGCAGCGATCAGGTCACGATGGACCTCGACCGCGACGGGCCGTGCATCTTCGGGGATGCTGACATGGACCTCATCGTCGAGAAATCCACCAGCGGATGCGCTGTAAAAGAGGGGCACGATACTCTCCTTATTTGCCGACAGCCATCCACCAGGCAGTGGCCTGTGGAGCGGCATTCCAAAAACTGGCGCTATTTTGGTTCGCTGCGTAGGGAAGAGGGCCATTCGCTTGCGCGTTCCCGTTGCCCAGTTCCGTTGCCACGCCCGAATGGATGTGGAAGCAGGCCGTGGGGAACTGGATCGGGAAGTTCACCGATCCATAGGAGTCAGGGTTGCAGGTGACAGTTCCCCACTGCAAAATCAGGCCATTGGGCAGGCGGCAATAGCCGGAGGCTTCAAGATTGCCAGTCGGCAGCAGGGCGGATGCGTGATAGCCGTCGACGGTGTCGGCATTACCCGCCGAATTGGCATAATTGACGCTGAAATTTGCGGGATTCCAGACATAGTAGGCGTTGCCGTCGTTGCTGCCCCACAGCCATTGCGGCTGGCCGCCCTGACCGGACCAGTTGAAAGGCTTGTTCAGCAGGTTGTTCCAGTCGCGGATGCTATCGCGATGCCAGCCGTCGACAAGGTCGGCGTCCAGTCCAGACCCTGAGCCATCATTGCCGCTGTGCCAGATTACGTTCCGCGTCGCGCCGAGACTCCAGCCCCCGTAGGCCAAGACATTGTCCGTATCGATGCCCAGATAGGCTGCGAAGGAGCCGGGACGGTGAAAGGTCATCATCGCCGCGCCGACGCCGTTGCCCCTTATCTCGACTTCACCGAGACCGCCCGCTGCATTGGCCATGCCGGACGATCCAGTCGCTTTCGCATCCAGATAGACGCGGCCGGTGAACGTATCGCCCGCGCGATTGGCCGGGCTGTATCCGAGGCGACCGACGATATTGGTGTAATAGCCGCTATCCTGTCCGTCGAGCAGGTCGGCATCGAGACCGGAACCCGCGCCATCATTGGACGCGCGCCAGACATCGGCGATGTGCGTGTCGAAAACGAAGTTCCCCTGATCGCTGACGTCCACGGTCGCTTTGAGGCGCGTGCCGCTCCATCCGATCTTGACGGTGTTCACCATCTGCCCGACGCCACCGCCTTGCTGGACAGGGGTAAAGCCGAGACGCTGCGGGATATTCGTGTAAAAGCTCCCGTCCTGCCCATCGAGCAGATCGGCGTCGAGGCCCGAACCCGCGCCATCATTGTTCGGGCCCCAAAAGACGCCCTGCCCCTGCGATGACGCCATGCCAGCAGGGGTCAGCATCAACCCACTGACGAACGAAGAACCGAAATTGTCCGTCGTATATTGAAGGTGAAAATTGCCGCCACTTCCCGCAAGATTGGTCCCGATGGCCCGCCACTTGTAGTTGCCGGTACCCGAAAAATGCAGTTCCTGACTGCCGGTTTTGGAGATCGCCACGTTGCCGGTGAAGGTGTCGCCCGCCCGATTTGCGGGCGTGTAGCCGAGACGCTGCGGGATGTTGGAATAATAGCTGCCGTCCTGCCCGTCGAGCAGATCGGCGTCGAGGCCGCTGCCGGAACCGTCCTGCGCGAGCAGCCAACCCAGGATTGCGGCTTTGGCGGCAATAGGCGTGAGGGCGCGCAGGGCATCGATACCGGCCTGCGCCTCCGCGACGGTCGCCAGTTCCACAACGCCCTGCCGTTCCGTCGTGGCGGGCGGGTTGAGGAAATTGGTGTCGCCGAAGGTTAGCATGGCGGCAGCGACGTCCGCGAACTGCACGTCGATCGCGAGCAGCATGATGGCCTGCGCCGACTTCTCCAAGATAACGTCCGCCTGCCCGTAAATGGCAAACAGGGTGCCATCGGCCAGATAGAGGGCGAAGCTGCGGACGGTGAAAAGGTCGGCGCTTTCGTCGCGGACGATCAGGTGGATGGTGTCGTCCGCCACGACATCGCCGGAGATCGTGGCCACGCGTTTATATTCACCGGGCAGGGCCGTGATGCCCACGCCGGGAACGACGGCGGTTGCGGTCAGGCCGACCTGCGCGATGGTGACTGGCGCGGTGCCGGTGTTGGCGGCATTTACCAGCGCGGCACGGCCGGCATTGGTGACGATAGCGGTAAGGGCCATGATTCCTCCGGTCAGGCCGCCGGCGCCGTGCAGGACAGGCGGGCATAGATGGTCGGGCGCACCGCAGCGACAAGGCCGACGCTGGCCTTGGCGGTGATGCCCTGGGTGAAGGTGAAGTGGCTGCGCACCGGCTTGGCGCGGCCGACTTCGGCGATGACCTGATCGACAAAGGCCGCCGATGCCGGTGCGCCATTCTGGTCAAGGTTGAGGACCAGGCTGAAGGTGTGCGGATCGGCCTTCGGCACCATCTGCCACCATTCGCGGATCGCAACCGATCCCCCGAAACTCTGCACGACAGCGCGAACGGATGCGGCGGTGCCCTTCTGTCGCGCGATCGGAATCGCCTTGCGCACGCGCTCGCGCTTGATGGCGTCGGCCCAATCGGACGACCAGTTGTCGAGGGACAGGCCCCAGGCGAGCCAGGGCAGCAGTCCGATGGGGCAGGTGCCGGGCGACCAGACGTCGCGGATCGGCGTCGGGATATCGAGCAGGCCGGCGGCGACCTGTTCCACGGCCTTTTCCAGCGCGGTAGAGCCGGGGGGCAGCAGCGACGGATAAGTCATTCGGCCGTCCCCGCGTAATTGACCGTCGTGCCGGTGCAGTAGGGTGCCTGGGTCCGCGAAATGACGATGTCGGCCGCCGGCGACGTCAGGACGACATTCTGGACGCCCTCGACATGCAGGGCAGCAAAGAGAGCCGATCGGGTGATGTCGCGGCCCAGGCGGTGGCTGGACTCGACATAGGCATCAAGGCTTGCCTGCGCGGCTGCCAGCACAACGCCGCCATCTGGACCGCTGAAGGTCGTCAGCGTGGCGACGACTGCATAGTTCACGATTTCAGCGGACTGAACGGTGACGAAGTCGGTCAACGGGCGGCGCGTTTCGTCCGACACATAGGCGGCGATCGTCGCGATCAGTTCCGGGGAAGCGGCACCGGAGCCGGTGCGGGATAGGATCGAAACCAGGACTTCGCCGGGGTCGGGGCTGGTCGCGCTGGCATCCAGCACGTCGCCATCGGCGGACAGCGCGTGAAAGATATAGGCGCCTTCCGGTCCCGCGACCGAATAGCCTTCGGGCGCCAGCACCATGCGCCGGCGGAAATCGGCGTCGCTTTCCATCACCGCCGGGATGCCCAGCACGATATCCGCCGGCGTGATCGTCAGGCGGGTGATGCCGAACAGCGCGCCGATATTGTCGAGGTCGGCACCTACGGCATAAGCGGGCATGACGGCGCGGGCGGCATCGTTGACGCGCTGGCGCACCAGCTGGACGATGTAGGAAACGACCTGCAACAGCTTCGTGACCGGATCGCTGTCGCGGTTTTCGAAGTCGGGCATGAGTTCGAGCATGCGCGCGACGGCGTCGGCCTGGATCGTTTCGAAATCCAAAGCCTCGATAATGTCCGGCGCGGGAAGGCGCGACAGATCAACGGCGGTATAGGTTGCATCGGCCATGGCGCCCATGTCGGGCGGGGGTCATGGGCCGCGCTACCGCCTGCATTTGTAGAGGCCGCCTCTACAAATGCGATTTAGCTCACTATCTATCCGATCATTGATGCGCCGATATGGCGCAAATGCGTGGGAGGAAGAATGTCGCCAGGCTTGGATTTGCAACCGACTTCAGATGCGCCATCACTTGATGGCTTGTCGCGCGCCGAACGTGTCCAGGTGATGGTCGACTGGTTTCACGAAAATTTTGAAGACCCCGCGATGGAAACCCCCTTCGAGTCGGCCGAGGGTGGCTATCAATATATCTGGGGTGGCCCTTATGACGCGATGGACGAACTTTACACCGAGTTCCCCGATGCCGCCGAAGATGAAATCGCCGAGGCGGCTGACGAAGTCCAATCGGAAGGTCTATTTGATTGGGCGCCACACCGAGGCCGCATTCGGCCAGATGAATTCGAATATGACAGCGTCGGAAATGCTTATGTCCAACAGGACTACGCTGATCCCGGCTATTTTGCAGAGGATGCACCGCGCGCAACTATCGAAGATCGGCTTGCTGCTTTGGGCGGCCAGTTGGATCGGATCGAGCAGCATGTTGAATATTGGCGCAGCCGTCCAGCGGGAATGGGGCACAATGGCGCTCCCGACGAATTTAGAATTGCGCCAGATGACCAAGACCTAGTTGAAGCAGAGCATAGCATTGCGGAAATCAGGGGAGAATTAGCCAAAACCGCCCCCGCTGAAACAGCCGATGCGGAAGTCATCGCGCGAGCAGAAAGTAGGTTTCAGAAACTAGCGGCGAAAATCCGTCACCTTGCAGTTAAGGCCGGGATCAACGTCGCATCCGCTCTGGCTAAGGGCGCGTTGACAGCAGTCGGAGGAATGGTAGCGGCACATTACTCCCCCGAAATCAGCGAATTCCTTAAGCATCTTGAGGAAGCCGCCGGCCATCTCAACGCATGGGTGCAGCACTTGCAAATGCTCTAGGCCACATTGATATGCGTGTATAGCACGTCCAGTAACCGTTCCCGGTCCGCCGGCGTCGCACCCAGCAATTCGCGCTGGGGATAGCGAACGGCCTTCGCGCGTAGCGATGGCTTGTCGCGCAGGCCGTATTGGTGGACGCCGGCGATCTGCGACACCTTGCCGGAAAAGCCGATCCAGAAGCCCTGGTCATCCGTGCCGGTCTTCATGAACCGCGAACTGGCGAGGCGGCGGAACATGGCCTTTCGCCGCAGGCCGCCGCGCCGGCGCAGCTTGCCGCCGCCGGCGTTGCGATATTCTTCCGGCACCGGGAGCCATTGAACGACCTTGCCGAATTCGAAGGATCGGATCGCGCCGGCCTCGATATCGAAGCCGGTCATCATCTGGCCCCCGCCCCCAGATGACCCGCCCCAGGTGAAACTTTTCATGATGACGCGGCGCGGCGGCCCGCCCCCGCCGGCGGGATAAAGGAAACAGGCCGCGCCCCGACCCGACACCGGCGGTTCCTTCTTCTTGCGCGCTTCAAAGGCCGATCCGTCGGGCTGTCGCTGGGCGGCGATGCGCTCGCGCTGGCTGATCGCCAGTTCGCGGGCCATGCGGCGCATCAGGACGCGGCGCCGGCCCGACGACAGGCCGCGCAGCAGGCTTCCCGCGATCCGTTCGATTTCGGCCAGGTCGTCGCTCATGCTGCCGGCGGCACCGCCGGGGTCAGCACGGCGTCGGGATCGGCGGTTTCCACCATCAGTTCGATGTTACCGAAGCCCTGGAGGAAGGAAGCCGTCACGCCGGCAAACTGGTCGTAAATCGGTTCTTCGGGGTGCGAGACGTCATAGCCGCTGCCATCGGCGCGGGGGATGACCAGGACGGTTTCGGTCAGGTCGATCGACAGCACAACGTCCGACAGATCGCCATCGAGCAGTTCGGCTTCGAAGGAAAAGGGCTGGCTGTCGGTGCGGGCGAGCAGCTGGGGCTGTTCCTTTTCGATCCATGCCAGCACCGGCACCATCAAGCGGTCGCTGTCGCCGGCGAAATCGGTGAAGAGGGCCTTCAGCGTGTAGCCATAGACGAAGGACAGCGTCGCGGACTTGCGCGTCATGATATTGCCGCCCTCGACATAGATCTGAAGACGGTCGGCATGGGTTGCCAGTTCGGGCAGGAACGCGGTCAGCCAGCGCCGCAGGCTATCGGCCTTGCGCATCAGCCGGCATCCTCACAGGCGCCGGGGCTATGCCAGCGCACCAGGCGCACCAGCTGGTCGCGCGTGGCGGCGAGCGCCGTGGCGATGCGGACGATGGCGGAGCGGACAGCGGGCGGGATTTCCGCTTGTGCGTCGGCGGCGAAGCCAGCGGGCGCGGCGGGGCAGGTCAGTAGGTCCGCCGGCGGCGTGTCCCTGACCTCGATCGCGACGACGGGCGGAGCGGGCCGGTCAACTACCTGGTGCGCGCAGCCCTGCAACGCGATTGACGCTATCGAACCAATCAGGCCCAACGCGATTATCCGGGGCAATCTGGGCATCGGCTTTCTCCATCTGCGCGGCGGCATCGGTGCGGCGAGCGGCTTGGGTTTTGGCAAGGGCGGTGTCGGCGGCCGATTTCGTGGCCTGGCGCTGAACCGCCCTCGCAAGGATGGTGTTGGTCGCGGCCTGCGATTGGCGCTCATAGGCGACCAGGTCGACAATGCGCTGGGCGCAGGCATCGACCTTCTTGCCGGCGCCGGGGAATTGGGCGCCGGCGGAGAGACAGACCTTTTCCGCCCAGGCCTGAAGCTGATCGCGATCCTTGCGCGCGGTGGCGCCCCAGGCATAGAGCGCCGCCGCCGCGCCCGCGATGGCGATCAGCAGGACGGTTTCGCGGGAGCCGGTCAGCAGCCCCCATGCGGTTTTTGCAATCGCGATCAGCTTGGTCATGGATCAGCCTCCAGCAAGCCAGCCCGCGACTTCGGGCTGGACGTCGAAACAGGGGCATTGCTTGGTCCATTCGAACGGATCGACCCTGCCATTGCCATTCTTGTCGGGCGACAGGTCGCGGTGGCCGAGGATGCGCGAGGGCGGCACTTTATGCCGGCCAGCGACATCGCGAACCAGCGCGGCCAGGGCGGCTTTCTGCGCCGGGGTGCGGGTGTCCTGCGGCTTGCCAGCGGCGTCGAGGCCGCCGACATAGACGATGCCGACCGAGTTGCCGTTATAGCCGGCGGCATTGGCGCCGACCTCGTCTTCGCGACGGCCCTTATGCACGGTGCCATCAGCATAGATGACATAATGATAGCCGCAGGGGCGCGACGCGCCGGCGCCGAAGCCGCGCGCCTTGTGGTCGCGGTCGATATCCTCGACCGTATAGGCGCGGCCGACGCGGGTCGCGGTGCAATGGATGTTGATGCGGTTGATGATGCGCATGGGTCTTAGGGCCTCTTTTTGGTGAAGCGGTCAGCCAGATCGGCGGGGATGCGGGCGAGCGCGTCGGACGTCGCGCCGATCAGGCGGGGGGTGGCGTCGAAGGCGATCAGGGCGATGCCGAAGCCGATCGACTGAGCGATGAATTCATTCCAGCCGGTGAATTCGATGATGGCCTGGGTCGCGTAGAAGCTGACCGTGGAACCGACGATCCACTGGACGAAGCGCTGGCGCCAGGACAGGCCCGGTTTCCAGACCTGGGCAACGCCCGATCCGATCAGCGAGGGTGCCAGCGAGCCGATGAAATCAGGGGCCGATTGAAGAAGGGTGCGCAGGTCCATGGATCAGTCCCAGAGTTGAATGAGGGGCCGCACGCGGGTCGCGCTGGCTTCTGTGGCGGCGGTCGCCGGCACGATGACGACCGTGCCGAGGGGAAGGATGGAGCCGAGGTCGGCCAGGCCGGGATTGGCGTCGAGAACGCGGGTCAGTTCGTTCGGGCCAAGGCCCGCGTCGCGGAACAGCAGCTGGTCCAGCTTGTCGCCCTGGCGGGCCACGAGTTTTCGGGAATTTGGGCGCAGCGTGGCGGCCATCAGATCAGCCAGACGCCGGTTCGCGACTTGCCCAGCATGTCGCGGATCGCGTGGATCGCATCGCGGCGCAGTTCATCGATCGACGGGGAGAGTTCGTCGGCCTGGTTGCCGCCGGCGGAGGTCGTATCGAAATCGCGGTGGCGCTCGATCAGTTCGGCCTTGGCGAACAGGGCGATGGCGCGCTGGTAGCGGATCAGCTGCACGCTCTGGCCGTCCAGCTGGTCCGCCGGGACGTCCGCCAGCTTCGTATAGCCGCCGGCATGACAATCCGCGGCGAATTGGCGCAGGTCGATTTCGGCCGACATGATGCCGCCCAGGATCGCGGCGCGCAGGCGGGCGGGCGTGATGCTGGTCGGGATGCGCGCGACGTCCCGCACCGACGCCGGATCGACGTCGGGAAAGAAGCCATCATTCACGACGACCGCTTCCGGCGCCGGCGGCTGCTCGATTTCCGATGCGGGTGGGCGGGAGATGAAACTCATGCGTCTACGTCCGATTTCCGGCCCGCCGGCATACGGGGGTGGGGATCGGGGCAGAGGGCGGCCCTATGGTTCGAAAACCTCCCGCCTCGCGCGATCCGCCCCCGAGCGCCGGGGGCGAGCCTGTCAGGCGGCCTGCTGGCCGCCCTGTTCGTTGTTCTGGTCGGGGATGGGCGGGAGCGCCTTCAGCAGCTTCTCCGCCCGCTTGACGCGATCGAGCACGCCGACGCGGTTCCACAGGCGATGGGCTTCCTTCAGGGTCGCCAGCGCCGTTTCGAGCGGCGCGCGGCTTTCCTTGGCGTCCATGTCCTCCGCCGCGCCAAGCTGCTCGACGCCGATGGCCTTCAGCAGCTTGGCGCGGACCTCATTGTGCATGTCGATGCCGTCGACCAGGTCCGCGACGCGGGCGAGGATATCGGCCGGGAAAGTTTCGCCCAGCGCCTGGACGCTCTGGGCGGCGGCCGTGATTTCATCGACTACGACGGTCGCCACGTCGCGCTTGTAGCGGGACGGCATGGCGACCTTATGCTTGAGCAGGAAAGGCACCAGGTCGAGCGCGGCGGCGAAATCGCCGGTGTCGATCAGCCAGACCATGCAGGTCGGCACGACTTCGCCAATCAGGCCGTCGCCCGCGCCGGCGTCGGCCGCCACGATGGCGTCGATCCACGCCTGATATTCGGGCAGCATCCGGCGCTTTGCCGCCACCTTGGCATCGACGCCCTTGATTTCCTTCAGGTCGCGCAGGTCATGGGTCAGGCGCAGCACGATCTGGGCGGTGATGCGGTCTTCGGCCGACGTCGCTGTTTCGGGCGCGGTGACGATCGCCGTCGCAGCGACCTGCTCGCGGTGGATCATCGCCGGGGTGCGATCAATGATCGCGGGAGCGGGTTGCCCGCCCCCATCGGAGGAGACAACGGGTTTCGGGTCAACGCTCTGGGCGGCGAGAGCGGCCATGCGTTCCCGATGGGCACGTGCTGGTGTCATGATGTCGTTCCTGCTCGATGGTGGCGGGCGGGAGCCGAAGGATTAAACCTTCGGCCCAAGCTGGATGTTTTCGAGCAGGGCGGCCTTGCCATACTCTTCGACCATGAAAGCGTCGTTGATGCTTTCGAAATTATCGATCTGATCCAGCGACGGATTGTCCTGGATGGCGCGACGGGCCGTGCCGATCTGCCAGTAATAGGACAGATTCTTGAAGCTGGTGACGAGGATGCTGCCCGCCGGGAAGAAGGGCACCTGGACGGTGGGCTTCCCGCCCAGCTGGCGGCTCGACAGGAGGACGTCGCGCGCGACCTGTTCGGTCGCCTTGTCGCCGGCCTCCGAGACGATCTTGAAATATTTCTCATGGACCAGGTCGCTGCCGACCATGACGACCAGGTCGGTCGCGGTGCGATAGCGTTCGTGGATCAGGTTCTGGATCGCGTCGAAGACCAGGGCGTCGAGATTGACATAATCCGCCGTTCCGGTTTCGGAGACGTAGATTTTCAGGGCGTCCTTGGTGCCATGCGCCATGACGCGCGCCGGCGCATAGGTGCGGATTTTGTGCAGCCAGCCATAGTTGACGTCCTGCAACAGCGGGAACAGCTCGCGGTCGGTCTCCACCGCCGCGTCCACGCCGTTGAAGCCGATGCACATGACGTCTTCGGCCTTCTGCGCCAGCACGGCGTCGCGCATCAGCTGCTGGAATTCCGGCTGATGCGACCAGGCATCGAGCAGTTCATACGACCAGGCATAGTCATAGTCGGTCTTCTTGCAGAGATACTGGTCGATCTGGTCGGAGCCGGTGACGTCCTGGGGGCTGCGCTTGTGGCCAAGGGAGCGATTGGTTCGGCTCGCCAGCGAGCGGTTGACGCCAACGCCGACGCGGCCGCCCTGCTGGTTGACGACAGGCACGACGTTGACGCGCGACATGAAGTCGCTGACCTCGCGCAGCTTGGCCTGGAGCTTCTGTTCGATGACCGGCGAGACGTTGAATTCGGCCAGCTGGCCGGGGGTCGCCGTGAGGCCGGCGGGGAGCCCGTTCAGCTTCGCCACCTGGGCGACGAAGGCATGAAGGAGCAGACGGGTAGAGGTCAGCATATCGGGTATCTCCGAGGGAGGGCGCGGAAGGGAGGATCAGCAGTCGGTCAGATAGGCGCTGTTGCCGCCGCCGCCCGAAGCGGGCTGACGCGAAAAGCCCTGCTGCTGCGTGCTTTCCAGCTTGGCAGTGAGTTCCGCGACGGCGGTGTTGGCGGCGTTCGCGGCGTCCAGTGCAGGCTTGACGGCGGCGGCGACCTGCTCGCCCAGGGCGGCGCTGAAGGCAGCGACGTCGAACCCATTGTCGTTGGCGGGCTTGGGCTTGGCTTCGTCCTTCGGCTTTTCCGTTTCCGTGCGACTGAACATGGTGGCGAGGCTGGCGAAGCCGGCCTTGATGGCATCGGCCACACTGCCATTGTCGGCGCCCTCCGGCTCCATGACGATCGTCGTCTCGATCGAGGCGGAGAAAAGATTGTCGGGATGCAGCTTGCGGGCGTCGAACATCGGCTTCAGCCCAGAGAAGGACAGTGCTTCGGTGCCGAGCGAAGCGGGATTGTCCGTGACTGCCAGGCCGACCAGGCCGACCTTGCCGGTGCCGGCGAAATCGGGGCTGATTTCGACCGACGTGAAGATTTTCTGGCCGGCCTTGTTGATCGTCAGCAGCTGGTCGTTCGGCTCGACCTGCGCATAGAGGGCGCGGCAACGGACCTTCTGCCCGTCGATTTCCAGTTCGTCGGTCTGGGCTTTGACCGCCGTCACGCTGCCATAGGCGTTGAAGGGCGGTTCAGGGCTGAAGCCCTTGATATGCTCGCAATTGATGCGCGGCGTGTAGGTGGCGGCGTTGAAGGTGGCGACGATATCGTCAATCCATGCGGCCTCGATCTTGCGGCCATCGCTGGCGGTGAAGCCTTCGACGAAGACGCGGAAGAATTTGCTCTTTGCCATGGTCGGTTCCGGTTCCTTGGTTGCGTGGCGGCGCGATCGTGCGTTTGACCGGTGCAGAAAGGGCGCTGAGCGGGCCGATCCTCAACCCTGCGCATTTGTAGAGGCCGCCTCTACAAATGGACGGGCATGATCAGTGGGTTAGCGGCGCGGCATGGTCCGCCGCGATGACCACGAATTCCCCTCAACCCGGCGCGCCGTCTGCCTTCTGGCAGTTCGATCCAGAGCGGCATGCGCGCAGCCTGTATTGGCGTGGGTGGGGCGTGACGCAGATCGCGGAGGAATTCGCGCTGCATGGCATCGTCCACAAGGGCAAGCCGATCCCGCGCGCCACGGTGGAAAGCTGGAAACAGCGCCAGCGCTGGGATGATGCACCGTCGATCCGCAAGATAGAAGACTGCCTCGAAATCCGGCTGATGACGCTGATTTCGAAGGAGAAGAAGACCCCCGGCGACCTGGTCGAAATGGATGCCCTGACCCGCCAGCTGGAAGCGCTGGCGCGGGTCCGCCGCTATGAGGCACCGGGCGGCCATGAGGGCGATCTGAACGCCAAGGTCGGCAACCGCAATGCGGGGCCGCGCAAGAAGCCGAAGAAGAACCATTTTACCGCCGACCAGGCAGCTGAACTCAAGCGCATCTTCCTCGACGGCCTCTATGATTATCAGCATCGCTGGTGGCAGGCGAAGGACCAGCGCACCCGCATGATCCTGAAGTCGCGCCAGATCGGCGCGACCTATTACTTTGCCTTCGAAGCGCTGATCGACGCGATCGAGACGGGCCGGAACCAGATATTCCTATCGGCATCGAAGGCCCAGGCGCACCAGTTCCGATCCTACATCGTCAGTTTCGCGAAGCTGGTCGGCGTGGCGCTGACCGGCGATCCGATGCTGATCACGTCGGACCTGCGCCCAGCGGAGGAAGCGGCGGCCGAACTGCACTTCCTGGGGACCAATTTCCGCACCGCCCAGGGCCGGCACGGCAATTTCTATTTTGACGAATTCTTCTGGGTCCATTCGTTCGAGGAATTGAACAAGGTCGCTTCGGGCATGGCGACCCATAAGAAGTGGCGGAAAACCTATTTTTCGACGCCGTCCAGCGTCGCGCATCCGGCGCATCCCTATTGGACCGGCGACAGGCGCAACCGCCGACGCAAGAAGTCCGAGCAGATCAAGATCGACGTCAGCCATGCCGCTCTGGCGCTGGGCAGCGTCGGGCCGGATCGCATCTGGCGGAACATCGTCAACGTCCGCGACGCGCAGGCGGGCGGCTGCGACCTCTTCGATATCGAGGAGCTGGAAGACGAATATGCGCCCGACGAATTCGCCAACCTGTTCATGTGCGATTTCGTGGACGACAGCCAGTCGGCCTTCAAATTCAATGACCTGATCCGCTGCGGCTGCGATAGCCTGGTCGACTGGACCGACTTCAACCCGGAAAGCGCGCGCCCGTTCGGCAACCGCCCTGTCTGGGCCGGCTATGATCCGCAGGAGAGCGAGGACGGCGACAATGCCGCCCTGGTCATCGCGGCGCCGCCGGCGGCCGAGGGCGGGACGTTCCGCATCCTGGAGCGGCACCAGCTGCGCGGCCTCGATTTCGAGCAGCAGGCCGAATTCATCAAGGCGATGCTGAAGCGCTACAATTGCACCTATCTGGGCATCGACGCGCGGGGCGTCGGCGCCGGCGTCTATCAGATCATGGCGAAGCCTGGCGCGCTGCCTGGCGGTGTCGTTGCCAAGATCGAATATTCGCTGGAACTGAAACAGCACATGATCATGAAGGCGCAGAATGTCGTGCGCCGTGGCCGCATCGCATTCGACGCCGGCATGCTCGACATCGTGTCCGCGTTCGTCTCGATCAAGAAGACCCTGACGACCAGCGGGCGCAACATCACCTTCAAGGCGGGGCGCGGCGGCCAGGATGGCCACGCCGATCTTGCCTGGGCGACCATGCACATCCTCATGAACGAACCGCTGGACGGCAAGGAAGCGCCGACGGCCACATTGGAGATATTCGAATGACGAAGCGCGCGCGCCGCATGAACCATAGGGAAGTGGCCGAGGCGTCGAAGGGCTCGATCGTCGCGACCAATGACAACAGCCCGACGATCGACGCCTTCACCTTTGGGGAGCCGGAGCCGGTCAACCGAGCGACCCTGCTCGATCTGCTGGAATGCTGGCACAATGGACGCTGGTATGAGCCGCCGATTTCGCTGCAAGGGCTGTCGCGGACGCTTCGGGCATCGCCGCATCATAGCAGCGCCATCATGCTGAAAAAAAACATGCTGGCGGCCAGCTTCGTGCCGACGCCGTTCCTGTCGCGCCGGGATTTCCGCGCGCTGGTGCAGGACTATCTTGTCCTGGGCAACGCCTATGTGCAGGAAATCCCGAACCGCCTGGGTCGCACGATGCGCCTCGACCATTGCCTGGCGAAATATACGCGGCGCGGGATCGAGGAAGGTCGCTTCTTCTGGGTGCCTGGCGACAAGCCGGAAACCGAGTTCGCGCCGGGGACCGTCCACCAGCTGATGAGCGAGGACGTCAATCAGGAGATCTATGGCGTCCCCGAATATGTGCCGGCGATCCAGTCGGCGCTGCTGAACGAAAACGCCACGCTGTTCCGCCGCCGCTATTACGAGAATGGGAGCCATGCCGGCTACATCCTCTATCTGATGGGGCAATTTGCCGATGGCGACGTGAACGGCATGCGCGAGGCTTTGCAGCGGTCGAAGGGACCGGGCAATTTCCGCAATCTGCTGCTGCATGCCCCCGCCGGCAAAGAGAACGGCGTCAAGTTGCTACCGATCGCGGAAGCCGGCGCGAAGGACGAATTTCTGGGGATCAAGAACACGACGCGCGACGACATCCTGGCCGCGCACCGCGTCCCGCCCCAGCTGCTGGGCATCGTGCCCGCGAACGCCGGCGGCTTTGGCGACGTGACGAAGGCGACCGACGCCTTCTTTGAACTGGAAATCCAGCCCTTGCAGTCGGTCTTCCTGGAATTGAACGACATGATCGGCGTCGAGGCGGTGCGATTTGGAGCGCGGAGCCAATCTACGATGTGACTTCCCGCTAACGAAGCCGTTCATAGATGAAGGTGCCTGCCGCGAGTGCCATCAAAAAACCGATCAGAGCAGCTTCGATCCTGTAAGGCCAGGGACTGGATGGTCGTTCCAGATCGGCGCGGCGGTCTCTCCATCGATAACGCATGCCTGTCGCCCTAATCGTAACCAAAACTCACCGCTAGACGAATCTGAGTATTTTTTCTTTTAACCAAAATTGGCATAGGTTAAGTGCGCCGGGCAGCGATCGACCGAGGCCCGCTATGTTCGACGTCAAGGTGTTGGATAAGGATGCAGAGCTGGCGGTAATCGCCAAGGAGATCGAGGCGAATCTTGTTCGCCTCGATCAGTTGGGAATGTGGCAAGCCAGCGCTTATCTCAGTATGGCGGTTGCAGCATTGCCGGGACATTCGGCTCCCCTTCCCGAATGGGACCATAACCCCAGCAGTTGATCGATCTTTTCGTCCCATTCTGCCGTCAGGCTGATGTATAATCGCCGCTGATCCAAATGGTCCTTCGTCCGAATGACGATGCCACGCGATTCCATCACTTTCAAATGACGGAGGGCGGTGGTGGCAGGAACCGTAGCAGCGATACAAAGGCTTGAAACGCTCACTCGTTTAGGGATCCTGGCGTTCACAAACAGGTCGAGCATCATATCCCAGACCGGGTCGCTGAAGAGGTCAGCGCCAAGCAACCTCTCCCGTTCGCGGCGTCGTTTGATGATCGTTTGCGCAAGCATCATGCTATTCATAGGACGGCCATCGACGCTCTCCGTGGAAAGCGATCGTCCCTCTCCGACCCGCGACTTCAGCTTTGCAACGAATTCGTCGGCCAATTTCTCCAGGTCGCTTTTCGTGCCGCTCCAGTGCAAGGGCAGTTCCTGGCCCATCAACGCCCTCCCGTCGGATACGGCGCCCGAGTGTTCCTTTGCTGCGCCCTGTACTCAGAGATAAGTTCGATCTGGTCGGGACGGAGCGCATCGACGGGCTGCAGATGATCCGGCACATCGTCGTGCAACAGGATAGACGGACATCGCCCTTCATAGTTACCGAGGTTCGGCCTATGCTGCTGGTATCCGACCAATGCGGCGAGGTCGGGTGAAAAATCGCGCGCTACCTCCGGCGGATAAGTGAGCCACTGGTTTTCATAGGGCTTCAGCCATCCAAGGCTGTAGCTGACGATCAGCCCCCGTCGGATTTGGTCACTCTGGTTTCCTCCAGCCCCATGCAATGTCGACCCAAGGAAGATAAGAGCGGAACCGGGAGTGATTTCCGGCTGGATCGCCTCATCATCGGCTAAAATCATCTCTCCCTGCTTTTTGTGGCTGTCAGGCCATATGACCGTTGCGCCATTTTCTCTTGTGTAGTTGGTGGTCGGCCACATCACATTGACGAGATATTCGATTTCGCCCTTCGGACCCTGCCACATGTCCTGATCACGATGCGGCACCTGCACCGGTGAGTTGGGATGCACCTCTATGGCCTGAGTAAGATTGAGTTGGATGACGTCGCAATATGGCTGAAGAATTTCCTGCACGATCGCCATGATGAGCTCTTGCTGCACCAGCTTGGCCACGTGGGGAGAGCGAATGAGCAGGCGGCCGAATCTTTTCGTGGTAGTTCCGTAAAAAGGTCCGTCACAGAAAGGCGTATCATCGAAGCGCCGTCGCAGCTGAAGGTTCAGATCCGCCATGGTTCGCGCATCAATCAGATCCGGAACGACGACGTAGCCGTTTGCCCTTAGGCTTTGAGAATAGACCGAAGTCAGTTCGTCGAGGCGCGCGCCATCGGCCGCACCGATGCTAGTCGGTGAGTACATAACTTCTTCCTTTTGGGTGAGGTTTCGCGGCCTGCGTTTAAAGGCCGAGCTTCAGGCCGGATGTGGCATAGGTGCCTGCACGGCGCAGTAGATTGATCGTTTCAGGCGCAATGTGGATTTGGAGCGAACCGAGTTGCGATTTGCCCATGGACCTTGGAAGACCCAGGGGAGAACAGTGCCAGCCGAGCGCAAGGATTTGTGTCAGCCAGCCCATTTCGGCGACGCCAGTGTAACTCGTGATGCCCGTCAGCAGCCCATATTCCACAAGTGCGGTTGCCAAGCGGTTGCGAACCTCGCGACGGCCGCCGGCACGAAGTTTGGGGGAAAGACACAGCCGGGTAATCTCTCTGATTGAAGGCCCCCGGGGCACGGGAACGTCACACAGTTCCGGAAAGATGTCGCCGAGAATGTGGGGACGGTCGGTTCTCAATAATCGAACGGACCCGAGATGTTCTTTTGTTTGAGGATCAGAAACAATAAAATATTCTGCATAATCATCATCAAATTGATCTTGCTCTATAAGATCGTTGTAAGGAATATCCCATTTTAGTATGTCAACGAAAACCCGCTTTCTGTCGCGAAACATTGAAAATATTTCGTCCGGAAAATGAGATTTATTATCAATTTTGACTACATTTAACATTAATTCCTCCGCAATGGAGGCTCTTTATTTCCAAAATGGAGAATTATAAAAACCCCCCTAAAGGGGGGAGGGGAAGATCAAAGCAGATCCGACAATGCTATTTGCCCGTCATGCACTACGCGAAGGACCAACTGCATTCGACGCGCAACGCCGTACCGTTCTCTGGCAGTGTTCATATGCTCAGTGACGGTATCCTCTTTAATGCCCAGGATGGTCGCTATCTCCCAATCGGACTTGCCTCTTCCCGCCAGAAGGATGCAGTCGAGTTGCCGGGGGCTCAGGCTGATGCGCTCATGAGTCTTAATGGACCGCGTTGCCTCAAGAGCTAGGTTTCGGGCCATCTGGAAGGCGAAGGCGCCGATCAACTGTACCGTTCCCATATGTTCACGCGGTAGCGATTTTCCTGTGCGTACAGCAAAGCTGCAGGAACCATTGGCCTCTCCCGGCAGATTGGCGGGGACAGTGATACCATCTCCCAGCCCCTCATCCGCGGCGCTGGCCAGCACTGCTTTATGTTTTCTGCTCAGGTTGATCATCTCTGGGACGTCAGACCAGGCAAAGGCCAGATTGGTCGCATAGCTCGCGATATGGATGGGATCCCATGAATAGAGTTGCTGGGCGAGAAACCTCTCAACCCAAGGCCGAGGGTAATTTTCCAACCTCACAGAAGCGGCACCGTTGACGCTGAGCCTGTGATCTACATGATGAATCAAGGCGTAATAGTCGAAGCTCATATCCTTCGCTGTCGCCTCAAGAAGGCCGGCGAGATCCTGAAGGGTATCCAATGCCTTTGCGCGCTCTACAAACTCTTGAGCCATTCTAAAGCTCTGAGCGGCAGCCAGGCTGTCGCCCATATCAAACATCGGACGAGCACGACCCACTTAGTTCCCCCTAGCCTATCTAAGATAGTTAATGCCAAGGAGTCATATGTGAAAAGGTATAGGAAAATCCTATACAAAATTGACATTCTGCTGTGGATTTTTACCGCATCGGTCAGCGGCGCCGAAGCTGGCGGGCGAACCAGACTACGCGGCCAACGATGATCATTTGGTCCAGGGCAACGTCAGGCCAGCGGGGATAAGTGGGATTATCGCTGCTGACGCAAAGCTGACCGCGACGCGGCCCAAGAGTGAGCCGTTTTACCATCAGCACCCCATCCATGCGAAAGACATAAAGCCCTTCTCGTAACCTTTCAGCACCATCGTCATGGTCGATCATGATCTCATCACCGTCGCAAAGGGTGGGAGTCATTGAATCGCCTTCAACGCGAATGATCGACACGCGGCCAGGCCTGACGCCGAGCTGTCGCAACCATCGATCATCAAAGCTGATACTGGAACTTGGCTGCTCGACTGGATCAATCGCCCCGGCACCGGCTGATGCGCCCAATGGCAAAACAGGCACGGAACACATTCTTTGTGGCCGCCTCTCGACTGAGGCACAGGGCGCTGGCCCGCCGAGCAACTCTTCAGAAATACCGAAATATTTGGCAAGGATGCGGCGGTCATTCTCGCTAAGCTTCCGAGGCGTGCCCCGCCGTATGAATTGGTGGATGTAGGCAGAATTCCGGCCAATGAGCTCAGACAGACCCGAGTAGCTTTCTCCGCGCGCAGCGATCAGCGCTTCCAGGTTCTTGCGGACAGGATCCATCTCTACCGAATGCCTCTCTTTAAAATTCAGCGCGACTAACAGATGTTGTACACTCCGCCGATATCCTTGAGATGAATGGATAAAGTATCGGCTCGAAATCACTCGCCGCGCTGCAGCCCCGAAAATCGCGCTTTTCCCCCCACCTCGCCCGCGCACTTTTCATGTCCCTTTTGATGCAGTCACACGACACCCTTGCCGGCGGCCTAGATGCTGGGCGGAATGCAGGTCGAGATGGGCAATTGAATGATGCGTTTTGATGCAGCTGGCGGCCTTTTCGAGCCGGCTACGGAAACAAGAAATTCGCGCAGATCGGCACCAGCCACGGAGGGTGGGGGCGGGAGAGCGCAACATGCGTCACCATCCCGTCCATATAAATTGCAACACACTGATAATGCTTTATTTTCTTGGTTGCACCCAAGGTGCAACCAGCCTTCACCTTGCCCCGCGAGAAACGCAACAGCCGCAGGAAACCTAGCTTTTTCAGAGACCAAATGTTGCATTTTCAAAATGTAATCTGGTTGCGTCAATGTTGCATTGAAGATTGCGCCAAAAACCACAGAAATCCGCCGATGTTGCAGATGTTGCATTTTTTCCGATACCCGCCTCATGATACCGGCGACCGTCGCTGAGAATGGAAGTTCCCATCTTGAACGAAGCAGAAATTCCGCCGCTTGCAGATTTGAAGCTGGTAGCAGCATCCCTTGACGGTGATGCCCGGTTTGAAAAACTGAATGCAATGATCCGAAGCGCATCGGTCGCTCAGTCCTGCCATAGTGATTTGGCTGAAGCGGCCCACACGATTGAGGCGCTGGAAGAGCTGCTAAAAAGCCCCCGAAAGAAAGGCAGCACAGTTCGATCAACTACGGAATGCGCGCTGCAATTCAACGCTATCTCGCTCTATACACGCGCCACTGCGACTGCTGCGAAGCATGGGGAAAGAGGAGCGATCCAAGTTAGGGGCAAACTGTCGCCCCTTGCTCAAATCGACCATGATATTGTCGTCGGAGCGCGCAATAGGGCAATTGCCCACGTTTATTCCGAAGAAGCTATCGGGGAGAGAATTTGGCACCGTGATCATCTGCTAGTTCAAAAATTCGACGATGGGTGGGTGCCTCTTGGCTACACCAATCGGGTCCAGGTGGATCGGAACATGATCAATCGATTGACCACCCTGGTCCCTGTTGCCCGCGAAATTGTGAATGCCGCATTTCAGAAGCGGGTGAAGGCGATCATGAACCTGATGAACGACAACGTTGTGCCTGAAGCGGTCTTCCAGGCTGCGAGGGTCGACCCTCTTCTTTTTTATGGCAGCAGAGAGGAAGCCATGCGCGCCGCCCACGGAAGACATCTGGGGCAAGTCCACGGCTTCGCTCGCGGTTTGTCGCTTCGGGAATAGTTCGGGACTCTCAGGTCCGCGCTGTTCCGTTCGTTGCCATTACGTTCCGCAAATGTGCGCTTGACCGTCCCGCAAAATCGCCTAGAAGCGCCGGAATTCCCTTCGGGGGCGATTAGCTCAGTTGGTAGAGCGTCTCGTTTACACCGAGAATGTCGGCGGTTCGAGCCCGTCATCGCCCACCATTTTCTTCCATTTGAAATATCTGTTCCCGTCCGAGCAACAATGACGTAGGATCAGGCACTTAAGGAATGCTTGGGTAGGGCAACTGACTCATGTCTCTCACGCTTGTCTTCAGCGGTACGATAGCGCCTTTGCTGCTGATCCTCTCGCCCGTTTCACTGTCTAAAGCGCGCGATTGCGTGAATTGGGACGCACTGGCAAAGGCGGTGGACATTGCGATGGAAAAGCCCTGCCCGAAAAAGAGGCCCCGGCTGCCCTTGATGTGAAAAGCCCGTGCGCCACGGATATTGCGGCGCAACGCGAGCGCTGCTAATTGGTGGCGCCATGATCCAGCCGCCTGAAATCATCCGCGTCACCAAGCCCCGTGTCTCCTGCGACGGTTCGGGAGATATTCCCGCCGCGCTGGGCCATCCGCGCGTGTTCCTTGAAATCGACGAGCATGGCTATATCGATTGCGGCTATTGCGACCGTCGCTTCGTGCTCGTAGGCAGCGCGGCGGACACGCCGGAAATCGCCGGTTTGCCGGATATTCCATCGGGCGCCAGCCTTTAATCCTGGCAGGCGCGCTCCTGCAAAGGCAGGAGCAAGCCATAGCCGGATCTCTGTCGTGAGCGCCAACAAATCGGTTGGGCTTGCGACTTGCCGCCCCTATATCGGACAGCATGACCGATGCTGTTCCCCAGTTTACCGATGCCCGCGGCCTGCTTTATCGCCCTGGCCTGCTTGATCCCGACGGCGCGCGCCGCCTGACCGCAGAAGCGCTGAAGGGCTGCGACGATGGCGAGCTTTACCTACAATATCGGGCGAGCGAGAGCTTCGGTTTCGATGACGGTCGGCTGAAGACAGCTGATTATTCCACCGATGCGGGCTTTGGCCTGCGCGGCGTTTCCGGGGAGATGACCGGCTTCGCCCATGCCAACGACATCAGCGAAGCGGCGATCCGCCGGGCGGCCGAGACGCTGACGCTGCTCGATCCCGCCAGCGGCCAGCCGGCCCCCCCACCGCAGCGCACCAACCGCCACCTCTATACCGACGTCAATCCGTTGGAGATCGTGCCCTTTGCCGAGAAGGTGACGCTCTGTGCCGCCATCGACGCTGCCGCGCGCGCCCGCGATCCCCGCGTCGCGCAGGTCTCGGTCAGCCTGGCGGGAAGCTGGTCGGTGGTCGAGATCGTGCGCGCCGACGGCTTCACCGCGACGGACATCCGCCCGCTGGTGCGGCTCAACGTGTCCGTGATCCTGGAGGAGAATGGCCGCCGCGAGACGGGGGTGTTCGGCATTGGTGGCCGTTATCTCTATGACGAAGTGATGGCCCCCGCAATCTGGAACCGGGCGATTGACGAAGCGCTGGCGCAGGCTCGCGTCAACCTGCGCTCCGTCGCTGCTCCCGCGGGTGAGATGACCGTGCTGCTGGGGCCGGGATGGCCGGGCGTTCTGGTGCATGAAGCGATCGGGCATGGGCTGGAGGGCGATTTCAACCGCAAGGGCACCAGCGCCTTTTCCGGCCGGGTGGGTCAGCGGGTTGCGGCTCCGGGCGTTACCGTTGTCGATGACGGCTCAATCATGAGCCGGCGCGGCTCGCTTTCCATTGACGATGAGGGCACGCCGACGCGGGAAAATGTGCTGATCGAGGATGGCATCCTCAAGGGCTATATGCAGGACCGGCTGAACGCCCGGCTGATGGGCGTGGAACCGACCGGAAACGGTCGCCGCGAAAGCTATGCCCATGCACCGATGCCACGCATGACCAACACGTTCATCAAGGGCGGGAATGACGATCCGGAGGAACTGCTGAGCCGTATGAAGTCGGGCATCTTCGCCAAGAGCTTCGGCGGTGGGCAGGTCGACATCGTATCGGGCAAGTTCGTCTTCTCCTGCACCGAGGCCTACAAGGTCGAGAACGGCAAGCTGGGCGATCCGATCAAGGGCGCGACACTGATCGGCGATGGGCCGACCGCGCTGACAAAGGTGGTTGGCGTCGGCCATGACTGGGCACTGGACGAGGGGATCGGCATGTGCGGCAAGGCGGGGCAAAGCGTCCCGGCCGGCGTCGGCCAGCCGACGCTGCTGATGGAGGGACTGACCGTCGGCGGCACGGCGACCTGAGCCGCTAACGCCATGGGCGGAGGAACCCTTGGCGGGGTCGGTCTTTATTTTCATGATGAACATGCTGACCGACAGCCATGATGCCGTGACCGCGGACTGGGCGGCTGCTTTGCTGGATTTCTGGTTCAACCAGATCGGCGAGCAGGGCTGGTGGAACCATGATCCAGCGCTGGATCGAAGCTGCAAGATGCGGTTCCACGCACTGTGGGAAGAAAAGCGTCACGTGCCCGCGGAGGAATTTCTGGAACGGGCCGACGATGCGTTGGCGGCAGTGCTGTTGTTCGACCAGTTGCCGCGCAACATGTTCAGGGGATCAGCGGCCGCCTTTTCGACCGATGCACTCGCGCGGGCGGTGGCGCGTGGTGCCATCGCCCATGGATACGACATCCAGATTGGCGGAGCGGGGCGGCTGTTTTTCTACATGCCGTTCCAGCACAGCGAGGCTTTGGACGACCAGATATTGTCGCTCAGCCTGTTCGAGGGAGCGGGGGATGAAAAATCCCTGGCTTTCGCGCAGCAGCATTACACCATGATAGAGCGCTTCGGTCGCTTTCCCCACCGCAATGCGGCGCTGGGCCGCGTGGATGCGCCCGGCGAACAGGAAGCGATCCGGGAGGGCGGCGCCTGGTAAGGCGCATGCCTCTGACCCACCATCGGCCGGTCGCGACGGCGGCCCGACGCCGATGACCCCTGTGCCTAAAATTTAAGCAGGGCTGCAATGCTGCCCATTTTTTCAGCGCCCCATATTGCCGCACTTCCGCAAAAGCCCGCATTAACCCGACCTTCGCGAATTGGCACGGCCCTTGCTGAGGATGTCGCCGCACACCAATAACAGGGGGGCGACATGAAACTGGTCATGGCAATTATCAAGCCGTTCAAGCTTGACGATGTCCGCGAGGCACTTTCCTCGCTCGGCATCGCCGGCATGACGGTCAGCGAAGTGAAGGGCTTCGGCCGCCAGAAGGGGCAGACCGAAATCTATCGCGGCGCTGAATATTCGACCAACATGGTTCCGAAGATCAAGGTCGAGGTGGTCTGCGACGACGACCTCGCACCGCGCGTGATCGAGGCCGTTCAGGCCGCCGCGAATTCCGGCGCCATCGGCGACGGCAAGATCTTCGTACTCGATGTCGAGCAGGCGGTGCGCATCCGTACCGGCGAAACCGGCGAAACCGCACTGTAAGAAGGGGGACTTAATGACCTTTTCCAAAAAGCTCTGCGGCGTGATGGGGGCGGTCGGCCTGTCCCTGCTCGCAGCCGCACCGGCGCTCGCCGCGCCGATCAAGGCGCCAGACGCCGCCGCCATGGCCGGCATGGTCAACAAGGGCGACGTCGCCTGGATGCTGGTTTCTGCCGCACTGGTGCTGATGATGTCGGTTCCGGGCCTGGCCCTGTTCTACGGCGGCCTGGTCCGCACCAAGAACATGCTGAGCGTCTTGATGCAGGTGTTCATGATCGTCTCCGTCGCCGGCCTGGTCTGGTGCTGCTGGGGCTATTCCATCGCCTTCACCTCCGGCGGCGACAATCATTTCTTCGGCGGGCTGTCCAAGGCCTTCCTGATGGGTGTCGACGGCACGACCTATGGCGCGACGTTCAGCAACAACGTCTATCTGCCTGAATTCGTGTTCGTGGTCTTCCAGATGACCTTCGCCATGATCACCCCGGCGCTGATCGTCGGCGCCTTCGCGGAGCGCGTTAAGTTCTCCTCGCTGATCGTGTTCGTCGTGCTGTGGCTGACCTTCATCTACTTCCCGATGGCCCACATGGTCTGGTACTGGGCCGGCCCGGACTTCCTGGTTGATACGCCGACTGATGCCGGCCTGCTCTGGAGCTGGGGCGCACTCGACTTCGCGGGCGGCACCGTGGTGCACATCAACGCCGGTATCGCCGGCCTGGTCGGCGCGCTCATGATCGGCAAGCGTGTCGGCTTCCCCAAGGAACCGATGCCGCCGCACTCGCTGACCATGACGATGATCGGCGCCAGCCTGCTGTGGGTCGGCTGGTTCGGCTTCAATGCCGGCTCCAACCTGGAAGCCAATGCCGTCACCGGCGTTGCCTTCATCAACACCATGGTCGCCACCTGCGCGGCGGCGGTGAGCTGGTCGCTGGTCGAGCAGGTCCACCATGGCAAGGCCTCCCTGCTGGGCGCCGTCACGGGTGCGGTGGCAGGACTCGTCGCCATCACCCCTGCGGCTGGCTACGCGGCCCCGATGACCTCGATCGTGCTCGGCTTCGTCGTGTCGCCGATCTGCTACATCTTCGTGGCGTTCGTGAAGGGCAAGGTCGGCTATGACGACAGCCTGGACGTGTTCGGCGTGCACTGCATCGGCGGGATCGTCGGCGCCATCGGCACCGGCATCGTCGCGGCTCCCTCGCTGGGCGGCCAGGGCGTGTTCGACTACACCGTCTTCCCGGCGGCCTTCCATCCGGAGGCCTACAGCATCCCGGCCCAGGTCTGGATCCAGGTCAAGGCGGTCGTCTTCACCCTGCTCTTCTCGGGCATCGGCAGCGCGATCCTCTACTTCATCATCGACAAGACGATGGGTCTGCGTCCGAGCCAGGAAGCCGAAATGGAAGGTCTCGACCTCTCCAGCCACGGCGAGCGGGCCTACAACTACTGAGATTGGCAGGGCGGGCCGACACGCGAAAGGCCCGCCCGCCTCACCTTGTTCCTCCTGCGAACATCCCTGGGGACCGATGCGCAAGTATCGGTCCCTTTTTTTGCCCGTCAGCTTCTTTTGCCTGTCAGTTCCGGGGCCGGGTCCACAAGGATGCCGGACGCTCCTGCGTTGCGGACCAGCGGCGGGCACGGCCCGGCACCTGGAGCCCGGCGCGGAAGACCCAGCCCAGCTTGTCGCCCTTGGGCGTGGTGACGCGATGGTCCCAGGCATGCTCGCCGCGGCGGGCCACTTCGCGGGCGATGTCCCCATAGATGCCAGCGGCGGCAAGCACCGCCCAGGCGGAGCGTGGCGGCAATGCCCCCGTGCCATGGCGGGCGCTTTCCTCATGAACGGCGGCCATGTCGGCCAGCCGGCGGGCCAGGACGGCAAGGCGTGGACGGGCCCAGGGTTTCATGTGCTCGCCGGGCGGAATGTCCATTTCGACGAGCCATTCTTCCGGCAAATAGCAGCGATCGGCGGCCTCATCTTCGCTGATGTCGCGGGCGATATTGGCAAGCTGGAAGGCCAGGCCCAGATCGCAGGCGCGGTCGAGCGTCGCCTCATCACCAGGATCGACGCCCATCAGGATCGCCATCATGCAACCCACCGCGCCCGCGACATGATAGCAATAGCGCAGCATGTCCGCTTCGCTGCGGGGGCGCCATTCGCGGGCGTCCAGGGCGAAGCCTTCGATCAGGTCATGGGCGTAGCGCTCCGGAATCGCGCATTCCCGCATGACCAGGCCGAAGCCGTCGAAGGCCGGATCGCCCGTCGGTTGGCCCCGAAGCGCCGAGCCGGTGAGCGCGCGCATGCTGGCAAGGCGTGCCGCGCCGTCGGCGACGCCGCGCATCGTGCCGCCATGATCCTGTCCGTCCGCAATATCGTCGCATTTGCGGCACCAGGCATAGAGCAGCCAGGCCCTTTCCCGGGTTCGACGGTCGAACAGCCGAGAGGCGAGGGCGAAGGATTTGGAGCCTCGGGCGATGCTCTCGCGGGCCTGGACGATCAGGGCGGCGCGGTCGAGAGCTGCCATGCTGCCTGCGGAAGGGGTGGGCGGAGGGCTTGGGTCCATGGTTTCGGACATGCCCTGCCCCAGCGCCCGCGTCGAGTCACTTGCCCCGTCGTGACGCAAGTCGGAAGGGCATTAGAGCGGGTTTTGATCTGATTGAATCAGCTCGCCGCTCTGGATTCCTTGTTTCGCGCGATTTCCTGACCAGCGATCGGGTCCGATCGCCTGGAAATCGCTCTAGGAGTTCACAGCCGATCAGCCTTCATCGCAAAGATGGTTTCATGCGGCTGATAGGCGGCCATCCTGTCGAGCAACGCCTCGATCGCATTGGCATGGATCAGTATATTGGCGTGCTGCGCGCGGATGAAGCCCGCCTCCACCATATGCTGGTTGAAGGCTATGAGCTGGTCGTAAAAGCCCGCGACATTGAGCAGGCCCACAGGCTTCCGGTGATAGCCGAGCTGGGCCCAGCTGATCGCCTCCCACAATTCATCCATCGTGCCGACGCCGCCGGGCAACGTCACGAAGCCGTCCGACAGGTCGGTGAAAAGCTGCTTGCGCTGGTGCATGGTCTGCACGACATGCAGTTCCGTGCAGCCGCGATGGGCGACTTCGGCGCCGACCAGCGCCTCGGGAATCACGCCGATCACTTCACCGCCGGCTTCCAGTGCCGCATCGGCGACCGCCCCCATCAGCCCAAGCCGGCCGCCGCCATAAATGACGCCTATGCCCCGTTGGGCCAGAGCGCGTCCCACATGGCGGGCCGCATCGACATGGGCCGGGTCCACCGGCGTGGCCGAGCCGCAATAGACAGCCAGTCTCTTCATCAGTCCTTCACCCCTCAGGCCAGGTCTTCCAGCATCAGCGCGGCGGTCGCCTTGGCGCTGCCGACGACGCCGGGGATGCCCGCGCCCGGATGCGTTCCCGCCCCGACCAGATAGAGGTTGGGAATGACGTCGTCGCGATTATGCGCGCGGAACCAGGCGCTTTGCGTGAGCAGCGGCTCCAGGCTGAACGCACTGCCCAGATGCGCCGACAGGTCGCGGCGGAAATCAGGCGGGGCATAGTGGAACTGCGTGACGATGCGCGAACGGATGTCGGGAATCAGGCGATGCTGGATTTCGTCCAATATGCGTTCGGCATAGACCGGCGCGAACCGATCCCAATCGATCGGCAGCTTGCCCATATGCGGCACCGGGGCGAGCGCATAGAAGGTCGAATGACCCTCCGGCGCCATGCCGGGATCAGTGACGGTCGGATGATGCAGGTAGAGAGAGAAATCCTGCGGCAGGACGCCATGGTCGTAGATATCGGTCAACAGCCCCTCATAGCGGGGGCCGAACAGGATCATATGGTGCGGTATGCCCGGCCAGCTCCCCCTGATGCCGAAATGCAGCACGAACAGGCTGGGCGACCAGCGTTTGCGGGCGAGTTTCTCTGCCTGCTTCTCGCCCCGGGGATGATGGCCGACCAGGTCCCGATAGCTGTGCATCAGATCCGCGTTGGAGGCGACGGCATCCGCCTCCCCGCGCCAGCCCGAAGCGGTGCGCACGGCAACCGCGCGATCGCCATAGGTTTCGATCTGCACCACCGGATCGGCCAGACGCAGCGTGCCGCCCAGCCGCTCGAAATGCGTCGCCATCGCCTGGACCAGGCGGTTGGTACCGCCCTTCGCGAACCAGACGCCGCCATCCTTTTCCAGCTTGTGGATCAGGGCATAGATCGAACTGGTCCGCAACGGATTGCCGCCGACCAGCAGCGTGTGGAAGGACAGCGCCTGACGCAGCTTCTCATTCTTCACATGGGAGGAGACGACCGAATAGACCGAGCGCCAGGCCTGATGCTTCGCCAGCGCGGGCGCGGCGCGGACCATGGATGCGAAATCGAGAAAGGCGACGGAGCCGAGCTTGCGATATCCCTCCTGATAAACGCCGTCGGCATAGTCGAGGAAGCTCTCATAGCCCGCGACATCCTCCGGGTTCAGCCGGGCGATCTGGGCGCGGAGCGCAGTCTCGTCATTGGAATAGTCGAAATTCGTCCCGTCGCGCCAGTTGAGGCGATAGAAGGGCGTGACGGGAACCAGATCGACATCCTCTGCCATGTCGTGGCCGGACAGGCGCCACAACTCGCCCAGACAGTCGGGATCGGTGATGACGGTCGGGCCCGCGTCGAAGACGAAGCCGTCCTTTTCCCACATATAGGCGCGGCCGCCCGGCCGGTCCCGCGCCTCGACGAGTACCGTGTCGATTCCCGCGGACTGCAGGCGGATGGCCAGTGCAAGGCCGCCAAAGCCAGCACCGATGACGATTGCTTTCCGGTTCATCGGGGTGGGTTCATCGGGCGGGAGGGCTCAGCAATGCGCGCATGGCGTTCCTTATGGGCACGGGGGGCCGCCCGCACAAGATGCGGATACGGTCCCGCAGCGTCGAGCGGCCCGCATAGAAGCGGCCGATCAACGCCGGATCGAGGCGATAGAAGCGCTCGAATATGCGCCGGCGTTCCGTCGGCCGGGCAGCACCGAACAGCATACGGCCAAGCAGGCGATAATAGAGGCCCTGTCGCCAATGGTCCTGCGCCCAGCCGCGTGTGGCCTGGGCCAGAAGCGCGCCCTCCAGCGGCCATTCATCGACCAGCCGCAGCGCGAAACGCACCGCATCGGGCAGGGAATAGCCGGTCATTGGCTGGAACAGCGCCGCCCGCGCGCCCAGCCGCGCGACCGGGTCCTCCTGCGGCCAGAAGCGATCAAAATCGCCGCCATGGACGACGGGAAGGACGCCGCTCTCGCTGTGGACGACCGCCTCCACCTGCCAGCCCTGTGCACGCGCATAGGTGGCGATCCGCGCCTGGAGCACGGGCAGGTCGAGGTCGGGCGCGTCGCTGTAATAAGTATCCTCGACAAAGACCGTCCTGTCGTCCCGGGGCAGCAGATAGACGAAGCGATAGCCGTCCAGCTGATCGACGGTCGCGTCCATGATGACCGGGCGGGCAAGCCCGTGGGGGACTTGCAGACGCAGGGTCTGGCCGATGAATTTCTGCCAGCCGCAGCGCAGCGCCGAAAGATCCCCACCTCCCCGCGCATCCAGCACCGCTTTTGCGCGGATCACGCGGCCATCGGCCAGAGTGACGCTGACCGGCGTCAGTTCGGCTGCCTCGGCACCGGTCAGCACGGCATTGCCGAGCGTCCGGCGGACATGGCTGTCCAGCCGTGCCGAGGTGATGCTGTTATAAGGCACGGCAAGCCCGCGACAGTGGCCGGGAAAGCGGACCTCATAGCCCTCCGCCCAGCGATGGGCGATCAGCGGTTCGACCAGCCAGCGATCCCGGCTGTCCACATCGCTGTCGAAAAAGGACCAGATATGATTGCCGCCCAGCCTGTCGTCGCTTTCCAGAAGGCACAGCGAAACATCCGGGTGACGCGCGGCGAAGGCAAGCGCGGTCAGGCTGCCCGCAAGGCCGCCGCCCACTATCGCCAGATCATATTCCACCCCGGTCGTCATCGCACCCTTGTTAGGGGCTGGGCGGGGAAATGCACGGATTGATTTCCGGCGCAATATAGTATAGGGGGGTATCCTATGCATATCGTGGCGGATCGGGACAAGCTTTTGGCGCGGGTGCGCCGCATCGCCGGGCAGATCGGCGCGGTCGAACGGCAATTGTCGGGCGATGCGGGTTGTTCGGAAACATTGCAGCTCGTCGCCTCCGTCCGGGGCGCTGTCGGCAGCCTGATGGAAGAACTGATCGAGCAGCATATGCTGGAACATGTCGCCCGGCCCGGCATCAGCGACGAAGCGCGACAGGCCGCGGCGGAGGAAATGCTGGCGCTGATCCGGCGTTACGGGAAATGAGCATGCATGACGATCATGGGGGCCATGGCCACCACCACCATCCTCACAATCCCGACCATGGCTATCCGTCCGGCGCGACGGACGATGGCGAGCAAAGCCACTATTTCGACCATATCTACCTGACCCGCGGACATGACGAGAATGCCCGCAAGACGATCTGGGTGGTGTGGCTGACAGCGGCGACCATGGTGGTCGAGATCATCTTCGGCTGGCTGACAGGGTCGATGGCGTTGCTGGCCGACGGCTTCCACATGGCGACGCATGCGGGCGCGCTGGCGGTGGCGGCGGCGGCCTATGGCTATGCCCGGCGGCATGCGCGCAATCCCCGCTATACCTTTGGTACCGGCAAGGTGGGCGACCTGTCCGGCTTCGCCTCCGCGCTGATCCTGGCATTCACGGCGCTGTTCATCGCGGTCGAATCGGCAATGCGTTTCTTCGAGCCGGTGAAGGTCGCGTTCGGCGAAGCGACGCTGGTCGCGGTGATCGGCCTGGTCATCAACCTGATCAGCGCCCTGCTGCTGGGCCACGACCACAGCCATGATCATCGGCATGATCATGGGCATGAGGGGCATGGGCATGACCATGATCATGGCGGCAAGCATGCCGACAATAATCTGCGCGCCGCCTATGTGCATGTGCTGACCGACGCATTGACGTCGGTGCTGGCGATCGGGGCGCTGCTGGCCGGGCGCTATATGGGCTGGTGGTGGCTCGACCCTGCCGTAGGCCTGCTGGGTGCGGTGGTGATCGCGCGATGGGCCTGGGGGTTGATGAAAGATACCGCCGCAATCCTGCTCGACACCGCCGAACCGGCGCTGATGGAGCGGATCAAGGCATTGGCGGAAGCGGAAGGCGCGACCATCCGCGATCTGCATGTCTGGCGCATCGGGCCGCATGCCCATGCCGCGATCGTCAGCCTTGCCCCCGGCGCGGATGTCGCGGCCGTGCGCCGTCAGGTCCGTGCCTTGCCGCGCATGGAGCATGTGACGGTCGAGTGCGGATAGGATCGCCTCCGAACCTCTCTCCGCGAATTGCAGTCTGAGCCGAAAGGCAGAGGAGGCCATCGAAGCCGCGGAGCAGGCGAACCCGTCCGAAGAAAATTCTCCGTAGCATCTTGAAACTTAAATGGACCCTCCTATTTCTGCGCTGTCCCGGCTTTCTCCCCCCTCCCGCCGGGACACCCCCCCTCTTTGCGGCCCCGGCGTCCCTTGCGCCGGGGCCGCTTTTGCTTCGCTCGAATGGAAAACCGCTTCAGAGATATTGGGCGGCCACCCAGCCGCTGGCCCAGGCCCATTGGAAATTATAGCCACCCAGCCATCCGGTGACGTCGACCGCCTCGCCTATGGCGTAGAGGCCGGGGAGATGGCGCGCCTCCATCGTCTGTGACGACAGGCCGGCGGTAGAGATGCCGCCAACAGTGACTTCCGCCTTGGCGAAGCCTTCCGTGCCGTTGGGCGTGAAGGACCAAGCGGAGATGCGGCGTTCGATGTCCTGGAGCTTGCGGTCGGGAACATTGCCGAGGTCGCCGGCGAGTGCCAGCCGCTCCGCAAGTGTATCTGCCAGACGGTCGGGCAGGCAGGCGCGCAGGCTTTGCGCCAGCGTGACGCGCGGCCTGCTCCGCTTCACCTCCGTCAGCCAGCCTGGCGATTGATCGGGCAGGAAATCGAGGATGATCGCCTCCCCATGCCGCCAATAGGAGGAAATCTGCAATATGGCCGGGCCGGACAGACCGCGATGGGTAAGCAGAGCGGCTTCGCGGAAGGCGGCCTTACCGTAGCGCGCCACGACTTCGGTCGAGACACCCGAAAGGGAACGGAACAGCAGTTCTTCACCGCCCAGGGTGAGGGGAACAAGCGCCGGGCGGGGCTCCACCACCTTGAGACCGAATTGGCGGGCGAGGTCATAGGCGAAAGCCGTCGCGCCGATTTTCGGGATGGAGGGACCGCCCGTGGCAATCACCAGCGCGGGGGCGGTGGCGGTCCTGCCGCCATGGGTGACGCTGTACCGGCCGTCCGCGTGGCTAACGGCGGCGATGGCGTGGCCCAGCCGCATGGTGACGCCGCCCGCTTCGCATTCGGCCAGCAGCATGGCGACGATCTGGCGAGCACTCTGGTCACAGAAAAGCTGCCCCAGCGTCTTTTCATGCCAGGCGATCCCATGGCGCTCGACAAGTCCGAGGAAGTCCTGCGGCGTGTAGCGGCGCAGCGCCGACTTGGCGAAATGGGGGTTGGCCGACAGATAGCGGTCAGGCGCGGTGTGGATATTGGTGAAATTGCAGCGGCCGCCGCCGGAAATCAGGATCTTCTTTCCCGGCTGGTCGGCATGGTCGATGACGAGGATGCGCCTGCCCCTCTGCCCCGCCACGGCCGCGCACAGCAAGCCGGCGCCGCCAGCGCCAAGCACGATGGCGTCATAGGTTTCCGCTGCGGGCGCCATCAACCGGCGGCGAGCGCGTCCATGATCTGGCGGACCGGGGCGACATCATAGCCGGCCGACGCGGCCTGTTCGGCAAGGGCGGCGGGATGGTCGCCGGCGCGGGCGCGGGTCAGCGCCCAGAGCAGGGTGCTGCGGGTGCCAGAGCGGCAATAGGCCAGTATCTTGCCCTCCCCCGCCTGTTCCAGCGCAGCGGCCATGCCGTCGAGCTGCCACGGGGCGAAGCCGCCATGGGCCACCGGGACGGCAGCATAGGCGATACCCGCGGCCTTGGCCGCAGCCTCGATCTCCGCGCCGTTGGTCTGGCCCGGTTCCTCGTCGTCGGGGCGATTGTTGATGATCACCGTCACGCCCAGCGCCTTGGCCTCCGCCACCTGATCGACGCTGATCTGTGGAGAGACATAGAGGCTTTTGGTAAGCTGGCGGAACATGGGCGGAACTCCTTTGCGGGTCTCCTTGCGCTTGTGGGCTACGGGATTCAAGGGGGTATGCGCTAAGGAGCACCGTGCTCGGCGCGAAGGCGGGAGCGCGGAGCGGGTTTCAATCTGATTGAATCAGATCGCCGCTCTGGTTTCCTTGTTTGCCGCGATTTCTTAACCAGCGATCGATTCCGATCGCCCGGAAATCACTCTAGTTCAGACGGCAGGACTGGGCTCCCGCCTTCGCAGGAGTACGGCAGTTAATCCTTATCTTGTTCGATCAAAGATAAGGCCGGATCGCCGCGAGGAAGGCGTCGCCATAGGCGTCGAGCTTGCGCTGGCCTATCCCGCTGATGTGCCCCAGTTCGGCCAGGTTCGTCGGGCGTTGCTCCGCCATTTCGCGCAGGGTTGAATCGTGGAAGATGACATAGGGCGGCACGCCCGCTTCCTGCGCCAGTGCGCGGCGGCAGGCCCGCAGCGCGTCGAACAGCGGATCGCCCACCGGATTTTCGGCACTGCCGTTGCGGGCGCTCTTGCGGCGGCGCTCCTTGCGGGGCGGCAGGATCAGGCTGACCTCCTCCTCCCCACGCAGGATCGGGCGGGCGTTGGGGCCGAATTCCAGCCCGCCATGCTCGTTGGTCTGGAGCGCGTCCCGGACCAGCAGGGCGCGGGAGACGGGACGCAACAGCGCCATCTCCTCCCCTTCGACAATACCGTAGACCGATATCTTGTCATGGCCCCGCTCACGGATCCTGTCGCTGACGGCGCCGGTCAGCACCTGCTCGATATGGCTGACGCCAAAGCTCTGGCCGGTGCGATAAACAGCGGACAGGAATTTGCGCGCCGTCTGCGTCGCGTCGATGCTGGGCGGCGGGTTCAGGCAATTGTCGCAATTGCCGCAGACAGGCGGCGGATTTTCTCCAAAATGACGGAGCAATATGGCCCGGCGGCAGGTGCCGGTCTCGACCAGCCCGCCCAGCGCGGTGATCCGGGCGCGTTCGCCCTGCTGGCGCAGCGGGTCGAGTTCGCCGATTCGTTGGCGGGCGCGGGCGAAATCGTCGGCGCCCCAGAAGAGATGCGCTTGCGCCGGTTCACCATCGCGGCCTGCGCGGCCGGATTCCTGATAATATCCCTCGATCGACTTGGGCAGCGCCGCATGGGCGACGAAACGGACGTCAGGCTTGTCGATCCCCATGCCAAAGGCGATGGTGGCTACCATCACCATATCCTCGCTGGCGATGAAGGCAGCCTGGTTGGCGGCGCGGACCTGCGGGTCGAGACCGGCATGATAGGCACGGGTCGGGCGGCCTGCCCTGCCGAGCGTCTCGGCCAGTTTCTCGGCGGCGGCGCGCGTTGGAGCATAGACGATGCCGGGGCCGGCCTGGCTGGCGATCAGTTCGGAAAGCTGGCGCGGCAGACCATCCCTTGGATGGACGGCATAGCGGATGTTGGGCCGGTCAAAGCCCGCGATGATCAGGCCGTCACCGGGAATGCCGAGCTGGACGAGAATATCGTCGCGGGTGTGATGATCGGCCGTGGCGGTCAGCGCGAGGCGAGGAACATCGGGAAATTCGTCCAGCAGCGGGCGCAGCAGGCGATAGTCCGGACGGAAATCATGGCCCCATTCGGATACGCAATGGGCCTCGTCAATGGCGAAGAGCGCGATCTTCGCGGTGCGCAGCAGGTTGCGGAACCCCTCTCCGCTCGCGCGTTCGGGCGCAACGTAGAGCAGGTCGAGATCGCCATTGCGCAGCCGGTCCTGCGTTTCGCGCCAGTCGGTATCGACGCTCGTCAGGCTGGCGGCGCGGATGCCGACCGCCTGCGCGGCGCGAAGCTGGTCGTGCATCAGCGCGATCAGCGGCGACACGACCACGCAGCAACCATCCAGCGCAACTGCGGGAAGCTGGTAGCAGAGCGATTTGCCCGCGCCGGTCGGCATGATCGCCAGCGTCGGCTGGCCCGCCATGATGCGCCCCACCACCTGTTCCTGCACGCCCCGGAAACCGGGAAAACCGAAAATATCGTGGAGGAGGGTCGGGATGTCGGGCCGCATGGCGGACGGCTCTAACGGCTCAACGGGTGGAGGGCCAGCCTTAGGGTTCCAGCAGGCATCCCCAGCCGGGCTGGTAGCGCGCGGTGCGGGACGCGAGCAAAGGCACCGCCGCGCTGACCGATCGCGTTTCGGGCAGGTCCTTCAGCGATACGGCCCACATGCCCGGTTCCTTGTCCCCCTTGCAGCTTTCCATGGAGCGGCCCTCGACATAGCGGCAGGAGCAGGTGACGCGCGCGCCAAATCCTGCGCCGACCTGCGCCCTGGCGCGCAACACGCTCCAGTTCCACGCCAGCAGCACGAGCGGCAATGCCGCCGCCGCCAAGGCCAGGTAAATCCATTTCGGGCGACCGGACATGCACCCCTTCCCCGCTTCCCGCGCTGTGTTCGATACTCCATCCCAGGCCGGCGGACCATTTCGCCGGGCCCGGAAATGCTCTAGGGCGCGGCTTATGAGGCTTGAGCGGAAAAGCGTAAAGCGCCTTGGCGCATGGGGCGGCATTTTGGCGATTCTTGCCATGGCCGGGCTGTGGACGGTACGCGCCGCAGCGGGGCCGGAGCCGGTCTATCATGTCACCGGCGATTCGGATGCCGATGCCGCGGCCCTGCGCGCCGCCATCGACCCGCTGTTCGAGGATGCGGTGGGCGAAACACGGGCGCTGGTCGTCATGCACGACGGCGAGATCGTGGCGGAGCGCTATGCGCCCGGCTATGCGCCGCAGACGAAGCTGCCGTCCTGGTCCCTGGCCAAGAGCGTGACGGCGGTTCTGATCGGGCTGATGGTGTCGGACGGACGGCTGGCGCTTGACGCTCCCGTGCCTGTCGCCGCCTGGGACCAGCCGGGGGATCCAAGGGGCCGCATCACCCTGCGGCAGTTGCTGGCGATGACGTCCGGCCTCGATCATGTCGAGGACAGGGAACCGCTGGCGGAGGCCGACACGATAAGGATGCTGTTCACCGACGGTGCGCAGGACATGGGCGCCTTTGCGGAGGCGAAGCCGCTCGCCCATGCGCCCGGTACCAGCTTTTCCTACTCGACGGGCAACAGCATCATCCTGGCCGACCTGATGGCACGCATGCTGACCAACAGCACCGATCCCGGGGTGCGGCGGCGGGCGATGCAGATGTTCATCGACGGGCGGCTGAAAGTACCGGCGCGCCTCAACAGCCTGACGGTGGAATATGATGCGGCCGGGACGATGATCGGCGGCAGCTTCATGCATATGACGGCGCGCGACTATGCCCGATTCGGGGAATTGTTGCGCAATCAGGGACGCGGCGTGGCGGGCCATCAGATCGTGCCGGAAAAATGGGTCGACCATATGCGGACGCCATCGCCGCGCAATGCCGCCTATGGGGCGCATCTTTGGCTGAACCGCGACAGCGAGGAAAGCGCGCTGATGCCCGGCCGGGCCCCGCGCAGCCTGTTTGGCTGCGTCGGGCATGGGGGGCAGTATATACTTGTTTCCCCATCCCAGCGCCTGACGATCGTGCGGCTGGGCATGTCGCCCGACAAAGAGGAGCGCGACGCGCTCAAGGCGGGGCTGGCGAAGCTCGTCGGGCTTTATTCGCGGTGACGGGGGAATGTCCCAGCCTGGACAGAAACAGGTTCAGCCGCAGTCGATCCATACCTCTCCAGAGCGCATTGCGTTAGATTCGAGTCATGCAGCGCGCTCTATGGTTTTGATGTCGCATCGTTTTTGCGCACGATACTATAGAGCGGGTTTTGATCTGATTGAATCAGCTCGCCGCTCTGGATTCCTTGTTTGCCGCGTTTTCTTGACCAGCGATCGGTTCCGATCGCCTGGAAATCGCTCTAAAGCAGGAAATTCCCTTCGATCACCGTCCGGCAAGCGCCGGTCAGGATCACCCGGTCCCCTGAAAGCTGGCAGAGCAATCGCCCGCCGCGCCGCGAGGCCTGGAAAGCGGTGAGCCGGACCCGGTCGAGCCGCCTGGCCCAATAGGGCGTGAGCAGGCAATGGGCCGAGCCGGTGACGGGATCCTCGTCTATGCCGGCGCCGGGGACGAAGACGCGGCTGACGATGTCGCTGTCCTCCCCAGGGGCCGTGGCAATCAGCAGGATGGGCCCGGCCTTCTTCAGCGTCGCGAAATCCGGTTCCAGCGCATGGATCGCCGCGGCATCGCGATAGACGAAGATCGCATAGCCCCCTTCGCGCCAATGGCTTTCCAGAACCTCCCCGCCCATGGCTGCCGCCAGTTCCGGCAGCGGTTTGGGCTCGGTGGGCCAGGCGGGAAGAGAGAGGGCATAGCCGTCCCGATCACGCGATACGCTGAGGACGCCCGCCTGTCGCGTTCGGAAGCGGATGGCGGTGCGTCCGGCCATCAGCACATGGCCGCTGGCCAGCGTGGCATGGCCACAGAGCTTCACCTCCACCGCCGGCGTGAACCAGCGCAGCGCATAATCCGCCTCTGGATCATCGGGCGTGGGTACGGTGAAGGCCGTCTCCGACAGGTTGTTTTCCGCCGCTATCGCCTGGAGCGTCGCATCCTCCAGCCACCGGCCGAGCGGCATGACCGCAGCCGGATTGCCGGTAAAGGGCGCGTCGGCGAAGGCGTCGACCTGAATGATGGGCAGGCTGGTCACGGGTAATCCTTTGTTCCGACGCCCATCATGACCGTGCGTCCGGCGTCGGCATAGGGCCGATCCGGCGAAAATGGCTTGGCGCGGCCTGGTGCCTCACGCCAGCAGGACGAGCGTGGTGCACACCGCCAGCCCGACGATGAGATTGAGCGGAATCCCGATCCGCACGAAATCGGAAAAGCGATAATCGCCCGCTGCGTAGACCAGCGCGTTGGTCTGATAGCCGATCGGCGTGGCGAAACAGGCCGACGCGCCGATCATCAGCGCGATCACCAGAGGGCGCGGATCAGTGCCCAGCTGGTGGGCCAGCGCGATCGTCAGCGGCGTGAGCAGCGCCGCGACCGCATTGTTGCTGAGCAGTTCGGACAGCAGCAGCGCGAAGAAATAGATGAGGAACACCAGCGACCATGCCGGCGCGGCGGCGAGCACCGGCTTGATCCATCCGACCATCAGTGCGACGCTGCCCGCCTGTTCGAGCGCCAGCCCGACCGCCAGCATCGCGAAGATCAGGATCAGCACGTCGCCGTCGATCGCGGCCCAGGCTTCCTCCGGGTCGATGCACCGGGTGACGAGAATCACGCCCACCGCGAGGAAGGCGGCGAGGCCGATGCCGACGAGGTTGATGGCCGACAGCAGCACAACCGCGGTCAGGGCAAGGATCGCGATCCATGCCTTGCGCGGACGGAAGGCGCGCGTGCGGCTGATGTCGACGCCGATCAGATGGGCATTGTCCTTGAGCGAGCGGATGCTGTCGTCGCTGCCCGCGATCAACAGGCGATCGGCGCCCCGCACACGGGTTTCGCCAAGGTCGGGGCCCGGCAAGTGGCGCGCCCGGTGAATGCCGATGATCCGCACGCGCAGCGCATGGAGGAAGGAAATGTCGATCAGCCGTTCCCCGATGGACGGATGGCTGGGGGCGATCATCGCTTCGATGACCGTGCCGCCGGCGGGCGTCTCGGACGCGGCGGCCAGGCCGATGTCGAAGTCACCGGAATCGCGCAGGGTCATGATCATCGCGCCGTCCGCATGGACCAGCAGGCGATCGCCGGCGTGCAGTTGTTCCGCCTCTATTCCCCGGCGCCGTATCTCCCCCGCCCTCTTGAGGCCAAGAAGGCTGGCGGAACGGCCGAAGATCGACAGGGAGCCGATAGTGCGGCCGATCAGGTCGCTGTCCCGCGAGACGATGAGTTCGGTCAGATAATCCTGCACATTGCCGCCATTCTCGCCCGCGATGGAGGGCGGGTCGCTGGGCAGCAGGAAGGACAGCCCGGCCAGTGCAGCGACGCCGGCGCCCACCCCTGCCAGCCCATAGGGTGTGATGTCGAATATGCCGAAGGGCGCCATACCCTGGTCAGCGGCGATGCCCGCGACGATCAGGTTGGTCGATGTGCCGATCAGCGTCATGCAGCCGCCCAGCACGGCGATGGCGTTCATCGGGATCAGCAGCTTCTTGACCGGATAGCCGGTCGCCTGCGCCAGCTTGAACATGATCGGGATCAGCAGGACCACGACGGGCGTGTTGTTGAGAAAGGCCGAAAGGACGACGGTGCCGAGCGTGACTTCGGCCAGCACCAGCCGCGGGTGGCGCTGGGCACGGGCCATGACCAGGTCGGCGACGCGGTTGATCGTTCCGGTGCGGATCAGCGCGCCGGAAAGCACGAACATCGCCCCCACCGTCAGCGGCGCACTATTGGAGAAGACGGAGAACAGGTCCTTTTCGTCGAGCATGCCCAGCAGCGCGAAGGCGCAGGCGCCGACCACCGAAACGACGGTGGGGGAATAGCGTTCGCGCACAAAGGCGACGAACATCAGCGCAAGGATGACAAGCCCGATCTCCGCGCGATAGACGCCGATCAGCGCGGTGATGAAATGCATGCGTCTTGTGCCCCGGATCGCGTTTTCGCGCGCTGCATCAACGAAATGGGCCAGCCATGGTTGCATGGCTGGCCCGTGTTCGCGGCTGAAGGGGACGTTTTGACCGTCAGTCCATGGAAACCATGGTGACGCTCCCCAGGCTTACGCACTGCCGCTCGCCCTCCCGCGGGCGATCTATGACGATGATGTTACCGCAGATTGGCTGAGTCGTCTCGCGCGAATCATGCCTTTATCGAAAGAATACGTCGATTCGGCGCGTTGTGAGGCAGGATGGAGGTCTCCTGCCCTGCATCAGGCCTGCTCCTCCGCAGGCAGGGACGCGGCACAACCCTGGATCAGCCCTCTCCGCACTGCGCGCGATGGAGTAGTTTCTGGTCGGCCAGCACCAGCGCCATCATCGCCTCCACCACGGGCACGCCGCGAATGCCGACGCAGGGGTCATGGCGGCCCTTGGTGATGATGTCCGACGCCGCGCCTTCGCGGGTGACGGTTTCGACCGGAATCAGAATCGAGCTGGTCGGCTTGAAGGCGATGCGAACCTTGATCGGCTGGCCGGTTGCGATGCCCCCCGCAATTCCCCCCGAATGGTTGGCAAGGAAGACGGGATTACCGTCATTGCCCGGCCGCATCGGATCGGCATTCTGCTCGCCGCGCAGGCGCGCGGCCGCGAAACCGTCGCCGATCTCTACCCCCTTCACCGCATTGATGCTCATCATCGCGGCGGCCAGTTCACTGTCCAGCTTGGCATAGAGGGGCGCGCCCCACCCCGCTGGAACGCCACTGGCGATACATTCCACGACCGCCCCGAGCGACGAGCCGTCCAGCCGTGCCTCGTCCACCAGCTTTTCCCAGCGCTTCGCCGCTTCCCGATCGGGACAGAAAAAGGGATTATTGTCGATCTCGCTCGCGTCGAAGCGGGCATGGTCGATGGCGTCGCCGCCGATTTCGCTGACATAGGCGAAGATGTCGACATCAGGGATGACAAGCCGCGCTACCGCGCCCGCCGCCACGCGGCTTGCGGTTTCGCGGGCCGACGATCGGCCGCCGCCGCGATAGTCGCGAAAACCATATTTGGCGTCATAGGCATAGTCGGCATGGCCGGGGCGATAGGCCTTGGCGACTTCCGAATAATCCTTGGAGCGCTGGTCGGTATTCTCGATCATCAGGCTGATCGGGGTGCCGGTGGTCTTGCCCTCGAACACGCCGGAAAGGATGCGCACCTCGTCCGCTTCGCGGCGCTGGGTGGTGAATTTCGACGTGCCGGGCTTGCGCTTGTCGAGATAGGGCTGGATGTCGCCTTCGCTCAACGGCAGGCCCGGAGGGCAGCCGTCGACCACCGCACCGATGGCGGGGCCATGGGATTCGCCCCAGGTCGAGAAGCGGAAGACGCGGCCGAAGGTGTTGAAGCTCATGCTTGCCTTTCCTTGGGGGAGGGCCTTTTCACCCTCGCCCTCCCGCCGCTTCGCGGCAGGCCCCTCCCCCTCCATGAAGGGAGAGGGGGTTATAGCCTATTTGTCCAGCGCGATGTCGGGCGCGTCTTCGGCCTTCATGCCAATGACGTTGTAGCCCGCGTCGACATGGTGGATTTCACCGGTCACGCCCGCCGCCAGATCGGAGAGGAGATAGAGGCCGGCGCCGCCCACATCCTCGATCGTCACATTGCGGCGGAGTGGGCTGTTCAGCTCGTTCCACTTCATGATGTAACGGAAATCGCCGATGCCGCTCGCCGCCAGCGTCTTGATCGGGCCGGCGGAGATGGCATTGACGCGGATATTCTCCGGGCCCAGGTCCATCGCCAGATATTTGACGCTGGTTTCCAGCGCCGCCTTGGCCACGCCCATCACATTGTAATGGGGGATGACCTTTTCCGCGCCATAGTAGCTGAGCGTCAGCAGGCTTCCGCCCTCCGCCATCAGCACCCGCGCGCGCCGGGCCACCGCCACGAAGCTGTAGGCGGAGATATTCATCGTCAGCAGGAAGTTTTCCAGGCTGGTGTCTACATATTTGCCGCGCAGTTCGTTCTTGTCGGAAAAGCCGATGGCATGGACCACGAAATCCAGCTTGCCCCAGCGCGCCTTGACCTCGTCAAAGGCGGTGTCGAGCTTTTCCATGTCAGACACGTCGCAATCGATCAGGAAGTCGGAACCCAGTTCCTCCGCCAGCGGCCTCACCCGCTTGGCCAGCGCGTCGCCCTGGTAGGAAAAGGCCAGTTCCGCGCCCTGGGCGTGCAGCGCCTTCGATATGCCCCAGGCGAGCGACTTGTCATTCGCCAGTCCCATGATCAGACCGCGTTTTCCCGCCATCAAGCCTGTCATCTTGTTCCATTCCCTTTGTCGACCTGCGCGGCGGCGGCGGCTTCCTCTTCCGGGAACTCCGCCAGCGCCGCATTCAATTCCGCGCCAATTACCACGCCAAGCCCGACAAGGAAGAAGAAAATGAGCGTGATCATCACCCCGGCCAGGCTGCCATAGGTCCGGTCATAACCGCCCAACAGCGAAAGCGTGACCGGCAGCAGCAGGGTCACGCCATACCACCACAGCGCCGTGGCAATGGCGCCGGGCAATTTGGGAAAGCAGGAATCCTTGTACAGGCTGGGGGTCAGGGAGACGTAGAGATAATAGAGCGCGACGCACAGGATCGCCATCGGGGCCAGCTTGGTCACGGCGACGATCCGGATCGCCTGGTCGGCAAAGGGCAGGATCTGGTGCAGGAACTGGTCGATGCCGGTGATGATGACCTGCATGGAAAAGGCGAACATCACCGCAAAGACGCTGATCAGCGTGATGCCGATGGCGGTCAGGCGATAATGCCAGAAGGGGCGCGTACTCTTGGTCCCATAGGCGCGGCGCAATATGTCACGGATCGTCTCTATGAGGCTGCCTACGGTCCACAGCCCGACCAGCCCGCCCAGCCAGAGCAGCGGCCCCGTGCGGGCATTGAGCACGTCGACGATCGGCTGGCGCACCACCTCCGCCACGCCGGGCGGCACCGTTTCCAGAAAGGCGCTGACCGCTGACAGCCCGTCCTGCGAGCGGCCGAAGATGCTGGCCACCGCTGCCGCTACGATGAAAAAGGGAAACAGCGTCATCAAAGAGAGATAGGCAAGGTTCCCGGCATGGATGAAACCGTCGCTATAGGTGCCGACCACCACCCGCTTGGCTATTTCGAAGGCATGGCTGCCGGGCCGCACGCGCGCGATGTGGCGGTTGAACTTGGTGCGGGCTTCTTCGGCGAGCCGCTGGCGGCGGGATTCGGGGGAATAGGGGGACGGTTGCGGCATTCCCCCCTAACCCTTCAAACGCCCAGATGGGTCCGCACGGCGCGGCTGTCGCGCCACCCTTCGACCAGCGCCCTGATCGCTGGATCGTCGGCTGGCACGTCGATCAGCAGGGTGACGAGCTGATCGCCGCGCTGGCCATCCTTGCCCGTGAAGCCCTTGCCGCGCAGGCGCAGCGTCTTGCCGGAGGAGGCGCCCGCCGGCACGCCGAGCATGACCGGGCCGTCGACCGTGGGCACCTTGACCTTCGCGCCCTGCACCGCCTCGTCCAGGGTGATGGGCAGGTCAAGCAGCACATTGTCGCCGTCGCGGGTGAAGAAGGGGTGCGGCTTCACCTCTATGGTGACGATGGCGTCGCCCGCGCCGCCGGGGCCCTGCTGCCCCTTGCCGGAAAGCCGCATCTGCGTGCCCGTCTCGACGCCCGCAGGCAGCTTGAGGTCGATGGTCTTGCCGTCCTGAAGCGTGATCCGCTGGGGCGCGAGCGTCGCGGCGTCGACGAACTGGACCGCCAGGCGATAGGTGACGTTCGCGCCCTTTTGCGGCGGTGCGCCCCGGCCGAAACCGCCAAAGCCTCCGCCCGCGCCGCCGCGCCGCCCTGCGCCACCGCCGAAAAGCCCTTCGAATATGTCGCCGAAATCGGCGCCGCCCTCCTGAAACTCGAACCCGCCATTTGGTCCCGGTCGGCCACGGAAGCCCCCGCCCCCGGCCCCGGCCCCGCCGAAACCGAAGGGCGAAGTCGGATTGCCTTCGCCATCGATTTCGCCCCGGTCGAAACGGGCACGCTTGTCCTTGTCCGACAGCAGGTCATAGGCACTGGTGACGGCGGAAAACTTCTCCGCTGCGTTCGGATTGTCCTTGTTCCGGTCAGGATGCAGTTCCTTGGCGAGCTTTCGATAAGCCGACTTGATCTCTGCCTCGCTCGCGCCGCGCGCGACGCCCAGAGTGGAGTAGGGATCAGCCATTGCCGCTAACATATCCTTCTGCATGAAAACCGTCTGCGCCCTATGTGGCGAAAGCCGCGGGATCGTTCAAGCGTGGGAAAGCCTTATCGACATGGCTTTGGCAGGGGCGTACATCACCGCGCATGACCGACCCCTTCGTCCTGTTCGATGCCTGGTATGCCGAGGCGCGCGAAACCGAGATCAACGACAGCAACGCCATGGCCCTCGCCACCGCCGACGCGCGTGGACGGCCTGCGGTGCGGATGGTGCTGCTGAAGGGGCATGGGCCGGACGGTTTCCTGTTCTACACCAATTTCGAGGGACGCAAGGCGGGAGAACTGCTGGCCAATCCGCACGCTGCGCTGCTGTTCCACTGGAAGTCGCTGCGGCGGCAGATCCGCATCGAAGGGCCGGTGAGCCCGGTCGACGACGCCATGGCCGACGCCTATTTCGCGTCGCGCAGCCGCGACAGCCAGTTGGGGGCATGGGCCTCCGACCAGTCGCGCCCGCTGGAGTCGCGCGACCTGTTCATGGCCCGCTATGAGGAAGTCAGCCTGCGCTTCGATGGCGGGCCGGTGCCGCGTCCGCCGCACTGGTCGGGCTTTCGCGTCGTGGCCGAACGCATCGAATTCTGGCAGGATCGCGAACATCGCCTGCATGAGCGCCGCCTGTTCGAACGGTCCGCGGAGGGCTGGCGCGAAGGACTGCTCTATCCCTGATGCCACGGATTTGCCGCGTCGGGCGAGGCGCGGAATATGGCTCCTCATTCGTCTAATGCGATGACGGCAGAGATCTGCCTTCGATTGCGGGCGTTGCGGGTGGCTGTTAGAGATGGCCACCATCAGGAAAGACCATGCATGCGGTGCGCCCACGCGCCGGTTAAAGGAAAAAGATGCGAAATCGACTGACGGCGTTCATCCTGACAGGCATGGTTCTGGGGGTGATCGTGGGCTTTGCCACCAATATCTGGGTGGGTGGCGACAAGACGCTGGCGAAGGATGTGGCGGGCTATTACCATCTGCTGGCCGACATCTTCCTGCATCTGATCAAGATGATCATTGCGCCCCTGGTCTTCTCCACTCTGGTGGCGGGCATCGCGCATATGGGCGACAGCGCGGCGCTGGGGCGGATCGGCGGGAGGGCGCTCGCCTGGTTCATCATCGCCAGCCTGATCTCGCTGACGCTGGGCCTCATCTTCGTCAATTTCTTCGCGCCGGGCGAGGGGCTGAATCTCGTCCGTTCCGGTGCGGATTCCGGCGTCAGTACCGAAGCGCTCAACTTCCGCGACTTCATCCTGCATGTCTTCCCCACCTCCATGATCGGGGCGATGGCGGAAAATTCGATCCTGCAGATCGTCGTCTTCTCGCTGTTCGTGGGCGTGGCGCTGACCGCCATCGGCGACAAGGGCAAGCCGATCGTCACCGTGATCGAGGCGATGGTCGAACTGATGCTGCAGGTGACAGGCTATGTGATGCGCGTCGCCCCCTTCGCCGTATTCGGCGCGCTGGCGTCGGTCGTGACGACCGAGGGACTGGGCGTGCTCAAGACCTTTGGCGAACTGGTGGGCGAATTCTACCTGTCGCTGATCGCGCTCTGGACGCTGTTGTTCGCGGCGGGATCCATCTTCCTGGGCAAGCGGATGGTGAAGCTGATCCGCTATGTGCGCGAACCGATATTGATCGCCTTCTCGACGGCCTCGTCCGAAGCCGCCTATCCCAAGATGCTGGAGCAGCTCGACCGCTTCGGCGTGCCGCGCCGCATCTACAGCTTCGTGCTGCCGCTGGGCTACAGCTTCAACCTGGACGGGTCGATGATGTATTCGACCTTCGCCACCATCTTCATCGCCCAGGCCTATGGCATCGACCTGCCGATCGCGACGCAGATCACCATATTGCTGGTGCTGATGGTAACCAGCAAGGGCATCGCCGCCGTCCCGCGGGCATCACTGGTGGTGGTCGCGGCGACGCTGGGCCAGTTCGACCTGCCAGTGGAGGGTGTCGCCTTCATCCTGGCGGTGGACCATTTCATGGACATGGGCCGTACCGCGACCAACGTGCTGGGCAATGCGATCGCCACCAGCGTCATCACCAAATGGGAGGGCATGCTGGAGGTCGAGGAACCGGAATATGTGCCCCATCCCAAGGCACCGGCGCATGGCGCAGCGCACGGCCGCGCCGGGCTGGAGCTGGCCCCCGACATGATGAACGAGGAAAAGGGGCGTTAGGGCGCGTCCAGATCGCTGGAGCGTCGTGCGCAAAAATGGGAACCGGTTTTGCGCAAGAACAATGCGACATCAAAAGCATAGAGCGCGCTGCATGACTCGGATTTAACGCAACGCACTTCAGTCGCTGCTAATCCTTCTTCGCCGCCGCAGCCCAATAGGCCAGGCTGCGCGCAAAGCCTGCGAAGCCGCGCTCCAGCGCGGCGCCGCTTTCACCATGCGGACGGCCCTCGGCATCCAGCGTATCCCCGATCTGGCCGACGCTGAGGCGCTCCGGAAGCACCGCCATGCCCATGGCGTTCAGCGTTACCGTCCAGGCGGCGTGGCTGTTGACCCCGGCATAGCGCCCCATTGAATAGCTGGCGATGCCGGCAGGGCGGCGGTCGAATTCCTTGAGGAAATGGTCCGTGAGGTTCTTGAGACCCGGCTGCACGCCGCGATTATATTCGCCTGCGACGAAGACGAAGGCATCGGCGGCGGCAAGGCGTTGCGCCAGGGCCTCCATGGCGGGGGGTGCCTCGCCCGGCGGATAGTCGCTGTAGCGCATATCGAGCATGGGCAGGCCGACCGCCATCGCATCGACCAGTTCCGCCTTGTGACCGAGCGCCTGGAAGCCGTGGATCAGATAATCGGCAAGGCGTATGCCCAGCCGGCCCCGACGGTAGGAGCCGTAAAGGACGAGGATGTCGAGCGCCATGAAAGACTCCCTTGGTGGTTCAGGGGAAGTGTCGCACCGGCGACAGATGTCGTCCAGACGTCATGCGGCCGGCCCGGTCCTGTACATCCGTTGCGCCGAAATCAGCGCAATTTGGCAATGTTGAGCCCGTCCTGCTTGGCACGAGCCTTTACCGATTCCTCGCTGCGCGTAAGGGCCTTGGCGATCGCCTTGAGCGCCATGCCCTTCCTGGCCAGCGTGTGGAGCTTTTGCAGCTCATCCGCCGTCCAGGGCTGCTTGTGGCGCTCGAAGCGTTCGCCTGCCATCTCTATCAATCCGCGAAGGGATCGCGCACGAGGATGGTGTCCTCGCGCTCGGGGCTGGTGGAGACGAGGGTGACCGGGCAACCGATCAGTTCCTCGATCCGGCGGATATATTTGACCGCCTGCGCCGGAAGATCCGCCCAGCTGCGGGCACCCGCCGTCGTATCCTGCCAGCCTTCGATATCCTCGTAGATCGGCTCGGCCTTGGCCTGATCCTGAGCATGGGCGGGGAGATAATCATAAGTCTGGTCGCCAATCCGGTAGCCGACGCAGATCTTGAGCGTGTCGAAACCATCCAGCACGTCAAGCTTGGTAAGCGCGATTCCGGTGACGCCCGACACGGCGACCGACTGGCGCACCAGCACGGCGTCGAACCAGCCGCAGCGGCGCTTGCGCCCGGTGACGGTGCCGAATTCATGGCCACGTTCGCCCAGGCGCTGGCCGACCTCATTCTCCTGCTCGGTCGGGAAAGGGCCGGAGCCGACGCGGGTGGTGTAGGCCTTGACGATGCCCAGCACGAAGCCGGCGCCATTGGGACCAAGGCCCGTGCCGCTCGCCGCCGTGCCCGCCACCGTGTTGGAGGAGGTGACGAAGGGATAGGTGCCATGATCGATGTCGAGCAACGTACCCTGCGCGCCTTCGAACAGGATGCGCCTGCCTTCGGCCTTGGCCTTGTTGAGCGTCAGCCAGACAGGCTTGACGAAAGGCAGGATGAAGCCGGCGATGTCGCGCAGTTCGGCCATCAGCGCGTCGCGGTCGATCGGCGCCTCGTTGAACCCGACGCGCAGCGCGTCATGATGCGCGGTCAGCCGGTCGAGTTGCGGACCGAGATCGTCGAGATGGGCAAGGTCGCAGACGCGGATGGCGCGGCGACCGACCTTGTCCTCATAGGCCGGCCCAATGCCGCGGCGGGTGGTGCCGATCTTGCCCGCGCCGCTCGCATCTTCCCGCAAACCGTCGAGATCGCGGTGGAAGGGCAGGATCAGCGGGCAGGTTTCGGCGATCTGGAGATTGTCCGGGGTGATCTCCACTCCCTGCCCCTTCAGCTTCGCGACTTCATCGCGGAAGTGCCAGGGATCCAGCACCACGCCATTGCCGATCACCGACAACGTACCGCGCACGATGCCCGACGGGAGCAGGGAGAGCTTGTAGACCTTCTCGCCCACGACCAGCGTGTGACCGGCATTATGGCCGCCCTGGAAGCGGGCGACGACGTCGGCGCGTTCCGACAGCCAGTCGACGATCTTGCCCTTGCCTTCGTCGCCCCACTGGGCGCCGATCACGGTCACATTTGCCACAGATACAGTCCTCCGCCCGCCGCGCGGACCGGCCATGCCCTTCGACGGGACTCGGCATGCCGGTGGGATAGGGTGGATGCCGGGGCATCCTGCGGGGCGCGCGTTAGCCGGGCATGGCGGACGCGTCAAGGCGAAGGCGTTACACTTTGATACAGCGGGAGGGCTTTACGCGACCGGCCGGTTCGGCAAGCTCCCGGTCCGGATAAGAAAGGACGAGCCCATGCGGCGATTCATGAAGGGAGCATTGCTCGGGCTGGGGCTGGCCCTGACGCTGGTCGCATCGGGCAGCGAGGCGCAGGGCCTGCGCGAACGCTGGCGAACGCGGATGACGGAGGGGCAGCAAAGCGCGCCCGGCGGTCAGACCATGGCCTATGGCAAGGATGGCCTGCAGGTGCTGGACTATTGGCCGGCCGAATCGAAAAAGGCGCCGCTGGTCGTCTTCGTCCATGGCGGTGGATGGAAACGGGGAAGCAAGGACAACGCCACCGGGGTCACCAAGGTCAGGCATTATCACGAACTCGGCTATGCCTTCGCCTCCGTCAATTATCGGCTGGTGCCTGATGCGACGGTGGAGCAGCAGGCGCAGGATGTCGCGGACGCTCTGGCCTTTCTGCGGAGCAAGGCGCAAGACCTGGGTTTCGAGTCCAGCCGGATCGCGCTGATGGGACATAGCGCAGGCGCGCATCTGGTGGCGCTGGTGGGCACCGACATGCGCTATTTGGCCCAGGCGGGGTTGACGCCCGATGCCGTGCGTGGGGTGATCCTGCTGGATGGCGCAGCCTATGATGTCGGTCGCCAGATGGCAGAGGGCGGGCGCTTCATGGCCGGCACCTATGCGCAGGCATTCGGTACCGATCCGGCGCGACAGAGGGCGCTGTCACCAACATTTCATGCCGAAAAACCCGATGCGCCAAGCTTTCTGATCCTGCATGTCGACCGCGCGGACGGCGCGGCGCAGTCCGAGGCGCTGGCGGCGGCGCTGCGCCAGGCGGGAACGCCGGTGGAGATCGCGGCGCTGGAGGGCCAGGGCCTTCGCGGGCATATGCAAGTCAACCGTTCCATGGGCGATCCCGATTATCCGGGGACCGCCATCGTCGATCATTATCTACGCCGCATCTTCGGTCAGTAGGCGCGCGGTTCGTCGCCGTCGAGCCAGTGGGAGCAGCGCAGCGCCTTGCCATCCTCCTCCCCCGTCAACGCGGCGATGGTCTGCCAGCCCTCACCCCGCAATTGCGCGGCGCGTGCCGTGTCATGGCGCAGCGGCAGGAACAGCCGCCTGGGCGCTTCGCCGCCAAAGCCCGCATCGATCAACGGATCGGGATAGAGGGAAAAGCCCATCGCCGGTTCATCCGAGCCGTCGGCGCGCATGATCGCATAGCTGCCGCCCCGGCCGATCTCTCCGGTGAACCCTTCCGCGAAGATCGAGAAGCCGAACCAGTTCTGATATTCGAAGCCGTGCCGTTCGGTGGGATCGAGCGTCAGCGTGATGTCCCAGCCGATCGGCCTGGCGATGGCGCGCAGGCCCGCGATCCGGCTGTCGATGGCGCCGCCCAGTTCGGCATTCAGCGCTTCCAGCCGCTCCATCGCCGCGTGGAACGGGCCGGTGCCCTCGATCAACGGCAGATAGGCGGCAGCGGCCGGGCTGATCGCCGCGAGCGCGCCCGCATCCTTGGCGTCGAGTTCGGCGCGCACGGCTTCGATCTCTTCCGGCGCAAGCGGCAGAGGGCCGGCGGCGAGCATGTCGATCAGATCCGGCAGGGTGAAGTCGATCGTTATGCCTGTGACCCCGGCCGCCTGCAGCGCCTCTATAGCGACGTTCACGATCTCCACGGCTGCCGCGACGCTGTCGCTGCCGATCAGCTCGGCGCCGACCTGGAAGCGCTCCCGCTCGGGGCGGAGCTGATTCGCGCGCAGACGGATGACCGGGCCTGCATAGGACAGGCGGAGCGGACGCGGGGCGGAAGCCAGGCGCGTGGCGGCGATGCGGCCGACCTGCGCGGTCATGTCCGGCCGCAGGGCCAGGCTGCGCTGCGAAACCGGGTCGATGGCGCGGACGAGATCCTGCGCGCGCATGGATTTAAGGCGACCGACCAGCGAATCCTCGAACTCCGCGATCGGCGGCATCACCCGCTCATAGCCATGGGCGGAGGCGGTATCGAGCACGCGGCGCGCAAGGCGCGCCGACGCCTCGGCCTGCGGCGGCAGGCGATCGGAAAGTCCCTCGGGAAGGAGGCCGGGCGGGATCGTGGCGCTCGTCATGGTCATGGGGCTGGCCTTTAGCGAATTATGCGCGCAAGGCCAGCCCGAACCATATCAGACGAAGCGGAGAAGCTTCACCGTCTTGACGCCTGCCAGCTTGCAGATGTCGTTGAGGACGGTTTCGTTGACCACGCCGTCGACCGACAGCAGCAGCACGGCTTCGCCGCCCTGGTTGCGCCGGCCAAGGTGGAAGGTGCCGATATTGACGTTCGCTTCGCCCAGCGTCGAACCCAGGCGGCCGATGAAGCCCGGCGCGTCCTGGTTGACGATGTAGAGCATGTGTCCTGCAAGGTCGGCCTCGACCTTGATGCCGAACAGTTCGACCAGGCGCGCCTGCGCATTGCCGAACAGCGTGCCCGCGACGGACTTGTCGCCGTTTTCCGTCTTCACGGTCACACGGACCAGCGTCTGATAGTCACCCTCGCGGTCATGCCGGACTTCCCGGACGTCGAGGCCGCGTTCCTTCGCCAGGAAGGGCGCGTTGACCATGTTCACCGTGTCCGAATAGACGCGCATCAAGCCGGCCAGCACCGCCGCCGTGATCGGCTTCTGGTTGAGTTCGGCGGCATGGCCCTCGACCTCCACCGCGACGCTCTGGATGCGGTCGCCCTCAAGCTGGCCGACCAGGCTGCCCAGCTCCTCCGCCAGCGCCATATAGGGCTTGAGCTTCGGGGCTTCCTCCGCCGACAGCGACGGCACGTTGAGGGCATTGGTGATGCCGCCGTCGAGCAGATAATCGCTGAGCTGTTCCGCGACCTGGAGCGCGACATTGACCTGCGCCTCGTCGGTCGATGCGCCCAGATGCGGCGTGCAGATGAAGTTGGGCGTGCCGAACAGTGGCGATTCCTTGGCCGGTTCGGTCACGAACACGTCGAGTGCGGCACCCGCGACATGGCCCGAATCCATCGCTTCCTTGAGCGCGGCCTCGTCGATCAGCCCGCCGCGCGCGCAGTTGATGATGCGCACGCCCTTCTTCGTCTTGGCCAGATTTTCCTTGCTCAGGATATTGCGCGTCTGGTCGGTCAGCGGCGTGTGCAGCGTGATGAAGTCGGCCTTCGCCAGCAGCGTGTCAAGGTCCGCCTTTTCCACGCCCATTTCGACGGCGCGTTCGGGCGTCAGGAAGGGGTCGAAGGCGACGACCTTCATCTTGAGGCCCAGCGCGCGGCTGGCGACGATCGAACCGATATTGCCGGCGCCGATCAGGCCCAGCGTCTTGCCGGTGACTTCCACGCCCATGAAGCCGTTCTTCGGCCACAGGCCCTGCTGCGTCTGGGTGTTGGCTTCCGGCAACTGGCGGGCCAGCGCGAACATGAGCGCGATGGCATGTTCCGCGGTGGTGATCGAATTGCCGAACGGCGTGTTCATGACGATCACGCCCTTGGCCGACGCCGCCGGAATGTCGACATTGTCCACGCCGATGCCGGCGCGGCCGATAACCTTCAGGTTGGTCGCGTGGTCGAGAATATCCTTGGTGACCTTGGTCGAGCTGCGGATGGCGAGGCCATCATATTGGCCGATGATCGCCTTCAGTTCATCCGGGGTCTTGCCGGTGATCTCGTCGACCTCGACGCCGCGCTCACGGAAGATCGCGGCGGCGCGGGGGTCCATCTTGTCGGAAATAAGTACCTTGGGCATGACGAATTGCCTTTCAATTCATCATCCTGACGAAAGTCAGGATCTCAGGCGGTGCAGTCGTACCTGGAGGCCTGAGATCCGGTCTTCGCCGGATGACGGGGATTTGGGAGAGGTTTGTTAAGCAGCCTTGGCCGTCGCATAGGCCCAGTCGAGCCACGGCCCCAGCGCCTCGATATCGGCGGTCTCGACCGTAGCGCCGCACCAGATGCGCAGGCCCGCCGGGGCGTCGCGATAGCCCGCGACGTCATAGGCGGCACCTTCCTTCTCGAGCAGGCCGGCCATGCTCTTGATGAAGGCTTCGTCCGCACCCTCGACGGTCAGGCAGACGCTGGTGGTCGAACGGGTCGCCGGATCGGCGGCGAGATGACCAAGCCAGTCGCGTTCCTCGACGATCCTGTTCAGCGCCGCCGCATTGGCGTTGCTGCGCGCGATCAGACCGGAAAGGCCGCCCAGGGACTTGCCCCATTCCAGCGCGAAGATCGCATCCTCGACCGCCAGCATGGACGGGGTGTTGATCGTCTCGCCCTTGAAGATGCCTTCGGCGAGCTTCCCCTTCGCCATCAGGCGGAAGACCTTGGGCAGCGGCCAGGACGGCGTGTGGGTTTCCAGACGCTCCACGGCGCGGGGGCCGAGGATCAGCACGCCATGGCCGCCCTCGCCGCCCAGCACCTTCTGCCAGGAGAAGGTGGCGACGTCGATCTTGGTCCAGTCGATCTCATAGGCGAACACGGCGCTGGTCGCGTCGGCGAAGGTCAGGCCTTCGCGGTCGGCCGGAATCCAGTCGGCGTTCGGCACGCGCACGCCCGAGGTGGTGCCGTTCCAGGTGAACAGCACGTCATGGGCGAAGTTCACACCGTTCAGGTCGGGCAACTGGCCATAGTCGGCGCGGATGATCGTGGGGTCGAGCTTCAACTGCTTGGCGGCGTCCGTCACCCAGCCTTCGCCGAAGCTTTCCCAGGCGAGCGTCGTCACCGGGCGGGCGCCCAGCATGGTCCACATCGCCATTTCGAAGGCGCCCGTGTCGGAGCCCGGCACGATGCCGATGCGATGGGTTTCGGGCAGGTTGAGCAGTTCGCGCATCAGATCGATGCAATAAGCGAGGCGGGTCTTGCCAATCTTGGCGCGATGCGAGCGGCCGAGGGAGTCAGCGCTCAGCTTGTCGGCGCTCCAGCCTGGAGGCTTGGCGCAGGGACCGGAAGAGAAATAGGGGCGGGCCGGACGGTTGGCGGGCTTTTCAGCAGGCGCAAGGGTGGCGTCAACGGCAGTCAGATCAGTCATGTAATGCTTCTCCTTACAGAGAGCACGCGCGGCGTTGGGACCGCGTGGCCCGCTGGCCGCCCTAAAGTGTCCGGCCAAAGAGTCAAGTTGAATGTCTGGACGCGATGAGCCGAGCCAGCCGTTAACCCCTCAGCCAGCGGGACGTGGTAAAGGATTGTGTCATGATTGAGCGGGTTAGGGGGAAAGCGATTTTTCGCGGCCTGGGACTGGCGGCTGTCGCGGCCGCCATGCTGACGCTGGCAGGCTGCGGCGGCGACCTGGTCCCGCGCGGCCGGGTGGAACGCCCGGCAAAGCCGCCAAGGGCCACCCGGCCGGCCGCTCCGCCAACCATGGAGGTCCGGCAATGCATGGCGAAGCTGCAATCGCAATCCGTCCTGTTCACGCCCCTTCCCGACCAGAATTTCGGGGGCGGGTGTAATGCTTATGGCAGCGTCAAGCTGCTCGATATCGGCGTGCCCGCGACCAATCTGGGCGCGATGACCTGCAACCTCGCGGCCAATTTCGCGGCCTGGGCCCGTTTCGGCGTGCAGCCTGCCGCGCGGTTGATCCTGGGGGCGGAGGTCGAGAAGATCGAAACCTTCGGCACCTATAATTGCCGGCCGATCGCGGGAAGCGGGAAGCTGAGCGAACATGCGCACAGCAATGCGGTCGACGTGTCGGGCTTCGTGCTGAGCGACGGGCGACACATCACCATCGAGAAGGACTGGAACGGCGACAAGCGCGTCAGGCAGTTTCTGGAGATCATCCACGCCAGCGCCTGCAAGCGGTTCAGCACCGTGCTGAGCCCCGATTACAACGCCGCCCATCACGATCATTTTCATTTCGACATGGGCGGCCGCGGCGGCTTTTGCCGCTAAGCGGAAACGGGAACGCGGCGGCTTTTGCCGCTAAGCGGAAACGGGAACGCGGCGGCTTTTGTCGCTGAGCGGAAACGGGAACGCGGCGGCTTTTGCCGCTGAGCGGAAACAGGAACATGGCGGCTCCTGCCGCTTGGCGAGCCCATGAAGCGGGCCGAACTTAACGGCATTTAATCTTAACCGCCTTGGCTTTGTCACCTTGGCCGCCTACCTTGGTGAAAATGACCAGAAAAGAAATCGAAGAACGCAAATTCCGCCCCGCCCGTCAGGAAGCCGCCGACGCCCGCAAGGGGGTGGAAACACCGCAGACCAGCAGCGCCGCCTATCGCCTGGCCTTCCAGGACACCGAATTCCTGCTGCGGGAGGACCTGCGGCCGGTGCGGTTCCAGCTCGAATTGCTGAAGCCGCAACTGCTGATGGACGAGGCGAAGATCGAATCGACCTTCGTCTTCTACGGATCGGCGCGCATCCCCGAACCGGAGCAGGTGCGGGCGCGCATCGACGCCGCGACCACGCCCGAACAGAAGCGCATCGCTGAAAATCTGGGTCGAAAGGCGCGCTATTATGACGAGGCGCGCAAGCTGGCGCGGATCGCGGCGCAATATCCGGTGAACGAAGCGGGATGCCGCCATTTCGTCGTCTGTTCGGGCGGCGGCCCCTCGATCATGGAGGCGGCCAATCGCGGCGCCGACGATGTGGGCGCCACCACCATCGGCATGAACATCGTGCTGCCCCATGAGCAGGCGCCCAACCGCTTCGTCACGCCGGAATTGAGCTTCCAGTTCCATTATTTTGCCCTGCGCAAGATGCATTTCCTGCTTCGGGCACGGGCGCTGGCGGTATTTCCCGGCGGCTTCGGCACGTTCGACGAGATGTTCGAACTGCTGACGCTGATCCAGACCGGCAAGATGAAGCCGATCCCGGTGCTGCTGTTCGGGCGCGAGTTCTGGACGCGGGTGGTGGATTTCGAGGCGCTGGCCGACGAAGGCGTGATCTCGCCTTCGGACCTCAACCTGCTGACCTGGGTCGAGACGGCGGAGGAAGCGTGGCACGCCGTGCAGAGCTTCTATCAGGACAGCGAAGCGCAGGACTGCGGGTAACGCGCCTGATGCTCATGCGAAGGCAGGAGCATGGACTCCCTCTTCCGCCTTGCCCTCTTCCCCGCACGGGACTAGGGCCCGGCCATGCGTCCCGACCTCGCCCATGTCGACACCTGGATCTTCGATCTGGACAATACGCTCTACCCGGCGAAGGCGGACCTGTTTGCCCTGATCGACGTCAAGATGGGCGAATTCATCCAGGGCCTGCTCGGCTGCGATCCGGTCGTGGCGAGGGAAACGCAGAAGCGCTATTTCCTGGAACATGGCACGACGCTCTCCGGCCTGATGCACCATCATGGCATAGAGCCGCAGGCGTTCCTGGACTATGTCCACGACATTTCCATGGACCGGCTGGAGGTGGACGAGGCGCTGAACGCCCATATCGCGGCGCTGCCGGGGCGGCGGCTGATCTTCACCAACGGCGATGGGGCCTATGCGACGCGGGTGCTGGACCGGCTGGGCCTTTCCGGCGCGTTCGAGCTGATCCACGACATCCACGCCTGCCAATATGTGCCCAAGCCCGATCCGTCGGGCTATGCGGAATTGTGCCGTGTTCACAATGTCGATCCGACCCGCGCCGCCTTTTTCGAGGATATGGCGCGCAATCTGCGCCCGGCCAAGGCGATCGGCATGACCACCATCTGGGTCAATAACGGCTCCGAAGCCGGCGATCATGGCCATCATCCCGACTTCATCGATTTCGAAACCGACCATCTGACGCCGTTCCTGGCGGATATTTTTGGGGAAAAGCCATGAGCAACGAACTGATCGCCATCATCGACGCCGCCTGGGAGGACCGGGCCAACATCAACCTCCAGACGCAGGGCGAGGTCCGCCAGGCGGTCGACAAGGCGCTGGCCCTGCTGGACAAGGGCGCACTGCGCGTGGCGGAGCCGACCGCGGAAGGATGGCAGGTCAACCAGTGGGCGAAGAAGGCGGTGCTGCTCTCCTTCCGCCTGAACGACAATGTCATGATCGACAACGGGCCCGGCGCCGGCCATTGGTGGGACAAGGTGCCGAGCAAATTTGCCGGCTGGGACGAGGCGGCCTTCCGCGCCGCCGGTTTCCGGGCCGTGCCGGGCAGCTTTGCCCGCGCTGGTTCGCACATTGCCAGGAACGTCATCCTGATGCCAAGCTTCGTCAATATCGGCGCCTTCGTCGATGAAGGCACGATGGTCGACACCTGGGTGACGGTGGGAAGCTGCGCGCAGATCGGCAAGAATGTGCACCTTTCCGGCGGCGTGGGCATTGGCGGCGTGCTGGAGCCGTTGCAGGCCGATCCGGTGATCATCGAGGACGACTGCTTCATCGGCGCGCGGTCCGAAGTCGTGGAAGGCGTGCGCATCGGCAAGGGATCGGTGCTGTCGATGGGCGTGTTCATCGGCATGTCCACCAAGATCATCGATCGCGCCACGGGCGAAGTGTTCATCGGCGAAGTGCCGCCCTATTCGGTGGTCGTGCCCGGCAGCCTGCCCGGCAAGCCGCTGCCCGACGGGACGCCGGGGCCGAGCCTCTATTGCGCCGTGATCGTGAAGCGCGTCGACGCGCAGACGCGGTCGAAGACCGGGATCAACGAACTGCTGCGCGATTGAAGGCACGCCGCCATTCCGCCCATGCGGGCCTGCGAAGCGTGAACGAAATGGCGACGCACCTTCGACGTCTCTAGATCAAAGCGGCATGACTTCCTAAATGAGTGTCATGCCGCCCTCGACGCCCGATAACTCCCCGCTCCCGCCCATATGGGCGACGATGCGGCGTTTCTTTCCCTATCTCTGGCCCGCCGACGCCCCCGCGCTGCGGCGGCGCGTCGCCATCGCCATGCTGCTGGTGCTGGTGGCGAAGGTCGTCAGCCTGGCCATGCCCTTCGCCTACAAGGGCGCGGTCGACCGCATGGCGCCGGGCATGGAATCCGGCGCGGGCCTCGCCATCGCGCTGGTCGTCGCCTATGCGGGCGCGCGCTTCGGCAGCGTGCTGTTCGATAATCTGCGCAACGCCATTTTCGAGCGGGTCGGGCAGGAAGCAGGACGGCGGCTGGCCGACGATGTGTTCGTCCACCTGCACCGCCTGTCGCTGCGCTTCCATCTCGACCGGCGGACCGGCGCGGTTACCAAGATCGTGGAACGCGGCACGAAAAGCATCGACACGATGCTGTATTTCCTCCTCTTCAACATCGCGCCGACGGTGCTGGAACTGGCGGCGGTCTGCGTCATCTTCTTCGTGAAATTCGGCGCCGGCCTGGTCGCGGCGACGCTGGTGATGGTGGCGCTCTATATCTGGTTCACCCGGACGATCACCGAATGGCGCAACCAGCTTCGCCGCGACATGGTGGATATGGACACCAATGCGGTGGCCCATGCCGTGGACAGCCTGCTCAATTTCGAGACGGTCAAATATTTCGGCGCCGAGGAGCGCGAAGCCACCCGATACGGCAAGGCGATGCGGCGTTACGCCGAAGCGGCGGTAAAGTCGGAGAACAGCCTGGCCTGGCTCAATATCGGCCAGTCGCTGATCACCAACCTGATGATGGCGGGGGCCATGGGCTATACCGTCTGGGGATGGAGCCATGGGCAGTTCTCGACCGGCGACGTGGTGCTGGTGAATACGCTGCTGAGCCAGCTTTTCCGGCCGCTCGACCTGCTGGGGATGGTCTACCGGACGATCCGCCAGGGGCTGATCGACATGGAGGCGATGTACAAGCTGATCGACACGCAGGCCGAGATCAGCGATGCGCCCGGCGCGCCGATGCTGCATGTGGAGGCAGGCGAGGTGCGCTTCGACCATGTGCATTTCGGCTATGATCCCGAACGGGAGATATTGCACGGCGTGAGCTTCACCGTGCCGGCTGGCAGGACGCTGGCCATTGTTGGCCCGTCCGGCGCGGGCAAATCGACCATCGCGCGGCTGCTGTTCCGTTTCTACGACATTCAGGGCGGCCGGATCAGCATCGACGGGCAGGACATAGCGGCGGTGACGCAGCAGTCGCTGCGCGCGTCGATCGGCATCGTGCCGCAGGACATGGTGCTGTTCAACGACACGGTCGGCTATAATATCGGCTATGGGCGCGAGGGCGCGACGCAGGAGGAGATCGAGGCGGCGGCGAGGGCGGCGTCGATCCATGATTTCATCATGGGCCTGCCACTGGGTTATGCCACGCGGGTCGGCGAGCGGGGACTGAAGCTCTCCGGCGGTGAAAAGCAGAGGGTCGCGATCGCCCGCACGCTGCTGAAAGACCCGCCTGTGCTGGTGCTGGACGAGGCGACCAGTGCGCTCGACAGCCGGACCGAGACGGAAATCCAGGACGTGCTGCGCAGCATTTCGCGCAAGCGCACGACGCTGATCGTCGCGCACCGCCTGTCCACCGTGGTCGATGCCGATGAGATCATCGTCATGGAAAAGGGCCGCGTGGTCGAGCGCGGGCGGCATGGCGATCTGGTCCGGGCAGACGGCCTTTACGCGGCTATGTGGGCGCGCCAGGCGACCGAGCGGGACGATATGCCGGTGGAGCCGGGGATCGAGGATATTTTCGAGGTGGTGGAGGTCCCTGGGGGTCGGGCGTAAGGTGAAGTTGGGCACGCCCGTGGGCCGCTTGGCGGATCTAAGCCTGCTTCAACGGCGCTGACTCATCCTCGGAACCTGCTGATGGGGCGTAACCTAACAACCAGGCCTCGGCGTCATCCATCGACAGGAATGCCCGCACTCGGTCGTCGTCGGACAGCCGATTGGCTTGCAACTTGGACAGGTTGGAGCCCAAGACGACCGCATAGCGATCACCCCCGCCTTTGAGCACTTCATGCGGCAGTTTAAAGCTACTGATCGTCTCGGCGGGCTGTACCGGAGATAATCTGGCATCGACGAGAAACCTGAATGACCCAAACCACCGACGAGCTGCGGAGGCGTTAGCCAGAAGCTCCTCGTTAAATCTTTCGACCTCCGAGACTGACATGATGCCGGCAATCTCGACGTGCACAAGTTTGTTTTTCTCGTCGATTCGAAACGCAAACATGCACCGCCTCCTTCCAATCACTTTGGGCTGGCGAGGTTTATAAATTCTTTCCGGACCAGTTGTCCGCCCCGCGTTGGTGTCTCCTCGGCTACCGCGCCAACGATAATCACCGCCAGCGGCTTCCGTTTCCGCCGTCAGAGACGTTTACCTCAATATATCGTTCCGGCTGTGAGACTCTATTTCCGCCCTGGCGCCCCGGTTGATTTTGCTGCTGTCGGCCCTTATTTTCCCCATCGCGGACCGGGCCCCTCTGGCGTGCTGATTCCAGCGCGTGATGTCGGACCGCATCGGAGTTTCCGGTGCGACTGACGGTCTGGTTCAGACCACCCCCCATTCGCAGCGGACGCTCCGATCAACCTTGTCGTTGAACGAGAGGAGCATATGCCATGGAATTTCTCTTCGCGGACTGGCTGGGAACACCGGCCTGGTTCTGGCTGGCCTTTTTCGCCATCGTCGTCGCGCTGACCGCCTTCGACCTGGGTTTCCTGCACCGGGAGAACAAGGAAATCGGCATCAGGGAAAGCCTGAAGCTCTCCCTTTTCTACATCAGTATCGCCTGCGCGTTCGGCCTCTGGGTCTGGTTCGTGCGCGGGGCTGAGCCGGGGATGCAATATTTCACCGGCTTCTTCATCGAAAAGGCGCTGTCGATCGACAATGTCTTCGTCATCAGCCTGATCTTCACCTATTTCGCCATTCCGGCCCGGTACCAGTATCGCGCGCTGCTGTGGGGCATCATCGGCGTGATCGTACTGCGCGGCCTGATGATCGCGGGCGGGGCGATGCTGCTGCATCAGGCCTATTGGATATTGTACCTGTTCGCCGCCTTCCTGATCTTCACCGGCATCAAGATGATGTTCGGCGGCGATGAACCGATGGACGTGGGCAGGAACCCGCTGATCCGCTTCATTTCGAAGCATATGCGGGTGACGCCGGACCTGCATGGCGAGCATTTCCTGGCGCGCATGGCCGATCCGAAGACGGGCCGCATGGTGACGGCGGCGACGCCGCTGCTGCTGGCGCTGGTGGTGATCAACTTTGCCGACCTGGTGTTCGCCGTCGACAGCGTGCCGGCGATCTTCGCGATCACGACCGACACCTTCATCGTCTACACATCCAACGTGATGGCGATATTGGGCCTGCGGGCGCTGTATTTTGCCCTGGCGGCGATGGTGCATCGCTTCCACTATCTGAAATATGCGCTGGCCGCGATCCTCGTCTTCATTGGCGCCAAGATCTTCGTGGCGGACTTCCTGCTGGGGGGCGACAAGTTTCCGCCCGTCGTCAGCCTGGGCGTGACCTTTGCGCTGATCGGCGCGGGCGTCGGCTGGTCGCTGTGGAAGACGCGGGAAGAGGCGCGGCGGATCGCCTAGGGCATCAAAAGCATAGAGCGATGTCCAAGCGATCGGAACCGGTCGCTGGTTGGGAAATCGCGGAAAACTAGTCCTCGGTAAAGCGGGCCGCGACTTCGGGAGGAACCCGGAGGATGCGGCCCGTCTGCCGGTCGATGATCGCCCAGGTCGACCGGGCCGACACCTTCACCTTGCCGTCAGGGCCCGTGAATTCCATGTACCGGTCGAAGCGCGCGCCGCGCGGGCCTTCTGGAATCCAGGTGCGGACGCTGACCGTTTCACCCTGCTGCACATTGCCGCGATAATCGATCTCATGCCGGGTGACGACCCAGACATAGGCATCCAGATGTTCGGGCGCGGCGTCGCGCGTCCAATGTTCGGTGGCGACCTGCTCCATCCACTGGACCCAGACGGCATTGTTCACATGGCCCAATATGTCGATATGTTCGGGGCCGGCGGTGAATTGAGTGGCGTAGGTGGAAGGCATCAGTCCGCCACGCCCAATTGCCAGAGAATGAAGGCGAATTCCTCCGCCGTTTCGCGGAGGCTTTCGAAGCGGCCCGACTTGCCGCCATGGCCCGCGCCCATATTGGTCTTGAGGATAAGGATATTGTCGTCGCTTTTGGTGGCGCGCAGCTTCGCCACCCATTTGGCGGGTTCCCAATAGGTGACGCGAGGGTCGTTGAGGCCGGCCGTCACCATCAGCGGCGGATAGGCCTGGGCGCTGACATTGCTGTAGGGATCATAGGACAGAATGGTCTCGAACGCCGCCTTGTCCTCGATCGGATTGCCCCATTCGGGCCACTCTCCGGGCGTCAGCGGCAATGTCTCGTCCAGCATGGTGTTGAGCACGTCGACGAAGGGGACATGCGCCACCACGGCGCCCCATAGCGCGGGATCGCTGTTGATCACCGCCCCCATCAGTTCACCGCCCGCAGAGCCACCGGAGATGCTGATCCTGCCCGTCGAGGTATAGCCGCGCTCGATCAGTCCCTTCGCCACGTCCACGAAATCGGTGAACGTGTTGGTCCGCTTTTCGAGCTTTCCATCGAGATACCATTGCTGGCCAAGATCGTCGCCGCCCCGGATATGGGCGAGTGCGAAGGCAAAGCCCCGGTCCAGCAGGGAAAGCCGGCTGGTGGAGAAGCCCGGCTCCATCGCAATGCCATAGGCGCCATAGCCATAGAGGTGGAGCGGCGCGCTGCCGTCGCGCGGAAGGTCTTTCGGATAGACGATGGATACCGGGATCGGCGTGCCGTCGCGGGCCGGGACCATCAGCCGTTCCGTCGCGTAGCGGGTCGCGTCATAGCCCGATGGAATTTCCTGCACCTTCAGCACTTCAAGCTCGCCGGTGGCGAGGTGATAATCATAGATCGTGTCGGGCGTGACCATCGATTCATAGCCGATGCGCAGCCTGGTCACGTCATATTCGGGATTGTCGTCGAGGCTCGCCGAATAGCTGGCTTCCGGAAAGGGAATGCGCCGGGGCGAATGCGTGGCATAGTCGCGCAGCTCGATCTGGTCGAGGCCGTCCTGCCGCCCCTCGGTGACGTAGAAGCCCTTGAACAACGTGAAATCGGTCAGGTAGAAATGCGGGTCGGCACCGATGATCTCTTCCCATTGGCCGGGCGTTTCGAGCGACGCCTTCACCAGCCGGAAATTGGGATGAACGTCGTTGGTGCGGATGTAGAGCGTCCCTTCATGCTCATCGACTTCATATTCGCGGCCGGGCTGGCGCGGCGCGACGAGCAGCGGGGGTGCCGTGGGATTGTCCGCGGGAAGCAGCCAGACCTCGCTGGTGACATGGTCGCCGGTCGCGATCACGATCCATTTTTCCGATGAGGTGAGGCCGACCGAGACGCGGAACCCCTCATCATCCTCATGGAACAGCTCTACATCGCTTTCCACCGGCTGGCCCAGCCAGTGGAGGCGGGTATTGTCGGTGCGCCATTGTTCATTGGCGATGCCGTAGAGCAAGCCCTTGCTGTCGCCGGTCCACACCAGCGAGGACAGGGTATCGGGGATCACCTCCGGCAGGATTTCGCCGGTGAAGAGATCCTTGATCCGCGCCTCGAACCGTTCGGAGCCATCATTGTCGATGGCATAGGCGAGATAGCGGCCGTCCGGGCTGACCGACAGGGCGCCCAGGCGGAAATAATCATGCCCCTCCGCCAGCGCAGGTTCGTCCAGGATGAGCTGATCCTGCGCGCTGTCATCCCCGGCAGCCACCGGCTTGCGATACCATTTGCGATATTGCGCGCCGACCTCGAACGCGCGCCAGTAGATATAGTCGCCGTCTTTCTGTGGGACGGAGCTGTCATCCTCCTTGATGCGGCCCTTCATCTCCTCGAACAGGCGATCGGTCAGCGCCTTGCGCGGCTGCATGGCCGCTTCGAAAAACGCATTCTCCTCCTCCAGATAGGACAGCACATCCCTGTCCGTCACCTCCGGATAGCCGGGGTCGCGCAGCCAGGCATAGGGATCCTCCACCGTGATGCCGTGACGGGTGAAGCTGTGCGGGCGGCGGTCGGCGGAAGGAACTACGGAGGGAGCGGTCATTCAATGTCCTGATCTGGCGAAACTGTGCTGGTCTGCTTATGTTGGCGGCCATAGGCCCTGCGCAAGAGGGCCGACAAGTCCAAGGGAAATTTGATGTCCACTTATGAAGATCGCCTGAAAGCGTTGCGCGCCCAACTGGTGCGCGTGGCGCTGGACGGCTTTGTCGTGCCGCTGACTGACGAGCATATGAGCGAATATGTCGGCGCCTATGCGCAGCGGCTGGCGTGGCTGACGGGCTTTCAGGGTTCTGCCGGAAGCGCCGTGGTGTTGCCGGAGGAAGCCGCGATCTTCGTGGACGGCCGCTACACCTTGCAGGTGCGCGAGCAGGTGGATGGCGCGCATTGGCAATATGAGAGCGTGCCGCAAACCTCCGTCGCGGCGTGGCTGGGCGATCATGCCCCGGTCGGCGGGCGGATCGGTTACGATCCGTGGCTGCACACCCGCGCCTGGGTGAAGGCGGCGGGCGAGGCGCTGGCGGAGCGCGGCGCGGAGCTGGTGGCGGTGGACACCAACCCCGTAGACGCCGTCTGGCCCGATCGCCCTGCCCCCAGCGACGCCAGGCTGGTGGTGCACGAGGACCGCCATGCCGGGCAGTCGGCGGCGGAAAAACGACAGGCCATGGCCGACTGGCTCGTCACCCGGCATGCCGACGCCGTGGTTCTGTCCGCGCTCGATTCCCTCGCCTGGACGTTCAACATTCGCGGCAAGGATGTGGAACGGACGCCGGTCGCGCTCGCCTATGCCATCGTCCATGCGGATGCGACGGCGGACCTGTATGTTGCGCCGGAGAAGATGGACGAAGCGGTGGCGAAGCATCTGGGCAATGCGGTGCGCGTGCATGATCGCTCGGCCTTCGCCGATGCGCTGGCGGGCTTTGCCGGCAAGACGGTCGCTGCCGATCCCGAACGCGCGGTCGCCGCCATATTCGAGGCGCTGGAGGCCGGCGGCGCGCATATTTTGGCACTGCGCGATCCGGCGGTGCTGCCCAAGGCGGTCAAGAACCCCATCGAGATCGCGGGCCACAAGGCGGCGCAGGCGCGGGACGGGGCGGCCTTGTCGCGCTTCCTGCACTGGATCGCGGCCGAGGCGCCGGGGGGCGGTGTCGACGAACTGGGCGCGGCGGCCCGGCTGGAGGCGTTCCGCAAGGAGACCGGGCTGCTGGAGGACCTGTCCTTCGACACCATTTCCGGCGCCGGGCCGAATGGCGCGGTGGTGCATTACCGCGTGGAGGAGAAGACGAACCGGCCGATCGAGAGCGGCAGTTTCTACCTGGTCGATTCCGGCGGGCAATATCGCGACGGCACGACCGACGTGACCCGCACCATCGCCATCGGCACGCCGACGCAGGAAATGAAGCGGCGCTTCACGCTGGTGCTGAAGGGGCATATCGCCCTGGCCCGCGCGCAGTTCCCGAAGGGGACGCGCGGCGGGCAGCTCGACGTGCTGGCGCGCCAGTTCCTCTGGGCGGAAGGGCTGGATTATGCCCATGGCACCGGCCATGGCGTGGGCAGCTTCCTGTCGGTGCATGAAGGACCGCAGCGGATCGCGACATTCGGCGGCGGTGACGAGGCGCTTCAGGCGGGGATGATCCTTTCCAACGAGCCGGGTTATTACAAGACCGGCGAATATGGCATCCGCATCGAAAATCTGGTGCTGGTCGAACCCCGTGACGTGCCAGGCGCGGAGCGGGAGATGCTGGGGTTCGAGACGCTGACCTTCGCGCCGATCGACCGGAACGCGATCGCAACCGAACTGCTGACCGACGAGGAGCGTGCCTGGCTGGACGGCTATCACGCCCAGGTATGGGAGGTCGTCGGGCCGCAACTGGACGGCGCGGCGCTCGATTGGCTGAAGGCGGCCTGTGCACCGCTGTAGCAGTGCCGATCTACTCCCCCGCGTCGTCCGGGCGCGGGGGGGCTGGCGTGTCGCGCGATTCGCGGGACTGGGCCTTGCGGCGACGCAGATTGTCCCGCAACGCCTGCGCCAATCGCTCTTTCCGTTGGTCCTGACCGTTTGTCATGGCCCGCCCATAATCAAATTGCATCTTCTGCCGCAAGCCGCCTTGACATGGCGCAAGGAGGGAGCCATAGGCCCGGCTCCGCTGGCGCTATAAGCCGGATGGAACCGAAATAGTGCTGCCGTAGCTCAGTGGTAGAGCGCATCCTTGGTAAGGCTGAGGTCGTGAGTTCAATCCTCACCGGCAGCACCATTTTTCCCGCATATCCTTGATTTACGCCGCCCCGGCTTGGCGTTTTTTCGCCGCGCTTGTGGCGGTGGATCGTCAGCCATTGCGGGTGGGCAGCGGCCGCAGCCCTGTCGCTGCACGAGGATTTCCGCGCCCTCAACGCCTCAGCAGGAACACGGCATGCTCCGCCAACAGATTGGCATTGGCATGGGTGGTCTCACGATCCCCTTTCAGAAACCATTGGCCGTCTATCGACCAGCCGCGATCCTTTACCAGGGCGCGGAAATCATCGACCGTGACATGGTGGATGTTGAGCGTGTCATACCATGTGTCGGGCAGCAGGCGCGTCACCGGCATGCGGCCGCCCCAGAACAGCGACAGCCGGCCGCGCCAATGGGCGAAATTGGGGAAGGAAACAAAGGCCTGCCTGCCGATGCGCAGCAGTTCCTCCACCACCCGGTCCGGGCGGCGGGTGGTCTGCAGCGTCTGGCTGAGGATCGCATAGTCGAAGCTCGCTTCGGGATAATAGGCAAGGTCGGTGTCGGCATCCCCCTGAACGACCGACAGGCCCCGGCCGACGGCTGCGGCGACATTGTGCGGATCGATTTCCAGGCCCCGGGCATCGACCTGCTTGGTGTCGCGCAGCGCCGCCATCAACGCGCCGTCGCCACAGCCCACGTCCAGTACCCTGGCGCCAGGGGTGACAGTGCGGGCGATCAGGGCAAGGTCGGGGCGCAGGCTCATGCCCGGCCGCCCTTCAGGAAGCCGTCCACCACACGGTTCAGTTCCGGGCATTCCAGCAGGAAGGCGTCATGGCCGAAGGGACTGGAGAGTTCGACGAAGCTGGCCTGCGCGCCGCCGGCGTTGAGGGCGTGGACGATCAGGCGGGATTCCGCCGTGGGATAGAGCCAGTCCGTATCGAAGCTGACCAGGCAGAAACGCGCCCTGGATGGGGCAAAGGCCCTGGCGAGGCTGCCGCCATGATCCTCCGCTATGTCATAATAGTCCATGGCCCGGGTGATGTAGAGATAGCTGTTGGCGTCGAACCGCTCGACGAAGCTCAATCCCTGATGCCGGAGATAGGATTCCACCTGGAAATCGGCATCGAAGCCGAAGGTCTTGGCCCCGTTCGGGTTTTCCGGGCGCCCCTGCAAACGCCGTCCGAATTTCTCGGTAAGGCCAGCTTCGGAAAGATAGGTGATGTGCGCCGCCATGCGCGCCACCGCCAGCCCTGCGCTGGGGATCAAACCGCCCGCATAATAATCGCCGCCGCGCCAGTGGGGGTCGGCCATGATCGCCTGCCGGCCGACTTCGTGAAAGGCGATGTTCTGGGCGCTGTGCCGCGCCGTGGAGGCGATGACGATGCAGCTTTCCACGCGGTCCGGACAGAGGGTGGGCCAACTCAGCGCCTGCATGCCCCCCATCGAGCCGCCAATGACGGCATGGAGCCGGTCGACGCCCAGATGATCGAGCAACATCGCCTGGGCGCGGACCATGTCCGCTATGGTGATCACCGGAAAGCGCATCGCATAGGGATCGCCGGTGACGGGATCCACGCTGGCCGGCCCGCTGGACCCCATGCAACTGCCGATCACATTGGCGCAGACGATGAAATGACGGGCGGGATCGACGGGCTTCCCCTCCCCCACCAGCCGCCACCACCAGCCGGGCTTGCCCGTGACGGGATGTTCCGACGCGACATATTGGTCGCCGGTCAGCGCGTGGCAGATGAGGATGACGTTGGACCGGTCCGCATTCATCCGCCCATAGGTTTCATAGGCGATGTCCACCGGGCCCAGCGCCGCGCCGCTGTCCAGCCGCAGCGGGCCGGGCAGGCGCGCCTGCCGCCGCAGGCCGAAACGGTTGTCATCGGGAAGGGACGCGCTGGCCATATCCGTTCGGGCTAGGACCGGGGCCGGGCTCTGTCAATCGGCCCTTCCTTCGCCTAGATGACCGGAATGACCGACCGTCCCGCCATCCCCATCGTCACCTATGGCCCGCTCTATCCCTATCTGGACGATGCGCTGGCGCGGCGTTTCGCGGTCCACGCCCTTCCCGCGAATGCCGATCCCGCCACGTTGCCCCCGCAGGTGCGGGAGGCGCGGGCGCTGGTATCCTTCGGATCGGTCGGCGCCTCCGCCGCGATCATGGACGCGCTGCCGAAGCTGGAGATGATCGGGCTGTTTTCGGTGGGCTATGACAAGGTCGATATCGATCATGCGCGGGCCGGGGGCATCCGCGTCACCAATACGCCGGACGTGCTGACCGATGACGTGGCCGACCTGGCGGTGGGCCTGCTCTACGCGACGGTGCGCAACATCGCGGCCAATGACCGGATGGTGCGGGCCGGAGATTGGGCGCGGGGCAACAGGCCTCCGCTTGCCGGGCGGTTGACGGGGCGGAGGATCGGAATTCTCGGGCTGGGGCGGATCGGGCGGGCCATCGCCCGGCGGCTGGAGCCGGTGGCCGGGGAAATCCTGTATCACAATCGGCGGGCGGCAGCGGACAGCCGCTATCGCTATGTGGCCGATCCGCTCGACCTTGCGCGGCAGAGCGACGTGATCATCGTCGCGACATCGGGCGGGCCGGAAGCGCAAGGGCTGGTGGGCGCGGCTATGCTGAACGCGCTGGGACCGGAGGGCGTGATCGTCAATATCAGCCGGGGCAGCGTGATCGATGAGGGTGCGCTGGTGGCGGCGCTGGCGGAAAGGCGGATCGCGGGAGCGGGTCTCGACGTGTTCGCGGACGAGCCGCATGTGCCGGAGGCCCTGTTCGCCATGGATCATGTGGTGCTGCAACCGCATCAGGGCAGCGCGACGGTCGAGACGCGCAAGGCGATGGCCGACCTGGTGCTGGCCAATCTGGACGCCTGGGCGGCCGGCGAGCCCCTGCTGACCCCGGTCGTATAAAGCGGCGCGGAAGGGACATCCAAGCGCTTTGCGTTTCGCCTCGATGACGCTAAAGCGCGGCGCATGACAAAGCCCGCCCCCAAAGACTGGATCCTTGGCATTTCGCCCTATGTCCCCGGCAAGTCGGCCGCCGATGACGGACGCCCGCTGGCGAAGCTGTCGGCCAATGAGAATCCCTTGGGCACCGGGGAAGCGGCGCGAGCCGCGATGGTCGCGGCGACGGCGGATCTGGCGACCTATCCCGATCCGGCCGCAACCGGGCTGCGCGAGGCGATCGCGGCGGCGCATGGACTGGACCCCGTGCGCGTGATTTACGGCACCGGATCGGACGAGCTGCTGCACATCGCGGCCAGCGCCTATGCCGGGCCGGGGGATGAGATCCTGTACGTCCGCTATGGTTTTTCGGTGTACGACATCGCCGCGCGGCGCGTCGGGGCGACGCCCGTCATCGCAGCGGATGCCGACTATGCGACCGACGTGGACGCGCTGCTCGCGGCGGTGACGGAAAAGACCAAGGTCGTCTTCCTCGCCAATCCCAACAATCCCACCGGGACCATGACGTCGCGGGAGGAGATTGCGCGACTGCACGCCAGCCTGCGGCCCGACATATTGTTCGTGCTGGATCAGGCCTATGCCGAATATCTGGATGCCGAGGAGGATGATGGCGGGCTGGAACTGGCCAGGACCGCATCCAATGTGTTCGTGACGCGCACCTTCTCGAAAATTCATGGCCTGGCGGCCGAACGCATCGGCTGGGGCTATGCCAGCGCCGAGGTGATCGACGTGCTGCATCGCATCCGGGCGCCGTTCAACGTGACGACGGCGGGGCAGGCCGCGGCGGTGGCGGCGATCCAGGACACGGCCTGGATCGAGGCGAGCCGGGTGCACAACCGGAAATGGCGCGAATGGCTGGCGGCGGAAGTGGCCTCGCTGTCCAACCATGGGCTGCGCGCCGTGCCCAGCAAGGCGAATTTCCTGCTGATCCTGTTCGATGGACGGCTGACGGCCGAGGCGGCGATGAAGGGGCTTTGGGACGAAGGCTTCGCCACCCGCTGGCTGCCTGGACAGGGGCTGCCCAACGGCCTGCGCATCACCATCGGCTCCGAGGATCAGATGCGCAGGGTTGCGGACAGGCTGCGCGCCATGGCGGAAACCGCCTGATGCTGCCCTTCGCGCGGGTCACGATCATCGGGCTGGGGCTGATCGGCTCGTCGCTGGCGCGGGCGATCCGCGAAACCATGCCGACCGTGCGCGTGACCGGCTATGATGCCGATGCAGGCGTGCGGGAGATTGCGCGGGCCATCGATCTGGCCGACGACGTCACCGATACCGCCGGCGCTTCGGTGACGGACGCCGATCTGGTCGTGCTGTGCGTGCCGGTCCGGGCCATGGGCGCGGCGGCGGCGGAAATTGCCGAAGACCTGCCTGCCGATGCGATCATCAGCGATGTCGGTTCCTGCAAGGCCGACGTGCTGGCGCAGTTGAATGCGGCGCTGCCCGGGCGCAGGGTGGTCCCCGCGCATCCCGTGGCGGGGACCGAGAATAGCGGGCCAGAGGCGGGCTTTGCCTCGCTGTTCCAGGGCCGCTGGTGCATCGTGACGCCACCTGCCGACGCCGATCCAGTGGCGGTGGAGCGGGTGTCCGAACTGTGGCGGCGCGTCGGTGCCGACGTGGAGACGATGGACCCGGCGCATCATGATCTGGTGCTGGCGGTGACCAGCCATTTGCCGCACCTCATCGCCTATACCATCGTCGGCACGGCCAGCGATCTGGAGGACGTGACCCAGTCGGAGGTCATCAAATATTCCGCTGGCGGTTTTCGCGACTTCACGCGTATCGCCGCATCGGATCCGACCATGTGGCGCGACGTGTTCCTGGCGAACAAGGATGCGGTGCTGGAAATGCTCCAGCGTTTTTCGGAGGATTTGTCGGCCTTGCAGCGGGCGATCCGCTGGAATGACGGGGATGCGCTGTTCAACCTGTTCACCCGCACGCGCGCGATCCGGCGGTCGATCATCGAGCAGGGGCAGGACGATCCCAAACCCGATTTCGGGCGGCGTCATTAGAGCGGGTTTCGATCTGATTAAATCAGATCGCCGCTCTGGATTCCTTGTTTTCCGCGATTTCTTAACCAGCGATCGGTTCCGATCGCTTGGAAATCGCTCTAAATGCAGCAGCGTGTTCCGCGCAACCTGTGAACTTGGCTCCTGCCTTCGCAGGGGCACGGCAGGTTATGACGGCCTGTTCAACGCATTGATCGCCGCATGTACCAGGGCTTCCGCCTCGCGCCGGTCGAGGCCGGGGGGAACGATCTCGCCCACCCTGTAGGTTATGGTCCCTGCGCGCTTCATGAACTTGCCGCGCGGCGAGACGCGGCCGCTGTCCACCGCGACGGGTACCACCGGCAGGCCGAGCAGCGCATAGAGCCCGGCAAAACCAGCGCGCAGCGGTGGGCTTTCGCCATGAGGCACACGGGTGCCCTCCGGAAAGAGGCAGACGGCCCGGCCCTCCCCCGTGGCAGCCCTGGCCGCGGCGCGCAGGGCGCGCAGCGCGCTGGCCCCGGCGGTGCGTTCGATGGGGATCAGGCCGTAGCGCCGGGCGATGCCGCCCCAGAGCGGAATGTCGAACAGTTCGCGCTTCGCAGCGATGGCGGGACGATCCAGCAGGCAAAGCAGGTCGATCGTCTCGAACATCGATTCATGCTTGACGATATAGAGATAGGGACCGTTCTCCAGCCTTCCTTCGACCCGCACCTTCTGCCCGAGCAGCCAGTATGCGCAACGGCGATGAAAGCGGCTCCACGCAGTCGCGACCCGAGGAATCGAGCGCGGAGCGACCAGGTTGGACGCCATCGCCGCAAGGACGAACAGCAGCGATCCCGGATAGAAGATCAGCATGAAGGCAAGGGAGCGCAGCGCGGTCAGCATTCCGGGTAAGCCATTCAGATACCGATGAGCGCCGCCGCCCGGCGAAGCAGATATTTATTATATTCCCGCGCCAGCATGGTGAGGCTGGGGCGGCTGGGCACGGCGTCGTAGACGAGCGTGACCCGTTCCGGCAACGCCTGCCGCAGTTCAAGCGCGGAACGTCGCATGTGCCAGTCGGTGGTGATGAGGCGCACCGTCTTGAAATCCCGCCGCTCCAGCCAGTGCGCGGTCTCTATGGCATTGGAACGCGTGTCGATGGCTTCGCGGCCAAGCGTGATGCAACAGGAAAAGAGGCGTTCAGGCACCTTATATTGCGCAGCCAGTTCCACCGGGCGGACCGAGCGATCGACGCCGGAGATCAGCATCCGCTTGGCCGCGCCGTCCTGAAGCAGCGAAAGGCCGCGATTGATGCGCCCGGCCCCGCCGGTGAGCACGACGATCGCATCGGTCTGGCGACCGTCCAGCGGCTGCGGCAGGAAGATCGCGAACCAGGCAAAGCCCAGCATCCACCCCAGCAGGGTGACGGCGATGAAGCGGACGATCACAGCAGCCGCCCCAACGACCGCAGCACTGTCCAGCGCGCCGCGATCCGCGCCAGCAGCACGCAACCCATGGGTATAGCGGCCAGTACGGCCCAGCTGGTCCAGGGTAGCTGGACGGCGCTCAACAGTTCCGATCCGGTAGCCAGCAGCCGCGCGCCGAGCAGCAGGATCACCAGCAATGCGCATGTAAAGCCGAGCGCGCCGCCGAACAGCGCGTCCAGTCCGATACGGCGCTGAAACAGCCGGGCGATCTGCACATCGGTCGCGCCCATGAGGTGCAGGACGTCGATGGTGCCGCGATGGCTGTCATGCGCGGCGCGCGCGGCAAGGACGACCACAGCGCCGGTCGCCAGCGTCATCAGCACGACGATGCCCGCCGCCAGCCAGCCCAGCGCGGAAAGCAGGCCCGCGAGCGGCGCGAGGAAAGCGGCATGGGGTTCGATGCGGGCCTTGGGCGACAGGTTGTGGAGCTGGCGGCGAAGGCGCTCCACCTTCGCGTCCGCCTGGCCCGGCGTGAGTTCGATGTCGATCAGCGCCGGTATCGGCAGGTCGCCGCTTGCCGCATCCTGCCCCAGCCAGGGGCGAATCTGCTCTGCCAGCGCGGCGGGCGGGACCGGACGGACGGTGCGGACGGTCGCGTCCTTGCGCAGTGCGGCGGCAATGCCCGCACTGAGGCGTTCGCGCTGTTCGGCATTGGCTTCCACGATCTGCACCGTCGCGCGGCCGGCGAGGTCGGCGCCCATCGCCTTCACCGCCGCGCCCAGGCCAAGACCGGCGGCCGCCGACAGCACCGTCAGGAACATCATGATGGCGATGATCCAGGGCATGGGGCCAGCCACCCGCCCCTCCGGCAGCAGCCGATGGCGCGCGGCGGCGGCGGCCCGACGATTGCCCAGAGTGCCGGTGGACGCCATCAGCCGGCCACCTGCGGCCGGGGCGGGTAGCGCAGCGATCCGGTCGGGTCGGACAGGCGGCCCTTGTCCAGCTTCATCATCTGCGCGCTTCCCACCTGAGCGATGAGCGGCAGGTCGTGCGTGGCGACGACGATGGTGGTGCCGAGCCGGTTGAGCGCTTCGAACAGGGTCATGAGGCGGCGGGCCATGTCGGCGTCGACGTTGCCGGTCGGCTCATCCGCCACCAATATCTCCGGGCGGCCGATCACCGCGCGGGCGATGGCGACGCGCTGCTGCTCGCCACCTGAGAGGGTGGCGGGGCGCGCCTGGCCGCGATCGCCCAGGCCCACCCAGTTCAGCATTTCGCTGACGGGCAGGTCGATCTCGCTCTCTTCCATGCCGGCAACGCGTAGCGGCAGGGCGATATTGTCGTATACGGACAGATGCGGGACCAGCCGGAAATCCTGGAACACCACGCCAATGCGGCGGCGGAACCCCGGCAGGCGCTTGCGGGGCAGCGTCACCACATCCTCGCCGAACAGACGGATGACGCCACGGCTGGGCCGCTGGGCGAGGTAGAGGAGCTTCAGCAGCGATGTCTTGCCCGCGCCCGACGCGCCGGTCAGGAAGTAGAAACCGCCGCCGGCCAGGGAGAAGCTGACGTCGGACAGCGTCTCGCTATCCAGACCATAGCGCAGGCCGACATTTTCGAACTGGACAATGGCCGACATGCGTCAATTTCGGCGCCCGCGCGCTCCCTGCTTCCCCGAGCATATAGCCATGGCACAGTGGACGGGCGGCCGTAAAGCCCATCCGGAAGGCGAGCCAGCCTGTTCCCGCGAGTCGCGCACGATGGAGACGGCATGTTTGAAGCCGCTTGCCCTCGAATCCAACTCGTGCCTATGAAGCAACATGATCCTGGTGTGTCCCAATTGCGCCACGCGCTATATCGTGCCGGACAGCGCCGTCGGCCCGAACGGCCGCCAGGTTCGCTGCGCCGCCTGCAAGCATAGCTGGTTCCAGGAAGGCGCCGCGCTCGCTCCACGGGAAGAAGCGATGGCGACGGCAGGCATAGCGGAAGCTGCGCCGCCTCCTCGTCCCGCACCACCACCTCCTCCGCCGCCCCCGCCAGCACCTCCTCCGCCACCTCCACCTGTCGAGGAACCCTCAGCTCCAGCGGTCGAGGCCGTCGCAGCGGCCGAGGAGCCCGAGCCGCTCGCCGCCGCGCCAGAGGAAACCAGGCCGGATTACCGGTTTGACGATGTCTATGGCCGCGCCCAGGCGGAAGCGCATGACGACTGGGCCGAACCTGTGCCCGCCGCCACGAAGCCGCGGCGCAACCGGCTGAAGATCTGGACCTATGCGGCGATCGCCTTCTGCCTGGCCGTCGGCGCGGCGGGCGGCGCGCTGTGGTATTTCGGCACGCCTGGCTGGGCGGTCAATCTGGGCCTGGTGCCGGAGGAAGGCGATCCGGACCTGCTCTTCTATCTCTCCAAGCCCGCCGAGCGGCGCAAGCTGCCCACCGGAGAGGAATATTTCGCCTTTGGCGCCCGGATCGTGAACAGCGGCAAGCAGGTTCTGCCGGTGCCGCCAGTGCTGGTGCAATTGCGCGACCGGCAGAACCGGCTGGTGTTCAGTTGGACCACCAAGGCGGACCGGACCCGGCTGAAACCGGGCGAAGAAGCGTCGATCAACGAAAGCCGGATCGACATTCCGAAAAATGCCGAAAATCTGTCGCTGACTTTCGTCCAGTAACGGGCAGAAAAGCCGCTATCCAGGCACGGCTTGCTCCTGCCATGGTAGAAGCAAGCCGCGCATTATCGGGCCAAGTCGCCGTTCAGGGATAGCTCACCGTCTTCGGCCTTCCCTGCGGAATCGGGATGAATTCCTGATCGTCGCCGGGGATCAGCGGGAAGCGCATGGCTTCCCAATCCTCCCGCGCCTGCATCAGGCGATCGGTCGAGGATGCCACGAAATTCCACCAGACATGGCGCGGCGTCCGGAACGCCTCGCCGCCGCACAGCACCACCCGGCCGCCGTCGACGCTCATCAATGTCGCGCGGATGCCAGGCCGCAGGACGTAGAGCATCTGCGGCTGGAGCATGACTCCGTCCAGCGCCGCATCGCCGCCCGAAACATAGATGGCCCGCTCCTCCGCAGCGGCGTCGATCGGGACCGAACCGCCAGGAGAGAGCTGGATATCGGCATAGATGGTGCTGGCATAGGTGGTCACGGGCGAGGTGGCGCCCCACAGGCTGCCCATGATCACGCGCGCCCGCGCCCCGGCGCCATCGATGACGGGCAAGCCGCCCTCGCCGACATGTTCGAAGGCCGGGTCCATTTCCTCATAACGGTCGGGAAGCGCCAGCCAGGTCTGGATGGCGGACAGTTTCGACAGCTTCGCGCGATCCTCGTCCGGCGACCGCTCGCTGTGGACGATGCCCTTGCCCGCCGTCATCAGGTTGACCGCGCCCGGCTCGATCAGCTGCTCCGTGCCCAGGGAATCGCGATGGAGGAAGCTGCCCTCATACATGTAGGTGACGGTGGCCAGGTTGATGTGCGGGTGCGGGCGAACATCCACGCCCTGTCCCGCCTCTATCCGGGCCGGTCCGGCCTGGTCGAAGAAGATGAAGGGGCCGACCATGGTGCGATCCTTGACCGGCAGGGAGCGATGGACGCGGAAATCGCCCAGATTATGGGTGGTGGGCGTGATCGTCTGTATGATCGGATCGGTCGGGATCATGCTGCGTCCAGTTCGGGATAATGGCGGAAGATATCTTCATTAGTGAACGGCAGGCGCCGTTCGCTCGCCAGATAGTCCTGCAATTCGGGCAGCGCCGCAACCCGGTCATGCAGATCGGCAAGGCGCGGAAAGGACGGCATCAGCGTCGCCATGCGCAACGGAAAGGCATGGCGCAGCCCGGCGACCAGATGGAACAGCGACAGATCGGCATAGCTCCAGCGCCGGGCAGCCAGCCAGTCACCGGGCTCGGCGCTCAGCGCATGTTCGAAATAGGTGAGGAATTTGGGGATGCGGCTGGCGCGAAAGCCATGGGCGGCGCGAAGCGCTTCGGCCTTCTGTTCCTCATAATAGAGGCCGGGGCCGAGCGGATGGTGCACGTCATGCGCCTCCGCCACCATGTCCATGACGGTAAGCTGCACCTGCGCCAGCCAATAGCGGGGCCTGAGACCTTCGGGGCCGCATTCATGCCGCTCGGCCAGGTAAAAGAGGATGTTGGCGGTTTGCGCCACGGTGCGGCCATCCGCGACCAGATAGGGCGGGGCGAAGGCCGGACCGGCGTCATGGCGTTCCATATCGGCCATCATCGCGCCGTCCCCATCGATGCGGGCGCAGTCGCGATAGGCAATGCCGCACGCCTCCAGCGTCAGCCGCACGAACTCGCCGCGGCCCGCTATGGTGGACCAGTACCAGAAATCATAGGCCATACGTCGCGCCTCCAGCCCCTTGCTCTCACGAAATGCCGGCGGTCAGAGGTTCATCCGGCCGGAAATCGCTTTGGGAACGGCCGCACAACGCGCGAGAGGCGCCATGGTGTCATTCGCCCGGCGCGCGCGCCTTGATCGCCAGGGCATGAACCTTTTCGCGCAGCAGATCGGCCAGCGCGGCATTGACCAGCCGCTGGCGGGCCACGCGGTTCTGGCCAGTGAAGCGGTCGGAAACGATCTCCACGGTGAAGTGGCTTTCCCCCGATCCATCATGCCCGGCGTGCCCGCGATGCTTCTCGCTGTCGTCGATCACGGCGAGCCGTTCGGGATTGAGGGCGGCCTGCAGCCGGGCTTCGATTTCGGTGGCCACTGGTCCTTGCGGCGTGGAGGGGTCTTTCAGAATCTCGGTCATCGCCCCTATATAGGCCCTTTGCTCCCCGTTGCATCAGGACAATCTTGGCTGGCGATTCCTTCTCGACCCGACGTTTCAACCGTTTCCATGGCCGCGTGGAAAGCGACCGCCCCTGTGCGGCGCCCGGCTGCGATGAACCGGGGGAATTTCGCGCGCCCCCCGTGGAGGGAGGCCGGTCGCACGAGGAAGGCCCGCGCTGGCGCTGGCTGTGCCTCGACCATGTGCGGGAATTCAACCAGGGCTATAATTTCTTCACCGGCATGAGCCCGGAGGAGATCGCCGCCGCCCAGCGCCCCTATGCGGGATGGGAAAGGGAAACCCGGGCCTTTTCCTCCAACGCTGCCAGCCCGCCGCCCCGATGGTCGGACTTCCAGGATCCGCTGGACGCCATCGGCGCCAAGTTCAGGGAGCGGGTGGCGAAGGCCCGGGCCGACAGCCAGATGCGGCAGGACGGCAAGTTCCTGTCGCGGGACGACCGCAAGGCGCTGGAGGTGATGGGGCTGCCCATCGATGCCGACCGCAGGGCGCTGCGGCAGCGCTATACCGAATTGCTGCGGCGCTTTCATCCCGACCATAATGGTGGCGACCGCAGCCATGAGGCATCGCTGCAGGGGGTGATCGAGGCCTATCAGCTCCTGCGCAAGGCGGAGGCCTTTGCCTGAGCCGCGTCGCACAGCCCATCGTCCCCTCCCCCCGCCGGCGCTGATCGGGCAGGGGGCCAATTTGGCCGAATGGGCTGCTTGATCCCGGCCTGCTAAAGCCCCACTCTATCGACATGCCCGTCCCCTATGGCTAGGGCTGTGCCGACCAGACCGTTCAAAGAGATTAGAAGATGACCGACATCCCGAACGTCCAACCCGATACCCGCGCCGAAACGCTGTTGGCATCGCCCGACCGCGAAGTGGATGCGCGCGAAGTGTTCGGCATCGATGTCGACATGAAGATACCCGCCTTTTCGGAAGCCGATGAGCGGGTGCCCGATCTCGACCCCGCCTATGTGTTCGATCCGGATACCACGCTCGCGATCCTGGCGGGCTTTGCCTATAACCGTCGCGTGATGGTGCAGGGCTATCACGGCACCGGCAAGTCCAGCCATATCGAGCAGGTCGCGGCGCGGCTGCGCTGGCCGTGCATCCGCATCAATCTGGACGCGCATATCAGCCGCATCGACCTGGTCGGGCGCGACGCCATCGTCCTGAAGGAAGGGCAGCAAGTCACCGAATTTCGCGAAGGGCTGCTCCCCTGGGCCCTGCAACGGCCGGTCGCGCTGGTGTTCGACGAATATGACGCCGGCCGTCCGGACGTGATGTTCGTGATCCAGCGCGTGCTGGAAACCGACGGCAAGATGACGCTGCTCGACCAGAATCGCGTCATCCGGCCCAATCCCTGGTTCCGCCTGTTCGCGACCGCCAATACCGTGGGTCTGGGCGACACGACCGGCCTTTATCACGGCACGCAGCAGATCAACCAGGGCCAGATGGACCGTTGGAACCTGGTCGTGGCGCTCAACTACCTGCCCGCCGCGACCGAGGCGCAGGTGGTGCTGGCCAAGTCCGGCGAATATGACCATGAGGGCGGCCGCAAGGAAGTCGAGAACATGATCAAGGTGGCGGAGCTGACCCGCCAGGGCTTCATCAACGGCGACATCTCGACCGTCATGTCGCCGCGCACTGTGATAAGCTGGGCGCAGAACGCCCTGATCTTCAAGAATATCGGCTTCGCCTTCCGCCTGTCCTTCCTCAACAAATGCGATGAGGCGGAGCGGCCGCTGGTGGCCGAATATTATCAGCGCGTCTTCGGCAAGGACCTGCCCGAAAGCGTCGCCCACCGGGCGGCCTGAGCGCGCAGGGAGGAACGAGCCATGATCGTCGTCGAACGGATCGATCCATCGGGCGGCACCGCCCACCGGATCAGCATCCGCGGCCATGAGCTGATCGCGGACATGTCGGCGCCCGACGGCCATGACGCCGGACCCGACCCGCATGACCTGTATGATTCGGCGCTGGGCGCCTGCAAGGCGATGACCATGCTCTGGTATGCGCAACGCAACGGCATTCCGGTGGAGGACATCCACGTCGGCGTGGTGCGCGACGCAAGCCGGGAACGGGAGGGCGTCTACAGGCTGACCACGCGCATCGCCCTGTCCGGTCCGCTCACCGCCGACCAGCATGACAGGCTGATCGCCGTGGCCGCGAAATGCCCTTTGCACAAGCTGATGAGCGAGGTGGAGACTGAGATCGAGACCATCGCGGTGCCCTATGTCGGAGAGGGCGAGCGGCCATGAACGCCGCCGCCCGTACGAACGCGCTCCGTGCCCCGCGGGATGAAGGGCATCGCTGCCTGAACGGTTGCCTTCACCCTGCGTCGGGCGGGATGCTGCTGGACACATGACCGACCGTTCGCTCCTCGACGCCTTCAAGGATGTGCTGTCCGGCGCAGCGCGATCGATTGCGCGCGACGCGGAGGTGGAGGTCAGCTTCACCGCCGACACGCCTCATATGGCGGGCAAGGCGATCAAGGTGCCGACTCCTGGACGCAACCTTCCCGCTGATCAGGTGGCGCTGGCGCGGGGCTTTGCCGACGCCAATGCGCTGCGGCTGCGGCATCACAATGCCCGGATCCACAACGCGGCCGCGCCCGCCGACGCGACCGCGCGGGCCGTCTATGATGCGGTGGAGCAGGCGCGGGTCGAGGCGATCGGTTCGCGGGCGATGGAAGGGGTTCGGGCGAACCTGAACCATGCGCTGGACCTGCGCCTGAAATCCGACCCGATCCGGCGGGCACGTTCGTCCGAGGAAGTGCCCCTGTCGACGGCGCTGGCGCTCAAGGTGCGCGAACGGCTGACCGGACAGGCCACGCCCAGGGACGTGCAGGCGGGCCTGGCGATGATCGACCAGTGGATCGAGGAAAAGGCGGGCGCTGATCTCGACGCTTTGGCCATGGCCATTGACGACCAGCGCGCCTTCCAGAAGCTGACCACCGCCATGCTGGAGCATCTCGCGCTTGTCGACGAAGACATGCCGCCCGAGACTGATGATTCCGAGACGCCGGACGAGGGCGAGGACGAGGAGCAGCAACAGGACGAGAGCGACAGCGGCGAGGACGAGGCCGGCGACAGCGACGCCTTTGCCGAGACGCGCGCCGAGGATCAGGGCGGGGAAAGCCAGAACGGCGAAACCGAATATAGCGATCAGTTCGATCCCGGCAGCGAGGATGGCGCGGAGGATATGGGCGAGGACGGCATGATGCCTGTTCGCTCGAACCGGCCGATGGGCGACCTGCCGCCGGGCTTCGACTACAAGGCTTATACACTGCTGCATGACGAGGTGGTGACCGCAACGGACCTGTGCGACGAGGATGAATTGCTGCGCCTGCGCGGCTTCCTGGACCAGCAGCTCGTCAGCCTGCAGGGCGCGGTGACGAAACTGGCCAATCGGCTGCAGCGCCGGCTGATGGCGCAGCAGTCGCGGAGCTGGGACTTCGACCAGGAAGAGGGGCTGCTCGACGCGGCGCGGCTGGCGCGGATCGTGATCGATCCGACACGATCGCTGTCCTACAAGATCGAGCGGGATATCGAGTTCCGCGATACCGTCGTCACGCTGCTGATCGACAATTCCGGGTCCATGCGCGGCCGGCCGATTTCCATCGCCGCGATCAGCGCCGATATCATGGCGCGCACGCTGGAACGCTGCGGCGTGAAGACGGAGATACTGGGCTTCACCACCCGCGCCTGGAAGGGCGGGCAGAGCCGGGAGGACTGGCTGGCGGCCGGACGTCCCCCGATGCCGGGGCGTTTGAACGACCTGCGCCACATCATCTACAAGAAGGCGGACGAACCCTGGCGCCGGGCGCGCAAGAATCTCGGCCTGATGATGCGGGAGGGGTTGCTCAAGGAGAATATCGACGGCGAGGCGCTGCTCTGGGCGCATGGCCGGCTGCTGGCGCGGAACGAGGAACGCCGCATATTGATGGTGATCTCCGACGGCGCGCCTGTCGATGATTCCACCCTGTCGGTGAACAGCGGCACCTATCTGGAACGCCATTTGCGGCAGGTGATCGAATGGATCGAGAACCGCTCGCCCGTTCAGCTCGTGGCGATCGGCATCGGCCATGACGTGACCCGCTATTATCGCCGCGCAGTGACCATCATGGATGCCGAACAGCTTGGCGGCACCATGGTGGAACAGCTCGCGGCGCTGTTCGACGATTAGAAGCCCTGCTTGTCCGGGCTTTGGCGCTGTCGCAACCCGGACCTTCCCCTTGAAAAGAAGAGCGCCGGTTTCGACCTCGTGATGGCGCGGACAGGCGTTTTGACAGGAGAGTGCAATGAGTGTCGCCTTTCGTCGCGAGAGTGACGAGGAGCATCTGGAGCCCACTTTCGAACTTCCGCTGCCGCCCGGTCCCAATTGGGTGACGGCGCGCGGCCTGCGGCTGACGCGGGAGAAGGTGGAAGCGCTGGAGGCGGTGGAAATGGATGGCATGGCCGAAGATGAGGCCAAGAAGCTGAAGCGCGAGTTGCGATACTGGCGGACCCGGCTTGCCACCGCGGAGGTGCGGCCGATCCCGGACGGGGAGGCGGTCGCCTTCGGCAGCCGCGTGACCTACAGCTTGAACGGCAAGGAAAGGCAGATCTGCATCGTCGGCGATGATGAAGCGGATCCCGCCGAAGGGCGCATCGCCTTTTCCGCGCCGCTCGCCCGCGCGATGATGGATGCGGAGGGTGGCGAGAGCGTGGATTTCGGTGGAAGGGCCGCTGCGCTCACCATCGTGGCGATAGAGCCGATCATCGAGGATTGATCCAACGAAAAAGCCCTCCAGTCGCGGCTGGAGGGCTTTGTTCCATCAGGCGTTGCGGCCGGCCTCGAACAGGAACCAGGCGCGTTCCTCCGCCTCGTCCGTCCAATCGTCGATAATGCCTTCCGTCGCATTGTCGCCCGCTTCGGTGGCTGCGGCCTTGGCGGCGCGCAGGGCCTCCACCAGCTTCAGATTGTCCTCCCGCAACTCGTTCAGCATGTCGCCGGGGCTGACATAATCGGCGTCATTGTCGGCAAGGGACTGGTGACGCGAAATGTCGCCTATGGAACGCAGCGTCGTGTTCCCGGTCTTGCGCACGCGTTCGGCGATCAGATCGGTGGTGGCCAGGATCTGCGTCGCCTGCTCGTCGAACATCAGATGATAGTCGCGGAAATGGGGACCGGACACGTGCCAGTGGAAATTCTTGGTCTTGAAATACAGCGCATAACTGTCCGCGAGCACGCCGTTCAGCGCCTCTGCGACCGTTTTCGTGGCATTGCTGCGCAAATCTGTCGGAGTCTTGAGATCGGGGGCTGTCATGCTTGGCTCCTGCTAAGGGACTTGGTTTCGGACATATAATGATCTGTGCCCGATATGGTGCCATGACAAAACAGGGAACTCCGCCAAAAAAGCCGTTCAGTCTGATGCATTCCGTCGATCAGGCGAGGTGCAGCGCCGACACCGCCGCCGCCATCCCCGCGAGCAGCACCAGCACGGCGCCGCCAAGCCGAATGGCGCGAAGCGGCAGCGCGTCGAACGCCGGGCCGCGCAGCAGGAGGACGGGAACAGTCGCGGCGATGATGCCGATCGCCCCGCCCGTTGCGGCCAGCACCGGATCGGCGGTGCGCACGGCGATTCCCAGGATCAGGAATTGCGCGCCGTCCCCGAAGCCGAGGATGAAGAGACCAAGCGCACTGGTGAGAAAGGGCCCAAGCCGCCAGTTCGCCAGGGGGTCAGGCCGCTTCGTCGGCCAGAACATCCCGACCGCCAGGAAGATCAAAGCCAGCGCCAGGAACAGCAACCGCCCGTCCGTCCCCAGCATCGGCGCGATAAAGGCGCCCGCCGCCGCGCCGATCGCCGCATTGGCGAAAGCCGCCGCCACGATCCCCGCGATCACCGCTCCATCGCGCTGGAACCGTTCGGCCAGGGCCAGGGCCAGCAACTGCCCCTTGTCGCCGGTTTCGGCCAACAGACAGCCGAGCAGCGCGATCAGCAATGCATCCATTCAGCCGGTCAGACGGTCAGCCGCGTGCCAGGCCCCGCCGCCGGCCTGGCGGCGACAGGCATCGCTATCACCTCCGCATCGGGCATTTCGGCCGCGATCGCGTCGCGCATCAGGTCGAGATAGGACATGACGACAGGCCCGGCGCCTTGCAGCGACAGCGCCGACTGCAATGTGCCGGCCAGGCCTTCGACATTGTCGAGGTGGAAGGCGCGGGCAATATGGCGTATCCGGTCAATCTCGTCCCGCAGGCGCGCCAAGGAGATATGCCCCCGTTCGCCCGCGAGCGCGTCCACCCGCCGCAGCAGATCGGCAAGAATGGCCAGCATCGGATCATGTCGCATGGAGAAGACTCCCCCGTCCTGTAACTCCGACTCCACCGATAGACCCGAGCCGGTTAAGGCCGCGTAAAGTGTAGCATGGCCGCCGCATTTCGGCCACGAGCCTTGACACCGATCCGAATCTGCCTCATGGGGCACCGCTGAAACGGGGCGGTCCCTTGCTCGCAAGAGATTTGGGGCCGCTCTTCTTTTTCACGATATTCACGACCAGGGACTAAGGCCATGGCCAAGCCAGCAACCGTCAAGATTCGCCTCGTCAGCTCGGCTGACACCGGATTCTTCTACGTGACCAAGAAGAATCCGCGTACCAAGACCGAGAAGCTGAGCTTCCGGAAATATGACCCCGTCGTGCGCAAGCATGTCGAGTTCAAGGAAGCCAAGATCAAGTGATCGCGCAGGTGGCTGACGCCACCTGACACCATTCGGATTCGCGGCGTATATAGCCCGAACGAAGAGGCCCGTTCCTAAGGGAACGGGCCTTTCCTTGTTTCCCAGCCGTGCTCAAGGCGAGGTCGGCTTGCCATCCTCCGCAGGGCCGGGAGGGGTCGGCAAGGACGACTTTCTGGCGCCGGAGCGCAGGAAGCCGTCCCTTGCCGGCGAACAGGGCCGGGCCGGCGCCAAGGCTCAGTTTCCGACCGGCTGACCGTCTGTACGGCGCACCACTATCGTCGAGGAACGCGGCTGCTGCCCCGACACCGGCCAGTTGCCCGTGGGATGCTGGATATTGATGAAGAAGTTCCGAAGGTCCGGCGTATAGGCGATGCCGGTGATCTCGCAGCCCGTGGGACCGACCAGGAAGCGCTTGGACGCCTTGCTGGTCTGGTCGACATGGTACATCGAATTGTTGCCAAAGGCCTGCGTCATGTTCACCGCCGTGCCGTTCAACGTACCGGCGTTGCCCGTGAGGTTGTGGTCGGTCTGAACCCACAGGCGGCCCTGCGGATCGATGCGAAGGCCATCGGGACTGGAGAAATAATCGCCGTTGATGTTCCCCTTCAGATTCGCTTCGGCAAGGTTGGGATTGCCCGCCAGCAGGAAAATTTCCCAGGTGAAGCCGGTTGCGAGCGGTGAATCGCCATTTTCGCGGAACTTCAGGATGTGGCCGTGCAGGTTGGTCACGCGCGGATTGGGATTGTCGGTGACGCGGCGACCGCTGTTGTTGGTCAGCGTGACGAAGATCGCCTGATGATTCGGCGCGACCGTGATCCATTCCGGCCGGTCCATCAGCGTACCGCCGGCGACGCGGGCGGCCGACTGGGCGTTGATGAGCACATCGGCCGTGCTGTTGAAGCTGACGGTGGTGGGGGTGGGCGGCGTGGTCGACTGGCTGACGTTGCCGGGATCGGTGGCGTTGGCGACCAGGCCGTTCTGGCCCTGCACCAGCGCCCGCCACTCCCCCGTGCCGTCCGCATTGAAGCGCGCCACATAGAGCGTGCCGTAATCGAGCAGGTCGACGTTCGATGCGCGATTGCTGGTGCTGTAGGCGCGATCGGGCACGAACTTGTAGATGCAGCCCGGCGTCGAATCGTCGCCCATATAGAAGGCGACGCGATTGTTGGCGTCATTCAGATAGGCGGTGTTCTCATGGGAGAATCGGCCCATGGCGGTGCGCTTGGTCGGCGCGGCCAGTTCCTGATAGGGATCGATCTCCACGACCCAGCCGTAATTGTTGCTGGGCTGCGTGGGATCCAGATAATTATTGGTCGTCTCTTCGCAGGTCAGATAGGTGCCCCAGGGCGTGCGGCCCGAGGAACAGTTGTTGAGCGTACCGCGAATGGTCGAGGACAGCAGGCCCGCAGCCGGTCCGCCAACGCGATAATCGGTGTTGCCGCTATAGCGCTTGTTGAAGCGCGATCCCGCCTTGACGGCGAACTTGCCGTCCGTGCCCTTGGCGATTTCCACCACCGAAACGCCGACGGCCGACAGGGCGAGCGCCTTCTGGTCCGCGGTGGCGGTGGCGGCGTTATAGGTGCCGCTGGCGAAGAGGATATTGTAATCCGGCAGTTCATGGTTGATCGCCAGCAGGCCGCCGCTGTTGGGATCGACGCCCGACAGGTCGAAAAACTCCATGCCGTCATGATTGCCGCCCGCCCACAAATTGGTCTGGCTCGCGCTGCCGGGGATGCTGCCGGGGGCATAGGGGGTGCCAGGCTCCACCGAATCGCCCGCCTTCAGCAACACATCGACAGTGTAGCCGGCAGGAACGGTGACCGTGTCGTTGCTGTTGATCGCGACCGACGCGAAGGCGATGGCATAGCTGGGCGCCGGGGTCGGCGGGGGAAGGGGGGCGGGCGAGCCGGAGGCTTCGTCGTCGCCGCATGCCGTCAGCGCGCCCAGCATCGGCAGCATGGAAAGGCCCAGCAGGCCGTTCTTCAGCACGGTGCGGCGCGCCGGATTGGCGGCGACGATCGATTCCAGGCTGTCTTCGCCCGCGGTGATCTTTGGCTGCGCATCGCGAAAGGCCGCGCGCGCCTCGTCGGTCAGATGAGACATGGATGAATACCCCTGTGCATAATCCGGGCTGTCGGCTGGAGGCCGCGCCGGTGGCGACCGGGGCATGGCAGAGGCAAATGACGGCATGGCTGCAAAAAGGAGACGGATCGGTGAAAGCGGCATGACCGGGCGGTGACATTGCCGATCGATGGGAAGCCGACCACGGGCCGCCGCGATGAATGGCCTGCCCTCCCGCGAATATGCGTATGGATCATTTGGCGATCGGCGGCCGGTCGGTCCGGCCGTCGGCCGATTTCAATCGAACAGCCCATCCTGAAGATGGGAGGGGGGATTGAGGCCCAGATGCTTCCAGCCCGGACCATTGAGGCAGCGACCCCGCGCCGTACGGGCAATCAGGCCAAGCTGGATGAGATAGGGTTCGATCACTTCCTCGATCGTGTCGCGCGCTTCGGAAAGACCGGCCGCCAGCGTTTCGACCCCCACCGGGCCGCCGCGATAAATGTCCGCGATCATGGTCAGGTAACGGCGGTCCATCAGGTCGAGACCGAGATAGTCGACCTCCAGCCGCGTCAGTGCGGCGTCGGCCACCTTGGCGTCCACGGCCGCTGCCGCCGCCACATTCGCGAAGTCGCGCACCCGCCGCAGCAGTCGCCCCGCGATGCGCGGCGTGCCCCGCGAGCGCCGGGCGATCTCCACCGCACCGTCCGGGGTTATGGCCAGGTCCAGCAGCCGCGCGGCGCGGCGCACCACCAGCTCCAGTTCGTCCACTGTATAGAATTGCAGCCGCACCGGAATGCCGAAGCGGTCGCGCAGGGGTGTCGTCAACAGGCCCTGCCGCGTGGTCGCACCGACCAGGGTGAAGGGCGGCAGGTCGATCCGCACCGATCGGGCGGACGGCCCCTCGCCGATCATCAGGTCGAGCGCCCGGTCCTCCATCGCAGGATAGAGCACTTCCTCGACCGCGGGGTTGAGCCGGTGAATCTCATCGACGAAGAGGACGTCGCCCTCATCCAGATTGGTGAGCAGCGCGGCGAGATCGCCTGACTTGGCGATGACCGGGCCTGATGTCGCGCGGAAACCCACACCCATTTCGCGGGCGACGATCTGCGCCAGCGTCGTCTTGCCAAGGCCGGGGGGACCGAAGAAGAGCACATGGTCCAGCGCTTCGCCCCGTCCCCTGGCGGCTTCGATGAAGATGCGCAGATTTTCCCGTGCCGCCTGCTGCCCGATAAATTCACCCAAGGACTTGGGACGCAGCGCGGCATCCGCATCCTCGACACGGCGCGTGGAGGAGATCAGGCGGTCCTCGCTCATTTCGCCGCTTTCCGGAGCGCCAGGCGGACCAGCGCATCCAGCGACGCGTCCTCACCCAATTCCTCCTCGGCAGCGGCGACGGCGCTGCTGGCTTCGGCGGGTTTGAAACCCAGATTCTGCAACGCCGAAATCGCGTCGGCGCCGTGGCCGCCGGTGGGCAGGGCCGTAAAGCCGCCACCGGCCGCGCCGGCTGGTGCGGGTACGGCGCCGATCTTGTCCTTCAACTCATTGACGATGCGCTGGGCAAGCTTGGGGCCGACGCCATTGGCGCGCGCGACCATCGCCTTGTCGCCCGTGGCCACTGCGCGGTGCAGCTCCGCCGGTTCCAGGGCCGACAATATGGCCAGCGCCACGCGGGATCCCACGCCCTGCACGCCGGTCAGCAGGCGGAACCAGTCGCGTTCCTCGGCTCGGGCGAAACCGACCAGGCGGATGGCATCGTCCGACACAAGCATTTCGGTATGGATCGTCACCGCTTCGCCCACAGGCCCCAGCGCGGAGAGCGTGCGGGACGAGGCGCCAACCAGATAGCCGACCCCGCCCACGTCGATGATGGCATGGTCCAGGCCCGTGCTGTCCAGCCGTCCTTTCAGTTTAGCGATCATGCGCCCCGCCCTTTGGTCATGATCTGTTCTTTAGGGACGTCTCCAGCGGGGCGCCAGCTAAAAACCGAGGGGAACAGGGCACCATTTGCCGGCCTGCGCGTAGAGCAGCCGGCGAGGGCAGAAGAAGGAGCCGTTTTTAATGTCGATACAGGCACCGTTGCTGGGCCCCAAGGATTTCGAATATCCCGCGATCATGCTGTCAGGCTATGTCGATCATGGCATGTACCTGCATTTCCGCAACTGCCTGTCGTCCGCGCCGCAACAGGGATTGGTCGTGGTGGAGATCGCCACCCTGGGCGGCGATCCCGAGATTGCACGGATGATGGGGGAGGATGTCCGCTTCCATTCCGATCTCTATCCGGACCGGCGGCTGGTGTTCCTGGGCAAGACGGCGGTCTATTCGGCGGGCGCCACCTTCATGGGCTTCTTCGCGGCGGAAAATCGCTATCTCGCGCGGGGAACACGCGTGATGATCCACGAGCGCATCATCACGCGGGACATCCATCTGGAAGGGCCGCTGTCGACCTGCATCGCGTCGCTCAAGGCGACATTGCATGAGATCGAGGCGTCGATCGCGATCCAGAATGAAGGTTTCGCGAACCTGATCCTGGGATCGCAGGTTTCGATGGAAGAACTGCTGAAGCGCGCGCCGGAAAACTGGTATCTCGAAGCGAATGAGGCCCAGGCGCTGGGTTTGGTGGCGGCCGTGATCTAGCGCATTGTCAACTTGACCCTTTGCGGTCGGCAACGCGTAAAATGCGGTATCAAAAGCATCTTGTGCGCGGCGGGGATTACGCCTTTGATGCACGGCATGAGCCGACCGCAGATTTTCCCGTGGCGTTATGGCATGTTCCTGGCCCTGCTGGCCAGCATGGCGCCCTTTGGCCTCCTGCTGCCCTGGCATGAGGCGGTGATGGCGGGCTTTGACCTGGCGGCGCTGGCCTTCATCCTGTCGGTCTGGCCGCTGCTGGACGCCGATCCCGACGCGATGCGGCGCAAAGCGGCGGACAATGACGTCAATCGGCAATTGATGCTGTTGCTGACCGGAATCGTGTCGATGGTGATCCTGGTCGCCGTCGGCGTCGCGGTCAGCCAGCATGGCGGGCCAAGTGCGGGGGCGATTGCGCTGGTGCTGGCGACGCTGGCGCTGGCCTGGCTCTTCTCCAACCTCGTCTATGCGATGCATTATGCGCATATCTTCTACCTGGGCGATGGAAAGGGCCGGGACAGCGGCGGACTTGATTTTCCGGACACGCAGGAACCAAGCTACTGGGATTTCCTCTATTTCGCCTTCACATTGGGAATGACATTCCAGACTTCCGACGTCGCCGTGAAAAGCGGAAGCATAAGGCAAACGGCGCTGTTCCATTGCCTGGCCGCCTTCCTCTTCAACCTGGGCATATTGGCGTTCACCATCAATGTGTTGGGCGGGAGCTGATCGGGGCGGCCGGATCCCCCTTCGCCCGGTCGGCCTTCGGGGGTTGTTTACCTATTTTCGCTAGGGCCACGGCATGAGCGACAATGCCGATCCCTGTCCGAAATCCGCCGTCAGCCATGGCGTGGGCATTGCCGGGCTGGTCGGCCTCTGCCTCTGGACATTGGTGGCGCGCCATTACGGGATGAATGGGCCGAATGCGGGCTTCGCCGCGGTAGTCGCGTGCGGCCTTCCCATGGTGCTGTGGTCGCTGCTGGTCGACAAGGTCCACCGCCGGGCATCGACAGGGATCGACTGGATCGCACCCGCCCGGCCCTGGCGCGCGGTGATGGACGTCAGCATCGTCAAGATCGCCGGTTTATGGGCGACCTGGCTCGTCATCGCATCATTCTATTGCATTGCGCGCTGGTATTGGGCGGGCGATTATCGCATGTCCATGAACCTGCTGATGAGCGCGGCGCCCTGGCTGCTGGGGGCGTCAGTGCCCTATGTGATCTGGCTGGACCGGCGGACGGTCGAACCGAAGGACGCAAGCTTTGCCTTTGGCCAATGGGTGATCGGCGGAGCCGCGGGCGTGCCGGACCGGGCGGAGGTTGCCCATCATGCCCGCGCCTGGGCGGTGAAGGGCTTTTTCCTCGCCTTCATGCTGTCGATCGTGCCGGGCAATTTCGCCAGCGTGGTCGAATGGCGGACAGCGGATGCGTTCAGCCATCCCGTGGCCCTGGCGAGCTTCCTGATCGCCATCATGTTCATGATCGACGTCTGCATGGCGACGGTGGGCTATATGCTGACGATGAAGCCGCTGGATTCGCATATCCGGACGGCCAATCCGCTGCTGGCGGGATGGGTTGCGGCGCTGATCTGCTATCCGCCCTTTGTGCTGATGGGCAATGGCGGTCCGCTCGATTATCACGCCGGCGGAGCCGAATGGGATGTCTGGACGCGCGGGCATGAGGCCCTGCAATGGCTGTTGGGCGGGTGGCTGGTCCTGCTGACCGCCATCTATGCCTGGGCGACGGTGGCCTTCGGACTGCGCTTCTCCAACCTGACGCATCGCGGGATCCTGACGCACGGACCCTATCGCTGGACGCGCCATCCGGCCTATCTGGCGAAGAACCTCTTCTGGTGGTTTTCCGCCCTGCCTTTCCTCAGCCTGTCGGGCAACCTGACCGATGTGGTGCGCAATTGTGCCCTGCTGGGCGTGACCAATGCGGTCTATTATTGGCGGGCGAAGACCGAGGAGGCGCATCTGGGCGCCGATCCGGAATATCGCGCCTATAGCGACTGGATGGAGCGCAACGGCGCCGTGCCACGCCTTTTCGCGTGGATCGTGGGGCGCAAGCCCATGGGGCTGGCGCAGCCCGCCGAATGAGGGCCGACCATCTCATCCACAATAGCTGACCGGCCCTGTCGGAGGGGCAACCCTTCCTTCTCCCGCAGGGAGAAGGAAGGAAGCGTCAGAAGCTTTCCTCAGCGTAGATCCGGGTGAGGTCGCCCTTCCACTCGCCATGATAGCGGGCGAGCAGCCGTTCGGCGTGGGTCTGGCCCGACGCCACGATCTCGTCCAGCGGGGCGAGGAAGCCGCTTTCATTGTCGCCCGACGCATTGAGCCGGGCGCGGGCGGAAAGGCCGGCGCGGGCGATGTCCAGCGCTTCGGCGGCAATGTCGCGCAGCTTGCGGTTGCCCGCAATGGGCGCGTCCAAGGCCAGTTTGGGCACGGAATCGCGCAGGACCTGCCGTTCCTCCATGCTCCAGCCCTTGACCAGATCCCAGGCCGCGTCCAGCGCGCCTTCGTCATAGAGCAGCCCGACCCATAGCGCCGGCAGCGCGCAGATACGGTTCCACGGCCCGCCATCCGCGCCGCGCATTTCCAGGAAGCTCTTCATCCGCACTTCCGGGAAGGCGGTGGACAGATGATCCTCCCAGTCCTTCTCCGTCGGCTTTTCGCCGGGCAGGGCGGGCAGTTCGCCCTTCAGGAAATCGCGGAAGCTCTGGCCCGCCGCGTCGATATAGCGGCCGTCGCGATAGACGAAATACATCGGCACATCGAGCGCATAGTCGGCATAGCGCTCATAACCGAAGCCGTCCTCGAACACGAAGGGCAACATGCCCGTGCGGCCGGGGTCGGTGTCCGACCAGATATGGCTGCGATAGGACAGGAAGCCGTTGGGCTTGCCTTCCGTGAAAGGCGAATTGGCGAAGAGCGCCGTCGCCAGCGGCTGCAGCGCAAGGGAGACGCGGAACTTCTTCACCATGTCCGCCTCGCTGCCATAGTCGAGGTTGGTCTGGATGGTGCAGGTGCGCAGCATCATGTCCAGGCCCATGCTGCCCACGCGCGGCATGTGACGCAGCATGATGTCGTAGCGGCCCTTGGGCATGATGGGCAGTTCTTCGCGGCTCTTGTCCGGCCACATGCCAAGGCCCAGGAAACCCAGGCCCAACATGTCGCCCACATATTTCACCTGTTCCAGATGCCGGCTGGTTTCCGCGCAGGTCTGGTGGAGATTTTCCAGCGGCGCGCCCGACAGTTCGAGCTGGCCGGCCGGTTCCAGGCTGATGGTGCCGTCGGCGCCGGAAAGGGCGATGATATTCTCCCCCTCGAACACCGGGTTCCAGCCATAGCGGGTAAGGCCGATCAGCAGCGTGTGAATGCCGCCCCGCTCGTCGTAGCTGGGGGCGTGATAATCCCGCCTCGCATAGACGAATTTCTCATGCTCGGTGCCGATGCGCCAGCGATCCTTCGGCTTGGCGCCCTTGGCGAAGGCCGCGATCAACTGTTCGCGGCTTTCAATGATGGGATCATTTTCCCCTGAGTCGGTTCTGGTGCTCATGCCCCGCCTTAATCTTTCCCCCGGTTGCGTCAAAGGCGCAACCTTCGGCGCTCAGATAAGCTGCGTTGATGGCGGCTTCAATCGGGTTGCGGAAGAAAACCATATTTGAGCGCTCGGCACGAGATGCTGCGGTGCCAGCCGGCGGGCCGCGGAAGCATGACGCGCCAGGAAGCTAAACCCAGTCTCCGTTCATCGTCATCCAGGCCGTGGTCGCAGCGATGGCGGCGGTTTCCGCGCGCAGAATCCGGGGGCCGAGCGAGACGGCGACCGATCGGGGATGGGCGCGGATCGCTTCGCGCTCGGCGGGGTCGAAGCCGCCTTCAGGACCGATCAGGAAAGCGGCGGCGCCCGGATGCGCCCTGAGCGTGGCGGCCAGCACCTCCCCGCCGGTCTCATCGGCAAAGAAAAGCCAGCGGTCCTCCGGCCAATCCCGCAACAACGCGTCGAGCTTCACCATAGGCTCAAGTTCGGGAAGGGCCGTGCGGCCGCATTGCTCTGCCGCTTCGACCAGATGGGCATGCAGGCGATCGAAATTGAGCCGGTCCACCACGGCGCGCCGGGTGAGCACGGGCTGCAGGCGGGCCACCCCCAGTTCGCAGGCCTTTTCGGCGACCAGGTCGATGCGCCCCTTCCTGATCGGCGCGCAGCAGAGCCAGAAATCGGGGACATCCTCCGGCGGTCTGGTCTGGCTGACCACCTCCAGCACCAGGTCGCGCTTGCGGATGTCGCGCGCCCTGGCCGCCCATTCGCCCGACCTGCCGTCGAACAGCAGGACGATGTCGTCCGGTTTCACCCGCATGACGCTGATCAGATAATGGGCCGGGTTGCCGTCGACAGGCACGGCCACACCCTCGCCCAGCTGCGTTTCGACGTGGAGGCGCGGCGCGCTTTGCGGCGGCCAGGCGGGGGTCGCGGTCATTTTGTCTCTTCCGTTCGCCCTGAGCTTGTCGAAGGGGCATGCTTCTCTTTAGGGAAGTGGAGGGTTTCGACAAGCTCGGCCCGAACGGAGTCCCAAAAACCTATCATGGCCCAACAGACGATAGTTCCCGATAGCGAGGCGCGCGGGCTGGTCGCGCGCTTGCCGAATATCCCCCGTGCCCTGGCCCTGCTGGCGCGATTTGATCGGCCGATCGGCTGGTGGCTGCTGTTCTGGCCTGGCGCCTGGGCCGTTGCGCTGGCGGGGGGTACGCGGGCGCAGTGGCCGCTGATCCTCTGGCTGCTGCTGGGCAGCATCGCCATGCGCGGGGCGGGGTGCGTGTTCAACGACATTGTCGACCGCGACCTCGACCGGCAGGTAGCGCGCACGGCATCCCGCCCGCTGGCGAGCGGGGCGATATCCCTCAAGACCGCATGGATATGGTTGCTGTCCCTCTGCCTGGTCGGACTGGTGGTGCTGCTCCAGCTCCATCTCTACGCCCAGGTCGTGGCCCTGGGCTCGCTGGCGCTGGTCGCGGCCTATCCGTTCATGAAGCGGATCACCGGCTGGCCGCAAATATGGCTGGGGCTGGTCTTTTCCTGGGCGGCGCTGGTCGGGTGGAGCGAAGCGGCGGGAAGCCTCAATTTGACGGGATTGCTGCTCTATGGAGGATGCATCTTCTGGGTGGTCGGCTATGACACCATCTATGCGTTGCAGGATCGGGAGGATGACGCCCTGATCGGCATCGGATCGAGCGCCCTGTCCATGGGCAGGCATGTGCGCAGCGGCGTGGCGTTCTGCTATGCGATGGCGCTGGGCCTTTGGGCCAGCGCCATCTGGCAGGCAAGGCCGCAGGGCCTGGCGCTGGCGGCGTTGCTGCCCATGGCGGTGCATCTGGGCTGGCAGGTGGCGACGCTGAAGGAGGACGGCATCGATCCCCTGGCCAAATTCCGTTCCAATCGCTTTGCGGGACTGCTGATGTTCCTGGGCTGCCTGGTGGTGGGCAGCGCATGAACGGTCCGCGCGAGAGGGAGGATTGCTGGCGGATCGAGCGGGCGCTGAAGGCCAGCATGATCGTCGATGCGGACGCCTATTTCCGGCATGCCCGCGCCGCGATGATGAAGGCGAAGAAGCGGATCATGCTGATCGGCTGGGATTTTGACGCCGCCATCACGCTGATCCGCGAAGATGAGGCGGGCGACGGCGCGCCAACGGTGATCGGGGATTTCATAAGCTGGCTGGTGGAACGGACGCCGGAGCTGGAAATCTTCCTGCTGCGCTGGGACGTGGGCGCGATGAAGTCCATGGTGCGGCCGTCAAACCTGTTCACGACCGTCCGCTGGATGGCCAATTCACGCATCACGGTGAAGCTGGACAGCCATCATCCGACCGCCGCGTCCCACCATCAGAAGATCGTGGTGATCGACGATTGCTTTGCCTTTTGCGGTGGCATCGACATGACCGGCGATCGCTGGGACACCCGGCATCACCGCGATGAGGAACCGGGGCGGCGGCATCCGGACGGGTCGCCCTATGGCCCCTGGCACGATGCGACGACGGCCCTGCAGGGGCCCGTCGCGGCGGCGCTGGGCCAGCATGCGCGGGCGCGGTGGAAGGATGCAGGCGGGGAGGAACTGCTACCGGTGGAGGGTCAGCAGGATTGCTGGCCCGATGCATTGCCGGTGCAGTTCGAGGATGTGGATGTCGCCATATCCCGCTCCGCGCCGGAGATGGAGGACCAGGAACCGCTGATCGAGATCGAGCGGCTTTATGTGAACCAGATCGCGTCGGCGAAGCGCTATATCTATGCGGAGAGCCAATATTTCGCCTCCCGCCGCATTGCCGAGGCGATCGCAGCCCGGCTGGCCGAGGAGGACGGGCCGCAGATCGTCATCATCAATCCGGAACAGGCCGACGGCTGGCTGGAACAGCAGGCCATGGACACGGGCCGCGCCCGGCTGTTCGAGGCGCTGAAGGCGCGGGACCGCCACGGCCGGTTACGGCTCTACCATCCGTTTACCGCGCGGGGGGAGCCGATCTATGTGCATGCCAAGATCTTGATCGTCGATGACCGGGTTCTGCGGGTCGGATCGTCCAACATGAACAACCGGTCCATGCGGCTGGACACCGAATGCGACGTGACGATCGATGCCGCGCTGCCCGCCAATGCAGGGCGGGAGGATGTGATACGGGCGATTCGCGACGATCTCATCGCCGAGCATCTCGACCTGCCCGTCGCGCGTGTGGCGGCGGTGATCGCCGAGCGCGGGCTGGTAGCCGCCGTCGAGCAGCTGCGCGACAAGCCGGGGCGAACGCTGAGACACTATGTGACGCCTGACCTGAACGACGTGCAGGCATGGCTGGCGGACAATGAGATACTCGATCCGGAAGGTCCGGGAGAGATGATGGAACCCGTGGCGGAGCGCGGATTGTTCCGGCGGATGCGCGGGTGGATGGAGCGGGATTAGAGCGATTTCCAAGCGATCGGAACCGATCGCTGGTTAAGAAATCGCGGAAAACAAGGAAACCAGAGCGGCGATCTGATTCAATCAGATCGAAATCCGTTCCGGGCCCGAAACACAGTCATTCCGCCGCGAGCAGCGCTTCCGCACTGCCGAGGTTGACCGACACGAGGCGGCTCACCCCGCGTTCCACCATGGTCACGCCGAACAGCCGGTGCATGCGGGCCATGGTTACCGCATTATGGCTGACGATCAGGTATCGCGTGTCGGTCTGCGCCACCATCGCGTCAAGCAGGTCGCAGAAGCGCTCGACATTGGCGTCATCCAGCGGCGCGTCGACCTCGTCCAGCACGCAGATCGGCGCGGGGTTGGTCAGGAACAATCCGAAGATCAGGGCGACGGCCGTCAACGCCTGTTCACCGCCGGAGAGCAGGGTCAGGGCGGCCAGCTTCTTGCCCGGCGGCTGGGCCATGATTTCCAGCCCTGCCTCAAGCGGATCGTCGCTGTCGATCAATTCCAGATGCGCCTGGCCCCCATTGAACAGCGTCGTGAAAAGACGGCGGAAATGGCCGTCCACCGCCTCGAACGCGGCGAGCAGGCGCTGGCGCCCCTCCCGGTTCAGGCTGCCGATCGAGCCGCGCAGCCGGTTGATCGCCTGGGTCAGTTCCTCGCTTTCGGCGCGGCTGCTGGCCTGGGTGGCTTCCAGTTCCTCCAGTTCCTGCGCCGCGACCAGGTTGACCGGGCCGATCCGCTCACGCTCCGTGACGAGCCGGTCATGCTCGCCCTGTTCGCTCTGGGCGATGCGGACCTCTGCGCTGGCGAAGCCCAGTTTTTCGGGCAGGACGGGCGGCGGGCATTCGAATCGCTCGCCGGAAAGGCGGTTGGTTTCGACACGCTTCTCATCCGCCGCCTCGGCGCGGGCGGTGGCGGTGGCGCGGGCTTCGCGGGCATTGGCGAGCGTTTCGCCAGCCTGCGACGCGCGCTGTTCGGCCATGCGCAGCGCGGCTTCGGCTTCGCTTTCCTCGCGCCGCGCGGCCTCCGCCGCTTGCATCAGCGTGTCGCCCTGCTCGCTGAGTGCGGCGATGGTCGCCGCCAGACTGTCAGGCTGGCCGGCGATTTCGGCGCGTTCCTTCGTTATGGCCTCGCCGCGTTCGACCATCGCCGCGATGCGCTTGGCCGCTTCACCGGCGCGGGCACGCCAGCTCTTGGCCTCCGCATCGGCGGCGGCCATGCGCTCCCGGTCGCTGGCCAGCGCGCGGTCCGCCAGCGCCTGATCGGCCTGAAGCTGGCTGACCGCGATCCGGGCCTTTTCGCTCGCCTGTTGCAGCGTGGCGACCTGCGCGCGGGTTTCCCCGCCATCGGGCATGGCGGCCCGGCTGGCCTGCGCCTTGTCATGCTCGCCCTGCGCGCCGAGCAGGTCGGCGCGGGCTTCGTTCAACCGCTCCTCCATCGCTTCGCGCCGGCCGCTCAGCCGTTCGAGCGCGGTGGCGGCCTCATCGGCGGCGCGCAGGGCGGTACGCAGGCGCTGATCCGCATTCGCAAGCTGGGTGCGGCCGGACGCCAGCGTCCGGCCAGCCTCGCCTTCACGCGCCAATGCTCCATCCTGCGCCGCGCGGGCAGCATCGACATCGGCTTCGACGGCGGGCCGGGCGGCGGCAAGGGCCTCGAGACGGTTGAGGCGGATCAGCCGTTCGGCGGCGGCGGCTCCGCCTTCCACGGCGACATAGCCGTCCCAGCGGCGAAGCTGGCCATCCCTGGTGACGAGGCGCTGGCCAACCGCGAGCGCCTGGCCTTCGTCACTGTCCGCGACCGCGACCTGGGCGAGACGGCGCTCCAGTTCGGCCGGCGCCGTGACATGGACGGAGAGCGCCGTGCACCCTGCGGGCAGGCCTGGATCGCTGTCGAGCGGCGTCGCGCCTGCCCAACGGCGTTTGCCCTCGGCAGCGATGGGCGCTTCCAGATCGTCGCCCAGCGCAGCGGCGAGCGCGCGTTCATAGCCGGGGGCGGCCTTGAGCCGATCCAGCGCGCGGCTGCGGCTGCCGGTGCCGCTGTCCACGGCCCGCTGGAGCGCGGCGGCTTCGCTGTCGAGCGCGGCGAGGGCCGCGCGGGCGGAGGACAAGGCGGCCTCGGCGCCGGCACGCGCCTCCGCTGCTTCGGCGCGGTCGGCTTCGGCGGAGCGGATTGCGGCTTCGGCGGCATCGCGGTCGGCGCTGGCCTGCTGCTGAGCGGCGATCGCTTCGGCCCGCTTTTCTTCCAGCGGCGCGGCGTCGGGCAAGGCCGCGACTTCCGATTCAAGGCGTTGCGTTTCACGGGACGCCCGGTCCAGGCGAGCGCGCGCGGCGGCAAGCGCAGCGTCAGCCACGCGCAGTTCGGCCTGCTCGCCCGCCTGCTTCGCCATGGCCTTGGCCAGATCGAGTTCGGCGTCGCGGGCGGCGTCCTCGGCACGGGCGATCCGGCCGGCGAAATCGGGACGCATCGCCTCGGTCTCGGTGATGCGCGCCTTGAGCGCCGCCAGTTCATCGGTGAGGCGGGCAATCGCCTCCGCCGCGTCATTGGCGAGCGTGCCTTCGCGTTCGCGGTCCTCCTCCAGCCGGGCGGCCTGCTGGGCAAGGTCATGGAGGCGCCGTACCACGCCGTCCCGTTCGGTGCGCAGGGCGGCGAGCCTGTGTCCCGCTTCGCTCGCCGCATCGCGCGCGACCTGGGCGGCGGCGCGTTTCTGCGCAAGCGCCTCCACGGCAGCATGGGCGTGGACGGCGGCGGCCTGCTGCGCCTCCTGCGCGGCGGCGACGGCGCTTTCGGCCTGTTTGGCCTCGGCACGGGCGGCGTCTGCGCTGGCGGCGGCCTCGCGCCAGCGGGCGAAGATCGTGCGTCCCTCGGCGATGCGGATCTGTTCGGAGAGGCGGATATAGCGCTCCGCCGCCTTCGCCTGGCGTCGCAGGCTGCTGGCGCGGGCGTCCATGTCGGAAAGGATTTCGTCCAGCCGCATCAAATTGGCTTCGGCGGCCCGCAGCTTCTGCTCCGCATCCTTGCGGCGGACGTGCAGGCCGGAAATGCCCGCCGCTTCCTCCAGCATGGCGCGGCGCTCCTGGGGGCGGGCCGCGATGACGGCGGCGATGCGGCCCTGGCTGACCAGCGCGGGACTGTGCGGACCCGTGGCGGCATCCGCGAAGATCAGCGACACGTCCTTGGCCCGGACGTCGCGGCCATTGGCGCGGTAAGCACTGCCGGCGCCCCGCTCGATCCGGCGGGTCACTTCCAGTTCGCCGTCGGCGGCCACTTCCACCGCGTTGAACAGTTCGCCCTGTTCCTGGACGGTGAGCAGCGAGACTTCCGCGAAATCACGCTGCGGACGGGTGGAGGTGCCCGCGAAGATCACATCCTCCATGCCGCCGCCGCGCATCGACTTGGCGCTGGATTCGCCCATGACCCAGCGGATCGCCTCCAGCAGGTTGGACTTGCCGCAGCCATTGGGCCCGACAATGCCGGTCAGGCCCGGTTCGATGCGCAATTCGGTCGGATCGACGAAGCTCTTGAAGCCGGAGAGCTTGAGGCGCTTTATCTGCATTGCGCGACGTCAGGGCAGGGCCGGGCGGCGCCGCCATCGGCGGAAAGCCGGCCCGACGATGTCAGCCCCCCCTGGTCCAATCAGATCCCCGCTTCCTTGAGCTTCGTGCGCAGCGCCGGCCAGGCGGCGGTATTTTCCACCATCACGCCGTTCAGGATGAAGGTCGGCGTGCCTTCGATCTTATATTGCTGATTGGCGGTCTCGACCGTCTTGGCCAGTTTTTCGGCCGCAGCCGTGTCGGCCAGGCACTGCTTCGCCTGATCTTCGGATATGCCGCGCTGCTTGGCGAAATCGACCAGGCCGACGGCGGAGGCCAGTTGGCCGAAGCGCTGCGCCGGGGGCGCGCTCATCAGCGCCTTGTATTTTTCATCGCCCAGCGCCTGCGCCTTTTCGAACATCGCGCTCTGATTGGCGAAAAACTGTTCGGAGAGCGGATAGAAAATGTCCTTGCCACCGCAACGGGCCAGCAGCGCCGTCGAAATGTCGATCGGGTCGCGCACATAATTGCGGAATTCGAAGCTCATCTTCCCGCTGTCGACGATCTGCCTGATCTCCTCGGACGATTCGGCGGCGAAGTCGCGGCAGTGCGAGCAGGTGTAGGAACCATATTCGACCAGCTTCACCTTCGCATTGGGATTGCCCATGACGAAATAGCCGTCGGGGCTGGCGGCGATGGTTTCCGACCATTTCGTGCCGGCAGGCGCGGCGACCGCGGCGATCGGTTCGGCGGAGGTGACGCTGCCCTCATCCTTCTTGCCGCAGGCGGCGACGGTGAGGCTAAGGGCGATCAGGGCAAGTCCGGAAAGGGCTTTCACGTTGTTCTTGGCTCCGTTGTCGGGCGTTGTCGTGCAGTGGTTTAGATCAGGGCAATGCAGCCTGCAACCGCGTCCAGTCCGATCCGTGGACCAGCGTGCCGTTCAGCGTGAACGCGGGCGTCCCGCCGATCTGCAGCTTGTTCCAGGCTTCGTCGGTCATGGCGAGCACCTGCTTCATCGACGCGGGATCGTTGATGCATGCGTCAAGCTGCGCGGGCTTGAATCCGCGCTTGCCCATCAGCGCGTAGAGGCCGGTCTTCTGCCCGATGTCGCGCAGGGCCGCCTTCTGATCCGTCGGCTTGGCGGCGTCCGTCTCATAGGACTGGATCTTCTCCATCCAGGCTTCCTGATTGGCGAACAGCGCCTCATGATTGCCGAAGAATTGCTTCGGCCCGCCGCAGCGGGCGAGCAGCGCGGCGGCCAGGTCATATTTGTCGCGCACCGCATTGCGCACCTCGACGCTGAGTGTGCCGCCCTTCACATAATTGGCGCGCAGCGGTTCGCTGGCTTCGCCCACGAAATGCGCGCAGTGGGAGCAGGTGTAGCTCACATATTCGACCAGCTTGGTCGGTGCGGCGGGATTGCCGAGCACATGGCCACCCATGGGGGACAAGGCTATCCGGGTCAGCCAGTTGGCGGCGGGAGCGGCCCATGCGGACAGAGATGCGCTTGCCGGGATGGCGAGCAGGGCGAGGAAGGCCAGGCGGAATTTCATCATGCGATGGTCCAGTGATGCGCCGCCCCTGTCGCGGCTGAAGGTGGTGATGGAGTAACTTTCCGATCAACTGATCTTGGGCAAACCGCTGCTGTTGGCAAGCCCCTGCGCCAGGGATTCCAGCACGGCGCGCAATTCGGGGTCGCCAATGTCGCGCAGGGAATCCCCCAGCTCGACCGGAATGGGCTTGAGATTGGCCGGCGGGGGGCGGCGTTCCGGTTCCCTGGGCTGCACCATGCCTTGCTTCATCGCGATCTTGGCGACGGCGGCATAGCCGAAGAAGCGGTTCACCCGCTCCATGATGTCGGGCAGCACGTGCTGGATCATGGGCGCATGGCCGCTCATGACGGTGAGCTGCAATGTGCCGCCCGCCTTCTTACCCGCCGGAAAGCGGATCGATTCGGGTTCGCTGATCGTCGCATAATGCGGGCCCACGATCTCCGCCCAGCGGGTGACGATGCTCGATTGCACGAAGCCGAACTTGCGGAAGGCGGCGGCGCCGATGGCGGGCATCAGGTCGGCGATCCGGCGGGGCGCGCCGACGCGCGGCCGGTCTTCCGCATCCGACTTGCGGCTTTTCATTTTGGGTGTCGGGGGGCGTTCCGTCATGGCTCTCTTAATGGCATAGGGGCGCCATGCGCGTCGAGGGCAACATCCAGAAAATAGCATCCGATCTGCTCGCCCATTATGACGTCCATGCGCGGCGCCTGCCCTGGCGCGCGCCGCCGGGGGCCAATGCCGCCAATCCCTATCGGGTCTGGCTGTCGGAGGTGATGTTGCAGCAGACCACTGTCGCGGCGGTCGCGCCCTATTTCGCCAGGTTCACCGAACGCTGGCCCGATGTCGCGGCGCTGGCGGCGGAACAGGATGCCGAGGTCATGGCCGCCTGGGCAGGGCTGGGCTATTATGCCCGCGCCCGCAACCTGCTGGCCTGCGCACGGGCGGTCGCGGACGAACATGACGGCATGTTTCCCGACACGGAGGAGGGGCTCCGCGCCCTGCCGGGCGTCGGCGCCTATACGGCGGCGGCGGTGGCCGCCATCGCCTTCGGGCGGCGGGCCGTGGTGGTCGACGCCAATGTCGAACGCGTGGTTTCGCGCCTCTTCGCCATATCGACGCCTTTGCCGGCGGCACGCCCCGGGATTCGCGCGGCGACCGACGCGATCACGCCGGACCTGCGCGCCGGGGATTTCGCGCAGGCGATGATGGATCTGGGCGCGACTATCTGCACGGCGCGCAATCCCGCCTGCGGCATTTGCCCGTTGCGGGAGAATTGCGCGGCTTTCCGTACCGCAGACCCTGCCGCTTTCCCGGTCAAGGCGGCGAAGAAGGCCAAGCCGCACCGCCGCGGTCATGGCTGGTGGATCGAACGGCCCGACGGGCATGTCTGGCTGGTGCGGCGGCCCGAAAAGGGAATGCTGGGCGGCATGCGCGCGCTGCCCTCCTCCGAATGGAACGACGCGCCCGATCCGACGCCGCCGGTCGCCGGTGCCTGGCGCCAGGTGGCGGAACCAGTCGCGCATGTTTTTACGCATTTCTCCCTCGCATTGACGGTGCATCATGCCCATGTGGGGCAGGATGTGACGCCGCCTGGAGAGGGCGAATGGTGGCCAGTGGCCCGGATCGCGAAGGCGGGCCTGCCGACGCTGTTCGCCCGCGCGGCCCAGGCGGCCCAGACGGCGATGAAGGAGAAAGGGAAAGATGCACGGCTCTGACGCCCCCGGATCGCGGCTCATCGCCTTTGGCGGCGGACGACTGGACCGGGTCGACCATGTCCGCAGCAACCCTGTCCTGCTGGCGGAAGCCTTTGCATCTGCGCAGGCGCGCCGCGTCGTACTGGACGGATTGGAACCGGTGGTGGTGGATGGCCATCTGGTGATGGAACCGCTGCCCGCCGACGGCCTGATCGAACATCATGCGCTGCTCGGCGTGGATGAGCGGCAACAGCCGATCTTCGCCGAACTGCTGGCAGATGCGCCGGACACCCTGTTCGCCACGCCGCGCAGCCGGGCCTTGGCGGATGAGGTGCCGGGGCATGAGGTCGCCCTCTACGGTGCCGCGCGCAGCCTGCTGGCCTGGCATGCGCGGCATCGTTTCTGCTCGGTCTGCGGACAGCGCACGGCGCCTGCCAAGGCGGGCTGGGCACGGCAATGCGAATCCTGCCGGGCGGAACATTTCCCCCGCGTCGATCCGGTGGTCATCATGCTGGCCGAACATCGCGGGCGCGTGCTGCTCGGACGGCAGCATGGCTGGCCTGCGGGGCGCTATTCCGCACTGGCCGGCTTCGTGGAGCCGGGCGAGACGCTGGAGGAAGCCGTGGTTCGCGAAATCCGGGAGGAAGCGGGCGTGGTCACCCGCTCCGTGCGCTATGTCGCCAGCCAGCCCTGGCCCTTCCCCTCTTCCCTGATGGTCGCCTGCATGGCGCAGGCCGATGACGACGCTCTGAAGATCGACGAAAATGAGATCGAACACGCCTTCTGGTGCGACGAGGCGGGCGTCCGCGCCGCAATGGCCGGGGAGGACGGTGCGCCCTTTCTCGCCCCGCCGCCGATGGCCATTGCCTGGCATCTGTTGCGCCATTGGCTGGATGAAAGGGGATCGGAAGGGCAGGTTGCCGACCGTCGCCCAAGCGCGTAAGGCCGCCCCTTCGCCCTGCATGTCCCCTTACAGGAAACGATCGATCCCATGCTCAGCCTAGAAGAAGCCCAGTCCCGCGCGCAGGATCTGGTGACTGCGGCGCGCCGGGCGGGCGCGGATGCGGCCGACGCCATCTATGCCTGCAACGCGTCGACCAACGTGTCGGTACGGCTGGGCGCGCTGGAGGATGTGGAACGGTCGGAGGGCGAGGAGATCGGCCTGCGCGTCTTCATCGGGCGCCGCTCCGCCAGCATTTCAGCGTCGGACATGAATCCCGCGACGCTGGCCACGCTGGTCGACCGGTGCATCGCCATGGCGGGACAGGCGCCGGAAGATCCCTATGCCGGCCTCGCCCCGGAAGACCGGCTGCTCAGGAAGAAACTTCCGGCGCTGGACCTGACCGATCCGGTCGAACCCGAACCGGCGGACCTCAGGGAACGCGCCCTGATCGCGGAGGAGGCGGCACGCGCCGTGCCCGGCGTCACCAATAGCGAGGGCGGCGGCGCGGCGACCGGGCGGAGCCAGATGGCGCTCGCCACCAGCCATGGCTTTGCAGGGGCCTATGCGGGGACCAGCCATTCGACCTGGGCAAGCGTGCTGGCCGGCTCCGGCGCCGACATGCAGCGCGACCATGCCAGCCACAGCGTCCGCCATATCGAGGATCTGGACGATGCGGAGGCGGTCGGCAACCGCGCCGGGCATCGCGCAGTGGCGCGGCTCCATCCGGTGAAGACCGGCAGCGGCGTGATGCCCGTGATCTTCGATCCCCGGATCGGGTCCAGCCTGATGGGGCATCTGATCGGCGGAATGGTGGGCCCCGCCATTGCGCGGCGATCGAGCTTCCTGCTGGAATCGCTGGGCGAAGCGCTGTTCGATTCGGGCGTGACGATCATCGACGACCCGCTGCGGCCGCGCGGCTTGCGCTCGCGCCCCTTTGACGGCGAGGGACTTGCCGTCGAGCGGCGGGCGCTGATCGACAAGGGCGTGCTGACCGGCTGGCTGCTGGACAGCGCCTCGGCACGGCAACTGGGCCTGCAACCGACGGGCCATGCCAGCCGGGGCGGCAGCGGCGCGCCGGGCGCGGGGGTCACCAATGTGCATATGGAGCCGGGCAAGCTGTCGCCCGGCGAACTGATGGCGGACGTGAAACGCGGCCTTTATGTCACCGAACTGATCGGCATGGGGGTCAATGGCGTTACGGGCGACTACAGCCGGGGGGCAGCGGGCTTCCTGATCGAAAATGGCGCCGTTGGGCAGGCGGTGTCGGAAATCACCATCGCCAGCAATCTGAAGGACATGTTCCGGGCGCTGGTGCCGGCCAATGACCTTGCCTTCCGCTATGGCATGAACGTGCCGACCATTCGTATCGACGGGATGACCGTTGCAGGCGGCTGACATTCCCTTGCGCGATGCCGTGGCCGCCGTCTCGGACGCGGCCGACCGGGCCCTGACGCTCTGGGCGGGCGGGGAAACCCGCGTGCGCCAGTGGGAAAAGGTGCCCGGCCATCCGGTGTGCGAGGCTGACATCGAACTGGACGCCATGCTGCGCGAGCGGCTCTACGCCATTGATCCCGCGGCGGGTTGGCTGTCGGAGGAGACGGCCGACACCGTGCATCGGCTGAACCTGCCGCGCGTGTGGGTAGTCGATCCGATCGACGGCACGCGCGACTATCTGCGCGGGCGGCCCGGCTGGGCGGTTTCGGTGGCGCTGGTGGAACATGGCGCCGTGCGCTTCGGCATTCTCGCGGCGCCCGCCCGGAATGAATTGTGGATCGCGCAGGCGGGTGCAGGGGCGACCCGGAACGGTCGGTCCCTGCGCGCCGGGCCACGCGCCGTCCTGCCCGGTTCGCGGGTTCCGGCGGACCAGCTTCCCCGCCATGACCGCGATCTCGTCACCGTCGAAAAGCCCAACAGCATCGCTTTGCGCATGGCGATGGTCGCGGCGGACGAGGCCGACCTGGTCGCCACGGTGCGTTGGGGCAATGAATGGGACGTGGCCGCTGCCGCGCTGATCGCGGAAGAGTCCGGCGCTGTCGTCACCGATGCGCTCGGCAATCCCTTTTCCTTCAACCGGCCGCAACCCACTGCTTTCGGCTTGCTGTGCGCGGCGCCGGGGATTCACGCGGCCGCGGCGGAACGCCTGGCGCCCCGGGCGCGGGAGATATTGACGCGGGGATAGAGGCGGCGCATCGGCCCCATCCGCAATCCGCCCTTGCGCGCGTCAGAGCAATGCGTTCACCTGCTCCACAAAGCGCAGCACCGAGATCGGCTTCGACACATAGGCCTGCGCCCCCGCTTCCCGGATCCGCTCCTCATCACCATGGCCGGCATAGGCGGTGACCGCCATGACCGGCACCGACGACAATTGCGCGTCCTGCTTCAGCGAGATGATGAGGTCCAGGCCGCTGACATGCGGCAGATGGATATCGGTGATCACGAGGTCGGGATGGAACTCCCGCGCCTGGGGCAACAGGTCGCGCCCGTCCCGCAACGGCAGCACTTCATGCCCGTGCGCGCGCAACAGGTCGCAAAAAAGTTTGAGATTGAGTTCGTTGTCCTCGACAACGAGCACGCGCTTTGCCACCAGTCACCCGCGTTTGGAGAAATCCGCCAATATAATGGAAGCGCGTCCCCTAAACCCGCCCTTCGTTGAGATCAATCATGCGTCCCGACATTAACCATGGCAAGCAGCATAGTCCAAGCGATACGCGAGAGCCATCCGTACTGGCGCTGATGGCGCTGGCCTGGACCCTGGCGGATGATCGGCGCGCCGACCGGCTGCTGGCGCTGACGGGGCTGGATGCCGACACGCTGAGGGCGGGCGTGGCCGATCCTGCGATATTGGGCGCTGTGCTGGGCTTCCTGTCGGACCATGAGCCCGACCTCATCGCCTGCGCAGAGAGCATCGACAGCAGCCCGGAGGCGCTGATAGCAGCAAAGGAGCATCTTGCCGCATGACCCGGCCGTTGATCATCACCGACTGCGACGAGGTGCTGCTGCACATGGTCGTCCCCTTTCGCGAGTGGCTGGACGAGCAGCATGATATCCATTTCGACATGCATGACCGCGGCTTCAGCGAGGCGCTGCGGCACAAGGACAGCGGCCAGCCGGTGGAGCGGGCGCTGGTCTGGGAACTGCTGCTGGGCTTTTTCGAGACGCAGATGCACCGCCAGACGCCCATTGCCGGGGCGGTGGAGGCCATAAGGCGGCTCGGCCGGATTGCGGACATCGTGGTCCTGACCAACATCACGGAGCGGCATCACCTCCAGCGCGTCGAACAGCTCGCGGCGCATGGCCTTGATCTTCCGGTGCGCTGGAACCAGGGAGGCAAGGGGAAGCCGCTGGCCGCCATCCTTGCGGAGCGCGAACCCAGCGTCGCCCTGTTCATCGACGATCTGGCGGAGCATCATGCCTCGGTCGCCGACCATGCGCCCGGCGTCTGGCGCCTGCACATGGTGGGGGAGCCGCAGATCGCCGCCAACGTCGCCGTCGCGCCCATGGCCCATGCCCGAATTGACGACTGGGCCGTCGCCGAAGCATGGATCGCCGCCCGGCTGGCCGAGGGGCCCGCGCCGGCAGCACCGTCCTATCAGAATATTCCGTCCACCCAGGGAGCATCCTCATGAGCATCGAAACCCGGCTGAGTGAATTGGGCATCGCCCTGCCCGCCGCCGCCGCACCCGTCGCCGCCTATGTCGCAGCGGTGGAAGCCAACGGCCTGCTGCATATTTCCGGGCAGATCTCGCTGTCCGACGGCCAGTTGATGACGGGCCGGCTGGGCGAGGACCGCGACCTCGACTATGGCGTCAAGGCGGCGCGCGCCTGCGGGCTCAACCTGATCGCCCAGATGAAGGCGGCGCTCGGCAGCCTGGACCGGGTCGAACGGATCGTGAAGCTGGGCGCCTTCATCAGCAGCACGCCCGAATTCACCGACCAGCCCAAGGTCGCCAATGGGGCATCCGAACTGATGGTCGAGATATTCGGCGAAGCGGGCAAACACGCCCGCAGCGCCGTCGGCGTGCCGGTGCTGCCGCTGGGCGCGGTGGTCGAGATCGACGCGATCGTCCTTGTCCGCCCGGCCTGACGCCTATCCCTTCCTGACCGAGCGCCCCTTTGCCCATCGCGGGCTGCACGGCGGTCGGATCAGCGAAAACGGCATGGCGGCCTTCGCGGCCGCCATCGCCGGCGGTTTCGGCATCGAATGCGACGTGCGCCTCAGCCGCGACGGCGTCGCCATCGTCTTTCACGACGCGTCCCTTGAACGGATGACGGGCGAAGGTGGCGCGGTGTCGGACCATGATGCCGGGTCGATAGATCGCCTGATGCTGCCCGACGGCGGCGGCGTTCCCCGCCTCCGCGCGCTGCTCGACCTCTGCGGAACCGAAATTCCCCTGCTCATCGAGATCAAGGTGGACGGGCGCCATGTCGGCCCGATCTGCGCGGCGGTTGCCGACGATCTGGCGCGACGGCCGAAGACATTGGCGGCGGTCATGTCATTCAACCCCCTCGCCATTGGCTGGTTCAGGCGCCGCCGGCCCCTGGTCGCGCGGGGCCTGGTGATCACGGACCAGGGCAGGCGCGGTTGGCGCGGCAGAATCGGGCGGGCCCTTGCACTTTGGGCGGCGAAACCCGATTTTATCGCCTGTGATATCCGCGACCTGCCTTCCTCTTCTGCCCATGATGCCCGCCAAAGGAGCCTGCCCGTGCTGACATGGACGGTGCGCGGAGAGGAGGAGCGTGCCCGCGCCGCGCTGCATGCGGACCAGATCATCTTCGAGCGGTCCCATGACTGAATGCGTGGCCCGGCTGGCGCAGGGCGTTGCGGAATTGCCGCGCGACGAGTGGAACGCCTGCGCGGGCGACGCAAATCCCTTCATGAGCTGGGATTTCCTGACCGCGCTCGAACGATCGGGCAGCGTCGGCGGAAACAGCGGCTGGCAACCGCTGCCGCTGGTGATCGATGGTCCGGACGGGCGGATCGCCGCTGCCGCGCCGCTTTATGGCAAGAGCCATAGCCAGGGCGAATATGTGTTCGACCACGGCTGGGCCGATGCCTGGGAAAGGGCCGGCGGGCAATATTATCCGAAGATTCAGATCGCGGCTCCCTTTTCGCCGGTACCGGGCCCCCGGCTGCTGCTGCGTGATGGGACCCTCGCGCCGGCGCTGATCGCCGGGATCGAGGCGGTGGTGCAGCAGAATCAACTGTCCTCCGCCCATGCGACCTTCATAGCGCCCGAACAGGTGCCGCTGTTCGAGGCGGCGGGCTGGCTGATCCGGGAGGATAGCCAGTTCCACTGGACCAATCGCGGCTATGGCGATTTCGCCGACTTCCTGGCCGATCTGTCGAGTGCCAAGCGCAAGAATATCCGCAAGGAAAGGGAAAGGGCGGTCGAGGGGCTGGATATCCTCCACCTGACCGGAGCGGCGCTGACGGAGGCGCATTGGGACATGTTCTGGACCTTTTACCAGGACACGGGAGCACGCAAATGGGGGCGCCCCTATCTGACCCGGGCATTTTTCTCCATGCTGGGCGAGAGCATGGCCGACCGGGTACTGCTGGTGCTAGCGCTGCGACAAGGGCGACCCATCGCCGGTGCGCTCAACCTGATCGGCGCGGATACGCTCTACGGTCGCTATTGGGGCTGTTCGGAAGACGTGCCCAATCTGCATTTCGAACTATGCTATTATCAGGCGATCGACATCGCCATCGCCCGCGGACTGAAACGGGTGGAGGCAGGCGCGCAGGGCGGCCACAAGCTGGCGCGCGGCTACACCCCGGAGCCGACATTTTCAGCGCATTTCATTCCCAATGCCAGCTTCCGCAGGGCCGTTACCGAATTCCTGGTGGCGGAACGGCAGGGCGTGCAGCGCGACCGGATCTGGCTGACCGAAAGGACACCCTTTCGGAAGGGCGAGGCGCGGCCGGACTGACGACAAAGGTCAGCCTGGCTGCAAGGAGCCTGGCGGACCGCTGTGTCCCCGATTTCAGGCCGCGCGCAATTGTGTCGCGGCAATCAGCGCCCTCGCCTGCCGCTGCGCTTCGGCGATTTCGCGCGCCGACATTTCCTCGGCCACTTCGGCGCGCATCGCCTGCCCTTCCTCGCTGCCCTTGAGCGCGGCGAGATTGAACCATTTATGCGCCTCGATCAGATCCACCGGCATGCCGCCCGTGCCGCAGCTATAGGCGACGCCCAGATCGAAACAGGCCTCCGCAGTTTGGCCTTCTGCTCCGGCAAACCGGCTTTGCATCAGAAACTGCGCACTCTTCAGTCCATTGGCCATAACCGAATCCCCCTCATGGATTTCGACTTGTGGTTCTTGACGAGCAGCAGGCTGCACCGGCAGCGGATAAAAAATGGTTAACGCGTCGGATACCATGTGATGATGGCTCCGTTGAACCGATCCCGCGTCCGTCCGCGACGTGAAAAGGGTGGCGCGGTCAATGGATTGTCCCCATAGCCACCGGCATGACAGACCATCACGACATCAGCCGGGTGCAACCGAAGAAGGACATCGCGTTTCGCGAATTCGTGATGCTCTGCGCCTGCCTGATGGCGATGAACGCGCTGTCGATCGATCCCATGCTGCCGGCCTTGCCCGATATCGGTCGGGATCTTTCGGTCCCCCACCCCAACGACCGCCAATTGATCATCAGCGTCTATTTCATGGGCCTGGGTGTTGGGTCGCTGCTGTTCGGCGTGCTGTCTGACCGCTTTGGGCGAAAGCGGGTACTCGGCAGCGCGATGGCGCTGTTCATCCTTTCCTCGATCGCCTGCGCGGGCGCGCACAGCTTTGCCGCCATGCTCGTCGGACGGGCCTCCGCCGGCTTTTTCGCCGGGGCCAGCCGGGTGATCACCGTCGGCATCGTCCGTGATCGGTTCAGGGGGGATGCGATGGCCCGCGTGATGTCGCTGATCTTCGCCGTGTTCATGCTGATCCCGGTCATGGCGCCCACTTTCGGCCAGGCGATCCTCTGGATTGCGCCCTGGCGCTGGATTTTCTGGGCGCTAGCGATCCTGGCGACGCTGATCCTGCTGTGGATGGGGATGCGGCTGCCCGAAACGCTGCTGCCGGAAAATCGCCTGCGGATGAGCGCAGGCTCCATTTTCCGCACGGTCGGCACGATCGTCCGCACGCGGGCGTCAATCGGCTACATGTTGGCGAGCGGCGTCGTGATGAGCGGCCTGATCGGCTTCATCCTGTCGGTGCAGCAGATATTCTTCGACATATTCGCCGCGCAGAAGATTTTTCCCTTCGCCTTCGCGGCCATCGCCGGCAGCATGGGCATCGGCAGTCTGCTCAACAGCCGCCTTGTCTCGCGCTTCGGTGCGCGGCGGCTGAGCCAGACAGCGCTGCTATGCCTGGTGTCCATCAATGTCGTGCACCTGACCGTGATCCTGTCCGGATTGGAAACCATCACCAGCTTCATGGTCCTGCAGTCAGCGACGATGATGACCATCGCCTTCACCGCATCGAATTTCAGCGCGATCTCCATGGAGCCCTTCGCGAAAGGCGCCGGCGTCGCTTCCTCCTTCCAGGCATTTCTGACCACCGCCGTGTCGAGCACGCTGGGCAGCCTGATCGGCCGCGCCTTCAACGGGACGACATTGCCGCTGACCCTGGGACTGGCGGTGTTCGGCTCTATCTCCTTCCTGATCGTCGCTTGGGCGGAGCGGGGAAAATTGTTCACGCGCCCCCATCATGGCGGGCTGCGCGATCCGGAATTCGAGCCGATGCATTGAAAAAGGGGGCGGTGTGATCCGCCCCCTTTGATCGATCAGGCGTCCCGGCCGCCAGGCGTATGCGCGCCCGGCAGCGGCGGCACGGGTTGAGGCGGGATGCCGCTATCCTGCTCATGGGTTTCAACCAGGCCGCGCCCCACATGGCTCTTGCGATAACCATAGATGAAATAGAGCACGAGGCCGATCCCGCCCCAGATCGGCAGGACAAGCTGGGCGTCGACCGGCAGGTTGAAGAACAGGAAGACGCAGCCAAATGCCGCAGTCGGCGCGATCACCCACACCAAAGGCGTGCGGAAGGGGCGAGCGCGGCCCGGTTCCTTCACGCGCAACACCAGCACGGCGAGACACACCATGAAAAAGGCGAACAGCGTGCCGGAGTTGGAGATGTCGGCCAGCTGCCCCACCGGCAGCAGCGCGGCGCCGATCGCGACGAAGATGCCCGTCACCATGGTGACGATATGGGGCGTCTTGAACCGGGGATGGATGCTGGCGAGCTTTTCCGGCAGCAGACCGTCGCGTGCCATCACGAAGAAGATGCGGGTCTGGCCGAACATCATCATCAGAATGACTGAGGGCAATGCCAGATTGGCCGCAAGGCCAAGGGCATTGCCGACCACCGTCCAGTTGATCTCGCGCAGCACATGGGCGAGCGCTTCGTTGGAGCAGACCAGATCCTTGGCATGGGCCGCCATCGCGCAGGTGGCGGCAAAGCCCTGCGATCCCGGCGCGACGACCGATCCATCCGGGCCGAGCACAGGCTGCGCCCCGATTGCGCCGATCGCGCCGGCAGCCACGAGCAGATAGAAGATGGTACAGATCGCAAGGCTGCCGATCAGGCCGATGGGCACGTTGCGCTGCGGGTTCTTGGTTTCCTCCGCCGCGGTCGACACCGCGTCGAAGCCAACATAGGCGAAGAAGATGGACGCTGCGGCGCCGACTATGCCCATGCCGCTGGTTCCCGCGGGACCGAACCAGTCATTGGGTGCGAAGGGCGAGAAATTGCCGGTGTCAAGCACGGGAAGCGTCAGAATGATGAAGGCGGTAAGCGCGGACACCTTGATGGCGACGAGCACGGCATTGACGCGCGCGCTTTCGGTGGTGCCGATTATCAGCAGGGTCGTGACTGCCAGCGCGACGACGATGGCGGGAATGTTGATCACGCCGTGGGTGAAGTCAGCATGTGGGATCAGGCCATTCATCGTCCAGACCGGCCCCGCCGAGAGCGCCTGCGGCAATTCGAGTCCCGTGATGCTTTTGAGCAGCCCCATGAAATAGCCGGACCACCCCACCGAAACGGCGCTGGCGGCGACCGCATATTCGAGGATGAGCGCCCAGCCCACCATCCAGGCGAGCAATTCGCCGACGACGGCATAGGTATAGGTGTAGGCCGAGCCCGACACGGGAACCATTGAGGCGATTTCGGAATAGCAGAGCGCGGCGAAGGCACAAACAGCGCCCGCGATCACGAAGCTCCACATCATGCCTGGCCCGGCCTTTTGCGCGGCGGCGGCGGTCAGAACGAAAATACCGGTGCCGATGACCGCGCCGACACCCAATAGCGTCAGTTGAACCGGCCCCAGCGTACGGACGAGAGCTTTCTTCTCGGCCGTGGCCAATATGGCATCCAATGGCTTTATGCGCCCGAAAATCATTGTGGAGCCCTTTATCTTTGAAGTCTTTTGCCCAGACGGCCGTTGCGGCCGCTCTCCTTTTGTGATGGAGTGGAGACTATCGCCTAATCTGCGGCGCGCAAGTATGTTGCGCATTCGGGACATGGTCCAAAAGCGCTCCCCCTCCCCCTGACGACCCCAAAGGAGTGAATTGTGGTAGAATTGCTGCGGGCAGCGAGTTTGAGCGATACGCTGCATGGCTTCGCCGGGCGGCGCGGCGGCGTTTCGACCGGGGTTCATGCTGGCCTGAATGTCGGACTTGGCTCGGAAGACGAACGTGACGCGGTTCTGCACAACCGGGATCTTGCGCGCGACGCCCTGCTGCCCGGGGGTGCGCTGGTAACGGTCCACCAGGTCCACTCACCCGATGTGGTCACAGTCACCACGCCCTTTGCCATTGACGAACGCCCGTCGGCCGATGCGATGGTGACGGATCAACCCGGTCTGATATTGGGGATTCTCACCGCCGATTGCGTTCCCGTGCTGTTTGCCGATGCCTCGGCAGGGATCATTGGTGCGGCGCATGCGGGCTGGAAGGGCGCCCTGGGCGGTGTCACGGATCGGACGATCGATGCGATGGAGGCGCTGGGTGCAGCGCGTGACCGGATCACATGCGCGATAGGGCCATGCATCGGCCGTTCGTCCTATGAGGTGACGCTGGATTTCGCCGAACGCTTCGTGGCAGCAGATACGGAAAATGATCGCTTTTTCTCGGCTGGCCGCGAGGGGCATTGTCAGTTCGACATCGCCGCCTATGTCGCCGCCCGGCTGGCGGGTGCGGGGGTCGGCCAGGTCGAGCTGCTGGACGAGGATACATATGGGCAGCCAGAACGCTTTTACAGCTATCGCCGTGCATGCCACCGCGGAGAACCCGATTATGGCCGACAGATTTCGATGATAGCGTTACGGGCTTGAAGAAGCACGCAGGTAGCCGGCCGTACACGCTATCTGCGGCAAGCCAGCGTCAATGGAATGGGTTTGAGAATAGCTTGCAGCAATGAAAATGGGCCATGTCCAACCTCGACCGAAATTAATGGTTTCGAGGGTTTGACCGGAATGGCGATCCAACTGCGAAGAAGATTGCGGCCTCTGGTTGCGGGAGTAGGATTTGAACCTACGACCTTCAGGTTATGAGCCTGACGAGCTACCGGGCTGCTCCATCCCGCGACACTAGAGATCGCTGCGGAGGCCGCACATATTGTGGATGGGAATTGAAGCGCGAGCTATAATGCCTGGCGACGCCCTACTCTTCCGGGGCTTGAGCCACAGTACCATCGGCGCAGACTGGTTTCACGTCCGAGTTCGGGAAGGGATCGGGTGGGTCACAGACGCTATGG